>NZ_PION01000005.1:0-358490 GCF_002810615.1 Klebsiella sp. G-Nf4 | reverse complement strand
TACCTGCCTGGCGGATTTCATCATGGTTCGGGATAAAGAAATCCCATCAGAAACCGGATATATGGCTGCACCTACCCGTTTTATTACTGAACTGAAGAAAGCATTGCATTCCGGGAGCGTCCATATACGCTGCCTCGGCCCGACCCGAAGCCTGCAGGGATAAGTCGAAGGCACCACGAAGTGGCGATTTTGCTGGCCGGAGCCCGGGGGTACAGGGGGCGGCGGCGACTGGCCGCCCCCTGTGCGCTCCCTGCGCCATGAGTGACATAACGCAGAAGACTAACCGGGAGCGCAAACTACGCTGAAGCCACAGATAACATAAACAACCACACTGCAGTGCTTCCCCTCGCCCTGTCCCTCTCCCGGAGGGAGAGGGAACCGTCCGGCTGGCGTTTAGGCCCGTGCAAGCGCAGCGCCGCCGGGCGAGATTTCAGGTACGGTACCCGTGATGCTGCCGGGTGGCGGCTACGCCTTACCCGGCCTACGGGGTCCTCTCACAGGCTCACACTCCGCAGGCCCGGCAAGCGCAGCGCGACCTGGCTGTGTCATTCGCGGGCCAGCTTGCGCTGGTTCTTTTGCCGCAGCTTTTTCGCCCGGCTCTCCAGCAGCAGATAGGCCACCGTCGCCAGCAGCAATGGCAGGAAATAATAAAGCGCGCGCCAGGCGAGCAGGGCGGCGATAATCGCGCCCTTCGAAATCTCCTCTCCGGAGAGCATGGCGATAAACACCGCCTCCAGCACGCCGATCCCGGCCGGAATATGAACGATCACCCCGGCGATACTACTCACCAGCAGCACCCCTAATACCAGGAAATAGTTAATTTCGCTGCCCAACAGCAGCCAGATTATCGCCCCCATCGCCATCCAGTTCGCCGCCGAGATCCCCATCTGCAGCAGCGCGAAGCGCCAGGAGGGCAGCACCAGCCGCTGGCCTTTAATCGTCAGGTGACGGCGTTTAGCGAACGCGCAGCCGAACAGATAGCAAAGCGTAAGGATCAGCATCACCCCGCCGATAATGCGCAGGGTGGTCTGGCTGATGTACCAGTGCGGCGGTAACTTCACCAGATCCGCCGTAAAGATCACCCCACCGAGCAGGATATAGCCCAGCCAGTTGGTGGTAATGCTTAATGAAAAAATACGGGTGATGGTGCCGCCGTTGAGCCCCAGCCGCGAGTACAGCCGGTAGCGCATGCCGATCCCGCCCACCCAGGTGCTGAGCGTCAGGTTAAAGGCATAGCAGATAAACGATACCAGCATCACCTGGCGTTTCGCCAGCTTATGCCCGCAATAGGCCCGGCCAAGCAGATCGTAGCAGCCGTAGATCAGATAGCTGACGATGACCAGCGCAATGGCGCTAAATAAGGCCAGCCGATCATAGCCACGGATCACCTTCCACACGTCCTGCCAGTCGACCTTCTGCGCGTAAATCACCAATAGAACGATCACGGCGATAAAAAAGAGCACGGTAAGTACTCTTTTCGCCATCCGCCAGCGGGGATGCGATTTGCTCATAGCGGATTATCCCTGGTTTGTGAGTCGACACGATCCTGGGTTTCAATCTCCGGCTGCACCGGCGGGCTGACCCTGGCCAGCCGCGGCGTATGGGCTGGTAGCCAGCCGACCCACGCCGGGAAGTGGCGCAGAAAGTGGAAGGCCATCACGCTGACGCCCAGCCGCCACCAGTTGCGCTTCGGCAGCATCGCTTTATCGATCCGCTGGCAATCTCTGGCGATAAGCCCGTTGAGGTTATCGCGCAGCGTCTGGTTAAACACCCGGTCGTGGATGATCAGATTGGCTTCCAGATTCAGCGACAGGCTCAATGGATCCAGGTTGCTCGACCCGACGGTGGCCCAGTGGTCATCCGCCAGGGCGACCTTGCCATGCAGCGGACGGCGGCGATACTCATAGATCTGCACCCCGCCCTTAACGAGATAGTGATAGAGCAGGTGGGCGCCAAACTTCACAATCGGAATATCCGGCTCGCCCTGGACGATCAGCTTGACCCGCACGCCGCGCCGCGCGGCATTACGCATCGCATGCAGCAGGCGGTAGCCGGGAAAGAAATAGGCGTTGGCAATGATCACCTCCCGGCGGGCGCTGGTCAGCATCTTCAGGTAGTGGCGTTCGATATCGTCGCGGTGATCCTGGTTGTCGCGCCAGATGAACAGCGCCTGCGCCTCGCCGGGAGTCTGGTTGATCTCCGGCTGATGGCGACGGCGGCGCCACCAGCGGCGGGCGGTTTCGCTGTTGGGCAGGTTCTCCAGCTCGAACTGCAGAATATCAAGTACCACCGGCCCTTCGACCTGCACCGCATAATCCTGTTTCGCCTCTGGGCCGTAGTCGCTCATATGCTCAGCGGAGTAGTTAATACCGCCGACAAAGGCGGTAGTGTCATCAATCACCACGATTTTACGGTGCATCCGACGGAACAGGTTGGTGCGCATCCCCATCAGCTTAGGGCGCGGATCGTAGTAGCGAAAAATCACCCCGGCGGCGGTCAGTTCGCCGACAAACTCATCGCTGAGATCCGGCGAGCCATAGCCGTCAAGCAGCACCTCCACCTGAATACCGCGGCGGGCGGCTTTCAGCAGAACCGCGTGCAGCCGCCAGCCCACCTCATCTTCAAACCAGATAAAGGATTCGAGGATCACCCGCCGGCTGGCGCGACCAATGGCCGCAAACAGCGCCGGATAGTACTGGTCGCCGTTCTCCAGGAGCGTAATGCGGTTGCCTTCCTGCCAACGACATTTCACAAGTGTATCTCCACGCTAAGGGGCGCATGATCGGACAGATGCCGCCATTGTTTGAGGGCCAGCGCCTTCGGGTGGCTGGCGTGGGCGTTTTTGACATAAATACGATCGAGGCGCAGCAGCGGAAAACTGACCGGAAACGTGCGCGCCGGCCTTCCGCGGGCGCGGGTAAAGATCTCTTCCAGCCCGGCTTGCGCTTTTAACGGCTGATTCGCCTGCTGACGCCAGTCGTTAAAATCCCCGGCCACCACCACAGGCTCACCGGCGGGCAGGGTATTGACCCACTCCGCCAGCATGGTCAACTGTGCCTGCCGTTGGTCGGCGCGTAAACCCAGGTGAACGCAGATCACATGGATCGTCACGCCGCTCTCTGGCGGCACGATGCGGCAGTAAAGCAGACCGCGTTTCTCGCCGTTGCCGACTGAAATATCGCGATTTTCATAGTATTCAATGGGAAAGCGCGACAGTACGGCATTGCCGTGGTGGCCTTCCGGATAGACCGCGTTGCGCCCGTAGGCGTAATCGCTCCACATGGTGTCGGCGAGAAATTCATAATGGGTGGTATCTGGCCAGTTCTCGATGTGCAGCGGGTGAACTTCATGAGCGCCCATCACTTCCTGCAGGCAAACAATATCCGCGCTGACGCTGCGCACGGCGTCGCGCAACTCGGGCAAAATAAAACGCCGATTAAACGCCGTAAAGCCTTTATGGGTGTTAATTGTCAGCACGTTCAACGAAAATCCCGACGTTGGCTCAGCCATAATTCTCCAGTAAATGTCACTTTCCTGAATAAAATAGTGTAGTAGACGTCACAAAAAGATGCGGTGATACGGAATTTTCCGTAAAGTGCGGTACTCTGAGTAGCAGAGAAAAATCCTTCAGGAGAGAAGCCATGAAGTGGCAACAACGTGTACGCGTCGCAACAGGTCTTAGTTGCTGGCAGATTATGTTGCATCTACTGGTCGTGGCAGTACTGGTGATGGGTTGGATGAGCGGCGCGCTGGTGCGCGTCGGATTGGGACTGTGCGTCCTCTACAGCGTCACGCTGTTGGCGATGCTGTTTCTGCAGCGTCACCACGAGGCGCGCTGGCGCGATGTGGGAGACTTCCTTGAGGAGCTCACCACCACCTGGTACTTTGGCGCGGCCATGATAGCGCTGTGGTTGCTGTCGCGCGTGCTGCACAACAACCTGCTGCTGGCCCTCGCCGGGCTGGTGATACTGGCAGGCCCGGCGGTGGTCTCGCTGCTGGCGAAAGATAAAAAACTACGCAATCTTTCTTCGGAACATCGCATACGCCGCTGAGCCGGTGGTGGCCGCTATGACCAGTAGCGGCCACAAACTTCCCCACACAATCTTCAGACTCGCATCCTTCAGATAAATTTGCTTGGTGATATCGGTAAAATGGCGGATCGGGTTTATCCAGGTCAGATCCTGCAGCCACTGCGGCATATTTTCCACCGGTGAAACGTAGCCCGAAAGCAGGATCGCCGGCATCATAAAGACGAACACGCCGATAAACGCCTGCTGCTGGGTGGCGCACAGCGATGAAATCAATAAACCGAAGCCCACCAGCGATAAGCCATAAATCACCATCGTGAAATAGAACAGCAGCAGCGAGCCGGCAAACGGGATCTGATAGGCCCAGATACCAATCGCCAGCACGATAGTCGCCTGCAGGGTGGCGACGATCAGCGCCGGCACCGCTTTGCCAACGAAGATTTGCCAGGTGGCGAGGGGCGAGACCAGCAGCTGATCGAGGGTACCCTGTTCGCGCTCACGGGCCACCGACAACGACGTCACGATCATCACCCCGATGGTGGTGATCATGGCGATAAGCGACGGCACCACGAACCACTTATAGTCGAGATTCGGGTTGTACCAGTTGCGCACCACCAGTTCGCTGTTGTTCGGCTTTGCTTTGCCCTCCAGCAGCTCCTGCTGATAGTTTTTTACGATCTGCTGCAGGTAGTTGGCGGCGATTTGCGCGCTGTTGGAGTTGCGCCCGTCGAGCAGGAGCTGCAGCGGGGCGGTTTGATAGTTGTCGAGATTACGCGAGAAATCCGCCGGGAAGCGTACCACCAGCAGGGCTTTTTGTTCATCGATGGTCGGCTGGATCGCCTGCGGGCTTTTCAGCAGCAGGACGTGGGTAAAGGCTTTGGCGCGGGCGAAGCGCTGAGTGAGTTCCACCGCGTGGCGGCCGCTGTCTTCGTTGTAGATGGCGATGGTGGCGTTGGTCACCTCCAGCGTCGCGGCAAAGGGAAACAGCAGCACCTGAATCAGCACCGGCATGATTAAAATTGCCCGCGTCTGCGGTTCGCGCAGCAGCGACTGCAGCTCTTTGCGGATCAATGTCCATAAGCGGTGAAACATAATAGCTCCTTTGGCCCATTCAACCACGCCGGGCGGCACTGCGTTTGCCCGGCCTGGGGGATCGGCGAACCGTATAATCGATGTTGGTTAAACCGTAGGCCCGGTCAGCGCAGCGCCACCGGGCAAAACCTAATCCAGACGCCGTTTGGTTTTCAGCCACGTCAGGCCGATAAACATCACCGCCGACGCAATCAAAAACAGCACATTCACCACCAGCACCACCGGAATATTGCCCGCCAGAAACAGGCTTTGCAGGGTGTTGACGAAATAGCGCGCCGGGATCACGTAGGTCACCGCGCGGATCACCGCCGGCATACTGTCTATCTGGAAAATAAACCCCGACAACATAATCGACGGTAAAAACGCGGCATTCAGCGCCACCTGCGCGGCGTTAAACTGGTTGCGGGTAATGGTTGAGATCAGCAGCCCCATGCCCAGGGTGCTGAGCAAAAACAGACTGGTGATGACAAACAGAATCAGCAGCGAACCGCGGTAGGGCACGCCGAGAATAAATACCGACACCAGCATACACAGCAGCATCGCCAGCATGCCGAGGAAATAGTAGGGAATGAGCTTGCACAGCAGCAGTTCGGCGCGGGTGATCTCGGTCGACAGTAGCGCCTCCATGGTGCCGCGCTCCCATTCGCGCGCCACCACCAGCGAGGTCAGGATCGCGCCGACCACGGTCATGATGATGGTGATCGCCCCGGGGATAATAAAGTGCTGGCTAATAGCCGCCGGGTTAAACCAGTAGCGCATCTGCACGTCGATCAGCGGCTCAAAGGTCTCACCGCGGTCTTCCGCCCGCTGCTGCTGCCAGATCTGCCAGATGCCTTCCACATAGCCCTGGGCGAAGTTGGCGGTATTGGGCTCGCTGCCGTCGGTAATCAACTGAATTGGCGCGTCGGCGCCGGCGCGGGCCATCTGGCGGTCAAAGTCGACGGGAATGACCACCATGGCGCGGATGCGCCCGGCCTGCATCATTTGAATCAGCTGCTGGCGATTATCGCTGACCGTGGCGTCGATATAGGGCGAGCCGGTCATGGTATGGACAAAATCCAGCGCCTCTTCGCTCTGTTGCTCCAGCAATACGCCGACCCGCAGTTTGCTGGAATCGAGGTTAATGCCATAGCCGAAGATAAACAGCAGGAGTAGCGGGATCACCATCGCGATCAGCCAACTGCTGGGATCGCGGACGATCTGCCGGGTCTCTTTCACGCACAGGGCGCGGACCCGTCGCCACGAAAGAACGCTATTGCTCATGGCCGTGCTCCTTATCCCATTGGTTAATCAGGGTAATAAACGCCTGCTCCATGGTGGGATCTTTCTGGCTATCATTCGCCGCCTGGGCCTTCAGCGCGTCCGGGGTCCCGCTGGCGATAAGCTTACCGTGGTAAACCAGCCCGATGCGGTCGCAATATTCCGCCTCATCCATAAAGTGGGTGGTGACCATCACCGTCACCCCTTTATCGACCATGCTGTTGATATGCAGCCAGAACTCACGGCGGGTGAGGGGGTCGACGCCAGAGGTCGGTTCATCGAGAAACAGAATATCGGGCTCATGCATCAGCGAGCAGGCCAGCGCCAGCCGCTGCTTGTAACCGAGCGGCAGCTCGTCGGCGGCGTGACGGGCGATACTTTTCAGGCCAAAGGCATCGCTCATCCGGGCGATTTTTTCATTCTGCGCCCGGCCGCGCAGGCCATAGACGCCGGAGAAAAAGCGCAGGTTCTGCTCGACGCTGAGGTTGCCGTACAGCGAAAATTTTTGCGCCATATAGCCCAGATGCTGGCGCGCCTTGCCAGAGCTGACCTTAAGATCCATCCCCAGCACCAGCGCTTTGCCGGAGGTGGGCACCAGCAGGCCGCACATCATTTTGAAGGTGGTGGATTTCCCGGCGCCGTTGGGGCCGAGCAGACCGAAAATTTCACCACGCTTAACCTGGAAATCGACGTGGTCGGTAGCGGCGAAATCACCAAATTTTTTCGTTAACGACTGCGCCTCAATGACCGTTTCGTCTTTGCTGCCGTCAACACGATGGATAATCGCTCCCAACGGCGACTCAGCGGTCCCGGCGCCGCCGAGCAGATCGATAAACGCATCTTCAAAGCGCGGCGCCGTCTCCGCCACCTGTAGCGGCGGCATGTCGCCATGCTGCTGGACTTCCTCAATGCGGGCGTCTTTTTTCAGGATCAGGCGCACCGACTTGCCCTGGATCACGCCATCGCTAATTTGCGGCAGCTTTAGCGCCCGCTGCAGCAGGCGGCGGTTGTTTTCCTGTGGGCTGGAGACGAGGAAACTGCGTCCGGCCATGGTTTGCGTTAGCGCCGTCGGCTCACCCTGGTAGAGCAGTTTGCCTTCGTTCATCAGCAACACGTCGCGGCATTGTTCCGCTTCATCGAGATAGGAGGTGCTCCACAGGATCAGCATGCCGTCGCCAGCCAGCTCGTGCACCATCTGCCACAGTTCGCGGCGCGAGATAGGGTCGACGCCGACGCCGGGCTCATCCAGCAGCAGTACTTTCGGGTCGCCCACCAGGGTACAGGCGAGTCCCAGCTTTTGCTTCATGCCGCCGGAAAGCTTGCCTGCCAGCCGTTCGGTAAACGGGCCAAGGGAGGTGAATTCCAGCAGGCGGTCGAAAATGTTCTTCCGCGCCTCGCCGGTGACGCTGCGCAGGTCGGCATATAGGGTCAGGTTTTCCATCACCGTCAGATCTTCATACAGGCCGAACTTCTGCGGCATATAGCCGAGCACCGCGTGCAGGGCGCTGTCGTCTCTTAGCGGGTCGAAGCCGATCACGCTGGCGCGGCCCTCATCAGGTTTAAGCAAACCGGCCAGCATTCGCATCAGGGTGGTTTTCCCCGCGCCGTCGGGGCCCACCAGCCCGGTGACGTAGCCGGCGCGGATCGTGCAGGTCAGCGGCGCCACCGCGGGCCTGTCCATACCGGGAAAACGGCGGCTCAGGTCGTTTAAGGTGATGACATCCTCACTCATGTCCGTTCCCGTTGTTAAAGGAGACGGTCACCGGCATCCCCTGGCGCAGGGCGCCGTCGGCATCGGTCACCACAATACGCAGACGATAAACGAGGTCGGTACGCAGATCCGGCGTTTCCACGGTCTTCGGCGTAAATTCAGCGCTTGGCGAGACAAAGCCGATTTTACCGTGATAGGGCTTGTCCGGCCGGCCGTCGGTATACAGCAGCACTTCGCGTCCCGGCTGCGCCTGACCAAGGTTTTTCTCGTCAACATAGGCGCGGACCCACACCGGATGGGTTAACGACAGCGTCAGCACGGTGCCGCCGGCGTTGAGCATGGTGCCGGGCTCGACGGCGCGGGTCATCAGCGTACCGTCGGAAGGGGCGATGAGCACGGTATCGTGCAGGTCCAGTTTAGCCTGGGCCAGCGCCGCCTGCGCCTGTTCCAGACTGGCTTTGGCCTGCGCAATCTCCTGCGGGCGGTTACCGGCGCGGTACTGACGCAGTTTGTCCTGCGCCGATTTTAAGGTCGCCTGTGCCTGATCGCGTGAAGAACGGGCGTTTTCGAGGTCGTTGGCGGATATCGCGCTGCTGGCGCGCAGCCCGAGCTGGCGTTGATAAAAGTTTTGCGCATAGTCGTAAGCGGCCTGCGCCTGATTTACCGCCGCAGCGGCCTGGGCAATCTCTTCCGAGCGGTAGCCGGCCATCATCAGGTCATACTGTGCCTGGGCAGTGGAGACGTTAGCCTCGGCCTGCAGCAGGGCATTTTCATACGGCGCGCGATCAAGCTCGCCGAGCGTTTGCCCGGCGCGGATGCTGTCGCCTTCGTCGACGGTCAGCGAAGCCAGTCTGCCGCCGACGCGGAAGCTCATGTTGACGGTGCGGATATCGACATTGCCATACAGGGTCAGCGGCTGCTGCCGGCTGCTCTGGTACCACCACCAGCCGCCGCCCAGCGCGGCGAGAAGAATCACGATCAGCAGAATGACGACGACGGGTTTTTTCATCAGCCCAAACTCCTTTGCGATAACCCATGCAGAATGAAATCGATATGACAGGTAATGACCTCGAAAATCTGTTCGGTCTTTTGCGCGTCAAACTGCGTCCAGCCGGTGCGCAGCAGGATGGTTTCACGCCCAAGACGGAAAGCCAGCACCTCGCCCAGCAGGGCGTGGGTGTGGAGGATCATTTGCGTATCACCGGCATCGCGGCCTGTCCAGGCGGCAATCAGCCGGGTGAGATAGTGGTGCAGGGGGGCAATCACCTGCTGGTGGATCAGATGGTAGGCGGCGGTCGGCGCCAGCTGCTCACGGGAAATGAATTTGCTTAAGTTGACCGTATCATCCTGGGTCAGCAGCAGGATCATGTTGTGGCAGGCATTGAGAATGAGGGCGCGAATTGCCTGGCGATCCGGCGACTCTCCGGCGAGCAGGGCCTCCGCCGCTTCGGCCTGTGGGCGAAAATTGTCGCCGATAAAATCGGCGATCCATTGAGCACAGGCGAGATATAAGTCGTCTTTCGAGCCAAAATAATAGGTGATAGCGGCGATATTCTGCCCGGCCTGGGCGGCGATATCGCGGGTGGTGGCATGCTGGCCATACTCGCCAAACTGGGCGATAGCGGCCGCGATAAGCTGATTTTTTGCCTGTTCGCCTTTACTGGTCATCGCGCTCTGTAAAAGTTAATCAATCGATTGATTAACTTTAGGTCCCAATCGACAGTTTGTCTACCGGCCTGGATCAAATATGAAAACCTTCCTCTTTCAGCTCCCCGGCGACCCAGGCGAAGAAGCGCTGGACCTTCTCCTTCTGTTCATTGGCATGGGGGAGAACGAAGTGGTGCGCGCCGACCGGCATACTCCGCTCGTCGTCAAATACCGGCGTCAGCTGCCCCTGACGCACATGCCCGCCGGCCAGCAGATTGCTTTCAAGGATCACCCCCATCCCCATTCTGGCCGCCTCGATGCTCATGTACGACCGGTCGAAATTAAAAATGAAGTTTTTATGCCAGCCGCGGACCTTGTGCCACGACAGCCAACTGCTCCAGTTAATTAAGGTGCTGTCGGAGTGGATCAGATCGCAGGCCAGCAGATCTTCCACCGCATGCACAGGATGGCTGGCTAAATAAGACGCTGCGCTGTAGGGCAGGACGCACTCATTTTTAATGGTTCTGACCAGCAGCGTTGGCCACTGTGATAGCCCGTGACGAATATCGATATCAATATTATCCCGGGAGAACTGGATGCTTTCGTATGAACAGGTCAGGCTGATTTTTAGCGCCGGCCACGCCTGGCGAAATTTATCCAGGCGAGGCATCAGCCACAGCAGGCCGAAACTCGGCGCCGAGTGAATACGTAAATAATCCTGATGGATATCGTTGATCACCTGGCTGGTGGCCTGGCCAATCATATTCAGCGCCCCGGAGACCTCTTTGAGATATTTTTCTCCCACCGCCGTTAACATGACGCCTTTACTGCTGCGGGAGAACAGTTTTTTTCCCAGAAAGTGCTCCAGGCTGGCTATCTGGTGGCTGACCGCCGAGGCGGTAATATTGAGATTCTCTGCGGCCAGGTTGAGGCTGCCGGTAGCGGCGACTTCAATAAAGGCCTGGATATTGCGTAAAGAGGGCATCGGCAAATTTTTATTGGGCAGCGGTTGACTCATGGCAGCATCCTGGGCAGGGCGTTTCTAAAAGAAAATAGCGAACAGCGTGGCGCAGTCGTGATAGCCAGCATAGAGAAAAGGGAAAAATGATTTTAATTTGTGATGGACTTAACAATTTATCTCGTTAAAAGAGTGCGTGTCAGTAAACGCTAAAAATTTGCGGGAAGTCACTAACTCAATTTTTCTCAATCATAATTGAGGTTTTTTGAATACCGTTTCATTTTGGGGTTGTTATATTCCTCTCACAGGCCTGATCACAAACGGCGATGCATTGAGGTCGCCATTATAAAACACCTAACCACCTGTTTAGCTGAGCGAAAAGATATTTATCTCTTGCTGCTGTATGGAAAGTGAAAACGCGGTGATCCGAAGCGGCAACGGGCAGCGAAGTGGATGAGGTATAAGATGAGGAAACCCTATGTCACGTATAGATACACTAGTCTGTACTGACGCCAGGAAAACAAAATATCGTTTCGTGGTTTTGACGATGATTTTCCTGGTGTATGCCATCAATTACGCCGACAGGACCAATATTGGCGCGGTACTGCCGTTTATCATTGATGAGTTTCATATCAATAATTTTGAAGCTGGGGCCATTGCCAGTATGTTTTTCCTCGGCTATGCGGTAAGCCAGATCCCGGCCGGCTTTTTCATCGCCAAACGCGGTACCCGGGGACTGGTTTCGCTGTCCATTTTCGGCTTCTCCGCCTTTACCTGGCTGATGGGCACGGTGAGCTCCGTGTTTGGCCTGAAGCTGGTGCGGCTGGGACTGGGGCTGAGCGAAGGGCCTTGCCCGGTGGGGCTGGCTTCCACCATAAATAACTGGTTTCCACCAAAAGAGAAAGCGACGGCAACGGGTGTTTATATCGCGGCGACCATGTTTGCGCCGATTATTGTCCCGCCGCTGGCGGTGTGGATTGCGGTGACCTGGGGCTGGCGGTGGGTCTTTTTCTCCTTTGCGATACCCGGGATCGTGGCGGCGATTGCGTGGTATCTGCTGGTTAAATCCAAACCTTCAGAGAGCGGATTTGTTTCACAAGGCGAACTCGAAGAGATTAATGCCGGGCGTGAACGCCATAATAACGGCGTACGCGAGAATATATTAATTGCCGATCGCTTCACCTGGCTGGATAAAATTATTCGGGTGAAAAAGATGGCGCCTATTGATACTGCGAAAGGCTTATTTACCTCAAAGAATATTCTGGGTGACTGTCTGGCGTATTTTATGATGGTTAGCGTGCTGTACGGATTATTAACCTGGATCCCGCTGTATTTAGTGAAAGAGCGCGGTTTTGATGTGATGAGTATGGGCTTCGTGGCCAGTATGCCGTGCATCGGCGGCTTTATTGGCGCGATCGGCGGTGGATGGATTTCGGACAAATTATTAGGCCGCCGGCGTAAACCCACCATGATGTTCACTGCGGTGTCAACCGTGGTCATGATGTTAGTGATGCTGAATATCCCGACGAGCACCCTGGCGGTCTGTATTGGATTATTCTTTGTCGGTTTCTGTTTGAATATCGGTTGGCCAGCTTTTACCGCTTACGGCATGGCTGTATCGGACAGCAAAACCTATCCGATCGCTTCTTCCATTATTAATAGCGGTGGCAACCTCGGCGGATTTGTGGCCCCGATGGCGGCCGGCTACTTACTTGACCAGACGGGCAGTTTTAATTCTGTATTTACCTATTTTGGTATCTGCGCCGCCATTGGCTTGGTGGTGATTCTTTTCCTCGATGAACCACAATAACGGAAATATATCCTGTTAATTAATATGACGTAATGTCATGGAGTGAAACTATGTTATTAAAAGATAAAGTCGCCATTATTACTGGCGCGGCCTCCGCACGCGGTTTGGGCTTTGCCACCGCGAAATTATTCGCCGACAACGGCGCGAAAGTGGTCATTATCGACCTCAATGGTGAAGCCAGCAAAACCGCGGCGGCGGCATTAGGCGAAGGCCATCTCGGCCTGGCGGCGAACGTCGCTGATGAAGTGCAGGTACAGGCGGCCATCGAACAAATTCTGGCGAAATATGGCCGGGTTGATGTGCTGGTGAATAACGCAGGGATTACCCAACCGCTGAAGCTGATGGATATCAAGCGCGCCAATTATGACGCAGTGCTCGATGTCAGCCTGCGCGGCACGCTGCTGATGTCGCAGGCGGTTATTCCCACCATGCGGGCACAAAAATCCGGCAGCATTGTCTGCATCTCGTCCGTTTCCGCCCAGCGCGGCGGCGGTATCTTCGGCGGCCCGCACTACAGCGCGGCAAAAGCCGGGGTGCTGGGTCTGGCGCGGGCGATGGCGCGCGAGCTTGGCCCGGATAACGTCCGCGTTAACTGCATTACCCCGGGGCTGATTCAGACCGACATTACCGCCGGCAAGCTGACTGACGATATGACGGCCAACATTCTTGCCGGGATCCCGATGAACCGCCTCGGCGACGCGGTAGACATCGCGCGTGCCGCGCTGTTCCTCGGCAGCGACCTCTCTTCCTACTCCACCGGTATCACCCTGGACGTTAACGGCGGCATGTTAATTCACTAAGCGAGGCAAACAGATGAAGATGACCGAATCACAAAAAGTCGCCGCGGCGGCATGGCGTATTCGCCGTTACGCCCTGCAAATGGGGGAAGTACAGGGGCAGGGCTATATCGGCCAGGCGCTGGGCTATGCCGATGTGCTGGCCACCGCCTTCAGCCACGCCATGACCTATCGCCCGGAAGATCCCGAGTGGGAGGGGCGCGATCGCTTCCTGCTATCTCATGGCCATTACGCTATCGCTTATTATGCTGCGCTGCTGGAGGCAGGCATTATCCCGGAAGCCGAGCTGGAAACTTACGGTTCCGACGACAGCCGCCTGCCGATGTCCGGCATGGCGACCTACACCCCAGGCATGGAGATGTCCGGCGGTTCGCTGGGACAGGGGCTGTCCATTGCCGTCGGCATGGCGCTTGGGCTGCGGCAGAAACAGAGCACGGCCTGGGTCTACAACTCCATGTCCGATGGGGAGCTGGACGAAGGGTCGACCTGGGAAGCAGCGATGTCGGCGGCTCACTATGGCCTGACCAATCTGATTAACCTGGTCGACGTCAACAAACAGCAGGCGGACGGCGATTCGCGCAAAATCCTCGGCTTCGAGCCGCTGCATGAGAAATGGGCCGCCTTCGGCTGGTACGTACAGCGCGTGGACGGTAACGATCTGCCGGCGGTGATGGCTGCCTTTGACAACGCGAAAAATCACTCCGCTAACCAGCCGCGGGTCATTTTATGCGACACGCTGATGGGCAAAGGGGTGCCGTTCCTCGAAACCCGCGATAAAAACCATTTTATTCGCGTCGATGCCGACGAATGGCAAAAAGCGATTGCGGTGCTGGACGCTAACAAACCGGAAGGAGTGCTGTAATGAGCCAGAGTCAACCCCGTTTAAAAACGTCGGCGATGATCGCCTCGATTGCTGATGAAGGCCAGGCGACTGTCTCTGCGCCTTTCGGTGTCGCGCTGTCAAAACTGGCGGCGCAGCGCCCGGAAATCGTCGGCATGACCGCGGACCTGTCAAAATATACCGATCTGCATATTTTCGCCCAGGCCTTCCCGGATCGTTTTTTCCAGATGGGCATGGCCGAGCAGCTGCTGATGGCGGCGGCGGGGGGGATGGCGAAGGAGGGGTTTATTCCTTTCGCCACCACCTATGCTGCCTTCGCCACCCGTCGCGCCTATGATTTTATTCATCAGGTCATCGCCGAAGAGCATCTGAACGTGAAGATCTGCGCGGCGCTGCCGGGCCTGACAACCGGCTACGGGCCTAGCCATCAGGCCACGGAAGATCTGGCGATTATGCGCGGTATCCCCGGCATGGTCATCGTCGATCCCTGCGATGCGCTGGAGATAGAGCAGGCGGTACCGGCCATTGCCGATCACCAGGGGCCGGTATATATGCGTCTGCTGCGCGGTAAGGTGCCGCTGGTGCTGGATAAATACGACTATCAGTTCGAACTGGGCAAAGCGAAGCTGCTGGAGGACGGCAACGATGTGCTGATCATCTCCTCCGGGTTGATGACCATGCGCGCGCTGGAGGCGGTTGAAAAGCTGCGGGCTGATAACATCAGCGTGGCGGTCCTGCACGTGCCAACCATCAAACCGCTGGATGAAAAAGCGATTATTGAACAGGCGTCGAAGCCGGGTCGTCTGGTGGTGACTGCGGAAAACCACACCGCGGTCGGCGGGCTAGGGGAGGCGGTGGCCGCGCTGTTGATGCGTAAGGGGGTGCGCTGTGAGCTGGATATCGTTGGGCTCCCTGACGCGTTCCTGTTAGCCGGCGCGCTGCCGACCCTCCACGATCGTTACGGTATTTCCACCGCGAAGATCGTTGAAAAAATTAAGTATCGTTTGCGTTAATCGTTCTGCGATGACACACCAGGCCGCTGAGCGCACTCAGTGGCCTTCTTCCCCCCGCCAGACAAGCGCGGCATTCTTTTGGCAGATTTTATGCGGCCTGTCACAAAATCTGCTAGAATGCGCCCCTTCATGGCATTGTGGTTTTTGCCATCTCTTATCGCAATAATCTCCCTGAAAACTACGCCCTTCACCGGGCCGGGGCGGTTCGGAGTTGTTATGTCTTTTGATTCCCTTGGCCTGAATCCCGATATCCTGCGCGCTGTCGCTGAGCAGGGCTACGTTGAGCCGACCCCTATCCAACAGCAGGCTATCCCGGCGGTAATGCAGGGGCGCGATCTGATGGCCAGCGCCCAGACCGGCACCGGTAAGACGGCGGGCTTTACCCTGCCGCTGCTACAGCGTCTGATTGACAAAGAGCCGCACGCAAAAGGCCGCCGCCCGGTGCGCGCGCTGATCCTGACCCCAACCCGTGAGCTGGCGGCGCAGGTGGGCGAGAACGTCCGCGACTACAGCAAATACCTGAATATTCGCTCGCTGGTGGTATTCGGCGGCGTGAGCATCAACCCGCAGATGATGAAGCTGCGTGGTGGCGTCGACATCCTCGTCGCCACCCCGGGCCGTCTGCTGGACCTCGAACATCAGAACGCGGTCAGCCTTGATAGCGTGGAAATCCTCGTGCTGGACGAAGCGGACCGCATGCTGGATATGGGCTTTATCCATGACATTCGTCGCGTACTGGCCAAACTGCCGGCGCGTCGTCAGAACCTGCTGTTCTCGGCGACCTTCTCCGACGAGATCAAGGGCCTGGCCGAGAAACTGCTGCACAACCCGCTGGAAGTGGAAGTGGCGCGTCGCAACACCGCGTCCGAGCAGATCACCCAGCACGTCCATTTTGTAGACAAGAACCGCAAGCGCGAACTGTTGTCGCAGCTGATCGGCGAAGGCAACTGGCAGCAGGTGCTGGTGTTTACCCGCACCAAGCATGGCGCCAACCACCTCGCGGAGCAGCTCAACAAAGACGGCATCCGCAGCGCGGCGATCCATGGCAACAAGAGTCAGGGGGCACGTACCCGCGCGCTGGCCGACTTTAAATCCGGCGGCATTCGCGTGCTGGTGGCGACCGATATCGCCGCCCGTGGTCTGGATATCGAAGAGCTGCCGCACGTGGTGAACTACGAGCTGCCGAACGTGCCGGAAGATTACGTCCACCGTATCGGCCGTACTGGTCGCGCGGCGGCCACCGGCGAAGCCTTATCGCTGGTGTGTGTGGATGAGCATAAGCTGCTGCGCGATATCGAGCGCCTGCTGAAAAAAGAGATCCCGCGCATTGCGATTGCCGGCTATGAGCCGGATCCGTCCATTAAAGCCGAACCTATCCAGAACGGTCGCCAGCAGCGCGGCGGCGGTCGTGGGCAAGGTCAGGGACGCGGTGGCCAGGGGCAGGGACGCAGCGGACAGCCGCGCAGCCAGAACAGCGCCCCGCGCCGTCAGGACGGCGAGGCGCCGAAAGCGCGTACGCAGGACGGCAAACCGCCGCGCCGCCGTCGCCCGCGTAAACCGGCTGGCGAATAACACGCTGATGCCCCGGCCGCGATAACGCGGCCCGGCTCAGGCCCGTCTGTCCGCTACGCGGCGGCGGGCCTTTTTCTTTCCATTACACTATTTGTCGAGCACGCTTCCACACTCAGCAGAAAGCAATACCTCCGGGCGGGCAAAAATGGCACAATAGTGGCTGTTTATACAGTATTCAGGTTTTCTCATGGCTTTGACCGCTGCGCTGAAAGCGCAAATCGCCGCCTGGTATAAGGCGCTTCAGGAACAGATCCCGGACTTTATTCCCCGCCCCCCCCAGCGGCAGATGATCGCCGATGTGGCGAAAACGCTCGCCGGGGAAGAGGGCAGGCATCTGGCTATCGAAGCGCCGACCGGCGTCGGTAAAACGCTGTCATACCTGATCCCGGGCATAGCTATCGCCCGGGAGGAACAAAAAACGCTGGTGGTCAGCACTGCCAACGTCGCCCTGCAGGATCAAATCTACAGTAAAGACCTGCCGCTGCTGCGTAAAATCATTCCCGACCTGCGCTTTACCGCCGCCTTTGGCCGTGGGCGCTACGTTTGCCCGCGTAACCTGACGGCGCTGGCCAGTACCGAGCCGTCACAGCAGGATCTGCTGGCCTTTCTCGATGACGATCTCACCCCGAATAACCAGGCCGAGCAGAAGCTGTGTGCGACCCTGAAGCAGGACCTCGACAGCTACCGCTGGGACGGCCTGCGCGATCATACCGATAAATCCATCGATGACGCGCTGTGGAGCCGGCTGAGCACCGATAAGGCCAGCTGCCTGAACCGCAACTGCCACTACTATCGCGAGTGCCCGTTCTTTGTGGCGCGGCGGGAAATTCAGGAGGCGGAAGTGGTGGTGGCCAACCATGCGCTGGTGATGGCGGCGATGGAGAGCGAGGCGGTGCTGCCGGAACCGAAAAACCTGCTGTTGGTCCTCGATGAAGGTCATCATCTGCCGGACGTCGCCCGCGACGCGCTGGAGATGAGCGCCGAGATCACCGCCCCCTGGTTTCGCCTGCAGCTGGATCTGTTCTGCAAGCTGGTCGCCACCTGCATGGAGCAGTTTCGTCCGAAAACCACGCCGCCGCTGGCCAATCCGGAGCGGCTCACCGGCCATTGCGAAGAGCTGTTCGAGCTGATTGCGTCGTTGAATAATATTCTCAATCTCTACATGCCCGCCGGTCAGGAAGCGGAGCATCGTTTCCCGATGGGCGAACTGCCGCAGGAGGTGATGGAGATCTGCCAGCGGCTGGCGAAGCTCACCGAGATGCTGCGCGGGCTGGCGGAGCTGTTCCTTAACGATCTCAGCGAAAAGACCGGCAGCCATGACGTGGTGCGCCTGCATCGGGTGCTGCTGCAGATGAACCGCGCGCTCGGCATGTTTGAAAGCCAAAGCAAGCTGTGGCGCCTGGCGTCGCTGGCGCAATCCTCGGGTGCGCCGGTGACTAAATGGGCGACGCGGGTGGTGCGCGACGGCCAGATCCATGTCTGGTTCCACTGCGTCGGCATCCGCGTCAGCGATCAGCTGGAACGGCTGCTGTGGCGCAGCGTGCCGCATATCGTCGTGACGTCAGCGACGCTGCGTTCTCTGAACAGCTTTTCGCGCCTGCAGGAGATGAGCGGTCTGAAGGAGAAAGCGGGTGACCGCTTCGTGGCGCTGGATTCGCCGTTCAATCACGTGGAGCAGGGGAAAATTATTATTCCTCAAATGCGCTATGAACCGTTGATGGATAACGAAGAGCAGCACATTGCCGAGATGGCGGCCTATTTTCGCCAGCAGGTAGAGAGCAAGAAACATCTCGGGATGCTGGTGCTGTTTGCCAGCGGGCGGGCGATGAACCGCTTCCTGGAGCATGTGACCGATCTGCGCCTGATGCTGCTGGTGCAGGGCGACCAGCCGCGCTATCGGCTGGTGGAACTGCATCGCAAACGGGTTGAAAACGGCGAGCACAGCGTGCTGGTGGGCCTGCAGTCCTTTGCCGAAGGTCTCGATTTAAAGGGCGATCTGCTAAGCCAGGTGCATATTCATAAAATCGCCTTTCCGCCCATCGACAGCCCGGTAGTGATCACCGAAGGCGAATGGCTGAAAAGCCTCAATCGTTATCCTTTCGAGGTACAGAGTTTGCCCAGCGCCTCCTTTAATCTGATTCAGCAGGTGGGGCGTCTGATCCGTAGCCATCACTGCTGGGGAGAAGTGGTGATTTACGATAAGCGTCTGTTGACCAAAAACTATGGCGCGCGTCTACTGAACGCGTTACCTGTTTTTCCCATAGAGCAGCCGGGCGTCCCGGAGGTTATAGTAAAACGGAAAGCAAAACAGACAGCAAAACAGACAGGCCGCAAACGTCGCTGACACCGGCGCGTGATGCACCAGGGGGAGCCATGGAGTACAGCAAAATTATAAAAGAGGTGGGTCGCGGTAAGAATCATGCCCGCGACCTCGATGAAGAGACCGCCCGTGCGCTCTATGCGCGGATGCTGGACGGCGAGGTGCCGGAGCTGGAGCTGGGGGGAATATTAATCGCCCTGCGCATCAAAGGCGAAGGCGAAGCGGAGATGAAAGGGTTTTACGCGGCGATGCAGCAGCATACGCTGCGCCTGACCCCGCCGGCCGGCAAGCCGATGCCGATTGTCATCCCCAGCTACAACGGCGCACGCAAGCAGGCGAACCTGACGCCGCTGCTGGCGATGCTTCTGCACAAGCTGGGGTTTCCGGTGGTGGTTCACGGCGTCAGTCACGATCCCACCCGGGTGCTGACCGAGACCATTTTTACCCTGCTGGACATTCCGGCCACCCGGCACGCCGGACAGGCTCAGGCGCAGCTGGAGGGCCATGAACCGGTGTATATCCCGGTGGGAGCCTTCTGTCCGCCGCTGGAGAAACAGCTGGCGATGCGCTGGCGGATGGGCGTGCGCAACAGCGCCCACACCCTGGCCAAGCTGGCTACACCGTTTGGCGAAGCGGAGGCGTTGCGTCTCTCCAGCGTGTCGCATCCGGAATATGTTCCCCGGGTGGCGAACTTCTTTCGTGAGACCGGTGGCCGCGCGCTGTTGATGCACGGTACCGAGGGTGAAGTGTACGCCAACCCGCAGCGCTGCCCGCAGATCAGCCTGATCGATGAGCAGGGCGTGCAGGTGCTGTACGAACGCCAGACTGAGACGACAACGGAGGCGGTGGTCCTGCCGGCCTCGAAAGATCCCGAGGTCACCGCGCGCTGGATCGAGCGCTGCGTCGCCGGCGTCGAACCGGTGCCCCACTCGTTGAAAATTCAGCTTGCCTGCTGTCTGCTGGCCAGCGGGGAGGTCACCACCCTGGAGCAGGGCCTCAGTCGTGTCAACGACTGCTGGTGATCGGATCTGCAGGATAAAAAAAAGCCCGTCCGGTGGCTCGGACGGGCAAGGCAAGGGTATTAAAGGTCTTTTCAGGGTTAATTCAGTGGCTTACAGAGGGAACAGCGATTATTTATAGATAACCGCGGTACCGCTCAGTTTGTTGTTGGTGTTAGCGGAAGTAATGCTGTAGCCAGTCGCACCAGCGGCTTCGGCTTTAGCAGCCAGTTTTGCTTCCAGACCATCTAAAGTGGTTGCGCCTTGCGCAGACACCACACCGATTTTATTCATGCTTTCAGCCTGAGCGGGGGTGACCGGTTCGGCGGCAAACGCGCCGAAGGAAAGGGCAGTCAGAGCGATGGCAGCGGCAGCATATTTGATGTTTTTCATAGTTAATCTCTCGCAGGTTGTTCTGTTCAGGGGACGATGTTCCGTCGATGTGATAAGTATCACGCTTTTTTGCGGGAGATAAAATCGAAGGAAATTCACAGTCTTCATCGAATTTTTTGAATGATTAATAATTTACTGATTATTAATAAATTATTTCTCATTCTTTTCGCCACGAAGCGTAGCGAGGAAGACCGACGCGTTTAAGGGCACATATTGCGACTTTTTCCGCCAAAAAATGTGCGCGAAAAGATAATGCGAAAGGCTGTCATGAACGGTAAAGGAAAGTCAGCGTAGCTGGCTATCCTTGGATCCTCGACGATTATATCCTGAAAATGTATTGTTATGTAAATCTTTCTCCTGCTGGCATTTCACGAAATATCTGACCCCTGGGATGGCCTGTCGACGGGCCTCCGGAATCGGCTCTCCGCATTCATCACAAAATTTGTTGCTTTCGCCGCGCGGAAGCTCACGGCGCGCGCGAGCCACCGCATCGTCAATGGTGCTGTCGATCTGATCCTGAACGGCCCCATCGCCTGCCCAACCTGATGCCATCGTCTGCCTCCTGTGAAAGGTTATTGATAAATTATAGCTGAACCGTGCAGTCGGTTACCGCTGCTGGCAGCATTGACCCGCCAGGCTATCGCCCCCTGGCGGTGGGCCTTATCCGCGAGGGCAGCCACCAGATCATCAAGGGTGCTGGCACCGGAGGCGGAGACGGTACCGACAGGGCGGAGCGGGCCGTCATAGGGCAGTACGGGTGTCGGTGGCAGGGGAGAGGCCGCGGCGGCATGAGCGGTGAGCGCAGCGGCGAACAGCAGCGAGGTGATTTTCATCAGCATATCCTCATAAACAGCATGGGACATAGCTTAAGTGTAGGTCTTTCCAGACCGCGCGATAGGGAATTTTTAATGCAAAAACAAGGCGTTTTGCATGCTACCGGCGCAGGGCAGCGGTACTCTGGCCGGTAGATTATTTAGCGGGCGTCAGGGCGGATCATGTCAAAACGCAGACTGTCATCAATACTGTAATAGGCGCTCGGACCTCCGGCGCGCAGGATCGGCTGGGCGCGGGCGGTTTGATAGATGCCGTTGTCCAGCAGTGATTCATCAATATGCACGGCGATCACTTCGCCGAGCACCAGCCACGTATCGACAGGGTTACCGTCGGCGGTGGTGAGTTGAATACATTGCGACAGACGACACTCAAAGTTCACCGGGCTCTCCGCGACCCGGGGGGCGCTGACCAGGCGGCTGGCGGCGGCGGTGAGGCCGGCGCGCACGAACTCGTCCTCATGGTGCGGGATCGAGGCAGACGTTTCATTCATCGCCACGGCCAGCGGGCGGGTCGCCAGGTTCCAGACGAACTCCTTCGTCTCGACAATATTTTGTACGCTGTCTTTCCAGCCGCTGCTGGCGAAACCAATGATCGGTGGCCGATAGTTAAAGCAGTTAAAAAAGCTGTATGGCGCCAGATTACGGTGGCCCTCAGCGTCCTGCGAGGCGATCCAGCCTATCGGGCGAGGCCCGATAATCGCGTTCAGGGGGTCATGCGGCAGGCCGTGGCCCTGTGAAGGTTGATAAAAGTACATGCTGCACCTGTCACGGATAAAGGAGATATCCAGACTCCCTTATTTACCGCGCCGCCGTCAACGGGTATCTTACGCGGCTGTTCAAAGGAGATTGTCATGAAAGCCCAGAAACCGGGGTTACACCCGCGTAACCGCCACCATCAACGCTACGACCTGCCTGCGCTCTGCCAGGCGCATCCTGACCTGCAGGGATACATTACGCTCAATCCGCTGGGTGAGCAGACCATTGATTTTGCCAATCCGCAGGCGGTGAAGGCGTTGAATAAAGCGCTGCTGGCGCATTTTTACGCGGTTAAACACTGGGACATTCCTGACGGCTTTCTCTGTCCGCCGGTGCCTGGGCGTGCCGATTATATTCATCATCTGGCGGATCTGCTGGCGCAGGATAGTGGCGAGGTGCCAAAGCAAGCCACGATCCTTGATATTGGTACGGGTGCCAACCTCATCTATCCCTTGATCGGCGTTCATGAGTACGGCTGGCGCTTCACCGGCAGCGAAATCAGCCCGGAGGCCTTCGCCAGCGCGCAGGCCATTGTCAATGGCAACCCCGGATTGACCCGGCAGATCCGTCTGCGTCGGCAAAAAGAGAGCCAGGCCATCTTCCACGGCGTGATCCACAAAAACGAGACCTATGACGCCACGCTGTGTAATCCGCCGTTCCATGACTCCGCAGAGAGCGCCCGGGCAGGCGGTGAGCGCAAGCGCCGCAATCTCGGACTCGGCGCCGACAGCGCGCTTAACTTTGGCGGTCAGCAGCAGGAACTGTGGTGCGAAGGAGGCGAAGTGGCCTTTATCTCGCAGATGATCCGCGAAAGTCAGGCTTTCGCCCGCCAGGTGAAATGGTTTACCTCGCTGGTGTCGCGCGGCGACAATCTGCCGCCGCTCTACCGCCTGCTGACCGAGGTTGGGGCCGTGAAAGTGGTGAAAAAAGAGATGGCCCAGGGGCAAAAGCAGAGCCGGTTTATCGCCTGGAGCTTTATGGACGACGCCAAACGCCGCCGTCCGTTCTAACGCTACTCGGCGGCCGGGCTGTCTGAGCCCGGCATCGGCAGCTGTTGCCAGGTCTGTATCGGGGCGCGAACCCCGGCGCGGTCGAAGTGCTTTTTCACCTGAGTGTCGAGGGCAAAGCGCACCGTCCACTGCTTCAGCGGCAGGGTAGTGAAGCTGACGCGTAGCGTGAAGGCGGTATTGCTCAGCCCCACCAGCCCGGCGAACGACGGTTCGCCAATGATCAGGCCGCGGATCTCCTCCTGGGCCAGCAGATCGTCCACCGCCGCCTTCAGCGCCTGGCTGGCTTTATCCAGATCCTCGTGACGGTCGACATCATAGTTGGCGACCACCGAGCCAATGCCGCGCACGAAGTTGGCAAAGGTGGTAATCGAGGACCAGGGAATAATGTGATAGGCGCCGGTATCCTGCCGTACCCCCACGGAGCGAATCGACATTCGTTCTACGGTGCCGGTCAAAGGGCCGATGGTGACCAGGTCGCCGGTATTCATCCCGTTCTCAAACTGGATAAATATGCCGGTGATAATATCTTTAACCAGCGTTTGCGCGCCAAACGAAATAGCCAGCCCTAACGCCCCGGCGCCCGCCAGCAGCGGCGCAATGTTAACCCCAATCTCCGAGAGCAGGATCATCACCGTGATGGTGCTGATCACCACCGCCAGCGCGTTGCGAAACAGCGTCAGCAGCGTCCTGGCCCGCGCGCTGGGCAGTGGGCGGCCATGAATATCCGACGCCAGTCGGTTTTCGATCAGGCTGGCCAGCACCGTCCAGCCGATGGCAGAGAAGAAGAGGATGAGGGCGATGCGGATCAGCACATCCACCGTTTTTTGCCCGGCATCGTTGTGCAGCCATTCGCGGAAGTCAAACAGGCCCCAGGCGCTCAGCAGCAGCATGACGGCGACGCAGACGGTGAGAATGCGTGCCGCCTTCAGCGAGGCGGAGATCCAGCCGTTCAGCCGCTTTTGCAGCTCAGGATAGTTGCGCTGGGTGGCGGGTGACAAGGTAATGGTTTTGGCTATCCAGCGTGACAGGATGCCGGACACCAGCGCCGCGCCGCCGATAATGGCCAGGCTTTGCAGGGTGGCGCCCATCATGAATTTCAGGCTATTGCCCGGGTCGAACAGGGAGAAGAAAAAGAGCACCACAAAGTAGGCGCAGGCCAGCCAGTGCCAGACCAGCGCGAAGGCGCGGATAAACAGGCTAAAGAAGGAGAGCGAACGGTCGGCCAGATGGATTAGACCCTGCGTAATCAAGGCCTTGTTATGAAAAATCAGGTACAGCGCCCACAGCGTAATGCACAGCATGATGACGACGTTAGCCAGCGCACCAACCTGAACATTCACCTGATTGGAAATAATCGGCACCGCGACAATCAGGCCATAGCCAATCAGGCTGCTGAGCGCGCTCAGGCGCAGACTCCAGTATGACGCGGCCTCGTCGCTGAGGTTAAAGGGCCGGAGCGCCGGGATGCGCGGGCAGAAAATGAGCCGCAGAATGGCTTTAAAAAACTCGATCAGCGCGAAAGCGTTGAGGAAAAGACTCTGCTGGAAGGCAATAGTGGGGTTATTACCATTCAGCCGATCGCTTAACAGCTGACCGACAAACAGGGTCAGCGCCAGCAGCAGCAGGTCGATGACAAACGCCCCGGCGATGGTCAGGGGCAGCTGGAGCCAGTTTCCGCGATCGCGGTTTTTATGCCGCCCCCATTCACCCATTTTGCGATACAGCGGCAGCGCCGCAAGACGCACCAGCCACCAGAAGGCAAAGACCAGGCCGGCCAGCAGTAAAAAATGCCAGGCCGCGCTGGTGAAGGTTTGCGAATTAAAAGGTTTATGCGGTGAGCCGGTGATATTGCGCCACAGTTGAGAGAAGCGAGACGAGAGCTGCTCGCCGTATTCCCGGCTGATCTGCGTGACGTTCTCCAGCACCGTGGTCTCTTCTTTCACCGCCGGCGGCGTCAGCGTCGGGGTGCTGTCTGGCGGCGGCGTGGCGGCTGCTTTACGCAACTGGTCAATGAGCTCCTGACGGGCGCTGTCGTTAGCCAGCACGTCAGCCAGCGCGGCGTAGGCCGCTCTTTTCTGTTCCGCATCGGGTTCGCTGGCGCTGGTTTTATCGGCGTTAGCTGTCGGCACGCCGGGCAGGGCGGCGGCGGAAAGCGGGGCAGTAAACAGTGCAGCGAGCAAAAGCAGGATCCACGGCATGGGCACCTCCGTTGCAACGTAAACGGGTAAGTATAGAAGCCGATGGCGGAAGGGGAGGGAAGAGGAATCTGGAAAAGCGGCTCTCTCCGCGGAGGAAGAGAGCCGTTGCGGGTCAGGCGACGTGCTGCAGGAATTCGCGCAGGCGCGGGCTTGGCGGGTTCTTCACCAGCTCCTGCGGGTTGCCGTCTTCAGCAATGCGTCCTTTGTCGATAAAGATCAATCGCGAAGCCACTTTTTCGGCAAAGCCGATTTCGTGGGTTACGATCACCATCGTCATCCCCTCTTCAGCCAGATCCTGCATCACCTTGAGCACTTCATGGCGCAGTTCCGGGTCGAGCGCGGAGGTCGGTTCATCAAACAGCATCATCTTTGGCTTCACCGCCAGCGCGCGGGCAATGGCCACACGCTGCTGCTGGCCGCCGGAGAGTTCAGACGGATAGTGATGCGCGCGCTCGGCCAGGCCGACTTTCGCCAGCAGATCTTTCGCCTGCTTCTCTGCCGCCTGCTTGCTGGCGCCGCGCACCCGCAGCGGACCAAACATGACGTTCTCCAGCGCCGTCAGGTGCGGGAACAGATAAAACTGCTGAAATACCATCCCGGCTTCCTGACGAATCAGACGTTCGTCCACCTTCGGGTCGTTGACCTTCAGGCCATCGACAATCAGATCGCCGCTGGTGATCTCTTCCAGTTTATTGATGCAGCGCAGCATCGTTGATTTACCGGAGCCGGACGGGCCGATAATGACTACCACTTCACCCTGATTAATTTTCAGGGAGATATCGTGCAGCACCTGGGTCTGGCCAAAGTGCTTGGAGACGTTTTTAAATTCAATCACAGGATTTTCATCCTTCTTTCAAGACGACGCAGAATAAAGCTCAGGACCAGGGTGATAATCAGGTAGATCACGGCTACGGCGCTCCAGATTTCCAGGGCGCGGAAGTTGCCCGCGATGATCTCCTGTCCCTGACGGGTCAGTTCGGCGACGCCGATGACGATGAACAGCGAGGTATCCTTGATGCTGATAATCCACTGGTTGCCCAGCGGCGGCAGCATGCGGCGTAGCGCCAGCGGCAGGATCACGTGGCGAATGGTTTCGCGACGCGACAGGCCCAGCGCCAGGCCCGCTTCGCGGAAGCCTTTATGAATGGAGAGCACCGCGCCGCGGGTAATTTCCGCGATATAGGCGCCCGAGTTAATCATGATGGTCACTACCGCTGCGGAGAAGGGGTCGATGCGCAGGTCGCTAAAGGCCATCGGCAGCGCAAAGTAGATGAACATGACCTGCACCACAATCGGGGTGCCGCGAATGATTTCAATAAACACCAGTGCGATGTGGTTGGCGATCCAGCCGCCGAAGCAGCGGGCGAAACCGGCCACCAGACCGATTATCAGGCCGCCGGCCAGGCCGAGGACGGAAATCCACAGCGTCATTTTGGCGCCTTCCAGCAAAATCGGAATGGCAGGCCAGATGGCACTCCAGTCAAACTGCATAATACGTTCCTGTTACCGTGTCGAGAGCAGAGGAAATCCTCCGCCAAAATACGGTCTCCCGCCGAGTCTGTGCCGGAAGACCGTTGTGATGTCGCCGGAGCTGCGTCTGGCGAAGTGTGTTCTTATTATTTTGGTTCAGTGCCGAACCATTTTTTATAAATTTCGTTGTAGGTACCATTCTCGCGCAGCGTTTTCAGCGCACCGTTCACTTTCTCACGCAGCTCGTCGCTGCCTTTCGGGAAAGCGATACCGTAGTTTTGCGCTTCCAGTGATTCGCCTACCGCTTTGAACTTGCCGTTGCCTGCGGTTTTGATGAAGTACAGAATATTTGGCGTATCGTGCAGCACGGCATCAGCGCGGCCGGTACCCAGTTCCATATAGGCGTTATCGATGTTCGGGAACTGACGCAGATCTTTGGTTTTGATATTGGCTTTCGCGTAATCAACGGAGCCGGTACCGCTCTTCACCGCGACCACTTTACCGTTCAGATCTTTCACATCTTTGATGTCGTTATTATTGGCGTTGACCATCACCAGCAGGCCGCTTTTGTAGTAGCCGTCGGAGAAGTCGATCGCTTTTTTACGTTCGTCGGTTATGGTGATCCCGGCCAGCGCCAGATCGATATTTTTAGTTTGCAGCGCCGGGATAATGCCGCTGAAGTCCATTGGCTTCAGGGTGTAGTCGAGCTTCAGCTCTTTGGCGATAGCCGCCCACAGGTCAACGTCAAACCCGACATATTTATCGCCTTGCTTAAATTCGAACGGGACGAACGCCGTATCGGTGGCGACAACCAGGGTCTTATTGGCGGCATGGGAAGAAACCGCAAAAGCCAGGGTCAGTGCAGCCAGTGAAACTTTAAATACAGACTTCATAGCATTTCCTTTTATATCCACGGGACGATCCCCTGCGAGAACGACTAGCCTAATGAAAAAATCGTGCCACTTTTACAAGCTGTTGTTTTTCAACAAACGAAGCGCGAGCGGTTGCACAATTTCGATCATGACAGGCACTCACTGCACCAGGATGGGGCGTCACTTTGGTGCGTTATAGAGTTGCTGAATAACGAGCACATTTTTAGCGCAAACCCTGATGGGAAAACAATCTCAACGTAACGATTGTGTGAGGTGATTATTACAATTGTTTTACTTTTGTGCGCATTTTCATCAATTTGGCGCCCTAAAACGGTGCAATGTCAGCGGGCAATGAAAGCAAAGAAGGGAAAACAGATAGAACGGAAAACAAAAAGGTGGGGCAGGGAAAAGCAAAGGCGCCGCCGACCGCGTTGCGATCGGCGGCAAAGCCTTACTCGATATTCGCTTCGATGAACCACAGGAATTTATCCAGATCGCGGGAGGCCGCGGTGAAAATATCCGCGGTATCCTCGTCTTTGGCTTCACCAATCGCCTTGCGTACGTCGTTAGCGACGACGGCATAGCGGTCAGCCAGCGCTTTCAGGTGATCCTGAACGTGATGGATATCGAGCGGGTAGCTCTGCAGCGGCGTTTTGCTGTTAATGACCTGAGTGGTGCCCAGTGCGACGCCGCCCAGCTGCACGGCACGCTCCGCCATGGTATCCAGGTGCTCGGTTAGCGCGGTACGGAAGCCATCCAGCATTTCGTGCACGGCGATAAAGTTCGCACCGCGCATATTCCAGTGTGCCTGCTTGGTGATAAGTGACAGGTCAATGAACTGGATCACCTGGCGATTCAACAGCTCAATGGTCGCTTTCTTTTCGCTGTCAGCGACATCGTTGCGGGTATAGACCAGATTAGATGCTTTTGATTTAACCAGTTTTGCGGTACTCATCGTTTCATATCCTCTTGATATTGATGCTCGTCACACTTCAAATCTGAATGATGTGGAGCGTTGTCCCAGGTAACTTCGGGACTAAGTATAGCAAGGGTTTCAAAGAGTGAGGCATCGGCAGGCCATATCACTTCGATAGCGCAAAGTGGTTGGTTATTTTAAAAAACGCTAAATATCATAGGGTTATATTTAGCTGAACGGCCCGGATTTCTCACGGGCCGGCGGCGTAACAGAATGTTAATTGATATCGACTTGCTCGATTTTACTTTGTCGCTGCATGGTCAGCGTGGCGCCCATTGAGGCGATAATGATCGCGCCCAGCGCCAGAGTCTGGGAGAGCTTCAACGTTTCGCCGAGGAAGACCATACCGGAAAGGGCGGCTAACGCCGGTTCGAGGCTCATCAGTGTGCCGAAGGTGCGCGTCGGCAGGCGCGTCAAGGCCATCATTTCAAGGGAGTAGGGCAGTGCGGTTGAGAGAATAGCAATCCCCAGCCCCATCGGCAGCAGCGACCACTGCCACAGCGTATCCGTGGCCTGCGCTATGCCTAACGGAACAAACACCAACGAGGCGATGAGCGACCCCATCGCCACCGTGGCCGGACCGTGTTCCTCACCGGCACGTTGCCCGGTCAGAATATAGACTGCCCAGCAGGCTCCCGCGCCCAGGGCAAACAGCGCGCCGGTTAAATCGACCTGCGCCACGTTCTGCCCCAGCGGCAGGAGATACCACAGCCCGAGGATCGCCAGCGCCACCCAGACGAAATCCAGCGGTCGGCGCGAACCAAACAGCGCCACCGCCAGCGGGCCGGTAAACTCCAGGGCCACCGCCACGCCGAGCGGAATGCGCTGCAGGGATAAGTAAAAGAGATAGTTCATCGCGCCGAGCGCCAGGCCGTACAGTAGCAGCGGCACACGCTGTGCCGGGGAGAAACGTAACCGCCATGGCTTGAACACGACCACCAGAATCAGCGTCCCGAGCGCCAGACGCAGGGCGGTGACGCCCGGGGCGCCGACCAAGGGGAACAGCGATTTGGCGAGCGAGGCGCCGCTCTGAATCGATGTCATGGCGACTAAAATCACCAGAATTGGCAACCATGCCGCCGCTTTTCGGGATGGACCGGGCATCCTTTCTCCTGTCAGGTTTTGTCAAAAGTCGTAAAAGTGCCAGTGTACTGGAATAACCTGCTGACGGTTGAGCTAATGTTGAAAAAAACAGGGGCAAAAACAGTAGAATGGCGCACGTTGCTGAGAAATTCGCCAGGTGATTAGGATTAATCTGGATGCTTGCGAATTTCTTAATGAGCGTTAAGATGTACGTTAACGCCAAAAATTGTTGTTTTCCATATTGTTATAGAAGTATGGAAACTTTTAGTTACATGAAAAAGTATGTTAGACAATGTAAACTCCAAAGAGTTTCCCAAAAGTTTTTGATATATTTAAGGCTTAGGACTTATTAGAAACACATTTGAGGTGGTTATGAATAAAATTGCACGTCTTTCAGCACTGGCCGTTGTTCTGGCTGCATCCGTAGGTACCACTGCATTTGCTGCAACTTCTACCGTAACCGGCGGTTACGCGCAGAGCGACATGCAGGGTAAAGCGAACAAAGCTGGCGGTTTCAACCTGAAATACCGTTACGAGCAAGATAACAACCCGCTGGGCGTTATCGGTTCCTTCACCTACACCGAAAAGGATAACACCAGCAACGGTACTTACAACAAAGGTCAGTACTACGGCATCACCGCAGGTCCGGCTTACCGTCTGAACGACTGGGCAAGCATCTACGGCGTAGTGGGTGTTGGTTACGGTAAATTCCAGAACAACAACTTCCCGAACCAGAAATCCGATATGAGCGACTACGGTTTCTCCTACGGTGCTGGTCTGCAGTTCAACCCGATCGAAAACGTTGCTCTGGACTTCTCCTACGAGCAGTCTCGTATTCGTAACGTTGACGTCGGTACCTGGATTGCTGGCGTGGGTTACCGCTTCTAATCACTCCGGTGATATAAAAAATCCGCCTTTCGGGGCGGATTTTTTTTGCCTGTTGCCGGCCAGCCTGAGCGACTGGCCGGGCCTGCACGATTAATTGACGGTGAACTCATCGGTACCGAGGTGAGCGTAGTCCACCTTCTGCAGCTGGAAGTTGGTGATGTACACCGGACCGGCCTTTTGCTCAGAGATAAAACGATAGCGCGGGACGATTTCCGCCGCCTTGATCCCGGTCCACTGGGAGAAGAAACTGAGGAAATCATTCGCAGAGCGCTGCGCTTTAATCACTTTATGCGCGTTGTCATCGCTGGACAGCACCATAAACGGCACCTGGAAGTTCTGCTGGAACTTATCGTCATGCGCCAGATACTGCACCTCTTTTCCCCGCTCCTTGAACGCCAGACCATGATCGGAAAAGTAGGTCAGTGAAAAGGTATCGCCGGAGTTTTGCAACTGACTGTATAGCTTAGCCAGCAGCGAATCGGTCTGCGTCATGCTGTAGAGATAACAGGAGGTCTCTTTCGACTGGACGAAAACCGTGTACTTGCCTTTGGTCCGATCGCAGGCCTGCGGGTGAGAGCCCATCAGATGCAGGACAATCAGCTGCGGCTGGGTGCGCTGCGTAGAGAGTACCTGCTCGGTCAGCTTTAATAACTGCTCGTCCTGAGTATTTTTATTGGCCTCGAAATCGCCGTTTTTCAGGAACTGGACTTCATCCGCACGTTTGGCGATGCTGGCGATAGCGGTGTCGTACTCGCCAATCTGCCCCTGGTTGGAGAACCACCAGGTCTGGAAACCCGCGCGGTTGGCGAGGGTGACAAAGTTATCCTGAAACTGCGGTTTGCCGTCGACCACCCGGTTAAGCGTCAGGCCGAGCGATTTCTGCGTCGAGCCGCTGGCGGCGACATAGTTGTTAAACAGATAACCGTTTACCGAGCTGGCAAACGGCGTGTTGTCCCAGTGGCCACCGAAGGCGCCGAGGGCGTCGCGGCGGGCGCTTTCGCCAATCACCACCACATAGAGATGGTACTTTGGCTTCACCGCCAGCACGTGCCAGCTGTCCTTCATGCCGGCCAGCTGGGCCATTCGCGCCTGCTCGTCCAGCACCTCGTTATTATTCACCACCACGTCTTTCACAAAACGAAAGGCCGGATAACCGGTGTCAATCACCTTGAATACGCCGCCCCAGGCGAGATTCTGCATCGGCTGCAGAAAGAAAATCCCGATGCTGAACAGCAGGCCCAGGGTCTCCATTTTTCCCCAGCGGGATGGCTCAACGATCCTGCGGCGGACCGCAATGATCCCCAGCGCGAAAATGAAGACCGCCAGCAGATAGTTGTACCATGGGAAGATGGTCAGAATTTCCGTGGATTCTTCCACGTTGGTGGCGTGAAGCGCCAGCAACGTATTGAAGTTGGGGGCGCCGTAGGCCTGGCCAAAGGGGTAGTAGAGCGCCGCCAGCAGCGAATAGGCGCCGACCACCCCTTTCTGGACGCGTGGAAAGGCACGCCACAAAAGATGTAACACGCAGGTAAATGCCACGGTATAGAGCAGGCTAAATTCATAGCCCAGCGCCAGGTTAATTAATAGCGACTGTAAAAAGTAGAATCCTGTCCATGGGTTCAGTGCCAGTCGGCGGGCGACCAGCGTATTTTTCAGGGTGGTGACATTCATAGTAAACAATCAAAAAGAGGCCATGCGCATCCCCTGGCATCAAGGGGGAAAACCTGCTGGACAGTGCGCGAAGAGGGTCTCTGCGAGCCGCGAATGTGGCAGGGCTGTGCAAAGATAGGGCTTGTAAATGGTAAGGTCAACCAGACATAACAGATTGTTTTGCGAGGGCGCTTACAAAACTTGAAAAAAGGTCAGGGAAACGGGGGGGTACCGGCCATTTTAGCGGCAGAAGATGACAGAAAAATGAAGCGGCGTACCGCGACGCCGCCTTAGGAATTAGGTTTGTCCTGCTGCGGTTTACCGTTAATCATCTCGCACAGCATACCGATCAGCATTAATCGTACTTTAAAGGGTGAATGGCTAAACACGTTTAAGCACCTCTTGAATTCATTCATCTGCTCTCCTCCTGCCTGTTCACGCCGTCAATCCTTGATGGCTGTTTGCATTACATACAGATATAGCACAGGCTATATTTTATAGCTATGGCTAAAACGTTAATTTTTTGTGCTCTTGGCGCAATCCATTACAATGTGGATCTTTTTATATGATGCTTGACGCGTCACACGAATGAGGAAGCACAATGAACCGTCGCGCAGGTAAGCCAATAACAAAAAAAGTGACGCAGTTAGTAAATGTTGAAGAGCACGTTGAGGGGTTCCGTCAGGTGCGGGAAGCGCATCGCCGCGAGCTGATCGATGACTATGTGGAGCTGATCTCCGATCTGATCAACGAAGTGGGGGAGGCGCGCCAGGTGGATATGGCGGCGCGTCTTGGCGTTTCGCAGCCTACGGTCGCCAAAATGCTTAAACGCCTGGCCAGCGTGGGTCTGATCGAACAGATCCCCTGGCGCGGGATCTTCTTAACCCCGGAAGGGGAAAAGCTGGCCCAGGAAAGTCGCGAGCGCCACCAGATTGTGGAAAACTTTCTGCTGGCGATTGGCGTCAGTCCGGAGATTGCCCGCCGCGATGCGGAGGGAATGGAGCATCACGTGAGTGAAGAGACGCTGGCGATGTTCCTGAAATTTACCCAGAAACAGGGATCCCAGGAAGCATGACTCTTCCCTTCGTTCAGTCGCTGCTGCGCGACCGTTTTTTACACCTGCTGCTGATTATCGCCTGTGTGCTCAGCGCCATCGTGCCGTTTGTCCCGGCAAGCTGGCCGGCGGCCATTGACTGGCATACCATCATCACGCTCAGCGGCCTGATGCTGTTGACCAAGGGCATTGAACTGAGCGGCTACTTTGACGTGCTGGGGCGGAAAATGGCCCGCCGCTTCGTGACTGAGCGCCAGCTGGCCATCTTTATGGTGCTGGCGGCAGCGCTCCTGTCCACCTTCCTGACCAACGATGTGGCCCTGTTTATTGTGGTGCCGCTGACGCTGACGCTGAAAAAGTGGTGCGCGATCCCGGTTAACCGTCTGATTATCTTTGAAGCGCTGGCGGTCAACGCCGGGTCGCTGCTGACGCCGATCGGCAACCCGCAGAACATTTTGCTGTGGGGACGCTCCGGCCTCTCTTTCGTCGGGTTTATCGGCGAGATGTTACCCCTGGCGGCGGCAATGATGTTGACCCTGCTGATGCTGTGCTGGTTCTGTTTCCCGGCAAACCGGCTCAGCTACCAGAGTAGCGATAAGGCGCCATCGTGGCAGCCTAAGCTGGTCTGGAGCTGTCTGGGATTGTATCTGGTGTTCCTGACCGCGCTGGAGATGAATCAGGCGCTGTGGGGGCTGGCGCTGGTGCTGCTGGGCTTCCTGATACTGGCCCGGGCGGTGATCGTCCATGTGGACTGGTCGCTGCTGTTGGTGTTTATGGTGATGTTTATCGATGTCCACCTGCTGACCCAGCTTCCGGCGCTGCATCATGTGCTGAGCGGCGTCGGGACGCTTTCCGGCGGCGGACTGTGGCTGACCGCCATCGGCCTGTCGCAGGTGATCAGTAATGTGCCCTCGACCATTCTGCTGCTCAACTATGTCCCGCCGTCGATACTGCTCGCCTGGGCGGTTAACGTCGGCGGCTTTGGTCTGCTGCCAGGATCGCTGGCCAATATCATCGCCCTGCGCATGGCCAGCGATCGGCGGATCTGGTGGCGCTTCCATCTTTACTCCATTCCTATGCTGCTGTGGGCGGCCATCAGCGGCTATTGGCTCTTTAAACTCTGCGCCTGATTTCTGCAGAATTGGGCAAGAAACTGACAGAAACACCCCATTCGCACGCCTCGACTCAGCGGTATAACTATACCGCTGACGTTAATCATCCTGTTGAGGAGAGTGCTATGCGATATCAAAAACTGGGCAATACCGGTCTGTTTGTCTCTGAGCTGTGCCTGGGCACCATGACCTTCGGCGGCGAAGAAGGGATGTGGGGCAAAATCGGCCAGCTGCGCCAGGCCGAAGCCGAGCAACTGGTCGGCAGCGCGCTGGACGCCGGGATCAACTTTATCGATACCGCCAACGTCTACTCGGAAGGGCGCTCTGAAGAGATTACCGGTCAGGCGCTGAAAAACCTGAAAATCCCGCGTGAAAACGTGGTGGTGGCGACCAAAGTGTTTGGCGAAACCGGCACCGCTGGCGTGAACTCGCGCGGCAGCTCACGGTACCACATCATGGGCAGTGTGAAAGAGAGCCTGCGCCGCCTGCAGCTCGATCATATCGATCTCTATCAATTGCACGGCTTCGATCCGGCGACGCCGATCGAAGAGACGCTGTCGGCCCTGGATACCCTGGTACAGCAGGGCCACGTGCGCTACATCGGTGTTTCTAACTGGGCGGCCTGGCAAATCGCCAAAGCGCTGGGCATAGCGGAACGCCTTGGACTCTCCCGGTTTGCTTCTCTGCAGGCCTACTACACTATCGCCGGGCGTGACCTGGAACGTGAGCTGGTGCCGATGCTGCAAAGCGAAGGCCTCGGCTTGATGGTCTGGAGCCCGCTGGCGGGCGGCCTGTTGAGCGGGAAATACCGCCGCGACGGCGAGGCGGAAGCGGGGGGGCGTCGCCTGGCGTTTGACTTTCCGCCGGTGGATAAAGCGCGCGCATTTGACTGTATCGACGTCATGCGGGTGATAGCCGAAGCAAAAGGGGTCTCGGTGGCGCAGATTGCCCTGGCGTGGCTGCTGCATCAGCCGGTGGTGACCAGCGTGATTATCGGCGCTAAACGGGCCGAGCAGTTGCAGGATAACATCGCTGCCACCGCTATTCGCCTGAGCGAAGATGAGTTGCGCCAGCTTGATGCGGTCAGCGCCCTGCCGCGCGAATATCCGGGCTGGATGCTGGAGCGCCAGGGGGAATATCGTCGTCATCAGCTTGACGCGCAGTAACGCCGTTTCCACTTACCTCTAAAGATCGCCGCTTGCGGCGATCTTTTTTGTTTGTCTGGCTCACAGAAAACGATCCGTCTTTTGCTTCCGCGGTGGTTTTTTTGTATATGACTAGTCATGAATTTAAAATGACTAGTCATATACAGAGGCGAACCATGAAAGACACATTACCGGCCGATTTTTTATGGGGCAATTCGGTCTCCAGCATGCAGACCGAAGGGGCGTGGAATGAGGGAGGAAAGGGGATGTCGGTTTACGATATTCGTCAACCGTCGGAGTTCGCCTCGGACTGGAAGGTGGCGACTGACTCCTATCATCGCTTCCGCGAAGATTTCGATCTGATGCAGGATCTGGGCATGAACTGCTATCGCTTTCAGATCGCCTGGAGCCGGGTGTGTCCGGAGGGGGACGGCGAATTCAATGAAGAGGGGATCGCGTTCTACCATCAGTTTATCGATGAGCTTATTGCCCGCGGCATAGAGCCGATGATCTGCCTGTATCACTTTGATATGCCGCTGTCGCTGGCGGAGCGCTACAACGGTTTTACCGACCGCCGGGTCATGGACGCCTTTATCCGCTATGGCCAGAAGATGATCGACTGCTACGGCGATAAGGTGAAGTACTGGCTGACCTTTAATGAACAGAACCTCTACCATTCGCCGGAAGCCTTCCTGATCACCGGCTATTTGCGTGGCGATAAAACGCTGCGCGAACTCTACCAGATCCAGCACCACGTGATGATGGCGCATGTCCATCTGACCCACTATCTGCATCAGACGAAGCCGCAGTGCCTGATGGGCGGAATGCTGGCTCACGCGCTGGTCTATCCGGCTACCTGCAAACCACGCGATATTCTCTGCGCTCAGCAACTGGACGAGTTTTTAAACCAGAACCTGCTGCGCGCCTACGCGGGCGAGGGCTATAGCCCGGAGGTGATGCACTTTGTCGCTCGCCAAGGCTTTGACGATATTTATCGCGCCGAAGATATGGCGCTGATGGCAATGGTGAAGGTGGATTATCTGGCGTTCAGCTATTACGCGAGCCGCTCGCTCAATAGCGACGCGATCCCGCCGGGAACGGCGGTCAACAATTACATGCTATTCGGTAATCAGGATAACCCGTACCTGAAAGCGACGGAATGGAACTGGCAGATCGATCCGCTGGGATTTCGCATGATCATCACCCGTTATTACAATGACTGGCGGCTACCGGTGTTCCCGATTGAAAACGGCATCGGGGTGATCGAATCCTGGGACGGTGAACATCCGGTTGCCGATGATTACCGCATCGCCTACCATCGCGACCATATTAACGCCATGAAAGCGGCGATGTTTGAGGACGGCGCGCAGGTGATCGGCTATCTCGGCTGGGGATTAATCGATATTCTTAGCTCACAGGGCGATATGCGTAAGCGCTACGGCGTGGTGTACGTCAATCGTGAGAACCATGACCTCAAGGATCTACGGCGGGTGCCGAAGAAGAGCTATGCGTGGCTGAAGCAGGTGATCCACAGCAACGGCGAAGCGATGTAACGGTGTCCTGGCGGTCAGGTCAAGTATGCTGCCCGCCAGTCACGCACAGAATGTAAAAGGACCGGGAATGACGGCGAAGTATCTGCAAATTGCGCGGGAAATAAAAAAACGCATCATCAGCCAGCAGTATCCTGCCAGCGCGCCGCTACCCGACCAGTTTGCGCTGGCGGCGGAGTTCAACACCAGCCGGATGACGATTCAACAGGCGATGCGTCAGTTAATCGTCGAAGGGCTTATCTATACTCGCAAAGGGCAGGGCACCTTTGTGCGGAAAAATTTTCTCCAGCTGTCGCAGTGGGAACTGCCCGGCAGCGACTATTTTGGCGCCACCAAAACCTGGGAGCATCTTGGCGAGGTACAAAGCGAAGTGGTGCGCTTTGAGGTGCGTTTTCCCAGCGACAAAGAGCAGACTTCGCTGCTGATTGACGCCGATGCCCCGGTGTATGACTTTGTCCGTCTGCGGCTGCTCAACGGTGAGCCGGTGTCGCTGGATCTGACAGTTATGCCGGTGGGACTGGTGCCAGGGCTCAATAAAAGCCATCTGGAAAGCTCGGTGTTTCGCTATGTGCAGGAGACGCTGGGGCTGAAGCTGATGGGATCTTACCGCGTAGTGCGGGCGATGAAGCCCGATGAACTGGATAAATTACATCTTCACTGCGACGCCACCGACCCGGTGCTGGAGGTTGAGCAGGTTATCTACCTCGAAGACGGTACGCCGCTGGAGTATGCCCACTGCCACTATCGCTACGATCACGGCGGGATTATTCTGGTGAATAACGGCTAGACCGGGGGGCCTGTTTGCGCAGCGCTAAGCAGGGCCAGGGTGTTGTCAGGTCTGGTAGCCCGGGAAAATACAGATAAAAAAACGGCGGGCATCAGGCCCGCCGTTTTTCTTGCCATACAGAACTTAGTTCAGACGCACCGGCATACCGGAGCGGTTCTGGATAGCCTGCTCAACCACGTTCTGATCGACATCAGACTGGCCGGTGATCGCCTGTACCGGCTGAGTCAGGGTGATTGGCACGATTTCGCCGCCCTGGAACTGCGCTTCGGTGGTCGACAGCGGGTTGTGAACCTCAATGTAACGGCTGCCGTCCGGCTCGGTGGTCGCTTTTACCGGCTCATCGATAAATTGTACGCGGGTGCCGACCGGCACGTTATCAAACAGGAACTTGATGTCATCGTTGCGCAGACGCACGCAGCCGTGGCTCACGCGCAGGCCAATACCAAAGTTCGCGTTGGTGCCGTGGATGGCGTACAGACGGCCGATATACAACGCGTACAGGCCCATCGGGTTATCCGGACCGGCCGGTACGACGGCTGGCAGCGGGTTGCCGGCAGCGATGTATTCGGCATGCATCTTGGCGGTCGGCGTCCATGTCGGGCCGGCTTTCTTGCGTTCGACTTTGGTGGTCCAGTTAATCGGCGTATCTTTACCTAACTGGCCGATACCGATCGGCAGGACGATCACGGTATTGGTGCCTTTCGGATAGTAGTACAGACGCATCTCGGCGCTGTTAATCACGATGCCTTCGTGGACGGTGTCCGGCAGAATCAACTGCTGCGGGATGTTCAGGACGCTACCGCCTTTTGGCAGATAGGTGTCCACCCCCGGGTTGGCTTCCAGCATGTTGGACAGCCCCATCTGATATTTCGCCGCAAAGTATTCCAGCGGCTGCTTGTTATCATCAGGAATGGTGATGACCTGATTCTGACCAACCAAACGGCTGCCGTCGGTCGGCAAAGGATAGGTGACAGCAGACGCTGTATTGCAAAAGCCTACGAGGGCGAAGGCTGCCGCTAAGAGTGTAGATAATTTCATAGTCTTTAATGTCGTGTGCGAAATCAACGCCACACAGGCCTTTGTTAATGATTGAGACAGTAGATGGGAGCGCATTATATGTGCATTCCGCTGAACAGGTAAATCAGATGTGTACGAAATCACATTTTTTTCCCTGTCGCCTCGACTGTCGGGGCCTGGCGGACAATGCGACCGCCGCCTCCCACGCGGGTGACAGGGAGGTTATCCTTCCAGTAACCGGTCCTGTAGCGAAGCGCGGGCCGGGGCGGTGAGCTGGTACTCTTCTGCCAGCCAGGCGTCGACGCTACCATAGCGCTGGTGGATGGCCGACAGCGCGGCGGCGAGATAGGACTCTTTCACCGTCAGAATATCCGCCAGACTCTGGCGTCCCTGGGGCGTCAGGTCGTTGCCGAGCATCTCCAGCATCCAGGCTTCCACCTGCGTCAGCATACCGTGGGTAAGCAGATACTCCTCCATGACCGTCTCGCTGTCGCATCCGACGGCAAACAGCGTCAGCGCGCAGCCGACGCCGGTGCGATCTTTGCCGACGGCGCAGTGTTGGAGTAACGCCCCTTCAAAAGGGGCCGTCAGCCAGGCAGTGAGCTGGCGATAGGCCGGATTGTTAAACGGCAGCTGGCGATAGAGTTGCAGCATAAACTGTTCACCGTTCAGCGCGTTAAGGGTGGCAGCATTCAGCTCGGTGACCTTCGCATTCACATCGCTGATCGGCGGATTGGCTGGCGCGTTCAAATAATGAGTGAGCGGGCTAAGCTTGTCAGGCGTGCGCTGCACCTCACCGGGGTCGCGATAGTCGAGCACCCGACTGAGCGGCAGCGTCGCCAGGTGGTTGAGATCGTCCGCCGTCAACTGGTTTAGCGCGCCGGAGCGTAGCAGCTTGCCGCTGCGTACCGTGCGTCCGTCGGCGGCACGCTGGCCGCCCAGATCGCGAAAATTGATACCGCCCTGCAGGGATAAAAAGGCCGGGTGTCGCGGTAGGCTGGTGGTCATGGGGTTCCTCATAATGACGTACAGAATAACCGTTTGAGCCCTGGTCTGTGGCTCATCTGACAAAGACCTTAGCACAAGCGCCGCGGTGGAATTTACCGCAGGCCGTGAAAAGTGTGTCATTTGCTGGCATAATGTCTGTTGTGTCACACCCCTCATTCTCTTTTTTCAGGATATCCCCGTGCTAGTATCCAGCAACGTTACCATGCAGTTTGGCAGTAAGCCGCTGTTCGAAAATATCTCCGTTAAATTTGGCGGCGGCAACCGTTATGGTCTGATCGGCGCCAACGGCAGCGGTAAATCGACCTTTATGAAGATCCTCGGCGGCGATCTCGAGCCGACGCTGGGCAACGTTTCTCTCGACCCGAACGAGCGTATCGGTAAGCTGCGCCAGGATCAGTTCGCCTTCGAAGCATTCACCGTGCTGGATACGGTTATCATGGGCCACGGCGAGCTGTGGGAAGTGAAGCAAGAGCGCGATCGCATCTACGCGCTGCCCGAAATGAGCGAGGAAGACGGCTATAAAGTGGCCGATCTGGAAGTCAAATACGGCGAGATGGACGGCTACTCCGCCGAAGCGCGCGCCGGCGAACTGCTTCTCGGCGTCGGCATTCCGGTTGAACAGCATTACGGCCCGATGAGCGAAGTCGCGCCGGGCTGGAAGCTGCGTGTCCTGCTGGCGCAGGCGCTGTTTTCCAATCCGGATATCCTGCTGCTCGACGAACCGACGAACAACCTCGACATCGACACCATTCGCTGGCTGGAGCAGGTGCTGAACGAACGTGACAGCACCATGATCATCATTTCGCACGACCGTCACTTCCTGAACATGGTCTGCACCCACATGGCGGATCTCGATTACGGTGAGCTGCGCGTCTATCCGGGCAACTATGACGAGTATATGACCGCGGCGACCCAGGCACGCGAACGTCTGCTGGCGGATAACGCCAAGAAGAAAGCGCAGATCGCTGACCTGCAGTCCTTCGTTAGCCGCTTTAGCGCCAACGCCTCTAAATCGCGTCAGGCGACCTCTCGCGCCCGTCAGATTGATAAAATTAAGCTGGATGAAGTGAAAGCGTCCAGCCGTCAGAACCCGTTTATTCGCTTCGAGCAGGATAAGAAACTGTTCCGTAATGCGCTGGAAGTGGAAGCGCTGGCGAAAGGTTTTGATAACGGCCCACTGTTCAAAGGGGTGAATCTGCTGCTGGAGGTTGGCGAGAAGCTGGCGGTGCTGGGGACCAACGGCGTCGGTAAATCAACGATGCTGAAAACCCTGGTGGGCGAGCTGGAAGCAGATAACGGTACCGTTAAGTGGTCCGAAAACGCCCGTATCGGCTATTACGCGCAGGATCATGCCGAAGATTTCGAGAACGATCTGACGGTCTTTGACTGGATGAGCCAGTGGAAACAGGAAGGCGATGACGAGCAGGCAGTACGCAGCATCCTCGGTCGTCTGTTGTTTAGCCAGGACGATATCAAAAAGCCGGCGAAAGTCCTTTCTGGTGGTGAAAAAGGGCGCATGCTGTTCGGTAAGCTGATGATGCAGAAGCCAAACATCCTGGTAATGGACGAACCGACCAACCACCTGGATATGGAATCGATTGAATCGCTGAACATGGCGCTGGAGATGTATCAGGGCACCCTGATCTTCGTCTCTCACGACCGCGAGTTCGTGAGCTCGCTGGCGACCCGCGTCCTGGAGATCACCCCAGAACGCGTGATCGATTTCAGCGGCAACTACGAAGACTACCTGCGCAGCAAAGGTATCGAGTAATCCCTGCCCGTTACCCGGGTTGCGGCTTACGCCTTACCCGGGCTACGCCTGGCATGTGATCTGTAGGCCCGCGCAAGCGTAGCGCCGCCGGGCAATAAGCGCGGGTAAAGAGCCACTTTCGCGCCGGATGGCGGCTGCGCCTTATCCGGCCTACGGTCCGTGCCATTGTGAGCTTAAGAGCTCTATCTTGTACCCATGGTGACTGAAACTGTCTGTTACCCGGGCTACCAAACCGCACAGTGCTGTAGCCCCGGTAAGCGGTAGCGCCACCGGGGATTTTGAGGCCACCCGTTTGTAGCCCGGATTAGCGTAGCGCAATCCGGGAACATCATAAAATCCAGGCCGGGCAAGGCGTAAGCCGCCGCCCGGCATATCGCTTAGCGCCTCCACTCCGTTCCTTCGACGCCATTCACCAGTAGCTTGCGCTTTTCTCCCGCCGGTAATGACAGCTTCAGCGCTTCCCACGCCGGACGGTAGCTGCCGCGAGCGTTGATATTCAGGTTTATGCTGTTGGCGCTGCAGGTCATTTCCCACTCCAGCCATAGCGCATCCCCCTCTTTATAGCCCCAGCTTTCGCCGTCGTCTTCAAACAGCAGACCGCGGGTTGAGCCGGTACCTTTCAGCGGGAACAACTGCAGTTCGCGACGATCGTCTTTTTGCGCATTGACATGGCTGATACGTTCACTGAGCGGCAGACCGGCGCCGGCGCGGACCAGCAGCGGCAGTTTTTCCAGCGGCGCGTCCAGCGTCACCCACTGGCCGCCGGCGAACCACTGGTGGCTGTAAAAATCGTACCAGCCGTCCTGATTATCGGGCAGCCACAGCTGGCGTTGACGGGCGCCTGGCTCGACCACGCTGGCCACCAGCAGATCGCGACCCAGCAGGAAGTCATCGCACTCGGCGAAGGTCTGGGTATCGTGCTGGTGATCGAGGAAGGTCGGGCGCAGCATCGGTTCGTCATCGGCATGCGCCTGCCACAGCAGAGTGTACAGATAGGGCAGCAGGCGGTAGCGCAGTTCGATGGCTGAGCGGATCGCCGGGGTGATTTCCGGGTACATCCAGGCTTCATTGACCGTCTGGTCGTCATTCCACGAGTGAATGGTAAAGCGCGGATGCATCACGCCGTTTTGCACCCAGCGCACGAACAGCTCCGGCTCAGGTTTATCGCCGGAGAATCCGCCGACGTCGTGGCCGACGTTAAACAGCCCGGACAGGCTCATGCCTAATCCCATGCGGGTGTTATAGCGTAATGTATCCCAGTTGGTGCGGTTGTCGCCGCTCCAGGTCTGGACGTAGCGCTGCATCCCGGCGCAGCCGGAGCGGGAGATCAGATACGGGCGCTTTTGCGGCGCAAAGCGCTGCTGGGCTTCCATGGAGGCGCGCATCATCAGCAACGGCATCACCGGGCGAATATGTTTAATGGCGATTTCGCGGCCAAAGCCGTAGCAGCGCGCTTCGCCGTCCCACACCTCATACTCGTTATTATCGTTCCAGGTCGAATCGATACCCATCTCCAGTAGCTGGGTGGTCACGCCTTCCTGCCACCAGGCCACGGTGTGCGGGTTGGTGAAGTCGAGATGCGACCCTTCATCGTCCCAGAAGCTGGAGCGCTCCGGCACGTCGGTTTGCGAATCGCGAATAAAAAGACCGCGCTCCGCCACTTCTCCATAGCGCGGATGATCCTGCAGCAGGCAGGGTTTGATATTGGCGGCCAGCTTCAGCCCGGCGTCGTGGAACGACTGGCTCATCACTTTTGGCTGCGGCACTTTGTCGTAGTTCCAGTTAAAGACGTAGCGCTTGCCATTGATCGAGGTATAGCCGGAAGAGAGCTGGAACGAATCGCAGGGGATCGCATGCTGCTCGCACAGGCGGATAAAATTCATCAGCTGATTTTGCGCATCCGGCGCATCGGTATAGTGCATCGTCGAACCGCTGTAGCCGAGGCTCCATTTTGGCCCGAACAGGGTTTTACCGGTCAGGCGGACGAAGGCTTTGGTCACATCCAGCACCTGTTTACCGGTAAACAGGTAATAATCGATATCGCCGGCCTCCGCCTGCCAGCGGCGATAGGCGGTGTGGTAGTTGTCGATTTCATTACCCAGATCCAGCCAGCAGCTGCTCAGGTTGTCGTAGAACAGGCCGTAGCTGATATCGCTGCTCTGCGTGATGGTAAACGGAATATGTTTATACAGCGGGTCGGTGCTGACGGCGTTGTAGCCCATGGCATCGAGGTTACGCATTTCATAGCGCTTACCGTTGCGCTGCAGGTCGCCGGCCTTTTCGCCCAGGCCGTAGAAACGCTCATCTTTACGGCGGCTCAGATAATGGGCGACGCCATCCCCGTGAGCGTTTGCCAGATAGGCGCTGGTGGGACGGTCACTGGCGAGCGTCTGCCACTCACCGGCGTCGTCGCGATAGCTCCACTCCAGCCAAAGCGGCTGGTGGACGGTGACGCGCAGCTGGCGGGTGGCGATGGTCAGCGCGTTATCTTCTTTGGTCATCTGCCAGGCCGGGAGACTAAAACCGCTGAGGTCATCCCGCGCACGGCCTTCCCACGGCACATCCTGCTGCGGGGCGATACTCCAGGTGCGATCCAGCGCCAGCTGGCCCTGGCGCTTCAGCAGGACGCGGAACAAATTCTCTTCCAGCACATACAGGCACAGGGTGTGCTGGCCATCGACGGTCAGTTCAACGTGATGCTCCAGCTGTTGGTGCAAACTCCAGTGTTTCAACGTCTTCATATTTTACATCCACTCTCAGGCGCGCTTGGCGCGACGTTCAGCAATAAATGCCACCAGGAAAACGGCGCCAATCAGGTCAAAGAAACCCATGGCGATAAACAGCGGGTTGAAGCCAATTTTATCGGCGGTCACCCCGATCAATAACGAGAACAGGAAGCTGGCGATCCATGCCGCGGATCCGCGCATGCCGTTGACTGTCGCCATTTGCCCCTTGTCGAAAGATTCCACCACCAGCGCGCTGAGCATGCAGGAGATGATCTGGTGCCCGAAGCCGCCAATGGAGATCAGGACGATAGTGATATAGGGATCGCGGGTGATGGCGACGAGGGCCAGCGAGATCATCAGAAACGCGCCGGTCACTGAGCTGGCGATGACTGAGTTGACTCGCGTACAACCGAACCAGCGAACGTACAGGCGGGTGAGGTAGCCGCTAACCACGCTGCCAAGGTCGGCGGCGAGGAACGGCAGCCAGGCAAACATCGCTATCTGCTTCAGATCCATCCCGTGCTCTTTCGCCAGGTACAGCGGCACCCAGAAGCTCAGCACCGCCCAGGCGGGCTCGGCCATAAAGGCGGGGATGGCGATCCCGTAGAAACGTTTGTTCTTTGAGACGGTTTTTAGCGCGGTCAAAAAGGGCAGCTTCACCGGCGGGGCTTCGTTATCCTGCTTGATGTACTCCAGCTCGCTTTTGCTGAGGTTCGGGTGCTTTTCCGGGTTCTGATAGAAAGCCCACCACAGCACCACCCACAGCAGCGCCAGCGCGCCGGTAAACATAAACGCACCCTGCCAGCCGAAGGAGGCGTGGGCGAAGTAGATGATTGGCGGGGCCAGCATCGCGCCGATAGAGAAGCCGACACCAGCCCAGCCGGCGGCGATCGGTCGCTCGGATTTCGGGAACCACTCGCCGATGGTTTTGGCGTTGGCCGGCGTGGCGGCCGCTTCAGCGCCGCCCATAAAGAAGCGCAACATAGCCAGGTGCAGCCAGCTGCCGGCGCCGGCATGGGCGATACAAGCCAGCGCCCACAGGGTAGCGCAGATCATAAACCCGAGCTTCAGGCCGATGACGTCGATAAGCCAACCACAGAGCGGCTGGAAAATCGTGTAAGCCAGCTGAAACGCGCCGACGATCCAGGAATATTGTTCGGTGGTAATGCCGAGGGTCGCTTTCAGTTCCGGGGCGATAATCCCCAGCGAGTTGCGTGTGATGTAGTTGACGGTGACGCCAAGTAAAAACAGGACCAGCACCCACCAGCGCAGGTTTTTTACCACCCGGCGCGTTTTGCTGACCGCGATATCATTGTTGAGGCCTTGACTCATAGCACACTCCACAAGACGTTTGTAGGGGGAAAGTGACGGCCTCTTTCCGTGAGTGGTCACATATTTTTTTTAACTATTTGAATAGTCTAATATTTATCTCAACATCATTGGTATGACTAGTATGGGAGGTGTTGGACCAATTCAGGCTAAGGGAGAAAAATCGTCGGGCATAGCGCTATTTATGCAATTTTTTTCATGAAATGACGAAGATCTCATATTTCGCTGTGATATTTGCTTGCGTGAGGGGCTTTGGCGATTATGAAAATCCTTTCATTTTCCAATCGGAGCTGGATCACAAAATGGATAAAAAGCTGCGCGTTGCCGAAATTGCCGCCCGCACCGGGCTGTCGGCCAGCACGGTTTCACGCGTCCTGGCCGGGAAAGCGAATACCAGCGACAAGGCGCGCCGGGCGGTGCTGGACTGCGCCCGCGAGCTGGGGGTCATGCAAGGGCTGGCCGCCGGGCGTCTGCTGCTCAATAATCTGCTGGTTTTTGCCCCGCAGCGCGCCTTCGATGAACGGTCGGATATCTTCTACTACCGCGTGATCCAGAGCATCAATAACGCGCTGGCGGCGCATGAAGTGCGCCTGCGCTACTGTGCGCTGGACGAGAACGACAGCGACGCCAATCTGTTTCTTGCCAGCATGAACGAAGCGGAGACCCAGGCCGCGGTGCTGCTGGGGATTGACGATCCGCATATTCATGGCCTGGCGGCGGATCTGGGCAAACCCTGCATATTAATCAACTGTCGGGATGAAGGGATGCGGCTGCCGTCTATTGCCCCCGACCATCGTCTGATTGGCCAGTGCGCGGCGCGCTATCTGTTTGATATGGGTCACCGGGCGGTGATGAATGTCATGTGCCTGCGCCGCTACACCATGGAGCTACGGCTGGGAGGGATCCAGGAGGCATGGCGCGCGCGCAATCTACGCTTTACCGCCAGCCGGGATCTCATCAGCGTCGCCAACTTTAGCGCCAGAGAGACGGAAGAGCAGGTCGGGGTCTGGCTCGACGCTTTACAGGGGCGCCCGATGCCCACCGCCTTCCTGGTGGGTGGCGATTTTATGGCCGCCGGCACCGTCAGCGCCCTGCAAAAACGAGGCCTGCGGGTGCCGCAGGATGTCTCGGTAATGAGTATCGACGGGTTTAATCTGGCGGCGATCCAGGAGGTGCCGCTGACCGCCGTGCATGTGCCGCGAGATGAGCTGGGCAGCGAGGCGGTGCATCTGCTACAGCAGCGCCTGCTGCGCCCGGAGGCGCCGCACGGCTCGCTACTGCTGCACGGCACGCTGGTGGTACGCGATTCTGTACGGCGGATCCGGCCGGGCAAGAGCCATACCGCCGTCGAGCCGCAGGGGCTGTATGATGATTAAACCGGGATACCCAGCGCCCGTTTCCCGTGGATATTCAGATCCTCAAGGGTGAAGCGCCCCTGCCAGCTGGCTTCATAGTCCTCGCGCGGGAAATCACCCGGCGAGGCGCCTTTTTCCAGAGCAATTTTCACTTTCTGCGCGTAGGCGAGGTTTTTCTCGCACATCGGCGCGGCCGGGATGTACATCACGTTGCCCCAGCCCTGTTGATTTTCCACCGGCGCCACTGAGTGAATAACATCGCAGTGCCACCAGACGGAGTCCCCGGCATTCAGCGCCGGAATCGAGCTTAACGCTTTAATTAAGAGCGGGTGCCACTGCTCAGAGATCGGCAGCACTCTGCCCGGCGCGACGCCGCACAGTTCATCTTCCGGCACATCGTCAAGCAGGGGGCGCAGCAGCACATAAGCCATCGCCTCGGGGATCGGCACCACGTGCAGCAGCCCCTGACCCGGGATCATGTCCGACAGCGCGGTCCAGCCCTGGAAGGTGCGGAACACCGAGCATTTGGTGGTGTTGTCGACGGTGTACTCTTCCACTTCGGTACGGTGCGCCGCGTCCCACGGATCGTAGGCGTCGATATTGCCATTAAAAACGTTGGCGAAAACCTGCTGATAGGCGGGAAGCAGCCAGCGCTCCAGCGCCCCGGAATCGGTATGCGCCCCCAGCCCCTTTGACGTGGTTCCCGGCGGACGACGACGAATGCGGTCAGGATAAATCACGCTGACATCCGGATCGAACCAGCGCTTGCCATTCTGCTCAAAGCGCCACAGGCGGTTGAGGAAGGATTGCACTGCTGCCATTTCATCGCTCTGGCGAGCCTGCATCTGTGAGGGCGACCAGTAGATCGGATAGATTTCCGGGCGCGAGGCCTCCAGCGAACCGAAGAAGCTGTCGCCAGGCCCTTTGTATACGTCATCGAAATGGTTCAGATCGAGGTATTCCAGCATGGCGTTATCCCAGGCCAGCGCCTGTTCACGCGGGTAGTGGCCTTTGATGACCGCGCAGCCCCGGCGCTTAATCGCCGCGCGCTGCGCATCGCTCACGTTACCCTGGGCGATATCGCTGAACGGGATCGTCGGCCAGACCTCCTGGCCTGCGGCTTTCAGGGCCTCAATCTCTTCCAGGCGCTCTGTGATGCGTGCCGAGAGTTTATCGAATACTGCCTGGACATCGCCGATTTGCGCCCGTAAGGCCTGTTTCATCTGGCGAATTGCCGCTTTGTGGTCGGCAGGTAATGTTTCGTGGGTCGGGAGAGCAGCCATAATAACCTCGCTGTATCTTTCATTCGAAAGTATTAAATCTTACAAACGTTAATTTAAGTTAAAATGGAGTTAATGCAAGTTTAAAATCTTGCTGCGGCGCACAAAATGGAAAAGCCGGGGCGCGCTGCCCCGACGAAAGGTCAATCGTTGAAGGGGGCGGTGTTATCGAGGACGGCCTGAATGACGTTCAGCGCGCCGTCATGGTTGTTATCGTCAGTGGCGTAGCCAGCGATGGCTTTGATGCTGTCAGCAGCGTTGCCCATGGCAAAGGCGTATTTCACCAGCTTCAGCATTTCGGCGTCGTTGCCGCTGTCGCCGATGGCCACGCACTGCTGCGGCGAAAGGTTCCAGCGTTTGAGCAGGCGGCTGATGCCGTTGGCTTTATGCAGGCCGGGGATGATCAAATCGACAAAACCAAAGCCGCTGGTGACCGGCTTCATGATCCCGTCGAGCGACACGTGCAGCTTATCGATCAACTGTGGGATCTCGCTGTCCGGCAGGTTGAGGGAGAATTTAAACAGTGTATCGTCGATGCGATGGTAATCACTTATCCGCTGCAGGCGGTGGTAGTGCTTTGACATCAGGTCGACGAAGGCGTCCGGGGCTTTATCGCTCACATACGCGCTCTGCAGGCCGCAGGCGACAAAGTTCAGCTGCGGATCGTTAAGTAATTCCCCGATCACCACCTGTGATTCGTGGCGGGTCAGTTCGCCGTGGAACAGCTGTTTACCATGCTCAAAGACCAGCGCGCCGTTTTCGGCGACGAACGAAATTTGCTCGCGGATTTCCGGAAAAAATGAGATCAGCTGATAGTACTGGTTGCCGCTGGCGACAACAAATTCAATACCTTGCTGTTTGAGCTGCGCAAACTGCGCGAGGAAACGCGGGCGGTCGTACTGCTTGGCGTCATTGAGAAAAGTTCCGTCCATATCGGTGACGATAACTTTAACGGTCATAAAGGGATGCTCCTGGCTTAACTTCGACCAGTAACATTCTAATTACAATGTGATGGGGAGCACAAATTTATTTCGAATGAAAGTTCACTCAGCGCAGAAAATGCCGGGTGGCAACGTTGCCTTACCCGGCCTGCGGAACAGGGTAGGCCCGCTAAGCATAGCGCCAGCGGGCACGAAGGGTTACAGCGTATGTTCGGTTCGGGCGATGATATCGTCCTGGGTATCTGGCGACAGCGCGGTGAAGAATGCCGAGTATCCGGCGACGCGGACCACCAAATCGCGGTACTGGTCAGGGTGTTTCTTCGCCTCCAGCAGCGTGTCGCGTGACACGATGTTGTACTGGATATGCCAGCCTTTGTGCACCTCGAAGAAGGTGCGCAGCAGCACCATCAGCTTCTGCTTGTCGGACTCGTTCTCCAGCGTGGACGGATTCAGCTTCTGGTTAAGCAGCACGCCGCCGAGGATCGCCCCGGTGGGGAGTTTGCCCACCGAACTGATGACCGCTGTCGGCCCCAGATGGTCGGTACCGGAGGCCGGGCTGGCCCCCTCCGCCAGTGGAGTGTGCGCTTTACGGCCATCCGGGGTCGCCATGGTCTGGGCGCCGAACGGAACGTTGGCGGAGATAGAGGACGTGCCGGCGTAATAGTTGCCGCCGATTGGGCCGCGGCCATAACGCGGGTTGTGATACTGCTTCAGCTCGTCGATATAGGTCTGGTAGGCCCGCGCCAGCAACTCGTCGACGCTGTCATCATCGTTACCGTACTTCGGCGCGCCGTTGATCAACCGCTGGCGCAGCTGCTCGTGGGTCAGACCGTCGAAATCTTCCGCCAGCGCCTTCGCCAGTTCCTGCTGGCCGATGGCGCCCTGATCGAAGACCAGTTTTTTCACCGCCGCCAGGCTGTTGCCGAGGTTGGCGATGCCTACCTGCAGGCCGGAAACCCAGTCATACTTGGCGCCGCCTTGCTTGATGCTCTTCGCCCGTTCAATACAGTCATCCACCAGCGCCGAACAGAGAATATCGTGGACGTTCTCCTCCAGCATGGTATCGACCACATACTCAATCTCAATGGATTTACGGGTGTAGTAGCGGATCTGGTTATCCCAGTCGGCCAGCACCTGGTCGAAATTAGCGAAGTTGCCTTTCGACAGGGCATGCTCCTGGGGCAGGAATACCTGACCGCTGGTGGCATCGCGGCCGCCTTCCAGCGTCGCCAGCATCACCCGCGCGAAGTTGATAAAGCTCATGCCGGTGCAGCGATAGCCCCATTTGCCGCCGACCGCGGTTTCGATGCAGCCGATGGCGGCGTAATCGTAGGCGTCCTGTGGCTCGATGCCGAGTTTGATAAATTCCGGGATGACGATTTCGTCGTTATTAAACGCCGGCATGCCGAAGCCGCAGCGGATCACCTGGACGCAGGCGTCGAGGAAGTCGTTGCTCATCCCGGCATGGTAACGCACGCTGAGGTTCGGCTGGGTAGAGCGCAGACGACCACAGGATTCCAGGATGGCATACGACAGCGGGTTGACGGCATCTTGCGGCTGGCCGTCGACCAGGTTCTGGCCGCCAATGGTGACGTTCTGGTACAGCGGGCTGCCGGCAGAGGCCTTGGAGTGCGAGCCGGAGCGAATTTTGTTGACCTCCAGCAGCTTCAGCCAGCAGCTGTGCAGCAGCTCAATGGCCTGTTCGCGATCCAGCGATTGCTGCAGTTCAACGTCGCGGCGGTAGTACGGATAGAGGTACTGGTCCATACGGCCAAAGGAGACCGAGTGGCCATTGGATTCAATCTGCAGGATCAACTGAATGAAGTAGCACAGCTGCAGTGCCTGCCAGAAGGTTTTCGGCGGCTCATGGGCGATGATGTCGCAGTTTTCGGCAATCGTCAGCAGCTCGTGGCGGCGTGATTCGCGGGATTCTGCTGTCGCCATCTCGCGCGCCAGTGCGGCGAAGCGTTTGCTGTGGTCGCTGACCGCTTCCAGAACGATATCAATCGCTTTCAGGAACTGTTCGCCATGCAGGTCTTCCAGTACCGTCAGGTTAATGCGCGACCGGCGTTCAGCAACCTTGGCGCGCATGCCGTCGAGGCCTTTTTCCAGCAGTAACGGGAAGTTAACCGCCAGGTGGGCGTCACCGGAAGTCATGTTGCCTTCCGCCTTGATAATACCGGTGGCGAGGAGCGCCTTCTGCTCATCGGTAAACATACCGTAGCAGCGGTCCTGTACGGTCTGCCCGCGCCACCATGGGCACACTTCATGCAGCACGCGTTTGTTCTCTTCGCTGACCGAGAAGCCGGCGCCGGGGCGGTCGGCGAGATCGTCGATCTCTTTCTCAATCCAGCTGACGGTGTATTCCGGGAAAATCGGCGCAGCGCGCACTTCGCTGGCCTGGTTGCCGACGATCAGCTCATCGTGCTTGATCCAGATGGTGCGCTCGGCAAGGTGATGCGCCAGTGCCAGGGCACGACGCACCGGGATGGGTTTATCAAGATGCTGCTGATACATCTCGGTGTAGTGGCGGGCGCGCTCGGTACAGACCGGCGGCTTAACGATATGCACCAGCGCCATTTTATGGGCCTGGATGCGGGCGCTGAGGGTGTTGAGTTTCAGGGTCGTCATAGGGTTATCCTCGTAAGATCGCCGTTAGCCCCTTGCTCCGCGCATAATCTTGCGCAAAGGTGAGCAGCTCAGGAGCATCCAGCGGTTTGTCCGGTGCGGTGTAGGGCTGACTGAGTAACTGGTATTTGTTCATTCCCAGCGTGTGGTACGGCAGGAAATGGATTTCGCTGACCTGCAGGCGGTCGGCGGCAAAATCGGTGATCGCGGCAATGTCGGTTTCGCTGGCGTTGAATCCCTGGATCAGCGGCACGCGAATAATCATTTTTTTCCCTGCCTGCGCCAGACGCTGCAGGTTATCCAGCACCCGGCGGGCGCTGCCGTCGGTCCACTGCTGGAACACAGCTTCGTCGACATGCTTGAGGTCGGCGAGAAACAGGTCAACAAAGGGCAGGGAGGGAGCAATGTATTTCCACGGCACGTGCAGGCAGGTTTCCACGGCGGTGTGAATACCAGCCTGATGGCTGGCTTCGAAAAGCGCCTGCGCCAGCGTCGGGTTCATAAAGGGTTCGCCGCCGGAAAGGGTGATGCCGCCGCCGCTGCGATCGTAGAACGGTTTATCACGCAGCACCGTCGCCATGATCGCTTCGACGTTTTTCTCCTCGCCGCAGACCGTTAGGGCGGTGGTGGGGCAGCAGTCACGCAGCGCAGTAATATGCTTGTCGTTAACGTTTTGCCGATTAATGATCAAACCATCGAGGGTACGGGTGATAACCTCCGGCGCCGCCTGCTGGCACAAATCGCAGCCGGCCAGGCACAGCCGCGAGTCATACAGCAGATCTTCGCTGCGGGCGCGGCTTTCCGGGTTCTGGCACCAGCGGCAGCCCAGCGAGCAGCCTTTCAGGAAGACGACGGTACGGATCCCTGGGCCGTCATGGGTGGAATAGCGCTGGATGTTGAAGATCATGGCTTATCCTCTTGTTTGCGTATGAATATAAAAACACTTTCGAATGAAAGTTGTATTGACGCAAATCAATAAGCGGGATGGGGATAAGCCCCTGGGGGTAAAATAACGAGAGAGGTCACAAAACCACCGACGACCCTCGTCGCCGGTGTGGGGGTTTAGTGCGAACCGCATACCTCGCACTGCGGATGACGCATCAGCTTCATTTCACGAAACTGGCAGGTCATGGCGTCGTACATCACGATTTTTCCGCTGGCAGGGGTGCCGTAGCCGGTCAGCAGTTTAATGGCCTCCATCGCCTGCAGCGAACCGATAGTGCCCACCAGCGGGGCCATTACCCCGGCTTCGACGCAGGTGAGGGCATTTTCGCCGAACAGACGGCTCAGGCAGCGGTAGCAGGGTTCGCCATCCTGATACGTGAAGACGCTGATTTGCCCCTCCATGCGGATCGCCGCCCCGGAGACCAGCGGGGTGGTGTGCTGGAAACAGCCGGCGTTGAGCTGGTTACGAATGGTGACGTTGTCGGTGCAGTCCAGCACCAGATCGTGATCGGCAATCTGCCCCGCCAGCGCGGTCTCATCCAGCAAGGCATTGAGCGTAACCAGCCGGACGTGCGGGTTAATCCGCGCCAGCGCCTCGCGGGCAGAATCCACCTTCGGCTGGCCGAGGGTGGCGTCGCTGTGCAGCGTCTGGCGTTGCAGGTTGGACAACGAGACGGTGTCGAAATCGAGCAGGGTGAGCTGACCCACTCCGGCGGCGGCCAGATACTGCGCGGCGGCGCAGCCGAGCCCGCCGAGGCCGACCACCAGCACGCGAGCGGCTTTTAACCGCTCCTGGCCGTCAAAATCAAAACCGCGCAAGACGATCTGCCGGTTATAGCGCAGCATCTCTTCATCGCTCAGCTCAACGGTCATTACCGCCCTCCAAACAGGTGACTGAACGGTTCGACCTCGACCCATTCGCCTGCTTCAACGTGGCCGCGCTCACGCTCCAGCACGATAAAGCAGTCGCCGAGGCTGAAGGAACTAAAAATGTGCGAGCCCTGATGGCCGGTGGTGGTCACCACCAGCTCGCCGTCGGGGTTGCGCTGCAGAATACCGCGCTGAAAATCGAGACGACCCGGGGACTTTTTCAGTCGCGTGGCGGCGCGTACCCGCAGGCGGGGTGGCTGAAGCGGGCCGTGCTTGCCCGAGAGTTTCGCCAGCAGCGGCTGCACCAGCTGACAGAAGGTGACGGTGGCGGAAACCGGGTTACCCGGCAGGCCGCAGAACCAGCTGCTGCTGAGTTTGCCGAAGGCGAAGGGTTTCCCCGGCTTGATCGCCAGCTTCCAGAAGCCGATTTCGCCCAGCTCTTCAAGAATGGTTTTGGTGTAGTCGGCTTCGCCCACCGAGACGCCACCGGAGCTGATGACCACGTCAGCCTGCTGGTCGGCGGCGATAAACGCGTCACGCAGCTTCGCCGGGTCGTCAGGAATAATGCCGAGGTTAATGACCTCGTAGCCCAGCTGCTGCAGCATCAGGTGCACCGCCAGGCGGTTGGTATCGTAAATCTGGCCGTCGCCGAGCGGTTGACCCGGCAGCTGCAGCTCATCGCCGGTTGAGAAGACCGCGACGCGGACCTTGCGCACCACCTCGACCTCGGCAATGCCCAGCGAGGCCAGCACCGGCAGCTCGGCCACCGTCAGCGGCGTCCCCGCCGGGAAGACCACCGCGCCGTGGGCGATATCTTCTCCACGGCGGCGAATATGCTGCCCGGCTTTGACTGGCGCGGTAAAGCGCACGCCGGCGTCGGTCTGTTCGGTCTCTTCCTGCATCACCACCGCATCGCAGTCTGCAGGCACCGGCGCGCCGGTCATGATGCGGATACAGGTACCCGCCGGCCAGGTCTCGTTAAACGGTTGGCCGGCAAAGGCCTTACCGGCGACCGGCAGCGCCGCGCCGTCGCGAAGATCGCTTAGCCGGACGGCATAGCCATCCATCGCCGCGTTATCAAAGCCGGGGACATCCAGCGGGGAGACGATGTCATGGGCGGTCACGCGCGAGAAGGCCTGCAACAGCGGTACAGTTTCCGTCGCGCTCAGCGGCGTAATACGATCGAGCATCTGGGTGAGGGCTGTGTCGAGCGGCATCAGTCCGGCGGTAAAATCCATGGGTCACTCCTGCGGGCAAAACAGCGAAAACGCCTATTATGGCAGAAAAGCGGCGCGGGCTGTATGCCACCTGGGTACGAGGCTTTACATCGCCCGCCGCTCTTTCTATATTCAAAAATTGTATAAGACATTCAGCAATATAATGATATCAATACCCTATTCCTGACGTGACCGGCGCCGCGACGCTGCGCAACAGGGCGGGGCTATCCACTTCATCGTTAAGGACTGGCGAAATGGGCAAAGCGGTTATAGCAATTCACGGCGGCGCAGGGGCGATTTCCCGCGCGCAGATGACGCCGGAACGGGAGCGGGAGTATGTGGCGGCGCTGTCGGCAATCGTCGAAAGCGGGCAGAAAATGTTGGCCGCGGGCGCCAGTGCGCTGGATACCGTGACTGAAGCCGTCCGTCTGCTGGAAGAGTGCCCGCTGTTTAACGCCGGGATGGGCTCAGTATTTACCCACGATCAAACCCATGAACTGGACGCCTGCGTGATGGATGGCTATAGCCTGCAGGCGGGCGCGGTGGCTGGGGTCAAACATTTGCGTAATCCGGTGCTGGCGGCGCGTCTGGTACTGGAGGAGAGCCCGCACGTGCTGCTGATTGGCGAGGGCGCGGAAAATTTCGCCTTCTCCCGGGGGATGGAACGCGTCGAAAACGATCTCTTCTCCACGCCCGAGCGCCTGCTGCAGCTGCAGGAGGCGAAAGCGGGCGGGGAGATTATCCTCGACCACCACGCCGCCCCGCTCGATGAACGCCAGAAAATGGGCACCGTCGGCGCGGTGGCGCTCGACCTGGCTGGCAATCTGGCGGCGGCGACCTCCACCGGCGGCATGACCAACAAGCTGCCTGGACGCGTCGGCGACAGCCCGCTGCCGGGCGCGGGATGCTATGCCAACAATGCCAGCGTGGCGGTCTCCTGCACCGGCACCGGCGAAGTCTTTATGCGCACTCTGGCGGCCTACGATATCGCCGCCTTAATGGAGTATGGTCAGCTGAGTCTCTACACTGCCTGCGAGCGGGTGGTGATGGAAAAACTGCCCGCTCTCGGCGGTAGCGGCGGGCTGATTGCCGTCGATCGCGAAGGTAACGTCGTTTTACCGTTTAACAGTGAAGGCATGTACCGCGCCTGGTGCTATGCCGGCGATACGCCGACCATTGGCATTTATCGCGAATAGAAGAAGGGAGAGGGAGATTGTCGCAAACTCACGAAACCGATACCTGCGAAGTGCTGGTAGTGCGCAACCTGAACGTGGCCTTTCGCCAACAGGGTGCGCCAGAGGTGCAGGCCGTGCGTCAGCTTTCCTTCAGCCTGCATCGCGGCGAGACGCTGGCGATAGTGGGGGAATCCGGTTCGGGAAAATCGGTGACCGCGCTGGCGCTGATGCGTTTGCTTGACGCCGCCAGCAGCGAAGTGAGCAGCGAGGGGCTGTGGCTGCGGCGGCGTAACCGGCAGGTGATCGCGCTCAATGAGCAAACGGACGCCGAGATGCGCCGGGTGCGCGGCGCGGATCTGGCCATGATTTTTCAGGAGCCGATGACCTCGCTGAATCCGGTTTTTACCATCGGCGAACAAATTGCCGAATCCCTGCGCCTGCACCAGGGGCTGGGACGCGAAGAGGCGCTGCGCGCGGCGAAAAAGATGCTCGACCAGGTGCGTATTCCCCAGGCGGAAGAGATGCTCTCACGCTATCCGCACCAGCTCTCCGGCGGCATGCGCCAGCGGGTGATGATCGCCATGGCGCTCTCCTGTCGGCCGGCGGTGTTGATAGCCGATGAGCCGACCACGGCGCTGGATGTCACCATCCAGGCGCAAATTTTGCAACTCATTGCCGTCCTGCAAAAGGAGATGGCGATGGGGGTGATCTTTATCACCCACGATATGGGCGTCGTGGCCGATATCGCCGATCGGGTGCTGGTGATGTATCGCGGTGAGGCGGTAGAGACCGGCAGCGTTGAGGAGATCTTTCGTTCGCCGCAGCATCCTTATACTCAGTCGCTGCTGGCGGCGGTCCCGCGGCTGGGGGAGATGCGGGGTCAGGATCTGCCGCGCCGTTTTTCGCTTCCCGGTCAGCCGCAGGCGGAGACAGAAACGCCAGACACGGTGGCGGCGGGGGAGCCTATCCTGCAGGTGCGCGACCTGGTGGCCCGTTTTCCGGTGCGCGGCGGGCTGCTCAATCGCGTGACGCGCGAAGTGCATGCGGTGGAGAAGGTCAGTTTTGATCTCTGGCCGGGAGAAACTCTGTCGCTGGTGGGCGAGTCCGGCTGCGGCAAGTCGACCACCGGCCGGGCGCTGTTGAGACTGGTAGAGACCCAGGGAGGCACCATTACCTTCGACGGCCAACGGATTGATACGCTCTCCGGCAGCAAGCTGCAGTCCCTGCGCCGCAATATTCAGTTTATTTTTCAGGATCCTTACGCTTCGCTTGACCCGCGTCAGACGGTCGGTGACTCGATTATGGAACCGCTGCGGGTGCATGGCCTGCTGCACGGGGAAGCAGCCCGTGAGCGGGTTTCCTGGCTGCTGAAGCGCGTGGGGCTTCAGCCGGAGCATGCCTGGCGCTACCCTCATGCCTTTTCCGGCGGCCAACGGCAGCGGATCTGCATTGCCCGCGCGCTGGCGCTGAATCCGAAGGTGGTGATAGCCGATGAGTCGGTGTCGGCCCTGGATGTCTCCATTCGGGCGCAGATTATCAATCTGATGCTCGATCTTCAGCGCGAGATGGGCATCGCGTTTCTGTTTATTTCCCATGATATGGCGGTGGTGGAGCGCATCAGCCACCGCGTGGCGGTGATGTACCGCGGTCGCATTGTCGAAATAGGCCCGCGCCGCGCGGTGTTTGAAAACCCGCAGCACCCCTATACCCGTAAGCTAATGGCCGCCGTACCGGTGGCCGACCCGGCCTACCGTCATCCGCAGCGGGTCCTGCTGTCTGATGACGTCCCGGGCAATATCTATAAGCGGGGCGAGGAGATCGCCAGCGTGCCATTGCAGCAGGTTGGGCCGGGCCACTTTGTCGCCCGCGAGTCCGCCGATGTGCTGGGCAGAGCATAACAACACATAACGCACTTTTTCAGGAGAACACGATGACACAACCTGTTTCACGCAAATGGTGGCTGGCGCTGAGTATCGCGGCGGCCCTGGCGAGCGCCCCCGCCTTTGCCGCCAAAGATGTGGTAGTGGCGGTCGGGTCTAACTTTACGACGCTCGATCCCTATGATGCCAACGATACGCTGTCGCAGGCGGTGGCGAAGTCCTTTTATCAAGGCCTGTTCGGCCTTGATAAAGAGATGAAGCTGCAAAATGTTCTTGCCGAGAGCTATACCGTGTCACCGGACGGCCTGGTGTACACCATCAAGCTGCACAGCGGGGTGAAATTCCAGGATGGCACCGACTTTAACGCCGAGGCGGTCAAGGCTAACCTTGATCGCGCGAGTAACCCGGATAACCATCTCAAGCGCTATAACCTGTATAAAAATATCGCCAGCACCGAGGCGGTCGATCCGACCACGGTCAAAATTACCCTGAAGCAACCCTTCTCGGCGTTTATTAACATTCTCGCCCATCCGGCAACGGCGATGATTTCGCCGGCGGCGCTGAAAAAATATGGCAAGGATATTGGCTTCCATCCGGTGGGTACCGGGCCGTATAAGCTCGACACCTGGAACCAGACAGATTTCGTGAAGGTCAGCAAGTTCGATGGTTACTGGCAGCCGGGCCTGCCGAAGCTGGACTCCATCACCTGGCGTCCGGTAGTGGATAACAACACCCGGGCGGCGATGCTGCAGACCGGCGAAGCGCAGTTTGCTTTCCCGATCCCTTACGAACAGGCGCCGCTGCTGGCAAAAAACAGCAAACTGGAGCTGGTGGCCAGCCCGTCGATCATGCAGCGCTACATCAGCATGAACGTGACGCAGAAGCCGTTCGAAAATCCGAAGGTGCGTGAAGCCATCAACTATGCGATTAACCGTCAGGCACTGGTCAAGGTGGCGTTTGCCGGATACGCCACCCCGGCGACCGGGGTGGTGCCGCCGTCGATTGCCTACGCCCAGACTTACACCGCCTGGCCCTACGATCCGGCGAAAGCTCGCCAGTTGCTGAAAGAGGCTGGCTACCCTAACGGCTTCAGCACCACGCTGTGGTCATCACATAATCACAGTACCGCGCAGAAAGTGCTGCAGTTCACCCAGCAGCAGCTGGCGCAGGTGGGGATTAAGGCGCAGGTGACGGCGATGGACGCTGGTCAGCGGGCGGCGGAAGTGGAAGGTAAAGGGCAGAAAGAGAGCGGGGTACGGATGTTCTATACCGGCTGGTCCGCCTCCACCGGTGAAGCCGACTGGGCGCTGTCGCCGCTGTTCGCCTCGCAAAACTGGCCGCCGACGCTGTTTAATACCGCGTTTTACAGCAACCCGCAGGTGGATAACGCGCTGAGCGAGGCGCTGAAAACCACCGACCCGCAAGAGAAAACCAAACTCTATAAAGAGGCGCAGGATATTATCTGGAAAGAGTCGCCGTGGGTACCGCTGGTGGTCGAGAAACTGGTCTCCGCCCACAGCAAGAACCTCACCGGTTTCTATATCCAGCCGGATACTGGCTTTAGTTTTGAACAGGCAGATTTAACACCGTGAAGGATGGGATGATGCCCTCCGGCGCCAGCGCGCGGGGGGCGGTTTTTCCGCGGGGCGGGTTGCGGAGGTATGATGCTCAACTATGTGATTAAGCGCCTGCTGGGGCTGATCCCCACCCTGCTTATCGTCGCAGTACTGGTGTTTTTGTTCGTCCATATGCTGCCCGGTGACCCGGCGCGGCTGATTGCCGGACCGGAGGCCGATGCCCAGGTGGTGGCGATGGTGCGCCAGCAACTGGGGCTTGACCAGCCGCTGCATGTCCAGTTCTGGCACTACATCACCAACGTACTGCGCGGCGATTTTGGCATTTCCATGGCCTCGCGGCGTCCCGTTTCCAGTGAAATAGCCAGCCGCTTTATGCCCACGCTGTGGCTGACGCTGGCCAGCATGAGCTGGGCGGTATTGTTTGGGATGGCGGCGGGGATCGCGGCGGCAGTGTGGCGCAATCGCTGGCCTGACCGTCTGGGAATGGCGTTGGCGGTGAGCGGCATTTCGTTTCCGGCTTTTGCTCTCGGCATGCTGCTGATGCAGGTGTTTTCGGTTGAGCTGGGCTGGCTGCCGACGGTGGGGGCCGACAGCTGGCGGCACTATATTTTGCCGTCGTTGACCCTTGGCGCGGCGGTGGCGGCGGTCATGGCACGCTTTACCCGCGCGTCGTTCGTCGATGTGTTGCATGAAGATTACATGCGTACCGCGCGGGCGAAAGGGGTGAGCGAAACGTGGGTGGTGCTCAAGCATGGCCTGCGCAACGCGATGATCCCGGTGGTGACCATGATGGGGCTGCAGTTCGGTTTTCTGCTCGGTGGGTCGATCGTCGTGGAAAAGGTGTTTAACTGGCCGGGGCTTGGGCGCCTGTTGGTCGATTCGGTAGAGATGCGCGATTACCCGGTGATTCAGGCGGAAGTCCTGCTCTTTTCGCTGGAGTTTATTCTTATCAATTTAGTGGTGGATGTGCTGTACGCGGCCATTAACCCGGCTATCAGGTATAAGTAAGGTGCGATTGCTCAACTGGAGAAGGCAGGCGGCGCTGAACGCCATGCCGGGTATCAGACCCGGCGAGATCCATACCCCATGGCATGAGTTCTGGCGGCGCTTTCGTCGCCAGCCGGTGGCGATGGGCGCCGGTATTTTCGTGCTGTTGCTGATTGCGGTAGCCATCGTCGCCCCATGGATAGCGCCGTACGATGCGGAAAATTATTTCGACTATGACCGGCTTAACGAGGGGCCCTCGCTGGTGCACTGGTTCGGTGTCGACTCGCTGGGACGCGATATTTTCAGCCGGGTGCTGGTCGGGGCGCAGATCTCGCTGGCTGCCGGGGTACTGGCGGTGCTGATTGGCGCGGCCATCGGCACGGTGCTTGGGCTGCTGGCCGGCTACTATGAGGGCTGGTGGGACCGGCTCATTATGCGACTTTGCGACGTGCTATTCGCCTTTCCGGGGATCCTGCTGGCGATTGCGGTGGTCGCCGTCATGGGCAGCGGGATGGCCAACGTGATCATCGCCGTGGCGATCTTCTCGATCCCGGCGTTTGCTCGTCTGGTGCGCGGTAATACGCTGGTGTTAAAGCAGCAGACCTTTATTGAATCGGCGCGCAGCATCGGCGCCAGCGACGCCACCATTCTGTTCAACCACATCCTGCCGGGGACGGTGTCATCGATCGTGGTTTATTTCACGATGCGTATTGGGGTGTCGATTATTTCCGCCGCCAGCCTGTCGTTTCTCGGCCTCGGCGCGCAGCCGCCCACTCCGGAGTGGGGCGCGATGCTCAACGAGGCGCGGGCGGATATGGTGATGTCCCCGCACGTGGCGCTGTTTCCGGCGGTGGCGATTTTTGTGACCGTGCTGGCGTTTAATCTGCTGGGAGATGGCCTGCGCGATGCGCTGGATCCGAAGTTAAAGGGATAGGGTGAGGGGAAGCACTGCAGTGTGGTTGTTTATGTTATCTGTGGCTTCAGCGTAGTTTGCGCTCCCGGTTAATCTTCTGCGTTATGTCTCTCATAGCGCAGGGAGCGCACAGGGGGGCGGCCAGTCGCCGCCGCCCCCCTGTACCCCCGGGCTCCGGCCAGCACCGGCAGTTTCAGCAACAATGGTGAATAAATTAACGACAGGTCGCACGAACTGTAGGCCGGGTAAGGCGTTAGCCGCCACCCGGCATAAAAGCAGCTCCGCGCCCGCTGTCCTTGCTGGGCTTGGGGGGCGCCTACGGGAGAACCCCGTATGGCGCTATCTGGTAAGCAGAATTAGACCCGGGTACCCCACAGGTCGTATTCGTCGGCATGCTCAACTTTCACCCGTACCACGTCGCCCGGCTTAACGCGGGTTTCGCCGTTCAGGTAGACCGCACCGTCGATTTCAGGGGCATCGGCCATGCTGCGGCCAATGGCGCCTTCTTCGTCAACTTCATCCACCAGTACCATGATTTCGCGGCCCACTTTCTCCTGCAGACGCTCGGCAGAGATCTGCTGCTGCAGCTGCATAAAGCGGTTCCAGCGCTCTTCTTTCACTTCTTCCGGTACCTGATCCGCCAGTTCGTTGGCGGTGGCGCCTTCTACCGGGCTGTATTTGAAGCAGCCGACGCGGTCGAGACGCGCCTCTTTCAGGAAGTCGAGCAGCATCTGGAAATCTTCTTCCGTTTCGCCCGGGAAGCCCACGATAAAGGTAGAGCGCAGGGTCAGATCCGGGCAAATTTCACGCCACTGCTTAATGCGCGCCAGCTGGCGGTCTGCAGAGCCAGGACGCTTCATCAGCTTCAGAATACGCGGGCTGGCGTGCTGCAGCGGAATGTCGAGATACGGCAGGATCTTGCCTTCCGCCATCAGCGGGATCACATCGTCGACGTGCGGGTACGGGTAGACATAGTGCAGGCGAACCCAGATGCCGAGCTTCGCCAGCTCTTCGCACAGGCTGACCATGCTGGTCTTCACCGGCATGCCGTTGTGGAAACCGGTACGGTGCTTGACGTCGACGCCGTAGGCGGAGGTGTCCTGAGAAATCACCAGCAGCTCTTTCACACCGGCGTCAGCGAGGCGTTTGGCTTCCGCCAGCACTTCGCCAATCGGACGGCTCACCAGATCGCCACGCATGGACGGGATGATGCAGAAGGTACAGCGATGGTTGCAGCCTTCAGAAATTTTTAAGTAGGCGTAGTGGCGCGGGGTCAGCTTAACACCCTGTTCCGGCACCAGGCTGAGGAACGGGTTGTGCTTCGGCTTCGGCGAGTAGTGGTGGACGTGCTCCAGCACCTGCTCATAACTGTGCGGACCGGTGATCTCCAGCACCTTCGGGTGAACTTCGCGGATCTGATCCTCTTTCGCGCCGAGGCAGCCGGTGACGATCACCTTGCCGTTCTCTTTCAACGCTTCGCCGATCGCTTCCAGCGATTCCTGCACAGCGCTATCGATAAAGCCGCAGGTGTTAACGATGACCATATCGGCGTTGTCGTAGGTGGGGACGACGTCATAACCTTCGGTGCGCAGTTCGGTCAGGATACGCTCTGAGTCCACGAGATTTTTCGGGCAGCCCAGGGAGACGAAGCCGATTTTCGGCTGGTGCGTGACATTGCTCATAGCTTAAAAAGTGTTCAATTATTGGAATGGTCAGGGCAGGAATTCTACAGATCTTTGCGAAAAAGAGTATAGCTCCATCGCGGTTAATGGTGAAAAAGCGCTCGGGTGAAGGGCGCGTGAGCTTCAGCGCCGGGTCAAAACCGCCATTCCTGATAAAAACGCCCGTCATTTACGTTGTAATCTACAAGTTGATAACAATTTCTTTACTAAATACCTCGGTGACCGCGAGGAGAAGAGGCAAGGAAATGACACCAACAAGCGCACCGGTGGCGATTGCCACCCTGCCATTCAGTAATCTGGAGATCCCCCCGCAGCCGCCGCAGATCCAACACTCCCTTGAGCAGGGGAATGTGCTCTATCTGCCGCAGCTGGCGTTTTCATTAACCGCCACGGAGCAGGCGTTGCTGACCCCTGAGCTGGTCGCGCCGCGGCGCAAGAATATCAGCTATCAACCTGACACCCGAACGCTCAGAGGCGTGGCGGATAAGCAGAAAACCGCCGCCGTCGCCCGGCTGATGGCGCGTTACCACCAGATGTCGCTGCAGCTGATTGACGCGTTATTGCCAGGCTATGGCGAGGCGCTGCACCATCCGCAAACCAGTCTGCGTTTGCATCCCATTGCCGACTGGCGTGAAACGACCTCCTGGCGCAAAGACGATTCGCGCCTGCACGTGGATGCTTTCCCGTCGCGCCCGGTCAATGGTGACCGTATTCTGCGCATCTTTTGCAATATTCACCCTGGCGGCGAACCGCGAACCTGGCGGACGGGGGAGCATTTCGATACCCTCGCGGCGCGCTTTCTGCCGCAGCTGAAACCCTGGTCGCCGCCAGGCGCCTGGCTGCTGGCAGCGCTGGGGATCACCAAAAGTCGGCGCAGCCATTACGATCATCTGATGTTGGCCCTGCACGATGCGATGAAAAGCACCCCTGAGTACCAACAACAGGGGGTGCAGCAGGAGATCGACTTTGCCGCCGGCAGCACCTGGATCTGCTTTTCCGATCAGACCCCGCACGCCGCAATGCGCGGCCAGTATCTGCTTGAGCAAACCTTTCTGTTGCCAGTGAAGGCGATGAGTCACCCGCAGCTCTCGCCGCTGCGGGTGCTGGAAACGCTCCTGCAAAAGCCGTTAGTCGCGCGCAACGTGTAGCGCCCGGCGTGGCTACCGGGCAAAGACTTATTGCGCCGGCGTGACGGCCCCGGAAGGCCTGGCGCTGGGCTTTTTCGGCTCGCGCTTATCCTTCAGGGTGAAAATGGAGATCAGCGTAAAGAGCCCGGCGATACCGCCGAGGATCAGATAGGTGTCGGCGAAGCCAATGGTATCGTACAGGTAGCCTGCCAGCGGGGAGTAGATGGCGGTGGCGATCGAGGCGACAAATAGCACCAGCAAATAGACCGTCGAAGAGAGTTTGTGGTCGAAGTTGGCGGCGATGAATTTAAAGACCGATACCAGAATTAATGGTTTCTCCAGGGCATGCATCATTTTCACCGCGCCAATCCACACCGGACCGAGGGGGATGGCTGACCCGACAATGCGTACCGACATGATCAACCCGGCGATGATCAGCGCCCATTTGGCGCCGGTCCGGTTAACAAACCACGGCATCAGGCATAAGAACAGGGTTTCACCGCAGACCTGAACGGATGCGAGGATACCGTACCAGCGGTTGCCTTCCTCCGGCGTCGGGAACTGCAGCGAGAAATACTGGGCAAACTGCTGATCGTAGGTGTCATAAATCTGCGTGACGAACAGGGTAAAGAGCAGCAGCATCCAGAACTGACCATTCTTCGCCAGCTCGAGGGCATGGGAGACCTTCAGCGATTCGCTTCGCGCCACATCAGCGTCGGTTAATTCAATTTTGGTCAGCATAAAGCAGATGGCGGCGATGACGATGGCGAGGCTGGCGAGCCAGAAGGCCAGATTAGGATTGCTGTCGATATATTTACCCACAATCCAGGCCGCCGCTGCCCAGCCTAACGAGCCCCACATCCGTACCCGACCGTATTCGAACTGGTAGCGGCGTGAAATCTTATCGATGTAAGAGTCGATCACCCCGCAGCCGGAGTTAAAGATGATCCCCAGATAGATCCCCCCCAGCAGGGCGCCAAACCAAAAGTTGTGCACCAGCAGCGGCGCGTAAACGTAGATAAAGAAGGGCCCCACCGGCAGGAGCAGGGCGACCAGTAGCCAGATAAGCCGCTTTTTCAGGCCGAATTTGTCGGAGATAAAGCCGAAGAAAGGCTGCATCAGCAGGGCAATAAAGGCGTTGACCGAGTACAGCAGGCCAGTCTTCGTGGCGCTGATGCCAAGATGCTGGGTGGTCCAGATGACGAAGAAAGCCATGGTCGACGACCAGGCGAACAGGTAGAGGAAATCAAAAAGACTCAACAGGAGGTAGTTTCTTTTACCGGGCGTCATGTTTCAGTTCCTTGCAAACAGGCAGAGAGATTATCAGCGATCCGCGGGCCGCGGTCGCTGTTTTTATTAAATGTTATACGTATCGCATTAATGATTTGTTATGGCATCATGGCTGACGATTGTGCAATAGCGCCTGTAATATATTGTGATCATTGCAGCACTATTTTCGCCTTTTAATGACAGTAATTGCGATTTGATTTCTTTCTGAAATTAATTGTGATCGTATAACATTGTCTTTGTTATATACCTTACAAAGCGGTAAGGTTGTCACATTGTAAAGGGTATTAAAGGCTTGGAAATAATTGACCTGGCGCATCATTTTGCACAAAAAATAACCGTATTATGAGAAGGGTAAAGGACGACAGAGGAGGAACTGTGATGACCGTTGACAGACAATATCGCCACCTTTTGCAGAAGCTCATCAATGCCAATATCGATATTGATGCCTATCTGCAGCTGCGAAAGGCCAAAGGCTACATGTCAGTCAGCGAAAATGACCATCTGCGTGATAACTTGTTTGAGCTGTGCTGTGAAATGCGTGCGCAGGCCCCGCGCCTGCAGAATGTCATTTCACCGGAGGAGAAGGAGGCCCTTCGCCTGGCTGGCGAGTCCATCGCCGCCGCTGCAGTATGCCTGATGAGCGGGCATCATGATTGCCCACTGTACATTGCGGTTAACGTAGAGAAGCTAGAACGCTGTCTGACAGGATTGACTTCAAATATTCATAAATTGAATGAATTGGCGCCAATCACCCATGCCTGATCGGCTGAAACCCAGGGGAAGTAGACGCTTCCCCTGTTAAAGGTTATGTAAAAATCCCCGCGCAACTTTCCCCGCTGGCTACCCTTTAGCGCAGAGCTGACTAAAGGAGAATGCTATGCGTCCGATCCCGCTGCTGTTGATATTGAGCGCCTTAGCGCTGCCGGCGTTAAGCCAGGCCGCGGTGCGGGTGGAGGTATTGCAAAACCGGCTGGCCCATCCGTGGGGTCTGGCGTTTCTCCCCGACGATCAGGGCATGTTGATTACCCTGCGCGGCGGCGAGCTCAAGCGCTGGCAGCCAGGTAAAGGACTGTCGGCGCCGATATCCGGCGTGCCGCAGGTGTGGGCCAACGGCCAGGGCGGCTTACTGGATGTAGCGCTGGCGCCGGATTTTGCGCAGTCGCGACGGGTATGGCTGAGCTATGCGGAAAGCGACGCCAGTGGCAAAGCGGGCACCGCGGTAGGCTACGGGCGGTTAAGCGAGGATGCCACCCAACTGACGAACTTTACCGTGGTGTTTCGCCAGCAGCCGAAACTCTCCGTTGGCAATCATTTCGGTGGCCGGCTGGTGTTCGACGGCAAAGGGTATCTGTTTATCGGTCTGGGAGAGAACAATCAGCGCGCCACCGCCCAGGATCTCAGCAAGCTGCAGGGGAAAGTGGTTCGCCTGACGGACGCGGGGGACGTTCCGCCGGATAACCCCTTTGTCGGCCGGGCTGACGCCAGGCCGGAGATCTGGGCCTACGGTATTCGCAATCCGCAGGGCATGGCGATGAACCCATGGAGTGACGCGCTGTGGCTCAATGAGCACGGCCCACGCGGCGGGGATGAAATTAACATCCCACAGGCGGGGAAAAACTACGGCTGGCCGCTGGCGACGCACGGCATTAACTACAGCGGCCTGCCGATCCCGGAGGCCAAGGGCAAGACGGCCCCGGGTACCGAACCCCCGCTGTATGTCTGGCCGGTCTCCCCCGGGGTGAGTGGGATGGCCTTTTACTCGGCGCAGACTTTTCCCCAGTGGCAGCACAAGCTGTTTATCGGCGCGCTGAAGGAGACGTCGCTTATCGTCTTATCGGTGGACGGTAATCAGGTCCGCGAGGAGGGGAGATTGCTGGAGGCGCGCGGGAAGCGTATCCGCGACGTCCGCGTGGGACCCGACGGCTATCTGTACGTATTAACCGACGAGTCTAACGGTGAACTGTTGCGTTTGAGCCCGGAGGGTTAACCTCAGGTGACCGGGATCTTCACGACCTCGTGCCAGGCGGGGCGCTGGCTAATCTGTTGATACCAGCGCTGCAGATGGGGCCGCGGTTGCCAGGTATCGAGGATCTCCAGCAGATTGTAGACAAAGGGGGCAACGGCAATATCGCCAAGGCCGAAGTGCTCGCCAGAGAGCCATGGCGTTTTCGCCAGTTCGTCATCAAGCATGGCAAACAGCGATTCACAGGCGCTGATCCCCGCGGCGATGGCCGCCGGGTCGCGCTGCTCCGGCGGCGTCCTGACCAGACCCATTAACACCGGGCGATGGGCGGGAGAGAGCGTCCCGTTGGACCAGTCCATCCACTTTTCCCCTTGCGCGCGCTGCGCCGGCGTGGCCAGCCACAGGCGATCGACGCCGTACTGCGCGGCAAGGTAGCGAATAATGGTATTTGATTCCCACAACACCACCCCGGTGGCATCGTCTTTTAACAGCGGCACCAGCCCGTTCGGGTTCATCGCCAGATATTCCGGGTCATGATTGAGACCAAACTCCAGCCCGGCGAGGATCTGCTCATAAGGAAGATCCAACTCCTCCAGCACCCAGCGTACTTTCTTCACGTTGGTCGAGTTATTACGTCCCCACAGTGTAATCATTTTCGCTCCTGAGTTTGTTTCACTGCCGTTGCAGCGCGATCGGCGATCATGTTGGGATAAAGTTAATATTTAGGCAATCACGATCAAAAAAGTTGTTCTGATTAAAGCACAGCGGCACGTTATTGCGTAAACTTTAAAAACTTTACCAACTCGCTGTTTCTTTAAGGTCATTTGTACGCTTTACTCACCGGTTGCTGCGGCGCGGTCAGAGTGGTGCGGCATATTTTGTTTGGAAAGGATACTTGGGTGGCTCTTATGATGCATGACGCTTTTTCCCTTCGCGGCCTCGCTGCAGGTTGCGCGCTGTTATTTCTTGTCGCACCTGCGGTGCAGGCTGCAGAACAACTCCCCGACGCCCCTTCGATTGACGCTCGCGCCTGGATCCTGATGGACTACGCCAGCGGGAAGGTGCTCAGCGAAGGCAATGCCGATGAAAAACTCGACCCGGCCAGTCTGACGAAGATCATGACCAGCTACGTGGTGGGGCAGGCGATAAAAGCGGGAAAAATCAAGCTCACCGATATGGTGACCGTCGGACGTGATGCCTGGGCGACCGGCAACCCGGCGCTGCGCGGCTCATCGGTGATGTTCCTCAAGCCTGGCATGCAGGTCTCGGTGGAAGATCTGAACAAAGGGGTCATTATTCAGTCCGGTAACGACGCCAGTATTGCGATTGCCGACTACGTGGCGGGCAGCCAGGATGCATTCGTCAGCCTGATGAACGGCTATGCCAAAAAAATGGGGCTGACCAACACCACCTTTATGACCGTCCACGGCCTTGATGCGCCGGGTCAGTTCAGTACCGCCCGCGATATGGCGCTGCTGACCAAAGCGATGATCCACGATGTGCCGGAAGAGTACGCGGTACATAAAGAGAAAGAGTTTACCTTCAATAAAATTCGCCAGCCGAACCGCAACCGTCTGCTGTGGAGCACCAACCTCAACGCCGATGGTGTGAAAACCGGGACCACCGCCGGGGCCGGCTATAACCTGGTCTCCTCGGCCACTCAGGGTGATATGCGTCTGATCGCCGTGGTGCTGGGGACCAAAACTGACCGCATTCGCTTTAACGAGTCAGAAAAACTGCTGACCTGGGGCTTCCGCTTCTATGAAACCGTGACGCCGATTAAACCGGATGCCACCTTCGTCACCCAGCGCGTATGGTTTGGCGACAGCAGCGAAGCGAAACTGGGAGCCGGCGAGGCGGGCTCTATCACCCTGCCGAAGGGCCAGCTGAAAAACCTGAAAGCCAGCTACACCTTAAATCAGCCGCAGCTTACCGCGCCGCTGGAAAAGGGGCAGGTGGTCGGGACTATCGACTTTAAGCTGAATGATAAAACCATCGAACAGCGCCCGCTGATCGTCATGGAGCCGGTGAAAGAGGGCGGCTTCTTCAGCCGGATGATCGACTTCGTGCTGATGAAACTGCACGGCTGGTTCGGCAGCTGGTTCTCCTGATGCCATGACCGCGCCCGGCGGGGCGCGGTCAGTGACGCCTCAATACAGCAGGGAGATCTGCTGCGCCTTCGCCAGCGCGACCAGCTCATCATCCGGGCAGATATCGCTGGCGATCACGTCAAATTTCGCTAACGCCCCCATGCGCGCCGGACGCACTTTGCCAAACTTGCTGTGGTCGACCACCAGCACATGGTAGCGCGCGTGACGCATCGCCCAGTGCTTGACCGGCAGCTCCTCCAGGTTATAGCAGGTCGCCCCCTGCTCGCAGTCAATGCCCGCCGCCGAGTAAAAGGCGATGTCGGGGCTCAGATGGCTGAGGGTATCTTCAAGGCTCAGCGGCATAAAAATCGCGTTGCTGGCGTGAAATTCCCCACCGCACAGGACCGCGCGGCACTGCGGTTTCTCCTGCAGGGCCAGGAAGGTATTCAGGGAGTAACAGACGCCGGTGAAGGGCAGGGCATCATCGATGGCGTCAATGATCCACGGCGTGGTGGTCCCGCAGTCGAAGAAGGCCATCTGATGGGCCTCCAGCAGCGCGGCTGCATGGCGAGCGGCGCGGCGTTTTTCCTCGACCAGCCGGGTTTTTTGATCGCTGAGCAGGTAATGGGTGGCGCTGCGCGGCTCCAGCACAATGTATCCGCCGAGCAGCACAACCGGGCCGCTATGGCCATTGAGGTCGCGACGAATGGTCATTTCCGAGACCCCAAGCAGGGAGGCGGCTTCTTTCAGATGCAGCTTATCGCTGCGCTTGAGTGCCTGAATGAGCTGACTGATACGTTCGTCACGGCGAGTTTCCATATTCCCTCTGCGCTAAAATCGCCCTGCGGGGGCAGGGCGTTAGCGGGATTTTACCTGTCGCTTACGGGTTAGTCACGCGGTGGCCGCAGCGACAGCTGGCGTTTAGCCGCGTACCCAGCCTTTGCGGATCGGCAAGGAGAAGCAGAGACGATACAGTCGCTGCAACTGGCGATACAGCGCCGGGCCGAACGTATGCCAGATCAGCGCCGCGCCAAGGCAGCCGCACATTCCGGCCAGCAGACCGCCGACCATATCCAGTGGCCAGTGTACGCCGAGATAGACGCGGGACCAGGCGATGGCGGTGGCAATGGCCATCAGCAGGGCGCCGGACCACAGGCGGTGCCAGAACAGAAAAGCCAGGGCAAAGGTAAAGCTGACGGTGCCGTGATCGCTGGGGAAGGAGTCGTCCGCCGCGTGATGCAGGAAGTTATAGCCCACGCCAGCGACAAACGGCCGATCGTGCGGATAGAGGTGGCCGATCGCCCACGACACGGTCAGGCTAATCATTAGCGCCAGCATCAGCTTAAACACCATCTGCCGCTGGGCAGGCCCCCACAGCCATAATGTCACTACCAGCAAGGGCACGATCAGAATCAGATCTTTGGCGATCAGGATCGCCACCTCAATGGCCCACTGCGGCGAGGCCGGCGTCGCGTTGATCAGGGCGAACAGCGCGTAGTTAATATTTTCCAGCATAGACTTCCAGGCTCGTTGGTCCGATAGCAAATAAGCCGCCTACCCTAAAAAAAAGCGGTGTGGAGATAAAGCAGCATTGTCTTAAAGATCAGGTTGTTATGAAATAGCGCATGTTGAGAAGCCGCGCTAACACCCTGAAAAGCGTCAGTATATCGTTTGTCACATTGCTGAAACATAAACGGAATATATACGCAGGCTGAATAGCAGGGGGAGAGTCCGGACGGCGGCGCGCAATTCGCAATCGCGCAATTCGCAATATTGTGCGGTGTCACCCACAATTCACTATCTCCGCGCCGGGAGTTTCATTAAACTTTGCGCGATTTTTGATAGATAAGAGATTTCATGCAAAATTATTCGCTTTCAGGCCGCCGCCTCGGAAGGCAGGCGTTGCTGTTCCCGTTATGTCTGGTGCTGTACGAGTTTTCCACCTATATCGGCAACGATATGATCCAGCCGGGTATGCTGGCCGTGGTTCAGGAGTTTCAGGTGGGCAACGAATGGGTACCTACCTCGATGACCGCCTATCTGGCCGGCGGCATGTTTTTACAGTGGCTGCTGGGGCCGCTGTCGGACCGTATTGGCCGCCGCCCGGTGATGTTGACCGGGGTGGTGTGGTTTATCGTCACCTGCCTGGCGACGCTGCTGGCGCAGACCATTGAGCAGTTTACCCTGCTGCGCTTCCTGCAGGGGATTAGCCTGTGCTTTATCGGCGCGGTAGGCTATGCGGCGATCCAGGAGTCCTTTGAGGAGGCGGTGTGTATCAAAATCACCGCCCTGATGGCCAACGTGGCGCTGATTGCCCCGCTGCTGGGGCCGCTGGTGGGCGCCGCCTGGGTGCACGTGCTGCCGTGGGAGATGATGTTCGTCCTGTTCGCCGTGCTGGCGGCCATCTCGTTCGTCGGGCTGCAGCGGGCGATGCCGGAAACCGCGACGCGGTTGGGCGAAAAACTGTCGGTCAAAGAGCTGGGTCGCGATTATCGCCTGGTGCTGAAAAACCTGCGCTTCGTCGCTGGCGCGCTGGCGACGGGCTTTGTCAGCCTGCCGTTGCTGGCGTGGATTGCCCAGTCGCCGGTCATTATTATCAGCGGCGAACAGGCCACCAGCTATGAGTATGGCATGCTGCAGGTGCCGATTTTCGGCGCGCTGATTGCCGGTAACCTGGTGCTGGCGCGCCTCACTTCGCGCCGTACCGTGCGCTCGCTGATTATCATGGGCGGCTGGCCGATCATGTTTGGTCTGATCCTCTCCGCGGCGGCGACCGTGGTTTCTTCCCACGCTTATCTGTGGATGACCGCCGGCCTGAGCTTCTACGCCTTCGGAATTGGCCTCGCGAATGCCGGGCTGGTGCGCTTAACGCTGTTCGCCAGCGAGATGAGCAAAGGCACGGTCTCGGCGGCGATGGGAATGCTGCAGATGCTGATCTTCACTGTCGGCATCGAGCTCAGCAAACATGCTTATGAGCTGGGGGGCAACGGCTTGTTCAGCCTGTTTAACCTGCTGGGCGGGGTACTGTGGCTGGGGCTGATGATCTACTTCCTGAAAGATAAAAGCGTCGGCAATTCGCAGCAGGCGTAACCGGTGGCAAACCCGGATGCGCTCGCATCCGGGGTCTTATCAGGCGAACGGCGCTTCGCGATTTAACACCTTATCAATAATCTGCAGCACGCCTTCTTCGTTGTTGTGCGGCGCGTGATGGCTGGCGACAGCTTTGACGTCTTCCCGGGCGTTGGCCATGGCAAAGCCAAATCCGGCGTGCTGCAGCATCTCGATATCATTGCCGCTATCGCCGAACGCCACCACCTCATGATCCTCAATGCCCCAGCGCTGCTGCAAAATGCGCAAGCCGTTGGCTTTGTGCACCCCAGGCATAATTAAGTCAATACTGCCGTAGCCGGTGGCCACCGCGGTGACCATATCCCCCAGCGCCGCGTGCAGCTTCGGCTGAATTTCCGGGATCAGGCTGTCCGGTACATTGAGACCAAATTTGAGGATCGCGTCATCAAGGTGGTTAAAATCATCCACCAGTTCGAGGCGGTGATAATACTTCGCCGCCACCGTCTTCAGCGCGTCGTTATAGCGGTTGAGCGTGTAGGCGCTGCGCTTCCCGCAGGCGATGATTTCGATATTCGGCAGGGTCTGCAGATGATCGACCACGGCGTTGAAATGGTGGGCCGGCAGCTGGCAGTTGAAGACGTCTTCATTGCCGCTCACCACCCAGCCGCCGTTTTCCGCCACAAAGGCGATCTGATGGGCGATCTCCGGGAAAAAGGAGATCAGCTGATAATATTGGTTGCCGCTGGCGACCACGAAGCGAATATTCTGTTCACGCATTCGCTGGTACTGGGCGAGGAAGCGCGGCCGGTTGTAAGTTTTGGCATCGCTTAAAAAGGTGCCGTCCATATCCACCGCAATCAGTTTGATGCTCATTAGCTGTTCTCCATAACGGGTTCAGATTGTGGCTTAGCCACCGCGCGGGCGACCAGTGCCGCCACCATGACCAGACCCAGCACCACCATCATGGCGCTGCGCAGGCCGAAGTGTTCGCCGAGGAAGCCCAGCAGCGGCGGCCCGACGAGGAAAGCAAGATAACCGGTGATCGCCACCACGCTGACGCGCTTGGGCGCGTCCGGCCCGGTATCGCTGGCGGCGGAGATGGTCAGCGGGAAACCGAGCGAGGCGCCGATGCCCCACAGCAGTACCGAGATGCCCGCCACCCAGGGGTTATCGACGAAGATGATCAGGCCAATACCCAGGGCGCCCATCACCGCGCTGCCGCGGACCACCGTCACCCGGCTGTAGCGATCGATAAACCAGCCGCCGGTAAAGCGGCCCAGCGTCATCCCGAGGGTGAAGCCAGCATAGATCAGCGAGCCGGAGGTGGGGCTAAAGCCGTGGCCGTCCACCATCAGCAGCGGCAGCCAGTCGTTGGCCGAACCTTCGGCAAAGGCCATCGCCAGGACGATGACCCCGATCAGCAGCAACTGCGCGTCGCGCCATACCGGCAGACCCTTCGCCTCACCGTGGGCGGCTTCGGCGGCATTTTTACCGGTGCCATCGGGAATGGCGCGGATGGCAATGGCGATGGGCAGGATAGCCACCAGCGCAGCCGCCAGGATGTGCGGGGCGGCAGGCAGGCCGAATCCGGTCACTGCCATGCCCACTCCGGCGCCGAACAGGGTGCCAAAGCTGTAGAAGCCATGCATCATCGGCAGCACCGTTTTATTCATCTCCCGCTCGATGGCCGCGCCTTCGACGTTAATAGCGACTTCTGCGGAGCCAAAGCTGGCGCCAAAGATGGCCAGGCCGAAGGCGAACAGCGGGGCGGAAGAGACCCACAGCGCCAGGCTGAGCACCAGCATGCCGAGTACGGCGAAGGACATGGTGGTGCGGATGACCTTGCGGGTACCAAAGCGCTTCACCAGCCACGCTGAGCAGAGAATACCGCTCATCGACCCCACCGACAGACCAAACAGCACCACGCCCATTTCTGCCGTAGAAAGCATCAACTGATCGCGGATCGCCGGCGTGCGGGTGGCCCAGGAGGCCATTAATAAGCCGGGGATGAAAAAGAACATAAACAGCGCCCAAAGCCGAAGCTGGAGCGCTCTGCGCGAGGTTTGCGTCGTCATCCGTAAACGCCTTAAAGGAGAAGAGTGAAGACAACAGTAGCAAGCATGTGTACATTTGTACATAAACCGGAAGAGGAAAATTATGGCCCGTAGACCGAACGATCCGCAGCGCCGCGAGCGCATCCTGCAGGCGACGCTGGACACCATCGCGGCGCACGGCGTCCAGGCGGTGACGCACCGCAAAATCGCCCTCTGCGCGAATGTGCCGCTGGGGTCGTTGACCTATTATTTCAGCGGCATCGAGGCGCTGGTTGAGGAGGCGTTCAGCCTGTTTACCGCCGAGATGTCGGCGCAGTATCAGCAATGCTTTGCCGGGGTAACGAACCGGGAACAAGCCTGCGATGCCATCGCGGAGCTGATCTTCAGCGCCCAGGTGACCACGGCGCGCAATATGGAGCTGATGTACCAGCTGTACGCGTTCTGCAGCAGCCAGCCGGCGCTAAAGGGGGTGATGCAGAACTGGATGCGGCGCAGCCAGCAGACGCTGGAGCAATGGTTCGCCGCTGACACCGCCCGCGGTCTTGACGCCTTTATTGAAGGGATGACCTTGCACTTTGTCACCGACCGCGCGCCGCTGTCGAAGGCGGCAATCCGGCTGCTGGTTGGGCAGCTGGCGGGGGAGAGGGCGCAGGAAGAGGGGCGCTGAGGCGGCGTTTCACCCGTAATGGCTAAATGCAGGCAACAAAAAACCCATCAACCTTGAACCGAAGTGGCGGGGTTGATGGGCTCCACAAAATGGGGACATCAAAGAAAAGCAGTGGCATTACTTATGACTGATGCCCTGAGAAAAAGTTCTGCCTGTGACGGCTTTTTTCTCAAAAATTTATTGTAGCCCTGGCCAGATGATCACGATGAGCGTCCCGGCAAGGGTAAGCAGCACGTTGGCAATGGCGTAGGTGCCTGCGTAGCCGAGCGCCGGAATGTTGCTGCGCGCGGTATCGCTGATGATCTCCATTGCCGGGGCGCAGGTGCGGGCGCCCATCATGGCGCCAAACAGCATCGCCCGGTTCATGCGCAGCACATAGGCGCCGAACAGGAAGCAGATCACTACCGGCAACAGGCTGACAATAAGCCCTGCCGCCAGCATCTGACCGCCGACGGCGCCCAGACCGTTATTGATCCCGGCCCCGGCGCTGAGTCCGACCCCGGCCATAAACACCATCAGGCCAAACTCTTTCACCATGTTCAGCGCTCCCTGCGGGATATAGCCGAAGGTTGGGTGGTTGGCGCGCAGGAAGCCAAGCATAATGCCGGCAAACAGCAGGCCGGCGGCGTTGCCGATGCCGAAGCTAAAAGAGCTGAACTGGAAGGTGATCATGCCGATCATCAGGCCGACGATAAAGAAGGCGCAGAAGGCCAGCAGGTCGGTCACCTGGCTGTGAATGGAGATAAAGCCGATGCGGTCGGCTACGGTTTTTACGCGACGGGCATCGCCGCTGACCTGCAGCACGTCGCCTTTGTTCAGCACCACGTTATCGTCGATAGGCATTTCAATCTGGCTGCGAATAACCCGGTTTAAGAAGCAGCCGTGGTCGGTGAGCTTCAGCTGCGCCAGGCGGCGGCCGACGGCGTTGTGGTTTTTGACCACAATCTCTTCGGTGACGATGCGCATGTCGAGCAGATCGCGGTCAAATACCTCTTTGCCGTTACGGAAGCTCGGGTCGAGGCGGGCGTGCGCGTCCGGATAGCCCACCAGCGCAATATCGTCGCCCATCTGCAGCACCGCGTCGCCGTCCGGGTTGGCCAGAATGCCGTTGCGGCGGATGCGTTCGATATAGCAGCCGGTCTGGCGATAAATACCCAGTTCGCGCAGATTTTTGCCATCCGCCCAGGCCACCAGCTCCGGGCCAACGCGGTAGGCGCGGATCACCGGCAGGTACACTTTACGTTTTGAATCGGTATCGAGGCCGCGCTCGCGGGCGATTTGCTGGGCGCTGGTCTGCAGATCCTGATGCTGCAGCTTGGGCATATAGCGGGCGCCGACGATCAGACTCACCAGGCCGACCAGGTAGGTCAGGGCATAGCCGAGGCTCAGATGGTCAAGCGACTGCGCCAGCTGATCGCTGGGCAGGCCGAAATGGCGCAGGGTGTCGCCCGCGCCCACCAGCACCGGGGTGGAGGTCATGGCGCCCGCCAGCATACCGGCGGTAAGACCAATATCCCAGCCGAACACTTTGCCCAGCACGGTGGCGATCAGCATCGCGCTGCCGACCATCACCAGCGCCAGCATCAGGTAGTTTTTGCCGTCGCGGAAAAAAATGGAAAAAAAGTTGGGCCCGGCTTCCACGCCGACGCAAAAAATAAACAGCATAAAGCCGAGATTAAGGGCATCAGTGTTAATCGCGAAATGCTGTTGACCTAATAAGAGAGAAACGACTAAAACGCCAATGGAATTACCAAGTTGTACTGAGCCGAGACGCAGTTTTCCCAAGCATAGTCCTAATGCAAGTACAACGAATAATAACAGGATGTAATTCCCGTTTAACAAATCTGCGACGTTTATATTCACGAAAGCCAACTTCTCATTTACTAGTAAGTTGTTGAAGGAAATGGTTATTTGGTCTAAGGTTGCTCAGGCGTTCGCGTTGTGGCGAACCTATTCTGGCACCCTGTTATAACCAGCAAAAATATACCCGCTAGTTTAATCCTTCCTGGATGCGGCGGCTAGTGACAATCGTTTTTAGGCTGGTAGGGGAGTTATTGGCATGGATTGCCGAAATGCTTTATCTGACTGGGCGACGTGGACGTGAGTTAGAGGCAACATCAGGAGGATACGGTGAAGTCTGAGCGTAGTTGGGCCGGTATTATCTGCGGCTTCGTTCTGTTCATTGTGGTGTGCTTATCGCTGCTATTACATATGAAAGGGGCCTTTCGCGCCAGCGGCAACCCGGAGCTGGGCCTGCTCTTCTTTTTGCTGCCAGGGGCGGCGGCGAGCTGCCTCTCTCCCGGACAGCGGGTGCTGCGCCCTTTGCTGGGTGCGATGCTGGCGGCGCCGGTCTGTATGGTGACGATGCGGCTGTTCTTCGTGACGCACAGAACGTTCTGGCAGGAGATGGCGTGGGTACTGAGCGCGGTGTTCTGGTGCGCGCTCGGGGCGTTGTGCTTTTTGTTTATCTGCGCCTGGCTTGATACCTGGCGCAGTCACTCATCGAGCAAATAAATTGGCTCAGGCAAACAGACCGAGGTTCTCTTTCGCCCAGGCTTCGAAATCGGTGCAACCGCCGATGTGTTTCTGGTCGACGAAAATCTGCGGTACGGTTTCAACCGGTTTGCCGACGGTTTTTTCCAGGTCAGCTTTGCTGATGCCTTCGGCGTGAATATCCACGTAACGGTAGTTAAAGTCATCACGCTCGTTGGTCAGTTTTTCTGCCAGCTCTTTGGCGCGAACGCAGTAAGGGCAGCCTGGACGACCAAAAATAACGGTAAACATTGCTTCTCTCCTTAAACCTCAGCCGGATGGCGAATGGCGCTTATGATGCCTGCATTGACCGGGGAGGGAAAGAAGGTTCTACCTTTTGCTTCGATGGTTTACGGCTATGTTTGATAAATGTCGTACTATCAAAACCCGTATACTGACCCGGCGGCGCAGTGGGATTGTCTGATGCGCCGCGCTTATCAACCGGAGAGGCGTGATGCGAAAATTTGCCCCGTTGCCGAAAAGCATTCTGCTGGTTGAGATCCTCGGGATGGGGCTGTTAACCCTTGCCTGGCTCTCGCTTAACCAGTATGTCCAGCTGCCTGAGCCCATTGCCAGTCCGACTGCGGCGCTGGTGATGATCTTTGCCGGGATTATGCTGATGATCCCTGCCGCCATCGCTGTCATGTGGCGAGTGGCGCAGATCGTGGCCCCGCAGTTAACGCACTCTCCAAAGCCTGAATCCTTGTCTGACAGAGAAAAACGCAATGACGCCGACCATTGAGCTGCTGCGCAGCCATCGTTCCATCCGCCACTTCACCGATGCGCCCGTGAGCGACGAACAGCGCGCAGAGATTATCGCCAGCGCGCAAGCGGCATCTACCTCGAGTTTTTTACAGTGCACCTCCATCATCCGTATTACTGACCCAGCGCTGCGTGCGCAACTGGTCCCGCTGACCGGCGGCCAGCAGCACGTCGCCCAGGCGGCGGAGTTTTGGGTCTTCTGCGCCGACTTTAACCGCCACCTGCAGATTTGCCCACAGGCGCAGCTGGGGCTGGCGGAACAGCTGCTGATCGGCGTCGTCGATACGGCGCTGCTGGCGCAAAACGCGCTGATTGCCGCCGAGTCCCTCGGGCTGGGTGGCGTCTATATCGGCGGACTGCGCAACAACATTGAGGCGGTGACGGCGCTGCTGGCGCTGCCGCAGCACGTCCTGCCTCTGTTCGGTCTTTGCCTTGGCTGGCCGGCGGATAACCCGGACATCAAGCCGCGGATGCCGGCCGCCATGCTGGTGCATGAGAACCACTATCAGCCGCTGGATAACGCGCTGCTGGCGGACTATGACGAACAGCTGGCGCACTATTATCTGTCGCGCGGCAGCAACGCCCGCCGCGATACCTGGAGCGATCATATCCGTCGCACTATCGTGAAAGAGAGTCGTCCGTTTATTCTCGACTATCTGCATAAGCAGGGGTGGGCAACACGCTGATTACGTGTACACTGCTGCTCCGGCCAGGCGGTATCCGCCGCTGGCCGCAGGAAAGGTGAAAGTGTGTTCGATAGCTGAGGCCCGCCAGAGCGGGTCTTTTCGCAGAGGTGCAGGATGAAAATTGCCATATTATCCCGGGATGGAACGCTTTATTCATGTCGACGCCTGCGTGAAGCGGCGCAACAGCGCGGGCATCAGGTCGAGATCCTCGATCCGCTTTCCTGCTATATGAACGTCAGTCCGGTGGCGTCGTCCATCCACTACAAAGGGCGTCAGCTACCGCATTTTGATGCGGTGATCCCGCGGATTGGCTCGGCGATCACCTACTATGGCACCGCGGCTTTGCGTCAGTTTGAGCTATTGGGAAGCTATCCGCTGAATGAGTCGGTCGCCATCACCCGCGCTCGCGATAAGCTGCGCTCGCTGCAGCTGCTGGCGCGCCAGGGCATCGATCTGCCGCTGACCGGCATCGCTCACTCCCCCGATGACACCAGCGACCTGATCGCCATGGTGGGTGGGGCACCACTGGTGGTGAAGCTGGTGGAAGGCACCCAGGGGATCGGCGTGGTGCTGGCGGAGACCCGTCAGGCGGCGGAGAGCGTGATCGACGCCTTTCGCGGGCTGAATGCGCATATTTTGGTGCAGGAATATATTGCCGAGGCGAAAGGCTGCGATATTCGCTGTCTGGTGGTCGGCAATGAGGTGGTGGCGGCGATCGAACGGCGGGCAAAAGAGGGAGACTTTCGTTCTAACCTGCACCGCGGCGGCATGGCCACGGTGGCGCAGATTAGCGACGAGGAGCGGGCGATTGCCATCAAGGCGACGCAAACCCTTGGGCTCGATGTCGCCGGCGTCGATATTTTACGCGCCACCCGCGGGCCGCTGGTGATGGAGGTGAATGCCTCGCCGGGGCTGGAAGGGGTGGAAACCACCACCGGCGTGGACATCGCCAGCAAGATGATCGCCTGGATCGAGCGCCAGGCGACGCCGGAATTCTGTTTGAAAATAGGCGGCTAGCCGCCGGATGCAAGTCTGTCATGGTATGCGGCGCTTTTTTTGCGTAAGCTATGGCGTCGTTTTTCCATTGTAAGAGGTCACAGGCACTATGGATTCACTGGTCGTTCCAGGTCTGGATACGCTACGTCGCTGGCTGGATGAGATCGGCATCAGCTTTTTTGAGTGCGATTCCTGTCAGGCATTGCACCTGCCGCATATGCAGAATTTCGACGGTATTTTTGATGCCAAAATTGACCTGGTGGACAACGTGGTGCTCTTTTCCGCCCTCGCGGAGGTGAAGCCGTCTGCCCTGCTGGCGCTGTCGGCGGATCTCTCGGCCATCAACGCCAGCTCGTTAACCGTGAAGGCCTTTATCGATATTCAGGACGATAACTTGCCCAAGCTGGTGGTCTGCCAGTCGTTGTCTATCGGTCCAGGAGTGACCATGGATCAGTTCGCCTGGTTCTTCCGCCAAAGTGAAGAGCAGATCTCGATGGTGATCCTCGAAGCCGGCGCTAATCAGCTGCTGTACAAAGGTGAAGAGGAAGAGCCCGCGGCGGAAAACGTGCAATACCATTTTCTTCACTAAAGCCGCCTAAAATTAGCGCAGCCACTACCGCAGCGGCTGCGTATTACCCGCTTTTATTCTGCGTTTAACCTTCTCTTAAAGCATTATTCACCGCCATTCAGGCCGTTTTGGCTTATCACGTAGACCGTTATTGCATAAAAATTTGATAAAAGGCGTTTTTTTACCTGGGCTATAGCCTCTTATTCTGGCTACAGTTATTCTGGCGATGCTTCCAGTTGCGAGCAACCACTCCGGGAGAGATCCGCTCTCCTTTTCTCAGGCAATGAAAAAATATGCATGATTCTTGCATGCGTTGAAATGCGTATATTTGAGCCCGTAAATTAACGGGCGTTGAGAAGGATAAGAGATATGACCGCCTTTGGTAAAAAATGGTTAACAGGTCTGGTTACGGGTGCGCTGATGGCCGTCTCTGCCGGTTCGCTCGCCGCCGAACAAAAAACCCTGCATGTTTATAACTGGTCTGATTATATTGCGCCGGACACGGTAGCGAATTTCGAAAAAGAGACCGGGATTAAAGTCGTGTATGACGTTTTTGATTCCAACGAAGTACTGGAAGGCAAATTAATGGCGGGCAGCACCGGTTTCGACCTGGTGGTACCGTCGGCAAGCTTCCTTGAGCGCCAGCTGGCGGCGGGCGTGTTCCAGCCGCTGGATAAGAGCAAGCTGCCCAACTGGAAGAACCTTGACCCCGAAGTGCTGAAGCTGGTCGCCAAGCATGATCCGGAGAATAAATACGCGGTGCCTTATCTGTGGGCAACGACGGGTATTGGCTACAACGTGGATAAGGTGAAAGCGGTCCTCGGCAAAGATGCGCCGGTAGACAGCTGGGATCTGGTGCTGAAGCCGGAGAACCTCGAAAAACTGAAAAGCTGCGGCGTCTCCTTCCTCGACGCGCCGGAAGAGATTTTCGCCACCGTGCTGAACTACCTTGGCAAGGATCCGAACAGCAGCAAAGCGGATGATTACACCGGCCCGGCCACCGATCTGCTGTTGAAGCTGCGGCCGAACATTCGTTACTTCCACTCTTCGCAATATATTAACGATCTTGCCAACGGCGACATCTGCGTGGCGATCGGCTGGGCAGGGGATGTCTGGCAGGCGGCCAACCGCGCGAAAGAGGCGAAAAATGGCGTCAACGTCTCCTACTTTATTCCGAAAGAAGGCGCGCTGGCGTTCTTTGATGTCTTTGCCATGCCGGCCGACGCCAAGAATAAAGATGAAGCCTATCAGTTCCTTAACTATCTGATGCGCCCGGATGTGATCGCTAAAATCAGCGACCAGGTGTTCTACGCCAACGGCAACAAGGCCTCCACACCGCTGGTCAGCGAGGCTATCCGTAACAACCCGGCGATTTATCCGCCAGCGGATGTGTTCGCCAAACTGTTCACGCTGAAGGTGCAGGATCCGAAGATTGACCGCGTGCGCACCCGCGCATGGACCAAAGTGAAGAGCGGCAAATAATCTCTGACGGCCCGTCGAACACGGGCCGAATCAGATCTGCACTCGCCGGGAAATGGCAGCGCGCCCGGCGAGCAGAAGCACCAGGATGGTGCAATTGCACTGTTAAGCACGAAGTATGGCACCGGACCATATGGTGATCGTTTTTTTGCCGGAGAGCACCCGATTGAACGACGTAATGCCCCGCCCACAGGCGAAAGCCCCCAAAGCGCTGACCCCGCTACTGGAAATCCGTAACTTAACCAAGTCGTTTGATGGCCAGCACGCGGTCGACGACGTCAGTCTCACTATCTACAAAGGCGAAATTTTTGCTCTGCTGGGTGCATCAGGCTGCGGGAAGTCGACGCTGCTGCGCATGCTGGCGGGCTTTGAACAACCGACCGCCGGGCAGATTATGCTCGACGGCGTGGATCTGGCGCGCGTGCCGCCCTATCAGCGGCCTATCAATATGATGTTCCAGTCCTACGCCCTGTTTCCCCATATGACCGTTGAGCAGAATATCGCCTTCGGCCTGAAGCAGGATCGCCTGCCCAGAGCGGAAATCACCGCCCGGGTGCAGGAGATGTTGGCCCTGGTACATATGCAGGAGTATGCCAAACGCAAGCCGCACCAGCTCTCTGGCGGCCAGCGCCAGCGTGTCGCGCTGGCGCGTAGCCTGGCGAAACGGCCGAAGCTGCTGCTGCTCGATGAGCCGATGGGCGCGCTGGACAAAAAGCTGCGCGATCGCATGCAGCTTGAGGTGGTGGATATCCTTGAACGCGTTGGCGTGACCTGCGTAATGGTGACCCACGACCAGGAAGAGGCGATGACCATGGCGGGCCGTATCGCCATCATGAACCGCGGCAAGTTTGTGCAGATTGGCGAACCGGAAGAGATTTACGAGCACCCGACCACCCGCTACAGCGCTGAGTTCATTGGCTCGGTAAACGTCTTTGAAGGCCTGGTGAAGGAGCGTCTGGAGGATGGCCTGGTGTTGAGTTCGCCAGGACTGGTGCACCCGCTAAAGGTCGACCCCGACGCGTCGGTGGTGGACAACGTGCCGGTCTGGGTGGCGCTGCGCCCGGAGAAGATCATGCTGTGCGAAGAACCACCAGCGGACGGCTACAATTTTGCCGTCGGCGAAGTGATACATATCGCCTATCTGGGGGATCTCTCTATCTATCATGTGCGCCTGCAAAGCGGGCAGATGATCAGTGCCCAGCTGCAGAATGAACACCGCCATCGGAAAGGGACGCCCACCTGGGGTGATGAGGTGCGTTTATGCTGGGATGCTGACAGCTGCGTAGTGCTGACGGTGTAAGGAGAGGGCGATGAGTACCGTTGAATCCCCGTCAGGGGAGAAAAAACCGGGCGGTTTCGCATTGTGGGTGGCACGCCTGCAGATGGCGCATGGCCGCAAGCTGGTGATTGCGCTGCCCTATCTGTGGCTGATCCTGTTGTTTATGCTGCCGTTCCTGATCGTGTTCAAGATAAGCCTTGCCGAGATGGCGCGGGCGATCCCTCCCTACACCGAACTGATGGAGTGGGCGGATGGCCAGCTGACGCTGACCCTCAACTTTGCCAACTTCCTGCAGTTGACCGACGATCCGCTCTATTTTGAAGCTTATCTCCAGTCGCTGCAGGTGGCGGGCATATCGACGATCTGCTGCCTGCTGCTGGGCTATCCGCTGGCCTGGGCGGTGGCGCACAGCAAGCCGTCGACGCGCAATATTCTGCTACTGCTGGTGATCCTTCCGTCGTGGACGTCATTCTTAATCCGCGTCTATGCCTGGATGGGGCTGCTGAAAAGCAACGGCGTGTTGAATAACTTCCTGCTGTGGTTAGGGGTTATCGATCAGCCGCTGGAGATCCTGCACACCAACCTGGCGGTGTATATCGGTATCGTGTATGCCTACCTGCCGTTTATGGTGCTGCCGATCTACACCGCGCTGACCCGCATCGACTATTCGCTGGTGGAGGCCTCGCTGGATCTCGGCGCCCGGCCGCTGAAGACCTTCTTCCAGGTGATCGTCCCGCTCACCAAAGGCGGCATTATCGCCGGCTCCATGCTGGTGTTTATCCCGGCGGTGGGGGAGTTCGTGATCCCGGAACTGCTGGGTGGCCCCGATAGCATTATGATTGGCCGCGTGCTGTGGCAGGAGTTCTTTAACAACCGCGACTGGCCGGTCGCCTCGGCGGTGGCGATTGTCATGCTACTGCTGCTGATCGTGCCGATCATGTGGTTCCACAAGCACCAGCAAAAACAGATGGGAGAGCAGGGATGAACGACTTGCCGGTAGTACGCTCGCCGTGGCGCATTCTGATCCTCGTGCTCGGGTTCACCTTCCTCTATGCCCCGATGCTGATGCTGGTGATCTACTCGTTCAACAGCTCGAAACTGGTGACGGTCTGGGCCGGGTGGTCGACGCGCTGGTATAGCGAATTGTTCCACGATGATGCGATGATGAGCGCGGTAGGGCTGAGCCTGACCATCGCCGCCTGCGCGGCGACGGCGGCGGCGATCCTCGGTACCATCGCCGCGGTGGTGATGGTGCGCTTTGGACGCTTTCGCGGGTCTAACGGCTTCGCATTTATGATCACCGCGCCGCTGGTCATGCCGGACGTGATCACCGGTCTCTCGCTGCTGCTGCTGTTCGTGGCGCTAGGGCATGCCATTGGCTGGCCGTCGGACCGCGGGATGTTAACCATCTGGCTGGCGCACGTCACCTTCTGTACCGCCTACGTGGCGGTGGTGATCTCCTCGCGTTTGCGCGAGCTGGACCACTCGATCGAAGAGGCGGCGATGGATCTGGGCGCCGCGCCGCTGAAGGTCTTTTTCGTCATCACGCTGCCGATGATTATGCCAGCGGTGATCTCCGGCTGGCTGCTGGCGTTCACGCTGTCGCTGGATGACCTGGTGATCGCCAGCTTTGTCTCCGGTCCCGGGGCCACGACGTTACCGATGCTGGTCTTCTCCAGCGTGCGTATGGGGGTCAACCCGGAGATTAACGCCCTGGCGACGCTCATCCTTGGCGTGGTCGGTATTGTTGGTTTTATCGCCTGGTATTTGATGGCCCGCGCAGAAAAGCAGCGAGTGCGCGATATCCAGCGTGCAAGACAAGGCTGAACCACCTAAAATCGGTACAGCAGCCTCCGGTCGGCGCCACCCTGTGGCGCCGTTTTCATGGAAGACATTACGTTGGGATTGTTTACGAAAACTCGCTCATCGCATGCCCGCCTTAACGTCCCTGCGCTGGTGCAGGTGGCGGCCTTTGCTATTATTTTGATCCGCGCTCTGGACCTGCTGATGATCCTCAATCTGTTGGGTCTGCAGGGGCTGAACGAATTCATACACCGCAGCGTCCAGACCTGGAACCTGACGCTGGTCTTCCTCGGCAGCCTGGCGCTGGTATTTGTCGAAATCTGGTGCGCCTTCTCGCTGGTGAAAGGGCGCAACTGGGCGCGCTGGGTCTATCTGCTGACGCAGATTATCGCCGCCGGCTACCTGTGGGCGGCGTCGCTGGGCTACGGTTATCCGGAACTGTTCAGCATTCCCGGCGAATCCAAACGGGAGATCTTCCACTCGCTGGTGATGCAAAAACTGCCGGATCTGCTGGTTCTGACGCTGCTGTTTGTGCCGGCGAACTGCCGTCGGTTTTTCCGCCTGCAATAACGGTGATACAATCCCCGCCCCTGGATTTTTGAAGGTCAATTATGCATTGCGCACTCTACGAAGCCGGCCGCTGCCGCTCCTGTCAATGGCTGGAGCGGCCGGTCCCGCAACAGCTCGCCGATAAAATGGCCGATCTGCGCACGCTGCTGGCGGCGATCCCGGTCGCTGCCTGGGGCGAGCCGGTCAGCGGGCCAGAGACGGCCTTTCGTAACAAGGCCAAGATGGTGGTCAGCGGCAGCGTTGAGCGTCCGCTGCTGGGGATGCTGCATCGCGATGGCACCCCGGTGGATCTCACCGACTGCCCGCTCTATCCTTCATCGTTTGCGCCGGTGTTTGCCGTCCTGAAGCCCTTTATCGCCCGCGCCGGGTTAACCCCCTATAACGTCGCGCGCAAGCGCGGGGAGCTGAAATATCTGCTGCTAACCGCCAGCCAGCAGGGGGAGATGATGCTGCGCTTCGTACTGCGCTCAGAGGCCAAGCTGGCTCAGCTGCGCGCCGCGCTGCCGTGGCTGCAGGCGCAGCTCCCGCAGCTCAAGGTGATCACGGCGAATATCCAGCCGGTGCATATGGCAATCATGGAAGGCGAGCAGGAGATCTTCTTCACCGAACAGCAGGCGCTGGGGGAGGTCTTTAACGAGGTGCCGCTGTGGATCCGCCCGCAAAGTTTCTTTCAGACCAACCCGGCGGTAGCCAGTCGGCTGTATGCCACCGCCCGCGACTGGGTGCGCGCGCTGCCGGTCCAGCATATGTGGGATCTGTTTTGCGGCGTCGGGGGATTTGGCCTGCACTGCGCGACGCCGGCGATGCGCCTGACCGGTATCGAGATTGCCCCGGAAGCGATCGCCTGCGCCAGACAGTCAGCCGCGCAGCTGGGGCTCAGCAATCTGCATTTTCAGGCGCTGGACTCGACGCAGTTCGCCACTCATGAAGCGGATATCCCGCAGCTGGTGTTGGTCAACCCGCCGCGCCGCGGCATTGGCGCCGAACTGTGCGACTATTTAAGCCGCATGGCGCCGCCCTATATCATCTATTCCAGCTGTAACGCTCGCACCATGGCGACCGATATTGCCCGTCTTCGCGGCTATCGCGTCGAGCGGGTCCAGCTGTTTGATATGTTCCCTCACACCGCGCACTACGAAGTGCTGACCCTGCTGGTCCGCGAAGTTTAAACAAAATGTGAAGGCTTTGCGCCGCTGAAATCAGGTAAGCTTGGCGCTGCATGTTTTGTTATTGGTGGGGGGAATCTAATGGCCAAAACCATTCTGCTGGTGGAAGATGACGAGGATATTGCCACGCTGCTGCGGCTCAATCTTCAGGATGAGGGCTATCAGATTGTGCATGAAGCCGACGGCGACCAGGCCCTTGTCCAGCTGGAAAAACAGGTCTGGGATGCGGTGATCCTTGATTTGATGCTGCCTGGCGTCGATGGCCTGGAGATCTGCCGGCGTATCCGTCAGATGACCCGTTACCTGCCGGTGATTATCATCAGCGCTCGCACCAGCGAAATGCACCGCGTGCTGGGCCTGGAGATGGGCGCCGATGATTATCTGGCGAAGCCCTTTTCACTGCTGGAGCTTATCGCCCGCGTCAAAGCGCTGTTTCGTCGCCAGGAGGCGATGGGGCAGAACCTGCTGATGGACGCCGGGCGCCTGTCCTGCCATGGCCTGAGCATCGATCCGCTGTCGCGCGAAGTGAAGCTGCGCGGCGAGGTGGTGGACCTGACGCCGCGCGAATTCGATCTGCTCTATTACTTCGCCCGCCATCCCGGTGAGGTGTTTTCGCGGCTGGCGCTGCTGGAGCAGGTCTGGGGATATCAGCACGAGGGCTATGAGCACACGGTTAATACCCATATCAACCGCCTGCGCAGCAAAATCGAACGTGACCCGGCGGAGCCGGACATTATTCTTACCGTCTGGGGTAAAGGCTATAAGTTCGCCCCGGTGTCGCAAGAGGCCGCCCCGTGATCCGCCGCTTAAGCCTCAGCCAGCGGCTGGCGCTGGTGGTGGTCTCCCTGTTGCTACTGTGCGCGGCGGCAGTGTGCGCCGTTCAGTTACACAGCAGCGCGCAGTATGGCAACGCCATGGTGCAGCGCCTCTCCGCCGGGCTGGCTCAGCAGATTGTGGCCCGCGAGCCGCTGGTGGACGCCCACGGCGAGGTCAACCGACAAACCCTGAAGTCGTTGTTTGACCGCCTGATGACCTTTAACCCCAGCGTGGAGCTCTATCTGCTGTCGCCGGATGGCGACCTGCTGGCCGATGCGGCGCCGCCGGGACATATCCAGCGCCAGCGTATCGATATGGCGCCGGTGCAGGCTTTTCTCACCGGCAGTGCGTCGCCGGTGTATGGCGACGATCCGCGTAGTCTCGACGGACGAAAAGTCTTCAGCGCCGCCCCGCTGCGCGTCGACGGGCAGTTGCGCGGCTACCTGTATATCATTTTGCAGGGAGAGACGTTTAATCAGCTGGCGGCCGACGCCTGGCAAAAAACGCTGTGGAGCATTGTTCTGTGGACGCTGCTGCTGGTGGCCCTGTTTGGCCTTCTGGCAGGGGGGCTGGCATGGTTCTGGGTCACCCGGCCGGTCCGCCTGCTCACCGCCCAGGTCGTGGCGAGCGGTCAGGACAGCATCAGCGCTATCAAAACCCTGGCGGCCCGCACGCCGGAGCCGCAGCCAGGTAACGAGGTGGCGATGCTCGAGAATCGTTTTATTGACCTCGCGCAGCAGATAGCCGGCCAGTGGGATCGGCTGGCCGACAACGACCGCCAGCGCCGCGAATTTGTGGCCAATATCTCCCACGATTTGCGCACGCCGCTGACATCGCTGCTGGGGTATCTGGAAACGCTGACCCTGAAGGACGAATGGCTGACTGCCGAGGAGCGCAGGCAATATCTCACCATCGCCCTGCGTCAGGGCAACAAAGTGCGCCATCTCTCGCAGCAGCTGTTTGAGCTGGCGCGACTGGAGCACGGGGGCATTAAGCCACAGCGCGAGCGTTTCGCGATGGGGGAGCTGATCTCCGATGTCGCACAGAAGTTTGAATTAACTGCCCGCACGCGCGAGGTGAACCTGCATATTGATGTGCCGGGACCGCTGCCGCTGATTAACGCCGATGTGTCGATGATTGAGAGGGTGGTGACCAACCTGCTCGATAACGCGATGCGGCATACTCCCGTCGGCGGGGAGATCCGTCTGGCGGTCTGGCAGGAGGATCAACAGCTCCAGGTGGAAGTGGCAGACAACGGAACGGGCGTCGATGCCGCGCTGCGCGACGATCTGTTCCAGCGGCCATCGGCGTTGTCTACCCAGGCATCGCGGGAGGATCGCGGCGGGTTAGGGCTGCTGATTGTGAAACGAATGTTGGAGCTACACGGAGGCGGTATCAGACTGGTGGAGTCGGTAAGCGGGGCGCGGTTCAGGTTCTTCGTGCCACTTTGAGATATTGCCGGATGGCGGATACGCCTTACCCGGCTACGGGGAAAGAGTAGGCCGGGTAAGCGTAGCGCCACCCGGCAAAAAAGTTACTCCGGGAACCACTGGTTGCTGATTTTCTGGTAGGTACCGTCGGCCTTAATCGCTTTCAGCGCGGTGTTCAGTTTCTCCAGCAGCGCCTTATTATCCGGGCGCACAGCAATGCCGAGTCCGGTGCCGAAGTATTGCGGATCCGTCACTTTCGGCGTGGCTGCGCCCAGCTGCGGGTTGGTTTTCAGCCACTCGTTGACCACCGCCGTGTCGCCGAACACGCCGTCGATACGGCCATTTTTCAGATCGATAATCGCATTCTGGTAGCTGTCATAGGCGACGGTCTTCACCTCAGGATGTTTATCCTGCAGATATTTCTGGTGAGTAGTGCCGTTTTCCATGCCAATCCGTTTGCCTTTCAGGTCATCGAAGGAATGGAACGCGTCTTTTTTGGCGATCACCAGCGCGGAGTTGGCGTAGTACGGGTCGGTGAAGGCCACCTGCTTGCTCCGTTCCGGCGTAATATCCATTCCGGAAATCACCGCATCATATTTCTTGAACTTCAGTGCCGGGATCAGGCTGTCAAACGCGTGGTTGGTAAAGGTACATTCTGCCTGCATTTGTTTGCACAGCGCTTTGGCCAGGTCGAGATCGAAACCGACAATCTGATTATTGGCATCCATCGATTCAAACGGCGGATAGGTTGCGGACACGCCGAAGCTGATTTTCTCTGCGGCGGCAGCGCCGAAGGTGAACGTGGTGAGCAGTGCAGCCAGAACTAACTTTTTCATCGTGGAACTCCCGTCTGTCAATCTTATGATTATTCGCCGTGTCTGCGGCATAGAGTGACAATGCCATTAAATGAATTTATATGCAATAAAAATGATTAAGTATTTTTAATGGCATAAAAAAAGACGGACAGGTGTTAGACTTGTCCGTCTTGTTGTCTGCTTTTTATGCAATATGCTCAGTCGCTAGTTACGTCGCTCGAAGGCCAGCGCTTTACGTTCCACCAGGCGCATCAGCAGCGTCAGCAGTCCGTTGACGATGAGATAGATAATCCCGGCGGCGCCGAACACCATCACGTCGTAGGTGCGTCCGTACAGCAGCTGGCCATGGCCCATCACTTCCATCAGGGTGATGGTATAGGCCAGAGAGGTACTCTTGAAAACCAGCACCACTTCGTTGGAATAGGACGACAGCGCACGCTTAAAGGCATAGGGCAGCAGGATCGCCAGGGTATCCTTTTTACTCATCCCCAGCGCGCTGCAGGACTGCCATTGCCCGTCGGGGATCGCCCGGATGGCGCCATAAAACAGCTGAGTGGTGTAGGCGGCGCTGTTAAGCGACAGGGCGATCAGGGCGCACAGCCACGGTTCGGAGATAAGATGCCACAGCCACGGATAATCCTGCAGCGAAGGAAACTGTCCGGGGCCGTAGTAAATCAGGAAGATCTGCACCAGCAGCGGCGTACCGGTAAACAGGGTGATATAGCCGCGGACTATCCACACCAGCCCCGGCGTTTTCAGCGTCAGGATTATGGTAAAAATCAGCGACAGGATCAGCGCCACGATAATCGACGCCACGGTCAGCGTCAGGCTGGTATGAAGCCCTTTCAGCAGTTCGGGTAAGTAGTCGAGCATCAGCCTGGTCTCCGTTCGAAGCGCGTCGCACGCTGGTCAATCCGCTTAAGGATGTATTGACTCAACAGGGTGATGACGAGATAGATTGCCGCCGCAATGATATACCAGTTAAAGGGTTCCTGAGTGCGAGTGGCGATGCTTTTGGTCTGCAGCATCAGATCGTTGACGCTGATCAGGCTCACCAGCGCGGTGTCCTTCAGCAGCACTAGCCACTGGTTACCGAGACCGGGAAGGGCATGGCGCCACATCTGCGGCATCACCAGGCGGAAGAAAATCGCGGCTTTCGACAGGCCCAGCGCCTGGCCGGACTCCCACTGCCCTTGCGGAACCGCTTTCAGCGCGCCGCGCAGCGTTTGCGAGGCGTAGGCGGCATACAGCAGCGACAGGGCGATCGCCCCGCAGAGGAACGGACTGACGTCAAAGTTCTCAATCTGCATCTGCACCGGGATCTGCGTGAACCCGAGCGGGATGGTGAAACCGTCAGAGAGCGTCAGCAGCAGCTGGGAAGAGCCGAAATAGATAAACAGCACCACCAGAATTTCCGGTAGTCCGCGCAGAATGGTCACAATGCCGGTTGCAAGCCAGGCTACCGGACGCCATTTCACTGACTCCAGTACCGCAAAGAGCATCGCCAGGACCAGGCCGATGGCGAGCGCGCAAACGGCAAGGCCGACGGTCATCCCGGCGGCGCTTGCTAATGGAAAAATTTCGTTCATTCAGTCTTACTTCTGGAACCATTTGTTATAGATGGTCTGGTAAGTGCCGTCTTTCTTCACTTTTTCCAGCGCAGCGTTAAATTTCTGCTGCAGATCGGTGTTGCCCTGACGCACGGCAATGCCCAGCCCGGTGCCGAAATAGGCTTTGTCGGTCACTTTGTCGCCCACGGCCGCCAGCTTCGGATTGCTCTTCAGCCATTCGGTGACCACGGCGGTATCACCAAAGACTGCGTCAATACGACCGTTCTGCAGGTCCAGCTTCGCATTCTGGTAGCTGTCGTAAGGAACGGTAGTAATTTCCGGATGTTTATCGGTGATGAATTTCTGGTGGGTGGTGCCGTTCTGCACGCCCACTTTTTTGCCCTTCAGCTGGTCAATGCTGGTGAACTTACCCTGCTGACCGACGAACAGCGCCGAGTTGTCATAATACGGGGTAGAGAACAGCACCTGCTTTTCACGCTCCGGCGTGATGTCCATCCCGGCCATGACCGCGTCGAAACGGCGGAATTTCAGTCCCGGGATCAGGCTGTCAAAGGCCTGGTTGGTAAAGGTACAGGTGGCATCGATCTCTTTACACAGCGCGTTCGCCAGATCGACATCGAAACCGACGATCTGGTTGTTGGCGTCCACCAGTTCAAACGGAGGGTAGGAGGCCTCGGTGGCGAAACGAATGGTCTGCGCGGCGGAAGCGGAGAGGCTCATGCCTGCGAGCAGGGCGGCAATCAGTACTTTTTTCATCGTCATTTCCCCGAAAAACATCAATGTGAAAGATAGTTTTTAAACGCGTCAGTTTGCGGATGCGTGAAGCAGGAGGCATCCCCTTGCTCGACGATATGGCCATTTTCCATATACACCACCCGACTGGCCGTCTTGCGCGCCACTTCAACTTCGTGGGTGACGATAACCTGGGTGATGCCGGTTTCAGCCAGCTCGCGGATAATGCTGACTATTTGAGCCGTGATTTCCGGATCGAGCGCCGCGGTAGGCTCATCGAACAGCAGGACCTGCGGCTCCATCATCAGCGCGCGGGCGATAGCCACACGCTGCTGCTGGCCGCCGGATAAATGCAGCGGATAGCGATCGCTGTAGGGCTTCAGACGCAGGCGTTCCAGCAGCTTCTCTGCACGAGCCAGCGCCTGATCCTTGCTTAACCCCAGTACGCGACAGGGTGCTTCGATCAGGTTTTGCTGCACCGTCAGGTGCGGCCACAGGTTGTACTGCTGAAAGACCATGCCGACGTTCTGACGCAGCTCGCGAATCGCTTTATCGGACGGCGCTTTGGTGAAGTCGAATTGGTTGCCAGCGATGGATAACGAACCGGAACGCGGCATCTCCAGCAGGTTGAGTACGCGCAGCAGCGAGCTCTTCCCGGCACCGCTGGGGCCGAGCAGCACCAGCGTTTCCCCCTGCGGGCAATCCAGCGTGATGTCGAACAGCGCCTGGTGCGCGCCGTAGAAGCAATTAATGCCGTTTAGTTTAATACTCATCTGGGCAGTCTGATACGAATAGCTATTGAGGCCGCAAATACTACCTTTGGCAGAATAGTTATGCAATATTTATGCGTTAAAAGTTAAATCTAAACCACGTTTAGCTTTAAAGTTAGCACAAAATATGGCCTGGCGGGTGAGGGAGGCGCAAATGTCGGCATTCCCGGGGCGAATACCGACATTTTACCGGGGTTATCGTTTCAGCGGGGTGGCTTCAACTCCGGAATCAGCGTTTCTCCAGACTCTGTCGCAGCGTCCCGGCTGGCGCATGGCTGTTGTTGCCGAGATAGCGGACGTCATCGACAGCCCAGCACTGGCCTTCCTGGATCATCAGCACTTCATCTTTCCAGCTCTGGGTGTCCTGTTTCAGTTCGACGCGCAGCGGAATATTGCGCGCATCACGGTTCGGGATGGTGGAGGCGCTGGCAACGACGGCACTGTCTGCCGGGGTGCTGCTGCTGGAGAACGGGTTAGCCTGTAACAGTTTGCTGTTGGCCGGATCCTGGCGGGCGTCGTTGAGTAACTGCGCCAGTCCGTCGCTCAGATAGGGGCGCAGTGCTGCCGGATCCTGAGTGCGGTTCTGGATCTGGGTGTCATAGAATTTTTGCGCTACGTCGTCAGGGCCGCCTTCAACGCAGGGGCCGCTGCGAGTGCCATTATCTTTATAGGCCGGGGTGACGGTCGTACAGGCGCTGAGCGCCAGCGCGCAAGGGAGAAGTACAGCAAGAAGTTTGTAGCGCATGATGATTTCCTTATAAGCAAACTACGTTTTCAGTTTCCGTTAAAGCATAGCGTATAGCGTGCGGATTGTACTTGACGCAAAGAGCTAAGACCTTGATGTGACTACGGCCTTAGGGCAGGAAATCGACAATGAGCATCACAGAGTGATATTAAGGCAGGAAAGACCAGACGCCGTTTAAAAATAAACAGACTTTTTGAGCAAACAAGAAACATTACCCGGCAATATGATAATGTTTCTTGAGATATAAGATTAATTACTTCTTCTTATAGATGTTAGCGGAGACGTGCAGTTTTTTATCGGTATTACCGGAGGAGAGCACGATAACGTCCGCGCCTTTTTCATCGGCCTTTTTAATCAGTTCTTCTCGGGCATCGCTCGGCGCAGTCTGGCCAGTAGAGGAAATGGTGCCGATTTTGGTATATTGCGTATGGACCTTATTAAAGGCTTCTTTCGTTAAAATCTCAGCGGAGAAGGCGTTCGCCGTTAAAAACAATGCTGCACCTGCCACTAAAGCTGCATATTTCATATTTTTAAACTCCATTGTTTATTTTGCTATCATCATGCTCTTGTTTTAACTGACCAATGAGCGGTTTCAGATTGTACTAACGCCGCTTTTTTTTCAAGTGCAATACTGCAATTTTATGACGTTTAGGTAACTATTTTTTAAACAAAAGATGACGTGGTTCTCATTGATAATTCTTGCTTTTTTTTGCCGGATGAACATAGGGGCGGCGCCAGACCTTTTTCCACTGTTGTTAGCTGAAAATTAGCTGAGGCGCCGGCAGGAGAAGGGGGCGGGGGCGCTGACAGACATTCCCGGGAACATGGTTTATCATAAAGAAGAGCAGGGGCTACGCCCATGGTCATGCAGGTCACCAGGGAGACAAGATGTTAACGAATAAGCGAGAGAGTGCGCGGGAGCAGCGAGCCGCGTTGTGGGCCACCCGAGATAATGTCCAGAGACATGCGCTGTCGATGAGTATGCCCTGGCTGGCCTTCGTCAACATCGCTTTCGCGTTAATGATTTTCTTCCGTAATTTCATCTTCACTTATTTTGATCAGAAGTTACTGACGCACCAGGCGGTTATTCCTTATATTGAAGTGGCGCTGATTGCGGTCATTATTATTTCGACTATTTTAGCGGTCATCGCCGTCACGCCGCGGCTGGCGCAGGGGCGATATACGCTGAATGTTATTACCGGGCTGCTGCTGGCGCTCAGCCTGTGCTGGTCCCTAAGTAATTACTGTTTTATCTTTTTCTGGACGTTGCCCTTCGCCTGGCCACTGCTGGTGATTTTAATGACCACCGGCCTCACCGCGCTGTATCACCACTGGCCCGGAATTATCGCCTTTATGCTACCGATGTGGGTGACCGCCTTGCTGGCAGGGGTGCAGATTCACTATGACGCTGAAGTACGATTTTTGACCTTATGGGCTATTTTTACGGCGATTTTGCTTTATGGGCGGCGTATTCTGCAGCGCTGGTATGATGAAGCCTGGGATACGCACCAGGAAAATATGCAGCTTATCCATCGGCTGGAAAGTATCGCCAACCAGGATGCCTTAACCGGAACGGCCAACCGCCGGGCACTGAATGCTTTTCTGGCGCAGCTCTGGGAGCAAAAAGCACCTTTAGCGCTGATGATGATCGATGTCGATTACTTTAAGCGCTATAACGACCATTACGGTCATCAGGCCGGCGATGACTGCTTATCGTCTGTCGCGCAGGTGCTTAAAATGGCGGTGCGGGCTGAGGACGATCTGGTGGCCCGCTACGGCGGCGAGGAGTTTGTGGTGGCGCTGCCCGGGGTTTCCTTAGCGCACGCCACCGCCATTGCCGAGCGCATTCAGCAGAAAATCCACGACGCGGCCCTACCGCATGAAGCCTCAGCGGTGGCGGAGGTAGTGACCGTCAGTATGGGGATCGTGGCTTCCGATGGTACGGTCCCGGTGGAGGCGCTCATCGCCCGGGCGGACAGTGCGTTGTACCAGGCTAAAAATAAAGGACGTAATCAATGGTCTTATTAACCCGGCTCCACTGCCGGGCGAGGGAGAAGGGATGAAACGGATTGCGCGGATCGCCCTGCTGGCGCTGCTGCTAACCGGCTGTGCCGGGGAAAAGGGAATTATCGATCGCGATGGATACCAGCTGGACACTCGCTATCCGGCGCAGGCGGCCTATCCGCGAATAAAAGTGCTGGTGATCCACTATACGGCAGACAATTTTGATGTTTCTCTGGCGACGTTGACCGATAAAGAGGTCAGCTCCCACTATTTAATCCCCGAGCAGCCGCCGCGTTATCATCATAAACCGCGGATCTGGCAGTTGGTGCCGGAAGAGGATTTAGCCTGGCACGCCGGGGTGAGCTACTGGCGCGGCAGTACGCGTATCAATGATACGTCCATCGGCATTGAGCTGGAGAACCGCGGCTGGCAGAAGACGGCGGGCGTCAAAAGCTTTACCCCCTTCCATCCGGAACAGATAGCGGCCCTGATCCCGCTGGCGCGCGATATTATCACCCGCTACCACATCGCGCCGCAGAACGTGGTGGCCCATGCCGATATCGCGCCGCAGCGTAAAGACGATCCGGGGCCGCTGTTTCCCTGGCAACAGCTGGCGCAGCAGGGGATTGGCGCCTGGCCTGACGAGCAGCGAGTGGCCTTTTATCTGAACGGACGGCCGGCCAGCGATCCCGTTGACCCAGAGGTGGTGCTGGATTTACTGGCGCGCTACGGCTATCAGGTGACGCCGGAGATGACCCCCGCGCAGAAGAAGCGGGTGATTATCGCCTTCCAGATGCACTTCCGTCCGCAGCGCTGGGATGGCGTAGCGGATGCGCAAACTGAAGCGATAGCCGAGGCGCTGTTAGAAAAATATGGCCAGGGTTAGCGGTGAAGTTTACCGTGGTCGCGTAGCCAGGCGGCGGTACGCACAATGCCGTCGTCAAGCGTCACCACCGGCTGATAGCCCAGTTCATCCTGCGCGCGGGTGATGTCGAGCGTAAAATCAAAGTTAAGTTTGGAAACGCCGTAGTGGGTAAAGGCGGGCTCTTTGGCTGTTTTATCACCAAAACGTTCCATGCTGCGGGCAATAATATCCAGCATCGGGTAGGGAACTGAGCGGATCCGGCACTTGATGCCCAGCTCGTCGATCAGTTTCTGCACGATGCTTCGCAAGGTGCGCGGTTCGCCGTTGCTGATATTCCACGCGCGGGCGGAAGGAAGATGATCGCAGGCCGACTGGCTCGCCAGCCACATCGCATGCACGGCGTTTTCATAATAGGTCATGTCGACCAGCGCGCTGCCGCCCCGCGGCAACAGGACGCTGCCATAATGCTGCATCATTTGCGCCAGCCGGGGAATAAAGACTTTGTCGTGCGGCCCGAACAGGCTCTGCGGGCGCAGAATAGTAAAACGGGTATGCGGGTTGGCCTGCGCCAGCAGGTTGATCACCTCCTCGCTGGCCGCTTTGCTGCGGGCAAACTCGTTGGCGAAGCGGTGCGGGCGGAAATCTTCCTGGATATCGCGATGGTGGTGATAATCGAAATAGAGCGATGGCGAAGAGATATGGACGAAATTGCGTACCCCCCATGCTACAGACCATTCGCCCAGGCGACGGGTGGCGCGGACGTTAGCGAGATCGAAAGCCTGCTGGGTGCCCCAGGGCGATGTAAAACTCGAGCAGTGCCACAGGGTATCGATACCGGCGAGCATCACTTTAGCCTGCGAAGAGACCAGCTCGGTTAAATCTGCCGGGATGAATTCCGCCCCCATTTTGCTCAGAAGCTTACCCATCGCTTCGTTGCGCCCGGTGGCTCGCACGCTGATGCCCTTATTGCGCAGATATTCCACTGCGTTGCGGCCTAATCCGCTGGTCGCACCGGTAACCAGTACCTTCATATCACTCAACTGTCCCAGAAAAGAATTTCGTGCGCATTTTTCCGTGATTCTCCCGACTATGCAATGAGAATCATGAAAGAATAATACTTATCCTTCGTCTATGCCTGAGATTTGTTCGGCCAGCCGGGCGATGCGTTGCGCCATACCGCGGAAAATAAACAGATGCGCCGGGATCATCAGCAGCCAGTAGACCAGTCCGGGCATACCGTGCGGGTGCCACCAGGCGCGCACGTCCAGTTCACGACGCTCGCCTTTATCGTTAATCGTAAAGCTTAACCGGCCCAGGCCCGGCGCTTTCATGCCGAATAATAAGGTTAGCTGTTTTTCTTCCTCCACGATAATCACCTTCCAGCTGTCGACCGTATCGCCGGTTTGCAAATAGTCGCGCTGTGGCCGCCCTTTAGCTAAGCGGTGGCCGACCAGCAGGTCCATCGCACCGCGGGTTTTCCACAGGATATTGCCGAAAAAATATCCCTCTTTACCGCCGATTTGGTTAACGACTTGCCACAGCGCCTTGCGGCTCGCCTGGGTGGTCACGGTACAGCCAGCCTGCTTCGGAAAGTAGCCGTACTCCGGGCGCCAGCGGGCGAAGGCCTGCGCGTCGTAGCCCCAGTCGCTGGAGTTTACCAGCCGCTCTTCGTCTTTCAGCGTGAGGCGGACTGCCTGATCGAAGGGGATCAGCGTTTGCGGGATCAGCGCGCGCAGGGCGCGGTCGTCGGCAATCAGATCGTGCTTCAGCCCCTGGATCAGCGCCTTGGCGATGGTTGGCGGGACCGAGGTGATAACGTTAAGAAACCACACCGAGATCCAGCGCGTCGGCAAGGGGATGGGAATGAGAGGGCGATGTTTGCCGCTGACGGCCATAAAGCGAATGAACTGCTGCTGATAGCTTAAGACCTCCGGACCGGCGGCTTCAAAGACGCGGTGTTCGCGGGACGGATGGTTCAGCAGCTCAACCAGGTCAACGAGCAGGTTTTCCAGCGCGACAGGGGTGGTACGCGAGCGTACCCAGCGCGGGGGTGTGAGCACTGGCAGGTTATAAACCATGTCGCGCATCACCTCGAAGGCGGCAGAGCCGGCGCCGACGATAATCCCGGCCCGCAGTTCGGTCACGGGTACACCCGACTCTCGCAGGACATCGCCGGTTACCTGACGGGCGCGCAGATGGTCAGATTGTTCCTGCACCGGGGCCTGCAGCGAACTGAGGAATATCACCTGGCGCACTGACGACTGACGCAGGGCATCGCGCACATGCGTGGCCACCCGCCGCTCATGGGCGATAAAATCGCCGCCTTCGCCCATGCCGTGGACCAGATAATAAAGGGTATCGATGCCGGCGAGCAGTGCAGGCAGAGCCTGCGGCTGATTAAGATCGACTGACCGACAGGTGACGCCGGGCAAATCGAGCTTTTGCAGTCGGTCGATATGGCGTGCCGCCGCCAGCACTGAATAACCCCGCGCGCTTAACTCGCGCACCAAATGCTGGCCAATATAGCCGCTGGCGCCGAGCACCAGAACAGATTGCGACACGCCTGACTCCTTAGCGCTGTAAAAAAGCCTGCCAGTGAGCGACCACCTCGCTCAGCTGCTGACGATTGACATCCAGGTGAGTGACCAAACGGACGATTGGCGAGGCGTTGATCAACACGCCACGCGCCTGCATAAACTCGCCGAGCGCCGAGGCCTGCGCTTCGCCGACGCGCACAAACAGCATGTTGGTATCGTGGCGGGTGACGTCGGCGCCGATGGCGCGCAGCTGCTCCGCCATCCACGCGGCGTTGTCATGATCCTCCTGCAAGCGCTGCACGTTATTTTTCAGCGCGTACAGCCCGGCAGCAGCCAGAATGCCCGCCTGGCGCATGCCGCCGCCGACCATTTTCCGCCAGCGGACGGCACGGCGAATGTACGCCTCGCTGCCGAGCAGCAGCGAGCCTACCGGAGCGCCAAGCCCCTTTGACAGGCAGATGGTGAAGGAGTCGCAGTACTGGGCGATATCACGCAGTTCGCAGCCGTAGGCCACCACGGCGTTAAAGATGCGCGCGCCGTCGACGTGCAGCGCCAGGTCGCGCTGGCGGGTAAATGCCCAGGCTTCCTGCAAATAGTCGCGCGGCAGCACCTTACCGTTATGGGTATTTTCCAGGCTGAGCAGACGGGTGGGGGCGAAATGAATATCGTCGGGTTTGATTTTCGCCGCCACTTTCTCCAGCGGCAGCGAACCATCCGCTGCGGCGTCAATCGGCTGTGGCTGAATACTGCCGAGTACCGCCGCGCCGCCGGCTTCGTACAGATAGTTATGTGCCCCCTGGCCGACGATATACTCTTCGCCGCGCTGGCAGTGGCTGAGCAGACCAACGAGGTTGGCCTGGGTGCCGGTGGGCAGAAACAGCGCCGCCTCTTTGCCGGCGAGGTCGGCGGCATAGCGCTGCAGTTCATTGACGGTAGGGTCGTCGCCATACACATCGTCCCCGACCGGGGCGGCCATCATGGTTTCCAGCATTGCGCGCCCGGGGCGGGTAACGGTATCACTGCGCAGATCGATCACGGCTTTTCCTTGTTCTGGTTCAGAGTATGGCTTCTGTTTTACCTGAGCCAGTTGGTTTTCGCCAGTTCGATGACTTCATCGCCGCGCCCGCTGATGATCGCCCGCAGCATATACAGGCTAAAACCTTTCGCTTGTTCCAGCTTGATCTGCGGCGGGATCGCCAGTTCCTCTTTAGCGACGACGACATCGACCAGCACCGGGCCGTCGGTGCGAAAAGCGGTCTGTAGCGCTTCATCCACCTCGGAGGCTTTTTCAACGCGTATACCTTTGATACCGCAGGCCTCGGCGATGCGGGCGAAGTTGGTATCGTGGAGCTCCGTACCGTCGGTGAGATAGCCCCCAGCCTTCATCTCCATCGCCACGAAGCCCAGCACGCTGTTGTTAAAGATGACAATTTTCACTGGCAGCTTCATCTGCGCCAGCGACAGAAAATCGCCCATCAGCATGCTGAACCCGCCGTCGCCGCACATGGCCACTACCTGCCGCTCCGGCGCAGTGGCCTGGACGCCGATGGCCTGCGGCATGGCGTTGGCCATTGAGCCGTGGTTGAACGAGCCCAGCAGACGGCGTTTGCCGTTCATTTTGAGGTAGCGTGCTGCCCAGACGGTCGGGGTACCGACATCGCAGGTGAAAATGGCGTCTTCATCGGCAAAATGACTGATCTGCTGCGCCAGATACTGCGGGTGAATGGCTTTATCACTGGGTTTAGCCAGATCGTCGAGGCCTTTTCGCGCGTCGCGATAGTGCTCCAGCGCCTTATCCAGGAAGTGGCGATCGGTCTTCTCTTCCAGCAGCGGCAGTAGCGCTTTCAAGGTCGATTTAATATCGCCCACCAGCGCCATATCGACCTTACTGTGCGCGCCGATGCTGCCGGGGTTGATGTCGATCTGAATAATTTTGGCGTCGGTTGGATAGAAGGCGCGATAGGGGAACTGGGTGCCCAGCAGGATCAGGGTATCGGCATTCATCATGGTGTGGAAGCCAGAGGAGAAGCCAATCAGCCCGGTCATGCCGACATCGTACGGATTGTCGTACTCCACGTGCTCTTTGCCGCGCAGGGCGTGGACGATGGGGGCTTTAATTTTGGCCGCGAACTCCACCAGCTCCTGGTGAGCGCCGGCGCAGCCGCTGCCGCACATGAGCGCGATATTGCTGGAGTAGCGAATAAGCTGCGCCAGCTTGCGCAGTTCTTCTTCCGCCGGAGTGACCGTTGGCAACGGCGCATGATACCAGTGGCTGCTGGCGCTCTCCGGGGCGGCCTTCAGCGCCACGTCGCCGGGCAGCACCACCACCGAGACGCCGCGGTTAATCACCGCTTTACGCATGGCGATGGCCAGCACCTGCGGAATTTGTTCCGGGGTGGAGACCAGCTCGCAGTAGTGGCTGCATTCGCGGAACAGTTCCTGAGGATGGGTCTCCTGAAAATAGCCGCTGCCGATTTCGCTGGAGGGGATGTGGGCGGCAATGGCCAGCACCGGCACATGGTTACGATGACAGTCAAACAGACCGTTAATCAGATGCAGGTTGCCCGGCCCGCAGGAGCCGGCGCAGACCGCCAGTTCGCCGGTCAGTTGCGCCTCGGCGCCAGCGGCGAAAGCAGCGACCTCTTCGTGCCGGGTGGGCATCCAGTCAATGGTGCCCATGCGGTTCAGACTATCGCTCAATCCATTGAGGGAATCTCCGGTGACGCCCCAGATACGTTTCACGCCAGCCTGTTCCAGCGTTTTGGCAATGTATGCGGCCACGGTTTGTTTCATGATCTCCATCTCCTTTTTGTGATAACGCCTTCAAGCTTAGATGAAACTGCAGGTTACGTTGCTGATTGCCCCTTATTTTTTGCTGGTTTTATTGCTGAAAAATTGTGCATACTCTGGGACCACACAGGGTGTAAAACAGGAAGCACATCATATGGTTAAGGGAATGTTAAACGCAGTAAATAAAACGCTGTCGCATGAAGACGCCGGTAAACTCTTGTTACGACTCGCCGTCGGCGGGTTAATGCTGTTTCACGGTCTGCACAAGCTGCTGGACGGCGTGGGCGGGATCAGCGGCATGCTGGTGGCGAAGGGGTTGCCGGGGTTTATCGCCTACGGTGTGCTGGTGGGGGAAGTGGTCGCTCCTTGCTTGTTAATTCTCGGCGTCCTGACCCGTCCGGCGGCGCTGGTGCTGGCGTTCACCATGGTGGTGGCGTGGCTGATGGTCGGTCTCGGCAAGACGTTTGCGCTTGATGCGGTGGGGGCGTGGGCGATCGAGAACCTGGTCTATTTCTTTGTTGGCGCGCTGGCTATTGCGCTACTCGGCGCGGGGCGTTATTCGCTGGCCGGTCAGTCGGCCTGGCGGTAAAAATGCCTCATTCGTCCTGGGGCGTAAAGTCGATACTGTTGTCGGTTTGCAACTTTTTCAGTCCGAGAAAGCGTTTATCTCATGTCGCCTGAGCGTTTATTGTCGCCAGGGATTTTCCCGGAGGCGGCGCATTGCGCCTTCTCCGGGCTATCCAATCGCACAGCGCTGTAGCCCCGGTAAGCGGTAGCGCCACCGGGGATTTTGACCTCAGGCCAGCACCAGATCGCTCTGCGGATGGCAGGAGCAGGCCAGCACATAGCCGTCGGCGATTTCGGCGTCAGTGAGCGTCATGGTGCTGGTGACGCTGTACTTCCCGGAAACCACTTTCGTTTTACAGCAACCGCAGACGCCGGCGCGGCAGGCGACGGTCACCGGCACCTTATTACTCTCAAGCGCATCAAGCAGTGTGGTGCCCACCGGCGCGTAAAACTCGCGCGCTGGCTGCAGTTTGGTAAATTTCAGGCCACTGGTCGCGGCCTCCGCCACTGGGGTGAAGAACTTCTCCTTAAAGAAGCGGGTGACGCCCAGAGCGGCAACATCCTGCTCGACCTTCTCCATATAAGGCGCCGGGCCGCAGGTCATCACGGTGCGGCTGGCTAAATCCGGCACGCTCTGCAGCAGCTCCCGGGTCAGACGGCCGGCGACAAAGCCATGAGTGGCATGATGCTCCGCCACCAGGGTGACTGGATACTGGCGCCACTCCTCGGCAAAGATCACATCCTCCGGCGAACGCACGTTATAGATCACCTGCACGTCGGCCTGCGGTCGATACTTCGCCAGCCAGCGGCGCATCGACATTATTGGCGTTACGCCGCAGCCGGCGGCCAGCAGCAGGAATTTATCTTCTGCTTTATCGTCGCAGGTAAACTCGCCCATCGCATCGGACAGCCAAAGGTAATCGCCGCGTTTGACTTCGCGGGTCAACCATTGCGAACCCGCGCCCTCGTCAATACGGCGAACGGTCAGCGTAATGTACTCGCTGACCCCCGGCGTGGAGGAAAGGGTATAGGCGCGCAGTGTTTCCGCCGAGTTATGCACGCTGACCAGGGCGTACTGGCCGGCGCGGTACGGATAGTAATCGTGGCACAGCAGCGAAAGGGTCCACACGTCCGGGGTTTCCTGGTGAATGTGGTGAACCTGCATCCGCCACGGGCACTGGGAGGTTGGCATGGTCATCAGGGACTCCTTATGCGCTCAGCAGCTGCTGCATATCTTGTTCTACGGTGGTCACCGAACGCAGACCAAACTTCTCATTGAGGACCGCCAGCAGATCCGGAGTGAAGAAGCCAGGCGCCGTCGGGCCGGTGACGATGTTTTTCACCCCCAGCGACAGTAGCGTCAGCAGAATGACGATCGCTTTTTGTTCAAACCAGGAGAGCACCAGCGACAGCGGTAGATCGTTAACGCCGCAGCCCAGTTTTTCCGCCAGCGTAACCGCGAGAATAATTGCCGAGTAGGCATCGTTGCACTGACCGGCGTCGACCAGACGTGGCAGGCCTTCGATATCACCGAAGTCCAGCTTGTTGAAGCGATATTTACCGCAGGCCAGCGTCAGGATCAGGCAGTCGTCCGGCACGCTGGTGGCGAAATCAGTGAAGTAGTTACGTTCACCGCGGGCGCCATCGCAGCCGCCGACGAGGAAGATGTGGCGCAGTTTTTCACGGCTGACCAGATCGATTAGCGTATCCGCTGCGCCAAGCAGCGTCTGACGGCCAAAGCCGACGGTGATCAGATGCGGGATTTCGCTATACGGGAAGCCCGCCATCTGCTGCGCCTGGGTGATAACCGGGGAGAAGTCTTCACCTTCCAGATGATTCACGCCCGGCCAGCCGACGATGCTGCGGGTCCAGATGCGGTCGTCGTAGGCGCCGACGGTGGGGTCGATGATGCAGTTAGAGGTCATCACGATAGGGCCCGGGAAGCGGGCGAATTCCACCTGCTGGTTTTGCCAGCCGCTGCCGTAGTTGCCGATCAGATGTTTGAATTTACGCAGCTCCGGATAGCCGTGTGCCGGCAGCATTTCGCCGTGGGTATAGACGTTGACGCCGGTGCCCTCCGTCTGCTCCAGCAGGTTGTAGAGATCTTTCAGGTCGTGGCCGGAGATCAGGATGCACTTCCCTTCGGTGGCTTTAACGTTGACCTGAGTCGGCGTCGGGTGGCCGTATTTGGTGGTTTCACCGGCGTCAAGGATGCTCATCACCTGGAAGTTCATCTGGCCGATCTCCATCGAACATTCAAGCAGCGCGTTCATATCCTCAGGCCAGGTTCCCAGCCATGCCATGATTTTATGGTACTGGGCATAAATCGCGTTGTCGTACTGGCCGAGTACATGGGCGTGCTCCATATAGGCCGCCGCGCCTTTCAGACCGTACAGGCACAGCAGGCGCAGGCCGAGGATATTCTCGCCGATGGCGGCTTTATCTTTATTTGGGGCATAGTCTGCCGCCTGACGCTGCAGGTCACCCAGATCGTCGCTGACCAGGTGTAGATCGGCTACCGGATTATCAACCGCGGCGCTGGCGTCGAGATTCAGGCACTGTGCTTTCAGCGCCTCACGCAGGGCAATAGCCTGACGGGCATAGCCGACGATACGCGGAGAATCGAAGTTGACGTTGGTCAGGGTGGAGAAGAAGGCGCGGGGGGCAAAGCTGTCGACCTCATGATCGATAATGCCATATTCGCGGGCCTTGAGCGCCCAGGCGGACAGGCCTTGCAGTGATGCAATCAGCAGATCCTGCAGATCGGAGGTTTCCGCTGTTTTACCGCACATCCCCTGCGCGTAAGAGCAGCCGTTGCCGGCTGGGGTACGAATGGTTTGTTCACATTGCACACAAAACATGGTCACACCTTTAAAGTTATATTTAATATACATGTTTAAGGTTATGCCGCATGGCACAAGGTGAAAAGGCATTTCTGATACAACTTAAAGGGAGATTGATTTAGCGCAAATTTGGCGGCAGGAAGGTTGCCGCCAGCGCGTACTCAGGCGGTAAAAAAGGCGATCAGGATCGGGACCAGCAGGCTAAGCAGAAAACCGTGCACGATGGCGGCAGGGACGATCTCGACTCCGCCGGAACGCTGGAGCACCGGTAAGGTGAAGTCCATCGAGGTGGCGCCGCACAGCCCCAGCGCTGTGGAGCGGCTGCGGCGAACAAGGCCTGGAATTAACATAATAGCCAGCAGCTCGCGACACAGATCGTTAAAGAACGCCGCGCTGCCGATCACCGGGCCAAAGGATTCGGTGAGTAAAATACCGGAGAGCGAGTACCAGCCGAAACCGCTCGCCATCGCCAGACCGGTCTTTAACGGCAGACCGAGAATAAAGGCGTTAAGTATCCCGCCGAGTAATGAACTGGCCATAACCACCACGGCGACGATCATTCCCCGACGGTTAAGGACTATTTGTCGCAGACTCATTCCATTATTGCGTAATTGAATACCGACGAGGAACAGGAGAAAGATCAGCGTATATTCGCTGGCTTCGGTCGCGTGCTGTAAAAAAGACAGGCCGGTCAGGCCGAGCAGAAAACCGAGCACGACCACGCCGCACAGCTGCAGCGATTCCAGGGCCATGGCCAGGCGCGAGGGTAATTTCTCCTGCCGATGCTGGCTGCGCCATGGCATTTTACTTTCCAGCCACAGCAGGGCGGCAATATTACACAGTAAAATGATGACCACGCTCACCGCGGCGTAATGCAATATGGCCAGCAGGTTGCTGGCCAGATTGTCGAGGAACGCCAGGCTGATCCCCATAAAAAAAAGGATGACATAGACAATCCAGCTGAGCATCCGGTTAATCAGTTTTAGCGCGGAGGGTTGACGAAGTGGCACCAGATAGCCGACAACCAGCGGCAACAGAATGATGAAGAGTCCCGAGAACATGAACGATGCAGCCCTTGCATAATGAGAATAGCGCCCATGACACTACCCAAATCACCGGGCCGAGTAAAGCTGTCACCAGAAAGAAAAAGCCCGGAAACCCGGGCTTTACAAAGGATTAATCGCGTTTTTCCAGCAGGGTGCGATACAGCACGCCGCCGAGGATCCCGCCGACGATCGGCATGACCCAGAACAGCCACAACTGCTGCAGCGCCCAGCCGCCCTGGAAAATCGCTACCGCGGTGCTGCGCGCCGGGTTGACCGAGGTGTTGGTGACCGGAATGCTGATCAAATGGATGAGGGTCAGCGCCAGGCCGATAGCGATCGGCGCAAAGCCCGCCGGTGCGTGTTTATCGGTCGCGCCATGGATTACCAGCAGGAAGCCGCAGGTCAGGACAATTTCAATGACGATAGCCGACAGCATGGAGAAACCGCCCGGGGAGTGTTCGCCATAGCCATTGGAGGCAAAGCCGCTGGCGGCGGCATCAAAGCCGGCTTTACCGCTGGCCACCACGTACAGCACCGCCGCGGCAATAATGCCGCCGACCACCTGAGCGATAATATAGCCAATGACCTCTTTCGCCGGGAAACGGCCGCCGGCCCACAGACCCAAGGTCACTGCCGGGTTGAAATGCCCCCCGGAAATATGGCCAACCGCAAACGCCATGGTTAATACTGTTAAGCCAAATGCCAACGCGACGCCGGCAAAACCAATGCCGAGCTCAGGGAATGCTGCGGCAAGCACGGCGCTACCGCAGCCACCAAATACAAGCCAGAAGGTGCCGAAGCATTCGGCTGCTAATTTTCTGAACATAACCACCTCAATTAAAATGTATACGCGCACGAGCGGACCGTGCCGGTCTTTATTTATCGTGATAAGGGATGACGATAAAAATAAAGCGGCGTTATTCTAGAGATAACCGCCATCCCAGAGCCAGTTAAATATATTGATGTTATTTGATTTAGGGCAAGGTGAGTGGATTCCTTTTGCCAGTTTAGCCTTTCCTTTATCCGTGGAAGATTATCAATAGTGTAGAACATAACGCCTGAAATAAAACTATTTTGTTTGATGAATAATCAACAGCCGTTAATAGGTGATAAGTGAGTAATTTTATGAATATATTTAATCTGCTGAATATGATGCGCCGATGCGATTAAGCAGAGTGTCATCTTGCCGCTGCCCTCGCTATACTGTTGATTACTGAAGGAGAGTGGTGGTTTAGCGGAGGGGATATGCTTCTTGAGCGCGTAGAAATCGTCGGTTTTCGCGGTATCAATCGTTTGTCGTTGATGCTGGAGCAAAATAACGTCCTGATCGGGGAGAACGCGTGGGGGAAGTCTAGTCTGCTTGATGCACTAACCCTGCTTTTGTCCCCTGAGTTCGATCTTTATCACTTTGTCCGTGATGACTTCTGGTTTCCCCCGGGTGACATCCAGGGGCGCGAGCACCATTTGCATATTATCCTGACCTTCCGCGAAAGCGAACCGGGCCGCCATCGGGTCCGGCGTTTTCGTCCGCTTCAGCGCTGCTGGGTACCTTGTGACGATGGTTATCATCGGGTGTTCTACCGCCTGGAAGGCGAGCTCGCCGATGACGACACTGTGATGACCCTGCGGAGCTTTATCGATGGTGAAGGCGAAGCGCTGGCGGTTGAGGATATTGATGATCTGGCCAGACACCTGGTGCGTCTGATGCCGGTGCTGCGCCTGCGCGACGCGCGCTTTATGCGGCGCATCCATAACGGAACGGTACCGCATTCGCCGCAGATAGAGATCACCGCCCGCCAGCTGGATTTTCTCTCCCGGGAACTGGTCAGTCATCCGCAAAATTTATCGGACGGTCAGATCCGCGAGGGGTTGTCGGCCATGGTGCAGCTGCTGGAGCATTACTTTGCCGAGCAAAGCAGCGCCCAGACGCGGCATCGTCTGATGCGGCGGCGCTCCCATGATGAGCAGCGCAGCTGGCGTTACCTGGATATTATCAACCGGATGATCGACAAACCCGGCGGGCGCAGCCATCGGGTGATCCTGCTGGGGCTGTTTTCCACCCTGCTGCAGGCGAAAGGGACGGTGCGCCTCGATCGCGATGCGCGGCCGCTGTTGCTGATTGAAGATCCGGAGACGCGTCTGCATCCGATTATGCTCTCCGTCGCCTGGCATCTGCTGAATTTACTGCCGCTGCAGCGCGTGACCACCACCAATTCCGGAGAGTTGCTGTCCCTGACCCCGGTGGAGCAGGTCTGCCGGCTGGTACGTGAATCGGCAAGAGTGTCGGCGTGGCGGCTGGGGCCCGGCGGAATGAATGCCGAAGATAGCCGGCGTATCGCCTTTCATATTCGCTTCAACCGCGCCTCATCGCTCTTCGCCCGCTGTTGGCTGCTGGTGGAGGGGGAGACGGAGACCTGGGTTATCAACGAACTGGCCCGGCAGTGTGGTCATCATTTTGATGCCGAGGGGGTGAAGGTGATCGAATTTGCCCAGTCTGGCCTTAAACCCCTGATCAAATTTGCCCGCCGGATGGGGATCCAGTGGCACGTACTGGTGGATGGCGATGAGGCAGGGAAAAAATATGCCGCCACCGTGCTCGGTCTGCTGAATAACGATCGCGAGCTGGAGCGCGACCATCTGACGAGCCTGCCAGCGATGGATATGGAACACTTTATGTATCGTCAGGGATTTGATGACGTTTATCACCGGGTGGCGCAGATCCCGGATAATGTCCCCATGAACATGCGGCGGGTGATCACCAAGGCCATCCATCGTTCATCCAAGCCCGACCTGGCGATTGAAGTGGCGATGGAGGCTGGCCGACGCGGGGTGGACGCGGTGCCGACGCTGCTGAAGAAAATGTTCTCGCGGGTACTGTGGCTGGCTCGTGGTCGCGCAGATTAACCTGCGGCGTAGGGCTGGCGTAAAGCTCTCCGGTAGCTAAACAAAACGTAAGCGACGTTAAAAATGGGTGTTCTGTTGCCGACGGGTTTGGATAGAATCACCGTCTGGAGCGGCAGGGAAACAGCAGGAATCGGATGATGAAAGTGAAGGGAAAACGCAGGACAATCTGGTGGTTGTTAGCGATCGTAGTGCTGGGTCTGGCCGTCTGGGGATGGCGGATCCTGAATGCGCCGCTGCCGCACTACCAGACGCTGGTGGTGCGCAAAGGTGACCTCCAGCAGAGCGTGCTGGCCACCGGTAAGCTGGATGCCCTGCGGAAAGTTGACGTCGGCGCCCAGGTCAGCGGGCAGTTGAAAACGCTGCACGTCAACATCGGCGATAAGGTCAAAAAGGACCAGTTGCTGGGGGTTATCGATCCGGAGCAGGCGCAAAACCAAATTAAAGAGGTTGAAGCGACGCTGATGGAACTGCGTGCCCAGCTCAATCAGGCGCGCGCGGAGAGCAAACTGGCGCAGGTGACTCTGGCCCGTCAGCAGCAGCTGGCGCAGCGCCAGCTGGTCTCGCGACAGGACCTTGATACCGCAGCCACCGACCTGGCGGTGAAACAAGCGCAAATCGGTACCATTGAAGCGCAAATCAAGCGTAACCAGGCGACGCTCGACACGGCGAAGACCAACCTCGACTACACGCGGATCCTGGCGCCGATGGCTGGCGAAGTGACGCAAATTACCACCCTGCAGGGACAGACGGTGATCGCCGCCCAGCAGGCGCCGAACATTCTGACGCTGGCGGATCTCAGCACCATGCTGGTCAAAGCGCAGGTCTCTGAAGCGGATGTCATCCACCTCAGACCGGGGCAAAAGGCGTGGTTTACTGTGCTGGGGGATCCGCTGACTCGCTATGAAGGCACGCTGAAAGACATTCTGCCGACGCCGGAAAAAGTCAATGACGCCATCTTCTACTATGCCCGCTTCGAGGTGCCGAATCCGCAGGGGATCCTGCGTCTCGACATGACCGCGCAGGTGCATATCCAACTGGCCGAGGTGAAAAACGTGATTACCATCCCGCTGAGCGCCCTGGGTGACGCGGTGGGTGATAACCGCTATCACGTCCGGCTGTTGCGCACCGGCGAGGTAAAAGAGCGTGAGGTTGCCATTGGCGCCCGCAACGATACCGACGTCGCGGTGGTGCAGGGGCTGGATGAGGGAGATGAAGTGATCGTCGGCGAGAGCGCGAGCGGGGCGGCAAAATGACGGCGCTGCTTGAGCTGCGTGATATTCGTCGCAGCTACCCTTCCGGCGACGGCAGCGTTGAGGTACTGAAGGGGATCACCCTCAGCATCAATGCGGGGGAGATGGTGGCGATCGTGGGTGCCTCCGGCTCGGGTAAATCGACGCTGATGAATATTCTCGGCTGTCTCGACAAACCGACCAGCGGCACCTACCGGGTGGCGGGAACCGATATCGCGCAGCTGAATGGCGATGCGCTGGCCCGGCTGCGGCGGGAACACTTTGGTTTTATCTTTCAACGCTACCACTTGCTGTCGCATCTTACCGCCGCGCAGAACGTTGAAGTGCCCGCGGTGTATGCCGGCAGTGAGCGGCGGGCACGCCTGGCGCGCGCCCATGATCTGCTGGTGCGTCTGGGGCTGGGCGATCGGGCTGACTATCAGCCGTCGCAACTGTCCGGCGGCCAGCAGCAGCGGGTGAGTATCGCCCGTGCGCTGATGAACGGTGGGGAAGTGATTCTGGCGGATGAACCGACCGGTGCGCTGGACAGCCATTCTGGCGAAGAGGTGATGGCGATCCTGCATCAGCTCAAAGCTCAGGGCCATACGGTCATCATTGTCACCCACGATCCGCAGGTCGCAGCCCAGGCGGAGCGGATCATCGAGATCCGCGATGGCGAGATCGTCCGCAATCCACCCGGCAGCCGCCAGGGCGGTGGGCTGCGCGCCCGTCAGCAGGCGGAACCCTCGGCGTGGCGTCAGTTTACCAGTGGCTTTCGCGAAGCGCTGGTGATGGCGTGGCGAGCGATGGCGGCGAATAAAATGCGCACCCTGCTGACCATGCTCGGCATTATTATCGGTATTGCGTCGGTGGTATCAATCGTGGTGGTCGGTGATGCCGCCAAGCAGATGGTGCTGGCGGATATTCGCGCCATCGGCACCAATACCATCGATGTCTATCCCGGAAAGGATTTTGGCGATGACGACCCGCGTTATCAGCAGGCGCTGAAATATGACGATTTGCTGGCGATCCAGAAACAGCCATGGGTGCGTTCCGCCACGCCGGCGGTATCGAAAAGCCTGCGCCTGCGCGCCAACAATATTGACGTTGCCGCCAGCGCGGAAGGGGTCGGGCCGCAGTACTTTAATGTTTACGGCATGACCTTCAGCGAAGGCAATACCTTTAATGAACTGCAGCTCAATAGTCGGGCGCAGGTGGTGGTGCTCGACAGCAATACCCGTCGCCAGCTGTTTCCCAATAAAGCGAAAGTGGTGGGCGAGGTGATTCTGGTGGGTAATATGCCGGCCACGGTGATCGGCGTCGCGGATGAAAAACAGTCAATGTTTGGCAGCAGTAAAATTCTCCGCGTCTGGTTGCCTTACACCACCATGGCAGGAAGAGTGATGGGCCAGTCGTGGCTGAACTCCATTACGGTACGCGTTCATGAAGGTTATGACAGTGAAACCGCAGAGAAACAGCTGCTGCGGCTGCTGGAGCTGCGGCATGGAAAAAAAGATGTATTCACCTGGAATATGGACAGCATCTTGAAAACCGCAGAAAGGACCACACATACCTTACAGCTGTTCCTGACATTGGTAGCGGTGATCGCCCTGGTGGTTGGCGGTATTGGCGTAATGAATATCATGCTGGTGTCGGTGACCGAACGGACGCGGGAAATCGGCATCCGCATGGCGGTTGGCGCGCGGGCCAGCGATGTACTGCAGCAGTTTCTCATCGAAGCGGTGCTGGTTTGCCTGGTCGGTGGTGCGCTGGGGGTCACGTTGTCGCTGATGATCGCGTTTATTCTGCAGCTGTTTCTGCCCGGCTGGGAGATCGGTTTTTCCCCGCTGGCGCTGGTGACGGCTTTTCTCTGTTCGACGTTGACCGGGGTGCTGTTTGGTTGGCTGCCTGCGCGCAACGCGGCACGGCTCGATCCGGTGGATGCGCTGGCACGCGAGTAGAAAGAATAGAAATAAAAATGCCAGTCAGAAGGACTGGCATTTTATTAGCAGGATGTACACAATGAAGCAAAAGAGTTATGCAGCCGTTTCCGCTTCCACAGGGACGATCACGCTGGCGTGGTTGCCTTTTGGCCCCTGGTGAACATCAAACCGAACGGCTTGTCCGGCTTTTAGCGTTCTGTAACCATCCATCTGGATGGTGGAGTAATGGGCGAAAATGTCTTCGCCGCCGCCCTCAGGGCAGATAAAACCGAACCCTTTGGCATTGTTGAACCACTTAACAGTACCCATTTCCATACTTCGACATCCTTCGTAAATCTTTATAAGTAAGATGGAATGAACCGGTGGTGGAGTGACGAGTTGTTCAATTGCTCGCCAACTCTCGCCACTACAATTTAGAGAAATACGAAAACGCGTCAAGCGATTGAGGAGGGGGAAAGGCGAAAAATGCGTCAAAATTTGAAGCAGTTAACGCTATTGCCGGGGAATGTGACAGCCGTCGCGGATAGAAGCGATAGATGATAGTTATCTATGATCTGTTGTAGATTTGTGATGAGCATAACCTCTGGTCATCGACAGGCCTCCGCCTGTTGGCAACAGCAACCGATGATGAACACTGACGATGAGTAAGAGAGATTGGCTGGACTTCGAGCACCTGGTTGACGACGAAGTTCGTGATGCGATTAAACCGCCATCTATGTATAAAGTGATATTGGTCAATGATGACTACACTCCAATGGAGTTTGTTATTGACGTGTTACAAAAATTCTTTTCTTATGATGTTGAACGTGCAACGCAACTGATGCTCACGGTTCACTATGAAGGTAAGGCGATTTGTGGCGTGTTTACCGCGGAAGTTGCGGAGACCAAAGTCGCTATGGTGAATCAGTACGCGAGGGAGAACGAGCATCCATTGCTGTGTACGCTGGAAAAAGCCTGAATACAGGCATGAAAATTGGGGGAGGTGCCTATGCTCAATCAAGAACTGGAACTCAGTTTAAATATGGCTTTCGCCAGAGCGCGCGAGCACCGTCATGAGTTTATGACCGTCGAGCACTTGCTGCTGGCTCTGCTAAGCAACCCCTCGGCCCGTGAGGCCCTGGAAGCGTGTTCAGTGGACCTGGTGGCATTGCGTCAGGAACTTGAAGCCTTCATCGAACAAACCACACCCGTCCTGCCAGCCACGGAAGAAGAGCGCGACACCCAGCCGACGCTGAGCTTCCAGCGTGTGCTGCAGCGCGCCGTCTTCCACGTGCAATCTTCTGGCCGCAGCGAAGTGACCGGCGCCAACGTGCTGGTGGCCATTTTCAGCGAGCAGGAGTCGCAGGCCGCTTACCTGCTGCGTAAACATGAAGTCAGCCGACTCGATGTGGTGAACTTCATTTCTCATGGTACACGCAAAGACGAGCCGAGCCAGTCTTCCGATAACAGCGGAAGCCAGCCTGGCAATGAAGAGCAAGCCGGCGGGGAGGAACGTATGGAAAACTTCACCACCAACCTCAATCAGCTTGCTCGCGTCGGCGGCATTGATCCCTTGATCGGCCGTGAAAAAGAGCTGGAGCGCGCGATTCAGGTTCTGTGCCGTCGCCGTAAAAATAACCCACTGCTGGTGGGGGAATCCGGCGTCGGTAAAACCGCGATCGCCGAAGGCCTTGCCTGGCGCATTGTGCAGGGCGATGTGCCGGAAGTGATGGCCGACTGCACCATCTACTCGCTCGACATTGGCTCTTTGCTGGCAGGGACCAAATATCGTGGCGATTTTGAAAAACGCTTCAAAGCGTTGCTCAAACAGCTGGAGCAGGATACCAACAGCATCCTGTTTATTGATGAAATCCACACCATTATCGGTGCGGGGGCGGCTTCTGGCGGCCAGGTCGATGCGGCTAACCTGATCAAACCGCTGCTTTCCAGCGGCAAGATCCGGGTGATCGGCTCCACCACCTACCAGGAGTTCAGCAACATCTTTGAGAAAGATCGTGCGCTGGCCCGTCGTTTCCAGAAAATTGATATCACCGAGCCGTCGGTGGAAGAGACGGTGCAGATTATTAATGGCCTGAAGCCGAAGTACGAAGCGCACCATGACGTGCGTTATACCGCCAAAGCGGTGCGTGCGGCGGTTGAGCTGGCGGTAAAATACATTAACGATCGTCATCTGCCGGATAAGGCGATTGACGTCATTGACGAAGCGGGCGCGCGGGCGCGCTTAATGCCGGTCAGCAAGCGTAAGAAAACGGTCAATGTGGCGGATATCGAGTCAGTGGTGGCGCGTATTGCGCGGATCCCTGAGAAGAGTGTCTCCCAGAGCGATCGCGATACGCTGAAAAACCTTGGCGACCGTCTGAAAATGCTGGTCTTTGGTCAGGATAAAGCCATTGAGGCGCTGACCGAAGCCATCAAAATGGCGCGCGCCGGGCTGGGCCATGAGCACAAGCCGGTTGGGTCATTCCTGTTCGCCGGGCCTACCGGGGTCGGGAAAACCGAAGTGACCGTGCAGCTGGCGAAGGCGCTGGGTATTGAGCTGCTGCGTTTTGACATGTCCGAATATATGGAACGTCATACCGTCAGCCGCTTAATCGGGGCGCCTCCGGGTTACGTTGGCTTCGATCAGGGTGGGCTGCTGACCGATGCGGTGATTAAACATCCGCACGCGGTGCTGCTGCTTGATGAGATCGAAAAAGCGCATCCGGATGTGTTCAACCTGCTGCTGCAGGTGATGGATAACGGTACGCTGACTGATAACAACGGGCGTAAAGCGGACTTCCGCAACGTGGTGCTGGTGATGACCACGAACGCCGGGGTGCGGGAAACTGAGCGTAAATCGATTGGCCTTATTCAGCAGGACAACAGTCCGGATGCAATGGATGAGATCAAGAAGATCTTTACGCCGGAGTTTCGCAACCGCCTCGACAACATTATCTGGTTCGATCATCTCTCTACCACGGTGATCCATCAGGTTGTCGACAAGTTTATCGTTGAGCTGCAGGTCCAGCTGGACCAGAAAGGCGTCTCCCTGGAAGTCAGTCAGGAAGCGCGCGACTGGCTGGCGGAGAAAGGCTACGACCGGGCGATGGGCGCACGTCCAATGGGACGCGTCATTCAGGACAACCTGAAAAAGCCGCTGGCGAACGAGCTGCTGTTCGGCTCGCTGGTCGATGGTGGCCAGGTGACGGTGTCTCTGGACAGCGCGAAGAATGCGTTGATCTACGATTTCCAGAGCGCGCAAAAGCACAAACCGGAAGCCGCCCACTAACGCGATGTCTTCAACGTAAAAACCGGCCCTGGGCCGGTTTTTTTTTGCCGGTGGCAGAAATGAAAAGACCGGGAATTATCCCGGCCTTCAGCATCTGACGCCTTAGGGGCGAAAACAATCAGCGACTACGGAAGACAATGCGGCCTTTGCTCAGGTCGTACGGGGTCAGCTCAACAGTCACTTTGTCGCCCGTCAGAATGCGGATGTAGTTTTTACGCATTTTACCGGAAATATGCGCAGTTACCACGTGACCGTTTTCCAGTTCTACGCGGAACATAGTGTTAGGCAACGTTTCAAGTACGGTGCCCTGCATTTCAATATTGTCTTCTTTGGCCATCTAGTCCTCTGGGGTATCACTACCGTAGTTTTGAACCGGCAAGATAATGCCGAAGTTCATCATGTAAGTAAAGTTTTACGTATCTACCCTGAATAATTCACCTTGCCGGAAAGCGCACAGTCAGCACACCGGCAACAGATATATGACGGGTATGAATCGCCGAAGTAGTTTTGGCGCATTGCCCGGAACACACACGGCTATGCCGCGTGACAGGCGCAAACGTAAAGGGGAGTGACAGAACGATGGGCGTTATCTGACTCTTATTATTCCCAAACGGCGGCGGGGCAACAGGCAGAAGCTACTCTACCGCGCAATTATACCATCCTGACGCAAAATGTGCTGAAAACATTTTTATTGCGCGCCTGGAAATAGCACCCGCGGCACCCAAAATCGCTCGGGCAGGCGGTAGCCGCGTAATACTGACAGGTAGTCAAGATAATCGCGGCGGGGAATATCCATCGCGCCTAATGAGGCGGTATGATTGTTCAGTACCTGGCAGTCGATTAATTTACCACCACTCTGCGCAAAAGCCTGACAGAATACCAGCAGCGCGGTTTTGGAGGCATTTTCTGCCCGGCTGAACATCGATTCACCGCAAAACAGCGCCCCTTGCGCCACGCCGTACATTCCCCCTACCAGAGTATTCCCCTGCCAGACTTCAATGGAGTGGGCATGACCCAGCTCATGTAGCTGGTGATAGGCGCGAACGATACTGCTGGTTATCCAGGTCCCTTCGTCACGTTCGCTGGCGCAGCCTTCAATGACCTCGCCAAAGGCATGATTCAGCGTGACGCGATAAGGCGAACGCTGATGAAAACGCTTCATACTGCGGCTGAGATGAAACTGTTCCGGCCAGAGCACCGCCCGGGGATCGGGCGACCACCAGAGGATCGGGTCGCCAGGAGAAAACCAGGGGAAAATACCGCGCTGATAGGCCATCAGCAGACGCGCCGGGCTTAGATCGCCGCCAAGCGCCAGCAGGCCGTTAGGTTCACGCAGGGCGCCTTCCGGGGAAGGGAAGGCGATAGAATGCCGGGAGAGCTGAACCAGACGCATTTTAACCTCAATACGCATCAGCAAAAATTAGATAATAGCCTACAGACGCTGTTTAAACTGGAAGTACCGGCCCTGTTTAGCGAGCAAATCCGCGTGACTACCTTGCTCAATTATCTGGCCGTTGTCCATGACTATTATCTGATTAAAACGCGCCAGGCCCCGCAGGCGGTGCGTCACCATCAGCACGGTTTTCTCGCGCATTACTTCCGCCAGAAGATGCAGGATCTGGCTTTCGGTGGCCGCATCCAGACCTTCTGTCGGCTCATCGAGCAGCATCAGCGGCGCATCGTGGAGCAGTGCGCGGGCAATCGCCAGCCGGCGCAGTTCGCCGCCGGATAGCTGGCGTCCGCCTTCTCCCAGCCAGCTGTTCAGTCCGCCATCTTCCAGCAGCTTTTCCAGCCCCACTTTCTCGAGGGTTGTGCACAGCGCGGCATCGTCAGCGTCTGGCGCCGCCAGCAGCAGGTTGTCGCGCAGCGTAGCGCTGAACAGGTGCACGCGCTGCGGCACCACGCTCATCGCCAGACGCAGGCTGGCTTCGCTGAGCTGGGACAGCGGCTGGCCGTTGAGCAAAATCTCTCCCTGTGCCGGGTCCCAGGCGCGGGTGAGCAACTGCAACAGCGTTGACTTTCCACAGCCGGTTCGCCCAAGGATGGCGATATGCTCACCGGCGGTAATCTGCAGGGAGATATTCTCCAGGGCGGGGGAGGGCTGTTGCGGATAGCGGAAGGTAACCTGCCTGAAGGTTAAGGCCACCTGCGCAGGCACGCTGGCTTCACTCTCGACGAAGGTGACCTCCGGCTGCTGGTCGGTGATCTGTGAAATCCGCCGTGCGGAGGCGATTACCTGGCCTAAATGCTGGAAAGCGCCGGTCACCGGCGCCAGGGCTTCGAAGGCCGCCAGCGCGCAGAAAACAAACAGCGCGATCAATGCCCCAGGCTGGCTATTACCACCGATGCCAGCGGACGCCAGCCAGAGCATGGCCACCACGGCGATGCCGCCGATTAACAGCATTACCGCCTGCGAAAGCGCGGTCAGCTCGGCCTGACGGCGCTGCGCGTCCTGCCAGCTGAGCTCGGTCTTTTCCATTTGCGCGCGGTAGCGGTCGCTGGCGTTAAACACCATCAGCTCTGCCTGGCCCTGCAGCCAGGCAGTGAGCTGTTGGCGATACTGACCGCGCAGCTGCGTCATACTCTCGCCGGCCGGTTTACCCGCGCGATAGAACAGCGGCGGCATAACCAGCAGAGTGACCAGCATGATACCGCCGAGCGTCAGCGCGAGAGTGACGTCGAGCAGGCTTAATCCGCAGGTGACCACCACAATCACCACCAGCGCGCCGACCAGCGGTGAAATCACCCGCAGGTAGAGATGATCCAGGGTATCGACATCGGCCACCACACGGTTGAGCAGTTCACCCTGGCGAAAGCGCGCCAGCCCCGCCGGAGAGAGGGGCAGCAGTTTGCTGAAGGTGAAGACGCGCAGGTGCTGCAGCACGCGGAAGGTCGCGTCATGGCTAACCAGACGCTCAAAGTAGCGCCCGGCGGTACGGATAATCGCTGCGCCGCGGACGCCCGCGGCAGGCAGCATATAGTTAAAACTGTAGATCCCGGCGACACCCACCACCGCTGAGGCGGAGAGGAACCAGCCGGAGAGCGTCAGCAGGCCGATGCTGGCCAGCAGGGTCACGATGGCCAGCACGACGCCGAGCAGCAGCATCCATTTATGGCGTTTATAGAGCGCCAGATAGGGTAAAAGTGCGCGCATTTAAATCTCCTCCCGACGATGGGCCAGCAGCGCCGAGAAGGCCCCACTGGCGCGGGCCAGCGTGGCGTAGTCGCCTTGCTCGATAATCTGTCCGTCCTGCATGACCCAGACGGCATCCCAGTCAGCAAGTCCCTCGAGCTGGTGGGTAACCAGCAGCGTGGTTTGCTCGGTGGAGGCATGGGTCAGGGCCTGCATCACCCGTTGTTCGCTATGGGCGTCGAGGCTGGCGGCGGGTTCATCCAGCAACAGCAGGCGGCAGGGCACCAACAGTGCGCGAGCAACAGCGATACGCTGCGCCTGACCTACCGACAGACTACCCGCCTGATCGCCCACGGCGGTATGGATCCCGTCCGGCAACAGGGCGATAAACTCACTGACCCAGGCTTTATCCAGCGCCAGCCGAAGCTGGGCATCGCTGGCTTCCGGCCACGCCAGCAGCACATTCTCCCGTAGCGTAGCGGCAGGTAGCTGGGGATTCTGTCCCACCCAGCTTAACAGGCGGCGCCAGCGTTCGGCGTCCAGTTCGCGCAGCTCTGCGCCGTTGACCTTCAGCGAGCCCTCGTAGGGCAAAAAGCCGAGCAGTGTGTTCAGCAGCGAACTTTTCCCGGAGCCGCTCTGACCCACCAGCACAACGCGTGCGCCAGCAGGCAGTGAAAAGTTAAGCGGTCCGGCCAGGACTTTACCTTCCGGAGACTTGATCACCAGGTCGCGCGCTTCCACGCCAATCAGATCGTTATCATTTAAGGTTTTTTCGCCGCGCTCCAGCTGGGTCAATGGGGTTTCCATAAACGTTTTCAGGCTGTCTGCGGCGCCCACGGCCTGAGCTTTGGCATGGTAGAAGGTGCCCAGGTCACGTAATGGCTGGAAAAATTCCGGCGCGAGGATCAGCGTCAGGAAGCCTGCCATCAGCGTGACGCCCGCGCCATAGTGGCCGAAGTTCAGCTCGCCAAGGTAAGAGAAGCCAAAATAGACCGCCACCAGCGCAATGGAGAGGGAGGTGAAAAACTCCAGCACCCCGGAGGAGAGGAAGGCCAGACGCAGGACTTCCATGGTGCGTTGGCGAAAATCCTGCGAGGCGTCGCGAATATTATCGATTTCTGCCTGACCGCGGTGAAAAATACGCAGGGTTTCCATGCCGCGCAGGCGGTCGAGGAAATGGCCGCTGAGGCGGGCCAGCGCCTGGAAGTTACGCCGGTTGGCATCGGCGGCGCCCATCCCAACCAGCGCCATAAAAAGCGGGATCAGCGGGGCGGTGCCGAGGAGGATCAACGCGGCGGCCCAGTTAATCGGGAAAATAGTGATAACGATCAGCAGCGGTACGCAGGCCGCCAGCGTCATCTGGGGCAGGTAGCGCGCATAATAATCGTGCATATCATCGATCTGCTCAAGGATAAGCGTTGCCCAACTGCCGGCCGGTTTGCCCTGGATCCAGGCCGGGCCCGCTTGCTGGAGGCGGTCGAGAACCTGACGGCGAATTTCATAGCGGATATGCTGCCCGGCCTGAAAACCGACCCGCTCACGCAGCCAGACTACCCAGGCGCGCAGCACAAAGACCAGTACCAGCAGCGTCAGCGGCAGCAGCAGGGCGGTTGCCGGAATATTTTCCATCACCATCCGGTGCAGGATCCGCGCCAGGAACCAGGCCTGCGCCACGATCAGCAGACCACTTACCACGCCAAGCAGGCGGGAAATCATCAACCAGCGACGGGAGATAATACTTTGCTGTTTTAACCAGCGGGTTAACTCTTGTTGACGGGTTTTATTCATTGCGCGCTTTGCAGGTATCGTTATGGGAATATTGGGCACGGCAATGTTACATCGCGGCAAAAATAAAGGCGACTTTTCGTCGCCTTCTTTACCTTTGTTACTGACTTGTAAAGATTATTTGCAAGCGTCGGCCAAACCGTCCAGGTAACGCTCGGCGTCCAGCGCCGCCATGCAGCCGGTGCCAGCGGAGGTGATCGCCTGACGATAGATATGGTCCATGACATCGCCAGCGGCAAATACGCCCGGGATACTGGTTTGCGTGGCGTTGCCGTGGATCCCGGACTGCACTTTGATATAGCCGTTTTCCAGTTCCAGCTGACCTTCAAAGATGGCGGTGTTCGGGCTGTGGCCGATGGCGACGAACAGGCCTGCCACTTCCAGGGACTCAACGTTGTCGCTGTTTTTGGTATCACGCAGGCGCAGGCCGCTGACGCCCATCTGGTCGCCGGTCACCTCTTCGAGGGTGCGGTCGGTATGCAGCACGATGTTGCCGCTCGCCACTTTATCCATCAGACGCTTGATGAGGATTTTTTCCGCGCGGAAGGCGTCGCGACGGTGGATCAGATGCACCTCAGAGGCGATATTGGACAGATACAGGGCCTCTTCAACCGCCGTGTTACCGCCGCCGATCACCGCCACTTTCTGGTTACGATAGAAGAATCCGTCACAGGTCGCACAGGCTGAAACGCCACGGCCTTTAAACGCCTCTTCCGATGGCAGACCGAGGTAGCGCGCCGATGCGCCGGTGGCAATGATCAGCGCATCACAGGTGTACTCACCGCTATCGCCTGTCAGACGGAACGGACGGTTTTGCAGATCGACGCGGCTGATATGGTCGAAAATAATTTCCGTTTCAAATTTCGCGGCATGTTCGTGCATGCGCTCCATCAACAGCGGGCCGGTGAGATCGTTAGGATCGCCAGGCCAGTTTTCCACTTCCGTCGTGATGGTCAGCTGACCGCCTTTTTCCATCCCGGTGATCAGCACCGGCTGCAGATTGGCGCGTGCGGCATAGACCGCCGCGGTGTATCCCGCAGGTCCAGAACCAAGGATAAGCAGTTTACTGTGTTTGGCTGTGCCCATGAGATCCCCATATTAATTGGCATACATTGGGCAGAGATTGTAGGGAATTTGTTGTCGTAAAAAAAGAGCACAGCGATTTTGTTAACGATGTGTGCAATAGAAGACGCCGATGAATTGGCGATTTTACCGGCAAAGAATATAACTATTTCTACTGTCAGCGGGACAATTATAAGACGAAAAAATGAGAATCAACCAGGGGGGATGATGAATATCTGGCATCTTGTACTAAAAATCGATGTTTTGCTTTGACAATCCCCTGTGCTTTTGCGAAAACATTCATGGAAGAAGAAAAGCAGTATTTAGCGTGCGGCGAATTTTCATGCACGCAAATGCCATTTTTATCCGGGTTAACGAAATCTACGCATGGTGTGGACAGACGCCATGCGTGATGTCGGTGACTGCCGTCAGGCAACGGGCTTCTCACGTACCCCTGGGTTACCCATTGTCGTACGGGTAATAACAGGATGGGCTCTGGCAGTGAAGGCACAGAGCCGGAACAGGAGTAGGGAAGGAATACAGAGAGACAATAATAATGGTAGATAGCAAGAAGCGCCCTGGCAAAGATCTCGACCGCATTGATCGTAACATCCTGAATGAATTGCAAAAAGATGGGCGAATTTCTAACGTCGAGCTTTCTAAACGGGTGGGACTTTCTCCGACGCCTTGCCTTGAGCGCGTGCGTCGTCTTGAAAGACAGGGTTTTATTCAGGGCTATACGGCGCTGCTCAACCCGCATTATCTGGATGCATCACTTCTGGTATTTGTTGAGATTACTCTGAATCGTGGCGCGCCGGATGTGTTTGAGCAATTTAACGCCGCAGTGCAAAAACTTGAAGAAATTCAAGAGTGTCATCTGGTTTCCGGTGATTTCGACTATCTGTTGAAAACCCGCGTACCGGATATGTCAGCGTATCGTAAATTACTGGGCGAGACCTTGCTGCGCCTGCCGGGCGTAAACGACACCCGTACCTACGTGGTGATGGAAGAAGTCAAGCAAAGTAATCGTCTGGTTATTAAGACGCGCTAACACGGAACAGGTGCAAAATCGACGTAGTTTGATTACACTCCTGTTAATCCATACAGCAACAGTGCCGGGGAGACCCGGCGCTGTTGTCCGTTTTAGCAGCAGGCAGGAAACAGCCTGATACCTGGAGAGCCTTTCTTGAGCCAGGAATACACCGAAGACAAAGAAGTCAAACTAACCAAACTCAGCAGCGGGCGCCGACTCCTTGAGGCGATGCTCATCCTTTGCTCCCTCTTCGCCATCTGGCTGATGGCAGCACTACTGAGCTTTAATCCCTCGGATCCAAGCTGGTCGCAGACGGCATGGCATGAGCCTATTCATAATTTAGGCGGCGCCCCCGGTGCGTGGCTTGCCGATACCCTCTTTTTCATTTTTGGCGTCATGGCCTACACCATCCCGGTGATCATCATCGGTGGATGCTGGTTTGCCTGGCGGCATCAGGAAAACGACGAATACATTGATTATTTCGCCGTTTCCCTGCGCCTCATTGGCGCGTTAGCCCTGATCCTGACCTCCTGTGGTCTGGCAGCTATTAACGCCGATGATATCTGGTACTTCGCCTCGGGCGGAGTGATCGGCAGCCTGCTGAGTACCACGCTGCAACCGCTGCTGCACAGCAGCGGCGGCACTATTGCCCTGTTGTGCATCTGGGCGGCCGGTCTGACGTTGTTCACTGGCTGGTCGTGGGTCAGCATTGCGGAAAAATTGGGCGGTGGCATCCTGTCGGTGCTGACCTTTGCCAGCAACCGTACCCGTCGGGATGATACTTGGGTCGATGAAGGCGAATACGAAGACGACGATGAAGAGTACGACGATGAAGACGAAGCGGCAAACCCGCAGGAGTCGCGTCGTGCCCGTATCTTACGCAGCGCGCTGGCGCGGCGTAAGCGTCTGGCCGAGAAGTTTACCAACCCCATGGGACGTAAAACAGACGCGGCGCTTTTCTCCGGCAAACGGATGGATGACGGGGAAGAGGCGGTGCAATACAGCGCCAGCGGAGCGCCTGTCGCCGCTGACGATGTCCTGTTTTCCGGCGCCAGCGCCGCGCGTCCCGCAGAGGATGATGTGTTGTTCTCCGGTGCCAGCGCCGCGCGCCCTGGAGATTTCGACCCTTACGATCCGTTGCTGAATGGTCATAGTATCGCTGAGCCCGTGGGCGCAGCGGCGGCGGCCACTGCCGCGCCACAGGCGTGGGCTGAATCCGCGGCTGGCCATCAGGGCGTTGCGCCTGCTTATCAGCCGGAAGCTGGTTACCCGCCGCAGGCGTACCAGCCAGAACCGGTACCGTATCAGCAGCCGGCTTACGATCCACACGCCGGTCAGCCGACGCCACAGGCGTACCAGCCTGAGCCGGCGCCGTATCAGCAGCCTGCTTATGCTCCTCATGCCGGTCAGCCGGCGCCGCAGGCGTATCAGCCAGAGCCCGCGCCGCATCAGCAGCCGGCTTACGATCCGCATGCCGGGCATCCTGCGCCGCAGGCGTATCAGCCAGAGCCGGCGCCGTATCAGCAGCCGGCATACGATCCGTATGGCGGGCAACCTGCTCCACAGGCGTATCAGCCAGAGCCGGCGCCATATCAGCAGCCGGCATACGATCCGTATGGCGGGCAACCTGCTCCGCAGGCGTATCAGCCTGAGCCGGCGCCGTATCAACAGCCTGCTTATGCTCCTCATGCCGGTCAGCCAGCGCCGCAGGCGTATCAGCCTGAGCCGGCACCGTATCAGCAGCCGACTTACGATCCGCATGGCGGTCAACCTGCACCGCAGGCGTATCAGCCTGAGCCAGCAGCGTATCAGCCGCAAAGCGCGCCAGTTCCGTCACCGGAGCCAGAACCAGAGGTTGCGCCGGAAGAGGTGAAACGTCCACCGCTCTATTACTTCGAAGAAGTCGAAGAGAAGCGGGCACGTGAACGTGAGCTGCTGGCCTCCTGGTATCAGCCTATTCCGGAGCCGGAAAGCCCGATCGCCACTAAACCGCTGACGCCGCCAGCCGCCCCGTCCAAACCGCCAGTGGAGACAACGGTGGTCTCTGCGGTCGCGGCAGGGGTGCATCAGGCAACGGCCGCCAGCGGCGGCGCGGCGGCAGCAACGTCGGCGACTGCCGCATCCGCTGCGGCTGCGCCATTGTTCAGCCCGGCGTCCGGCGGACCGCGGGTTCAGGTGAAAGAAGGCATCGGTCCGAAATTACCACGACCAAATCGCGTTCGTGTGCCGACGCGTCGGGAGCTGGCCTCATACGGCATCAAGCTACCGTCGCAACGGGAGGCTGAACAGCGTGCGCGGCAGGCGGAACGCGATCCTCATTATGACGATGAGCTGCTCTCTGATGAAGAAGCCGACGTTCTGGAGCAGGATGAACTGGCCCGCCAGTTCGCCGCCACCCAGCAGCAGCGCTATGGTCATCGCTGGGAAGACGATAACGCGACTGATGACGATGACGCCGACACTGCGGCGGAAGCGGAGCTGGCGCGTCAGTTTGCTGCCACCCAGCAGCAGCGCTACGCCGCTGAGCAGCCGCCGGGGGCGAACCCGTTCTCGCCGGCGGATTATGAATTTTCACCAATGAAGACGCTGGTCAATGACGGACCGAGCGAGCCGCTGTTTACGCCGACACCGGAAGTCCAGCCGCAGCAACCGGCCCCGCACTATCAACAACCGGCAGCCGCTCCGCAGCAGGGTTATCAAGCTGCGCAGCATCAGCCTGTACACCATCAGCCAGTGCCGCCGCAGCCGCAGTCTTACCAGACTGCGCCGCAGCCAGTGCAGCAGCAACAACCGGTTGCCCCGCAGGGGTATCAGCCTGCTGCGCCTGCGCCGCAGGAGAGCTTGATCCACCCGCTGCTGATGCGTAATGGCGATAGCCGTCCGCTGCAAAGACCGACCACGCCGCTGCCGTCGCTGGATCTGTTAACGCCACCGCCCAGTGAAGTCGAACCGGTGGACACCTTTGCTTTAGAGCAGATGGCGCGGCTGGTAGAAGCACGTCTGGCCGATTTCCGTATCAAAGCGGATGTCGTCAACTACTCACCAGGCCCGGTGATCACCCGCTTTGAGCTCAATCTGGCGCCAGGTGTTAAAGCGGCGCGGATCTCGAATCTGTCACGGGACCTGGCGCGTTCGCTGTCAACGGTTGCTGTGCGCGTGGTGGAAGTGATCCCGGGCAAACCGTATGTCGGCCTGGAATTACCGAACAAAAAGCGTCAGACCGTCTATCTGCGTGAAGTGCTCGACAATACCAAGTTCCGCGATAATCCGTCGCCGCTGACCGTGGTGCTGGGTAAAGACATCGCTGGCGACCCGGTGGTGGCCGACCTGGCGAAAATGCCGCACCTGCTGGTTGCCGGTACTACCGGTTCCGGTAAGTCAGTCGGTGTGAACGCCATGATCCTCAGCATGCTCTACAAAGCGCAGCCGGAAGATGTGCGTTTCATTATGATCGACCCGAAAATGCTCGAGCTGTCGGTCTACGAAGGTATTCCACATCTGCTGACGGAAGTGGTCACTGACATGAAAGACGCCGCCAATGCGCTGCGCTGGAGCGTCAACGAGATGGAGCGCCGCTACAAGCTGATGTCAGCGCTGGGCGTGCGTAACCTGGCGGGCTATAACGAGAAGATCGCTGAAGCTGCACGCATGGGGCGGCCGATCCCGGATCCGTACTGGAAGCCGGGCGACAGCATGGATGCTGTGCATCCGGTGCTGGAAAAACTGCCGTACATTGTGGTGCTGGTGGACGAATTCGCCGACCTGATGATGACTGTCGGCAAGAAGGTGGAAGAGCTGATTGCCCGTCTGGCGCAAAAAGCGCGTGCGGCGGGGATCCATCTGGTGCTGGCGACGCAGCGTCCGTCAGTGGATGTCATTACCGGCCTGATTAAGGCCAACATCCCGACGCGCATCGCCTTTACCGTATCGAGTAAAATCGACTCGCGTACCATTCTCGATCAGGGCGGCGCGGAATCGCTGCTGGGTATGGGGGATATGCTCTACTCCGGGCCGAACTCTACCACGCCGGTGCGTGTCCACGGGGCGTTTGTGCGCGACCAGGAAGTCCACGCCGTGGTTCAGGACTGGAAAGCCCGCGGTCGTCCGCAGTACGTCGATGGCATTACCTCCGACAGCGAAAGTGAAGGTGGCGGTGGTGGCTTAGACGGCGGTGAAGAGCTGGATCCGCTGTTCGATCAGGCGGTCAACTTTGTGACTGAGAAGCGCAAAGCATCGATTTCCGGCGTACAGCGTCAATTCCGCATTGGGTATAACCGTGCAGCGCGCATTATTGAACAGATGGAAGCGCAGGGGATCGTCAGCGAGCAGGGCCATAACGGTAACCGCGAAGTGCTGGCACCGCCGCCCTTTGAATGAGTGCAAAGTTGGGTAAATAAGCGCAAAATCAGCCAATTCTTCTGTTCCGCCGCCTTCAGCGGTCCTACATTAGGGACAGAAGAGGCTCCCGCGTCGGGAGTGACGCACATTAAGGAATAACAATGAAAAAACTCGCAATCACCTGTGCATTACTGTCTGGTATGGTCGTCAGCCAGGTCTGGGCAGATGCGGCCAGTGACTTAAAAAGCCGTCTTGATAAAGTGAGCAGTTTCCATGCCAGCTTCACGCAGAAAGTCACTGACGGCAGCGGTAACGCCGTCCAGGACGGTCAGGGCGACCTGTGGGTAAAACGTCCGAACCTGTTTAACTGGCATATGACCCAGCCGGACGAGAGCGTCCTCGTCTCTGACGGTAAAACACTGTGGTTTTACAACCCGTTTGTTGAGCAGGCCACGGCGACCTGGCTGAAAGATGCTACCAGCAACACGCCGTTTATGCTGATTGCCCGCAACCAGTCCAGCGACTGGCAGCAGTACAATATCAAACAAAACGGTGATGATTTTGTGCTGACGCCGAAAAGTGGCAGCGGTAACCTGAAGCAGTTCACGATCAACGTCGGTCGGGATGGCACCATCCACCAGTTCAGCGCCGTCGAGCAGGATGATCAGCGCAGCAGTTATCAGCTGAAGTCGCAGCAGAATGGCGCAATCGACGCATCTAAGTTCACCTTTACGCCGCCGAAAGGGGTGACGGTGGACGATCAACGTAAGTAGAGGCGAAAGTGAGCAATCTGTCGCTCGATTTTTCCGACAACGCGTTTCAACCTCTGGCCGCTCGTATGCGGCCAGAAAATTTAGCGCAGTATATTGGCCAGCAGCACCTGCTGGCGCCGGGTAAACCCCTGCCGCGGGCGATTGAAGCCGGGCACCTGCATTCAATGATCCTCTGGGGGCCGCCGGGCACCGGCAAGACCACCCTCGCGGAAGTGATTGCCCGCTACGCCAGCGCCGATGTCGAACGGATCTCGGCGGTGACCTCAGGGGTCAAAGAGATCCGCGAAGCCATTGAGCGCGCGCGGCAAAACCGCAACGCTGGCCGACGGACCATCCTGTTTGTTGACGAAGTGCATCGTTTCAACAAAAGCCAGCAGGATGCCTTTCTGCCCCATATTGAAGACGGCACCATCACTTTTATTGGCGCGACCACCGAAAACCCCTCCTTTGAGCTTAACTCAGCGCTGCTCTCCCGTGCGCGCGTCTACTTACTGAAATCGCTGACCGCCGACGATATCGAGCGGGTGCTTGACCAGGCGATGAACGATAAGTCCCGCGGCTACGGTGGGCAGGATATTATTCTGCCGGATGAGACCCGCAAGGCCATCGGCGAACTGGTGAACGGCGACGCGCGTCGGGCGCTGAATACCCTGGAAATGATGGCCGATATGGCCGAGAGCGATGACTCGGGCAAGCGGGTGCTGAAGGCGGAACTGCTGACCGAGATCGCCGGCGAGCGCAGCGCGCGCTTTGATAACAAAGGCGACCGGTTCTACGATTTGATTTCCGCCCTGCATAAGTCGGTGCGCGGTAGCGCGCCGGATGCGGCACTTTACTGGTACGCGCGGATCATCACTGCCGGTGGCGACCCGCTGTACGTTGCCCGCCGCTGCCTGGCGATTGCCTCGGAAGATGTCGGCAACGCCGACCCACGGGCGATGCAGGTTGCTATTTCGGCGTGGGACTGCTTTACCCGCGTCGGGCCAGCAGAGGGTGAACGAGCAATTGCCCAGGCCATTGTCTATCTGGCCTGTGCGCCGAAGAGCAACGCCGTCTACACCGCCTTTAAAGCGGCGCTGGCCGACGCCCGCGATCGTCCTGACTATGACGTTCCGGTGCATCTGCGCAATGCGCCGACCAAACTCATGAAAGAAATGGGTTACGGGCAGGAGTATCGTTACGCTCATGACGAACCCAACGCCTACGCCGCTGGCGAGCAGTACTTCCCGCAGGAAATGGCGCAAACGCGCTATTATCACCCGACAAACCGGGGGCTTGAGGGCAAAATTGGCGAAAAGCTCGCCTGGCTCGCTGAACAGGATCAAAATAGCCCGATAAAACGCTACCGCTAATTGAGGCGTTGCGGTAAGGTTATTACACTATTTCCGTGGTCGTAGTCTGCGGCCACTTTTCTTTATTTAATTCGATAAGCACAGGATAAGCATGCTCGATCCCAATCTGCTGCGTACCGAGCCAGACGCAGTCGCAGAAAAACTGGCACGCCGGGGCTTTAAGCTGGATGTAGATAAACTTCGCGCGCTTGAAGAGCGTCGTAAAGTTCTGCAGGTGCAAACGGAAAACCTGCAGGCGGAGCGCAACTCCCGATCGAAATCCATTGGCCAGGCGAAAGCGCGCGGGGAAGATATCGAGCCATTACGCCTGGAAGTGAACAAGCTTGGCGAACAGCTGGATGCCGCAAAATCCGAACTGGAAGCGCTGCTGGCGGAAATTCGCGATATTGCCCTGGCGATCCCGAACATTCCCCATGATGATGTGCCGGTTGGCCGTGACGAAAACGACAACGTTGAAGTTAGCCGCTGGGGTACGCCGCGCCAGTTCGATTTCGAAGTGCGCGATCACGTGACGCTGGGTGAAATGCACGGGGGGCTGGATTTTGCCGCCGCCGTTAAGCTCACTGGTTCGCGTTTTGTAGTGATGAAAGGCCAACTGGCCCGTCTGCACCGCGCTCTGGCCCAGTTCATGCTGGATCTGCACACCGAACAGCATGGCTATAGCGAAAACTATGTCCCGTACCTGGTGAACCAGGACACGCTGTATGGCACCGGCCAGTTGCCGAAATTTGCAGGCGACCTGTTCCATACTCGTCCGCTGGAAGAAGAAGCCGACAGCAGCAACTACGCGTTGATCCCGACGGCGGAAGTGCCGCTGACCAACCTGGTGCGCGATGAAATCATCGACGAAGACGATCTGCCGATCAAAATGACCGCCCATACGCCGTGCTTCCGCTCTGAAGCCGGTTCCTATGGTCGCGACACCCGCGGTCTGATCCGTATGCACCAGTTCGACAAAGTTGAAATGGTGCAGATCGTGCGCCCGGAAGACTCCATGGCGGCGCTGGAAGAGATGACCGGCCATGCCGAGAAAGTGCTGCAGTTGCTGGGTCTGCCGTACCGTAAGGTCGCGCTGTGCACCGGCGATATGGGCTTCAGTGCCTGCAAAACCTACGACCTGGAAGTGTGGGTTCCGGCGCAGAACACCTATCGTGAAATTTCTTCCTGCTCTAACGTCTGGGATTTCCAGGCGCGTCGTATGCAGGCTCGCTGCCGCAGTAAGTCCGACAAGAAGACTCGTCTCGTTCATACTCTGAATGGTTCTGGTCTGGCGGTAGGTCGTACCTTGGTGGCGCTGATGGAAAACTATCAGCAGGCCGATGGCCGTATTGAAATCCCGGAAATTCTGCGCCCGTATATGCGTGGCCTCGAATATATCGGGTAATTTTTTCTTCCTCTCTTTTAAAAGCGCCTGCGGGCGCTTTTTTTACGCCCTTATTGATACCGGGCAATAATCCATTCTACGAATGCAGTGATACTCCCTTTGGATTAAATCAGCATAAAAAACCAATAATATTTCAAAGCAATATATATATGACTATATAGCGCTTGTCAGTTTATTGTGAGCAACCAAAGCGAGTATCCATGAAAATTAAAGCCCCCGATGCTTTACTGGCTGCTGAGGTAAGCCGCCGTGGTTTAATGAAAACCACGGCAATAGGCGGCCTGGCGCTGGCCAGCAACGCACTAACATTACCCTTTACCCGTATGGCGCATGCCGCCGATACACCGGCTCCCGCCAGCGAGAAGGTGGTCTGGAGCGCCTGTACCGTCAACTGCGGCAGCCGCTGCCCGCTGCGCATGCACGTGGTGGATGGCGCGATTAAATACGTTGAAACCGATAATACCGGTGACGATAACTATGATGGCCTGCATCAGGTTCGCGCCTGCCTGCGTGGTCGCTCGATGCGTCGCCGGGTCTATAACCCGGATCGCCTGAAGTACCCGATGAAGCGCGTCGGTAAACGCGGCGAGGGCAAGTTCGAGCAAATCAGCTGGCAAGAGGCGTTCGATACCATCGCCAGCAATATGCAGCGGCTGATTAAAGAGTACGGCAACGAATCCATCTACCTGAACTATGGCACCGGCACGCTCGGCGGCACGCTGACACGCTCCTGGCCGCCGGGGAAAACGCTGATTGCTCGCCTGATGAACTGCTGCGGCGGCTATCTCAACCACTACGGCGATTACTCTTCGGCGCAGATTGCCGAGGGCCTCAATTATACCTACGGCGGCTGGGCCGACGGCAATAGCCCGTCGGATATTGAAAACAGCCAGCTGGTGGTGCTGTTCGGCAATAACCCAGGCGAAACACGGATGAGCGGCGGCGGGGTGACGTACTACCTTGAGCAGGCGCGGCAGAAATCCAATGCCCGGATGATCATTATCGATCCACGTTATACCGACACCGGCGCCGGACGCGAAGATGAATGGATCCCGATTCGCCCCGGGACCGATGCGGCGCTGGTATCAGGTCTGGCGTGGGTGATGATCACCGAAAACCTGGTCGATCAGCCGTTCCTCGATAAATACTGTGTGGGATACGACGAGAAAACGCTGCCCGCCGGTGCGCCAGCCAATGGTCACTACAAAGCTTACATTCTTGGCCAGGGCGCTGATGGTATCGCCAAAACGCCGGAGTGGGCCTCGACGATTACCGGTATTCCGCGCGAACGCATTGTTAAACTGGCGCGCGAAATTGCCACCGCCAAACCGGCCTATATCAGCCAGGGTTGGGGGCCGCAGCGTCACGCCAACGGCGAAATCGCCACCCGGGCTATCTCGATGCTCGCTATCCTGACGGGTAACGTCGGGATCAACGGCGGCAACAGCGGCGCGCGCGAGGGCTCCTACAGCCTGCCGTTTGAGCGCATGCCGACGCTGGAGAATCCGGTTCAGACCAGTATCTCGATGTTTATGTGGACCGACGCTATCGAGCGTGGTCCGGAAATGACCGCGCTGCGCGACGGCGTTCGTGGCAAAGATAAGCTCGACGTGCCGATCAAAATGATCTGGAACTATGCGGGCAATTGCCTGATTAACCAGCATTCTGAGATCAACCGTACCCATGAGATCCTGCAGGACGACAAGAAGTGCGAGATGATCGTAGTCATCGACTGCCATATGACCTCGTCAGCGAAATACGCCGATATTCTGCTGCCGGACTGCACCGCCTCCGAGCAGATGGATTTCGCGCTGGATGCCTCCTGCGGCAACATGTCCTACGTCATCTTTGCCGATCAGGCCATCAAGCCGCGTTTCGAATGCAAAACCATCTATGAGATGACCACCGAGCTGGCAAAACGCCTCGGCGTGGAGCAGCAGTTTACCGAAGGCCGTACCCAGGAAGGCTGGATGCGCTATCTGTATGAGAAGTCGCAGAAAGCGATTCCCGATCTGCCAGATTTCGACACCTTCCGCCAGCAAGGCATTTATAAGCAGCGCGATCCGCAAGGACACCATGTGGCCTACAAAGCCTTCCGCGAGGATCCGCAGGCCAATCCGCTGACCACGCCGTCGGGCAAGATCGAAATTTACTCGCAGGCGCTGGCGAAAATCGCGGCTACCTGGGAACTCCCGGAAGGGGATGTTATCGATCCGCTACCTATCTATACCCCGGGCTTCGAAAACTACAACGATCCATTGACAGCGAAATACCCGCTACAGCTGACCGGCTTCCACTATAAATCGCGCGTTCACTCAACTTACGGCAACGTCGATGTGCTGAAGGCCGCCTGTCGGCAGGAGATGTGGATTAACCCGATCGACGCCCGCAAGCGCGGTATTGCCAACGGCGATCGCATTCGCATCTTCAACGACCGCGGTGAAGTGCATATCGAAGCGAAGGTGACGCCGCGCATGATGCCGGGCGTTGTCGCGCTGGGGGAAGGGGCCTGGTATAACCCGGACGCTTCGCGGGTGGATCAGGCGGGCAGCATCAACGTGCTGACCACCCAGCGTCCGTCGCCGCTGGCGAAGGGGAACCCGTCGCATACCAACCTCGTCCAGGTTGAAAAGCTGTAAGGAGTAACCGATGACAACTCAGTATGGATTTTTTATTGATTCCGCCCGTTGCACCGGTTGCAAGACCTGCGAACTGGCCTGTAAGGATTACAAGAACCTGACCCCGGAGGTCAGCTTCCGCCGCATCTATGAGTATGCCGGTGGCGACTGGCAGGAGGATAACGGCGTCTGGAATCAGAACGTTTTTGCTTATTACCTCTCCATCGCCTGTAACCACTGCGAAGATCCGGCCTGCACCAAGGTCTGTCCGAGCGGGGCAATGCACAAGCGTGAAGATGGTTTTGTCGTGGTCAACGAAGAGGTGTGCATTGGCTGCCGCTACTGCCATATGGCCTGTCCGTACGGCGCCCCGCAGTACAACGCCGACAAAGGCCATATGACCAAGTGCGACGGCTGCCATGAGCGCGTCGCCGAGGGGAAAAAGCCGATCTGCGTCGAGTCCTGCCCGCTGCGGGCGCTCGATTTCGGGCCGATTGCCGAGCTGCGCGCTAAGCACGGCCAGCTGGCCGCGGTGGCCCCGCTGCCGTCGGCGCACTTTACCAGGCCGAGTATCGTTATCAAACCTAACGCCAATGCCCGGCCGTGTGGCGATACCACCGGTTATCTGGCGAACCCGAAGGAGGTGTGAGATGGGAAACGGATGGCATGAATGGCCGCTGATGATCTTTACGGTCTTCGGCCAGTGCGTCGCAGGCGGGTTTATCGTCATGGCGCTGGCGTTGATGACGGGCAATCTCTCCCGTGAGCAGGAGCGGCGCGTGGTGGGGAGCATGTTTGGCCTGTGGGTATTGATGGGGATCGGTTTTATTGCCTCGACGATGCACCTTGGCTCACCGCTACGGGCCTTTAATTCGCTGAATCGCGTGGGGGCCTCGTCGCTGAGTAATGAGATAGCCAGCGGGGCGATCTTCTTCGCCGTCGGCGGAATTGGCTGGCTGCTGGCCGTGTGCAAAAAGCTGCCTGCCAGCCTGCGTAGCCTGTGGCTGATAGTCACCATGGTGTTGGGCGTGATCTTCGTCTGGATGATGGTGCGGGTGTACAACACCATCGACACGGTGCCGACCTGGTATACCGTCTGGACGCCGCTGAGCTTCTTTCTGACGCTGTTTATCGGTGGTCCGCTGCTGGGATATCTGTTGCTGCGCGTGGCAGGCGTTGACGGTTGGGCGCTGCGCCTGCTGCCGGTGGTCTCTTTGCTGGCACTGCTGGTGAGTATTGTCGTGATCCTGATGCAGGGGAGTGAACTCACTACTATCCGCAGTTCAATCCAGCAGGCCTCGGCCCTGGTGCCTGATTACGGGGTGCTTATGGCCTGGCGGGTGGTGCTGCTGGCGCTGGCCCTGGCCTGCTGGTGTGTGCCGCAGATCCGCGGCCGCAAGCCGGCGGTCTCTCTGCTCAGCCTGGCGTTTGTTCTGGTGCTGGCGGGAGAGATGATTGGCCGCGGCGTATTCTATGGTCTGCATATGACCGTGGGAATGGCCGTCGCCAGTTAATCCGCGTCATCATGCCGGCGTGCGACCGCCGGCATGATGAAAACGTGCTGTCGATAGATGAAATTTTTCAACTGAAATTAACATCGACATTTATTAATAAATTAAGAAAAACAACAGCGTATTATCTGTTGCCTCACCTTTACCCATTCTGTGGATAAAAAACTTCTATCGTAGCCTGCAAAACCGCGTCACGCCTGATTTCAGGTGGATTGACATTGTTTTTAGCGGTGGCATGATGCGCTCGCGATCTGAACATTCCTCACGGTTTTTACCCATGACCATCTATACCCGGCCAGTGCAAATGCTGCTCTGTGGCCTGCTTTTACTGACCCTGGCGATAGCGGTGCTGAATACGCTCGTCCCGCTCTGGCTCGCCCATGAAAATATGCCAACCTGGCAGGTCGGCATGGTGGGGTCATCTTATTTTACCGGCAACCTGGCCGGTACGCTACTGGCCGGTTGGGTGATTAAGCGCCTTGGCTTTAACCGCAGCTATTATCTCGCGTCGTTAATTTTCGCCGTCGGCTGCGTAGGGCTGGGGATCACCGTTGGCTTCTGGACGTGGCTGAGCTGGCGTTTTATCGCCGGCGTAGGCTGCGCGATGATTTGGGTGGTGGTGGAAAGCGCGCTGGTCTGCAGCGGGACTTCCCGCAGCCGCGGCCGTTTGCTGGCGGCGTACATGATGGTCTATTATGTCGGTACCGTACTGGGCCAGCTGATGGTCAGTAAATTACCCACCGATTTAATGAGCGTCCTGCCGTGGGTGACAGGGCTGGCGCTGGCGGGGATCCTGCCGCTGCTGTTTACCCGTATTATGGGACAGGCTGAAGAGCCGCATGAAACAGTACGTATCTGGCCGATGCTGAAGCTGCGCCAGGCGCGCCACGGTGTCAATGGCTGCATTATCTCGGGGATTGTCCTCGGCTCGCTGTACGGCCTGATGCCGCTATGGCTGAACCATCAGGGCGTCAGCGACTCCGGCATTGGTTTCTGGATGGCGGTGATGGTTAGCGCGGGCATCCTGGGGCAGTGGCCGGTAGGGCGCCTGGCTGATCGTTATGGCCGCCTGCTGGTGCTGCGGGTGCAGGTCTTTGTGGTGATCATCGGCTGTCTGGCGATGCTGAGTCAGGCGGCAATGGCCCCGGCGCTGTTTGTGCTTGGGGCATCCGGTTTCACGCTGTATCCGGTGGCAATGGCCTGGGCCTGTGAAAAAGTGGAGCACCATCAGCTGGTGGCGATGAATCAGGCGCTGCTGATGAGCTATACCATCGGCAGCCTGCTGGGCCCGACCCTGACGGCGATGCTGATGCAGAACTTCTCAGACAACTTGCTGTTTATCATGATCGCCAGCGTGTCGTTTATCTATCTGCTGACCCTGCTGCGTAAAGCCGGGCATCATCCGACGCCGGTGGCGCACGCATAACCATTGTGACGTGCAGCGAAGGCTGCGCGTCATCTGCTTCAATCGATCGTGTTTTCCACTGCAGAGAGACGGCATTGCGCTTTTCATGAGGATCAACGGCGGGGCTGGAACGATTTCCCGTGTCGCTTCGGGCCGGCGTAAGCGCACCACCGACCCTGATGAGGCTATTAGTACATCACCTTGTGACCATACTGCTCAAGAATGCCTTTCACCCGCTCCATGGTCTCTTTCTTCGGCGGGTGGACACCGTCCAGTTTGTATTCTTCACCCATCGCTACCCATTTGTGTTTGCCCAGCTCATGGTAGGGCAGCAGCTCAATTTTCTCGACGTTGCCCATATCGCGGGTAAATTCGCCCAGGCGGTGTGCGGAGTCATCATCGTCTGACCAACCCGGAACCACCACATAGCGGATCCAGACATTGATATTCTTTTTCGCCAGGTACTGGGCAAACTCGAGGGTGCGGTGGTTGGACACGCCGACCAGGTTCTGGTGAATTTCATCGTTCATCTGTTTGAGATCCAGCATGACCAGGTCAGTCACCTCCAGCAGTTCGTCGATAACCGGATCGTAGCGACGGACAAAGCCGTTGGTATCGAGGCAGGTATGAATACCTTCCTTCTTACAGGCGCGGAACCAGTCGCGAACAAACTCCGCCTGCAGGATCGCTTCGCCGCCCGACGCCGTGACGCCGCCGCCTGAGGCATTCATAAAGTGACGATAGGTCACTACCTCTTTCATTAACTCTTCAACAGTGATTTCTTTGCCGCCGTGGGTATCCCAGGTGTCACGGTTATGGCAGTACAGGCAGCGCATCAGGCAGCCCTGGAAAAAGGTAATAAAGCGGATGCCCGGGCCATCAACGGTGCCACAGGATTCAAAGGAGTGGATGCGACCAATAACTGACATTGCGGTGTTTTCTCCAGATGTGGCCCATCCGGGGCCGTGTTGGTGCACAGCTCAGCGGCTGTGTCGAGTCTGTTTTGACAGGTACCCAAAGTATAGATAACTGGCAAAGCAGGCTGGGGCGGGGAAGCACTTGTTAAAAAGGCCCCACTGACGTGGGGCCTTTATTGTACGCTTTTTCAGTCAGACTGGGAATTACATGGTCTGAGTGAAGGTACGGGTAATAACATCCTGCTGCTGTTCTTTCGTCAGGGAGTTAAAACGTACGGCGTAGCCAGATACGCGGATGGTCAGCTGCGGATATTTTTCCGGGTTTTCCATCGCGTCGAGCAGCATTTCGCGGTTCATGACGTTCACGTTCAGGTGCTGACCACCTTCGATGGACGCTTCGTGATGGAAGTAACCATCCATCAGGCCCGCCAGGTTGGTCTTACGAACTTCGTCATCTTTACCCAGTGCGTTCGGCACGATAGAGAAGGTGTAAGAGATACCATCTTTCGCGTAAGCAAACGGCAGTTTAGCTACGGAGGTCAGAGAGGCAACAGCACCTTTCTGGTCACGACCGTGCATCGGGTTAGCACCTGGTCCGAACGGCGCGCCAGCGCGACGACCGTCTGGGGTGTTACCGGTTTTCTTACCATATACCACGTTAGAGGTGATGGTCAGAACAGACTGAGTCGGGATAGCGTTGCGGTAGGTGTGCAGTTTCTGAATTTTCTTCATGAAACGTTCAACCAGGTCAACGGCCATATCATCGACGCGAGCATCGTTGTTACCAAACTGCGGGTATTCGCCTTCGATTTCGAAGTCGATAGCCAGACCGTCTTCGTCACGAATCGGTTTAACTTTCGCATATTTGATAGCAGACAGGGAGTCAGCAGCAACGGACAGACCAGCGATACCACACGCCATGGTGCGGATAACGTCACGGTCGTGCAGCGCCATCAGAGAGGCTTCGTAGCTGTACTTGTCGTGCATGTAGTGGATGATGTTCAGCGCGGTGACGTACTGTTTAGCCAGCCAGTCCATGAAGTGATCCATGCGATCCATGACTTCGTCGAATTTCAGGACGTCGCCTTTGATCGGTTCAGATTTCGGACCCACCTGCATTTTCAGTTTTTCATCCACGCCGCCGTTGATAGCGTACAGCATGGTTTTCGCGAGGTTGGCACGAGCGCCGAAGAACTGCATTTGCTTACCAACAACCATCGGGCTTACGCAGCATGCGATAGCGTAGTCGTCGTTGTTGAAGTCCGGACGCATCAGGTCATCGTTCTCGTACTGCAGAGAAGAGGTATCGATAGACACTTTAGCAGCGAATTTCTTGAAGCTCAGCGGCAGTTTTTCAGACCACAGGATAGTGATGTTCGGCTCCGGAGACGGCCCCATGGTGTACAGGGTGTTCAGGAAGCGGAAGCTGTTTTTGGTCACCAGAGTACGACCGTCAACGCCCATACCACCGATGGATTCCGTTGCCCAAATCGGGTCACCGGAGAACAGTTCATCATATTCCGGGGTACGCAGGAAGCGAACCATACGCAGTTTCATGACCAAGTGGTCAACCATTTCCTGCGCGTCTTGCTCGGTGATTTTACCCGCTTTCAGGTCACGTTCGATGTAGATATCCAGGAAGCTGGAGGTACGACCGAAGGACATTGCCGCGCCGTTCTGAGATTTAACGGCAGCCAGGTAACCGAAGTAGGTCCACTGGATTGCTTCCTGAGCAGTTTTTGCCGGAGCAGAGATATCGCAGCCGTATTTCGCTGCCATTTCTTTGATCTGACCCAGAGCGCGATGCTGTTCAGCGATTTCTTCACGCAGACGGATAGTTGCTTCCAGATCTTCGCCGCTTTCCAGTTTCGCTTGCAGAGACTGGAACTGAGCGTATTTGTCTTTCATCAGGAAGTCGATACCGTACAGCGCAACGCGACGATAGTCACCGATGATACGGCCACGGCCATAAGCATCCGGCAGACCGGTCAGCACGCCGGATTTACGGCAGTTCAGGATGTCTTTGGTGTAAACATCAAATACGCCCTGGTTGTGGGTTTTACGGTACTCGGTGAAGATTTTTTTCAGCATCGGGTCCAGCTCGCGATTGTACGCTTTGCAGGAACCTTCAACCATTTTGATACCACCGAACGGGATGATTGCACGTTTCAGCGGCGCTTCGGTCTGCAGACCAACAATTTTTTCCAGACCTTTCTCGATATAGCCTGCGTCGTGAGAGGTGATGGTGGAAGCCAGGGCAGTGTCAAAATCAACAGGCGCGTGAGTGCGGTTTTCCTGTTTTACACCTTCCATTACGCTGTCCCACAGCTTGGTGGTCGCTTCAGTTGCGCCAGCCAGGAAGGATTCGTCGCCTTCATATGGGGTGTAGTTTTTCTGAATGAAGTCACGGACGTTGACTTCATTCTGCCAGTCACCTTTCGCAAAACCTTCCCAGGCTGTGGCTAACTTTTCATTAAGCTCGGACATGTAACACCTACCTTCTTAAGTGGATTTTTTATTTACTGCCTGAAACAACCCTTAGTGATGGTCGTTGCCACGCAGGTAAATGACCCAGTATGTCAACCCGACCAGCAGACCTCCGCCGATAATGTTCCCGATAGTCACCGGAATCAGGTTATCAGTGATGAAGTTCATAACGGTCAAGTGTGAGAAACTTTCCGGAGTTGAACCGACCGCGGTCCAGAATTCCGGGCTCGCAAAATTGCGGATTACGATACCCATTGGGATCATAAACATGTTGGCGATGCTGTGCTCAAAGCCGCTGGCAACGAACATCGCTACCGGCAGGACCATGATCATCGCTTTATCCATCAGGCTACGACCGGAATAGCTCATCCATACGGCGAGACAAACCATCAGGTTAGCGAGGATACCCAGGCTCACGGCCTCCACAAAAGTATGGTGCATTTTGTGGTCAGCGGTCTGCAGGACGTTTAGCCCCCAACCGCCGTTGGCAGTCATATATTCGCCTGATAACCACATCAGCAGCACAAACAGCAGTGCGCCCACCAGGTTACCAAAATAGACGTTGAGCCAGTTTTTTGCCAGTTGCCCCCATGTAATTCGACCGCTGGCTTTCGCCACCACGATCAATACGGTAGAGGTAAAGAGGTCAGCGCCGCAGATGATGCACAGAATCAGACCCAGGGAAAAACAGACCCCACCGATAAGCTTGGCAATCCCAAAAGGCATCGCGGCAGTGCCGGTGGTCGCGGTGATATAGAATACGAAAGCGATGGAGATGAAAACGCCAGCGGTGATCGCCAGATAAAAGGTCTTCATCGGATGCTTCGTTGCTTTATAGACACCTGCTTCTTCGGCGACTTTCGCCATCGCGGCAGGGAGCAAAAGATCAAAAGGGTTGTCAGCTTTCACACTAACTCTCTCTTTATATAAGTTGGCGGTGAGATACTAACAAAGCATTATAGAAGGGAAATTGATATAGATCATATCTCACCGGAACTATATGCCTTTTTAGTGTGTGGTTTTTGTCTATTTGATGTTTAACTATTTGAATTTTTTATGGAAAATAAATTTTAAAATTTATAACTTATGTTGAATTTTTTCGTTTTCGCCCCAGTTTTTGAGTTAATTAAAATGGAGTATTTTATTTAAAATTAACAATTGGTAAATGATATAAGTTCGATATTTACTATTAATTAACTTTGCAACTACAAACTATAGTGGATACCTCGCCAGGTTTAAATAACGGAGCCGCATCGGGCTCCGTTGTTGGCAAGCATGTTGGCGCAATGAGGGCTTATTTTGCCCAGAATGCCGCTTTCGCCCGCTGCAGCTTTTCATACGCTTTCAGCAGCGACTGATGAGCCGGGAAGGCTTGCAGATCGCTGTCGACAGCCTGAAGGCCATAGAACGGGGCTTCCCCGCTCAGCGCAGCGCTGGCGGCCTCGACCGCATCAGTGCCGTACATACGGAGGAAGGCGTTCAGATACTGTAGCGGCTGACGATCCTCTTCCTGGCTCAGCAGCAGCAGGGTCTGCAGGCAACGATAGTAGTTTGCGCGCTCAGGGCTGAAGATAGAGGCATTGAATTCCATGGTCCATTCGGTCCAGATCAGCGCCTGTTCCAGATCGCCGCCAGCCAGGGCCAGCATCGCTTTCAGCTCGCCGATGCGCAGGGTATACCAGCCGTTGTCTTTCCCGGTGGCAAGGCCCAGCAGTTCGCGAACGCGGGTGAAATCATCCAGGCCTTCGTCATCCATTTGTTCGATGAGCGCCAGATAATCTTCTTTTTCCCACTCGCTGCCCGGCAGAGACAGAATGGTGTCCCGCAGATGGGCGCCCATGCTGTTGTTTGCCAGCCACAGGTCTTCTGCCGGATAAATATCCGACATTCCCGGAACGATGATACGGCAGGCGTAAACGCCCAGATGCTCGTAGTCGGCAATGTACACTTCTTTATCTTCGGCCTTGAAGATGGCCATCAGGGTGGCGAACTCTTCTTCGGTGGTACCGGAGAAACTCCAGTCAACGAACGGATAGTCGGCATCCTGCTTGAACATATCCCAGGAGATCAGACCGCTGGAGTCGATGAAGTGGGTTTCGAGGTTAGCGTGCTCGGCGACTTCTTCGTCATCAAAGGTCGGCGGTGTAAAGACGTCGAGGTCTTTCAGGCTGCGGCCCTGCAGCAGTTCTGTGACGGTACGCTCCAGCGCCACGCCGAAGTCCGGGTGGGCGCCAAAGGAGGCGAAGCAGGTGCCGTTAGCCGGGTTAAACAGCACGACGCAGATAACCGGGTATTTGCCGCCCAGTGATCCATCGTAGGCAAAAATCGGGAAACCTTCGGCTTCAAGTTTAGCGATCGACTCCACGACGCCAGGATAGCGCGCCATGACTTCCGCCGGGATCTCCGGCAGGCTGATGCTCTCTGCGATGATGCGGTTTTTGATGTGACGCTCAAAGACTTCGGACAAACCCTGCACGCGCGCTTCATTCGGGGTGTTACCCGCTGACATACCGTTGGATACGTACAAGTTACCAACGATATTCATCGGAATATAGACGGTTTCGCCGTCGGACTGGCGGGTAAAGGGCAGGCCGCACACGCCGCGCTCATCGTTCCCCGACTGCAGATCCACCAGCATACCGGCGGTCAGTTGATCGTCAGGATCGTAGAACGCCCGCAGGCGGGCATCCAGCAGACCTTCCGGTACTTCATCGTCTTCGGTCAGTGGGAACCATTTTTCGTTCGGGTAATGAACAAATGGGCCGTTAGCGATGGTGTCGCCTAACCAGAAGTCGGCGAAGAAATAGTTGGTGGACAGACGCTCGAAATATTCGCCCAGCGCGGAGGCCAGGGCTGCCTTTTTGGTGGCGCCTTTACCATTGGTAAAGCACAGCGCGCACGCTTTATCGCGAATGTGAACGGACCACACGTGCGGCACCGGGTTCAGCCACGAGGCCTCTTCGATATCAAATCCGAGGTCGAGCAATTTCTGCTGGAAGCGAGCGATGGAATCTTCCAGGGCGGCATCTTTGCCGGGAATAAACGTTTGGGTCATGGCGATCACTTTTGTCGTACGGAAAGCGCGCAATGATACGGCTTTTATCTGACAGGTGCTATCTCCATCATCTGGCTATGCTTAGAGGCAACTTATGACCCACAGGGAGATGATAGATGAAAGCCTTTGACTGGCAGCGGATGGCGCTCGATAAAGTGCCGGTGGAGTTTCTTGCCGAGGTGGCGCTGCGTTGCCTCTACACCTTCGTTCTGGTCTTTATTTTCCTCAAAATCACCGGACGGCGTGGCGTGCGGCAGATGTCACTATTTGAGGTGCTGATAATTCTGACCCTCGGCTCGGCGGCAGGGGACGTGGCGTTTTATGACGATGTACCGCTACTGCCGGTGCTGGTGGTCTTCATCACCCTGGCGCTGTTGTATCGCGGTATCATGTGGCTGATGGGGCACAGCGAAAAGCTGGAGGATCTGCTGGAAGGCAAACCTATTGTGGTGGTCGAGGAGGGGCAGCTGGCATGGGAGAAGCTGCATGCGGAAAACATGACCGAATTCGAATTTTTCATGGAGCTGCGGGTCAACAGCGTCGAGCAGCTTGGCCAGGTCCGGCTGGCGATCCTCGAAACCAACGGGCAGATCAGCGTGTTTTATTATCCCGATGAAGAGGTCAGAGCGGGGTTGTCTATCCTGCCTACCCACTGTACCGCGCGTTACACCACCATTCCGCAGGAGGGGATCTATGCCTGCGTACGCTGCAGCATCGTGATGGCGATGCAGGCGGGAGAAAAGCGAATATGTCCGCGCTGCGCAAATGCAGAATGGTCGAAGGCCAGCCGGGCGAAACGGCTCACCTGACAGCAAATATGTCGGTTTTATTACGTCAAGCCGATAGATTCTGTTGTGTGACGGAGGCCGCGTTTTACCGTTGGCGAGTTTTAGCCATTGCGGACCGTGTCACTGAATGATAAAACCGATAGCCACAGGAATAACTTATGCCCGCGGCGGTTCGCGGGCAAAACAACATAGCAACGTGGTGAGGGGAAATGGCTCAGGTCTATAACTTTAGTTCGGGCCCGGCAATGCTGCCGGCGGAAGTACTCAAACTGGCTCAGCAAGAACTGTGCGACTGGCACGGTCTGGGTACGTCGGTCATGGAGATCAGTCACCGTGGTAAGGAGTTTATCCAGGTGGCAGAAGAGGCAGAACAGGACTTCCGCTCCCTGCTGAATATCCCTTCCAACTATAAAGTTTTGTTCTGCCACGGCGGCGGCCGCGGCCAGTTCGCGGGGATCCCGCTGAACATCCTCGGCGATAAAAACGTCGCTGACTATGTGGACGCCGGCTACTGGGCAGCCAGCGCGGTCAAAGAGGCGAAGAAATACTGCACGCCGAACGTTATCGACGCGAAAATCACCGTCGATGGCAAGCGGGCTGTTACGCCGATGAGCGAGTGGCAGCTGACGCCGGGCGCGGCCTATCTGCATTACTGCCCGAACGAAACCATTGACGGTATCGCGATTGATGATACGCCGAACTTTGGCGACGACGTCATCGTCGCGGCCGATTTCTCCTCCACCATTCTGTCCCGTGAAATTGACGTCAACCGCTACGGTGTGATTTATGCCGGCGCGCAGAAAAATATTGGCCCGGCAGGGCTGACGCTGGTTATCGTGCGTGAAGATCTGCTGGGTAAAGCCAGCGTGGCCTGTCCGTCGATCCTCGACTACACCGTGTTAAGCGAGAACGACTCAATGTTTAACACGCCGCCGACGTTCGCCTGGTATCTGGCTGGTCTGGTGTTTAAGTGGCTGAAACAGCAGGGCGGCGTCGCTGCGATGGATAAAATCAACCAGCAGAAAGCCGAACTGCTGTATGGCGTGATCGATAACAGCGGGTTCTACCGTAACGATGTGGCGCAAGCCAACCGTTCACGCATGAACGTGCCGTTCCAGCTGGCGGACAGCGCGCTGGACAAACTGTTCCTCGAAGAGTCGTTTGCCGCCGGGTTGCACGCGCTGAAGGGCCACCGCGTGGTGGGCGGCATGCGTGCCTCCATCTACAACGCGATGCCGCTGGACGGCGTGAAGGCGTTAACCGACTTTATGCTGGACTTCGAACGCCGCCACGGTTAATCGCCTGTTTCTTTCTTCCTCCCCGCGGCCAGTCTGCGGGGTTTTTATTCTGTTTGTTTGAGAGTGAAGTTTGATGGAATCCCTGACGTTACAACCCATCGCTCGCGTAGAGGGCACCGTGAACCTGCCAGGTTCGAAAAGCGTCTCCAACCGCGCGCTGCTGCTGGCCGCCCTGGCCCGCGGCACGACGGTGCTGACCAACCTGCTGGACAGCGACGATGTGCGCCATATGCTGAATGCCCTGAGTGCGCTGGGAGTTCATTACACCCTGTCTGCTGACCGCACCCGCTGCGAAGTGACTGGCAACGGTGGTCCGCTGCGCTCTACTGCGGCGCTGGAACTGTTCCTCGGCAACGCCGGTACCGCGATGCGCCCACTGGCTGCGGCCCTGTGCCTTGGCAGCAACGATATTGTGCTGACCGGCGAGCCGCGGATGAAAGAGCGCCCGATCGGCCATCTGGTGGATGCCCTGCGTCAGGGCGGAGCTCAGATCGACTATCTTGAGCAGGAAAATTATCCACCGCTGCGCCTGCGCGGCGGTTTTCAGGGGGGCAATGTCGAGGTTGACGGCAGCGTCTCCAGTCAGTTCCTGACCGCGCTGCTGATGACCGCGCCGCTGGCACCGCAGGATACCGTGATCGCCATTAAGGGCGATCTGGTGTCGAAACCCTACATCGACATTACACTGCACCTGATGAAAACCTTCGGTGTTGAGGTGGACAATCAGTCTTATCAGCGTTTTGTGGTGCGCGGCAAGCAACAGTATCAGTCACCAGGGGATTACCTGGTGGAAGGCGATGCTTCCTCGGCCTCGTATTTCCTCGCCGCTGGCGCCATTAAGGGCGGCACGGTAAAAGTCACCGGTATCGGCCGCGGCAGCGTACAGGGCGATATTCGTTTCGCCGACGTACTGGAAAAAATGGGCGCCACCGTGACCTGGGGCGACGATTTCATCGCCTGCACCCACGGCGAGCTCAAGGCTATCGATATGGATATGAACCATATCCCGGACGCGGCGATGACCATCGCCACCGCCGCGCTGTTCGCGCAAGGGACCACTACGCTGCGTAATATCTACAACTGGCGTGTCAAAGAGACGGACCGTCTGTTCGCCATGGCGACCGAGTTGCGTAAAGTGGGCGCCGAGGTGGAAGAGGGGGAAGATTATATTCGCATCACCCCGCCGGCGAAGTTGAAGTATGCTGAAATCGGCACCTATAACGACCACCGGATGGCGATGTGCTTCTCGCTGGTGGCGCTGTCCGATACGCCGGTGACCATCCTTGATCCCAAATGTACGGCCAAAACGTTCCCGGACTATTTTGAGCAATTGGCGCGGATCAGTACCCTCGCCTGAGTAAAACTTTGTCATCCCGCGGGCTGATGTCCTGTCAGCCCGCTATAATTGCGCAAAACTTCTGCTTTTCATTTCCTGTAGTCCGTAATTTACAAGCAATGCTCACTTTCCGGCGTATTGATGCGTATAATGCGCGGCGTTTATATTCCATGCGCCTTGCTGAAGGAGAAAAAGATGACGGCGAATATTCCGGTAATCACCATTGATGGGCCTGGCGGTGCGGGTAAAGGTACGTTGTGCAAGGCAATGGCGGAAGCGCTGGGCTGGCATCTGTTAGATTCAGGCGCGATCTACCGCGTTCTGGCGCTGGCGGCGCTGCATCATCATGTTGACGTAGAGTCCGAAGAGGCGCTGGTGCCCCTGGCGGCCCATCTTGACGTGCGCTTTATTTCTACTGACGGCACCCTGGAAGTGGTGCTGGAAGGGGAAGATGTCAGCGGCGAAATTCGCACTCAGGAGGTCGCCAATGCCGCCTCGAAAGTGGCCGCTTTCCCACGCGTTCGCGAAGCGCTGCTGCGCCGCCAGCGTGCTTTCCGTGAACTGCCCGGGCTCATCGCCGACGGGCGCGATATGGGCACGGTGGTTTTCCCGGACGCACCGGTCAAAATTTTCCTTGATGCCTCTGCCGATGAACGGGCGCATCGCCGTATGCGGCAGTTGCAGGAAAAGGGCTTTGATGTTAACTTTGAACGTCTTTTGTCCGAGATAAAAGAGCGTGACGATCGCGACAGAAATCGTGCCGTGGCGCCGCTTGTCCCGGCTGCCGATGCATTAGTTCTCGATTCAACAGAACTAAACATTGAGCAAGTGATTGAAAAAGCGCTACAATATGCGCGCGAAAAATTGGCCGTTGCGTAAGCCTTAGCCGGTAACGCGCCGAAGCCTCCGAATTATAGCAGTACCCCGCGGCAATGGATGGTCAGCGGGTATGTGAAACAACCCCATCCGGCACGGAGCCAGGTGGACGTTAATATTAACCTGAAGATTAAACATGACTGAATCTTTTGCTCAACTGTTTGAAGAATCCTTAAAAGAAATCGAAACCCGCCCGGGTTCCATCGTTCGTGGTGTTGTTGTTGCTATCGACAAAGACGTAGTACTGGTTGACGCCGGTCTGAAATCTGAGTCCGCCATCCCGGCTGAGCAGTTCAAAAACGCCCAGGGCGAGCTGGAAATCCAGGTTGGTGACGAAGTTGACGTTGCTCTGGATGCAGTAGAAGACGGCTTCGGTGAAACTCTGCTGTCCCGTGAGAAAGCTAAACGTCACGAAGCTTGGATCACGCTGGAAAAAGCTTACGAAGACGCTGAAACTGTTACCGGTGTTATCAACGGCAAAGTTAAAGGTGGCTTCACTGTTGAGCTGAACGGTATTCGTGCGTTCCTGCCGGGTTCCCTGGTAGACGTTCGTCCGGTGCGCGACACGCTGCACCTGGAAGGCAAAGAGCTTGAGTTCAAAGTCATCAAGCTGGACCAGAAGCGTAACAACGTTGTTGTTTCTCGTCGTGCCGTTATCGAATCCGAAAACAGCGCAGAGCGCGATCAGCTGCTGGAAAACCTGCAGGAAGGCATGGAAGTCAAAGGTATCGTTAAGAACCTCACTGACTACGGTGCATTCGTTGATCTGGGCGGCGTTGACGGCCTGCTGCACATCACCGATATGGCCTGGAAACGCGTTAAGCATCCGAGCGAAATCGTAAACGTTGGCGACGAAATCACTGTTAAAGTGCTGAAGTTCGACCGCGAGCGTACCCGTGTATCCCTGGGCCTGAAACAGCTGGGCGAAGATCCGTGGGTAGCTATCGCTAAACGTTATCCGGAAGGTACCAAACTTACCGGTCGCGTGACCAACCTGACCGACTACGGCTGCTTCGTTGAAATCGAAGAAGGCGTTGAAGGCCTGGTTCACGTTTCCGAAATGGATTGGACCAACAAAAACATCCACCCGTCCAAAGTTGTTAACGTTGGCGACGTAGTGGAAGTGATGGTTCTGGATATCGACGAAGAGCGTCGTCGTATCTCCCTGGGTCTGAAGCAGTGCAAATCTAACCCATGGCAGCAGTTCGCGGAAACCCACAACAAGGGCGACCGTGTTGAAGGTAAAATCAAGTCTATCACTGACTTCGGTATCTTCATCGGCCTGGACGGCGGCATCGACGGCCTGGTTCACCTGTCTGACATCTCCTGGAACGTTGCAGGCGAAGAAGCAGTTCGTGAATACAAGAAAGGCGACGAAATCGCAGCAGTTGTTCTGCAGGTTGACGCAGAGCGTGAGCGTATCTCCCTGGGCGTGAAACAGCTCGCGGAAGATCCGTTCAACAACTACGTTGCTCTGAACAAGAAAGGCGCTATCGTTGTTGGTAAAGTGACTGCAGTTGACGCTAAAGGCGCAACCGTAGAACTGGCTGACGGCGTAGAAGGTTACCTGCGTGCTTCTGAAGCATCCCGTGACCGCGTTGAAGACGCAACTCTGGTTCTGAGCGTTGGCGACGAAGTTGAAGCGAAATTCACCGGCGTGGATCGTAAGAACCGCGTAGTGAGCCTGTCTGTACGTGCGAAAGACGAAGCGGATGAAAAAGACGCTATCGCTACCGTGAACAAGCAGGAAGACGCGAACTTCTCCAACAACGCCATGGCTGAAGCGTTCAAAGCAGCGAAAGGCGAGTAATCTTTGTCATTCAGGTAATAACAACCTGAATAGTGACGAGTTTACTTGACAGATTGCAGGATTCGTCCTGTAATCAAGCACAAAGGGCGGCTACGGCCGCCCTTGTTTAAGCTGTTAGCTAATTTTTGCCTTGAAGGAAACCGGAGGAATAATGACCAAGTCAGAATTGATTGAAAGACTTGCCAGCCAGCAATCTCACATTCCGGCGAAAGCGGTGGAAGATGCTGTTAAAGAAATGCTGGAACATATGGCCTCAACGCTTGCTCAAGGTGAGCGCATTGAAATCCGCGGTTTCGGCAGCTTCTCTCTGCACTATCGAGCACCTCGCACCGGACGTAACCCGAAAACTGGTGATAAAGTCGAACTGGAAGGTAAGTACGTTCCGCACTTTAAGCCCGGGAAAGAATTACGTGACCGCGCCAATATTTATGAAGAGTAAGTTGCACGACGTGCAACCTGCCTGACGATAAAAAAAGCACCTTCGGGTGCTTTTTTTGTGCCCGCGATTTACCTCCTCCTTCGCAAAAAAACTGTGCCTGACTGCAACAGATGTGAATGTCTGGAACGCGCTGCGCAAGCCTGAACTCGGCGGCAGGACGCCCCCGTTGCTTTGCGTAACACTGCCTGCTCACAGGGAGGTGTTTATGCGTCTACCATGGCTTGCCGGATGCGCCATCATCGGTATGCTGCCGCTACTCTGGTTACCCGCCTTGCCGGGTCCGCGTATTTTGGCAGGCGCGTGCTTCATGGCGTTGCTGTTGACCCGCCTGCATGGAACAGCCATGGCTTGTGTGGCGATGACGCTTCTGCTGATGGTCTGGGGAGTATTGAGCGGACATCAGGCGCTGTGGCCTGCGCAGCACCTCTCCGGCGCCACCCGGCAGGCGGAAGTGATCCTCAGCGAGACGGATGGCCAGGCTCAGCACCGTGGTCAGATTGTGCGGCTGGCGGGTCGCTACCTGTTTCCCCCGGTTGGCGTGACGCTGTACGGTGAACTTGCACCTGCGCCCGCCTGTGCGGGTCAGCACTGGCTGATGACGCTGCGCCTGCGCCCGGTGCACGGGCAGCTCAATGATGGGGGCTTCGACAGCCAGCGTTATGCGCTGGCGCAGCACCGGCCGCTGAGCGGGGGAATTGTCGCGGCTTCCGCGCTGGATCCCCGCTGCAGCCTGCGCGCCCGCTATCTGGCGTCGCTGACCCGACGGCTGCAGACTTATCCCTGGCATCCGGTGATGCTGGGACTGGGGATGGGGGAGCGGCTGGCCCTGCCGACGGCGATTAAAGTCCTGATGCAGAACACGGGCACCTCTCATCTGATGGCCATCTCCGGTCTCCATATTGCCCTCGCAGCTTCCCTTATCGTGCTCCTGCTGCGCGGCGTGCAGTATATTCTCCCGGGCCGCTGGATCGGCTGGCGGTTGCCGCTGCTGGCCGGGCTGGCCGGCGCCGTCGGTTACGGCTGGCTGACCGGCATGCAGCCGCCGGCGCTGCGGACTTGCGTAGGGTTGGGCGTGTGCTGCGCCTTACGCTTGTCGGGGCAGCGCTGGACGGCGTGGCAGGTGTGGCTCTGCTGTCTGGGGGCGATACTCGTTGCCGACCCGCTGGCGGTGCTGTCGCAAAGCTTGTGGCTATCCGCCTTCGCCGTGGCGGGGCTGATCTTCTGGTTTCAGTGGGTACCGCTTCCTGTCGGCCGCTGGCGCTGGCCGTGGAAAGCACTGTTCGCCCTCGTTCATTTGCAGGCTGGCGTGACGCTGCTGCTGGCGCCGCTCCAGCTCCTGCTTTTCCATGGAGTTAGCCTGACGTCCATGGCCGCCAATTTGCTGGCGGTACCCCTGGTGACCCTGCTGGCGGTGCCGCTTATTCTCGGCGCGATGCTGCTGCATCTCACGGGTCCGGGGATGGTGGAGTCGCTGCTCTGGCTGGCGGCCGATCGCGTGCTGGCGCTGCTGTTCTGGGGATTACGACATTTACCGGACGGCTGGCTGCCTCTTGACGCCCGCTGGCTCTGGTTCAGTAGCCTGCCGTGGCTGCTGGTGATGGGCTGGCGTTTTCAGAGCTGGCGGCATTTCCCGGCCCTGTGTCTGAGTGTACTGCTTTTGCTGATGCGGCCCTTCTGGAGGCAAATTCCCGCAGACGAATGGCGGGTGACGATGCTGGATGTCGGGCAGGGGCTGGCGATGGTGATCGAGCGTCACGGCAAGGCGCTCCTGTATGATACCGGGCCTGCATGGCCGCAGGGCGACAGCGGTCAGCAGGTGATTATCCCGTGGCTGCGCTGGCATCATCTGCAGCTGCAGGGCATTGTGCTAAGCCACGAACATCTCGATCATCGCGGCGGCCTTGATTCAGTGCTGCAGGCATGGCCGCAGGCGTGGGTGCGCAGCCCTTTACGCTGGGCGCGTCATCTGCCGTGTCATCGCGGCGAGCGCTGGCAATGGCAGGGACTCAATTTCCAGGCCCTGTGGCCGCTGCCGGGCAGCACGGCAAAGGGTAATAATCACTCCTGCGTGGTGAAGGTGGATGATGGTCGCTCCAGCATCCTGCTCACCGGCGATATAGAACGTCAGGCAGAGCAGGCGATGATCAGCCGTTACTGGCAGCATCTGACGTCTACACTTATCCAGGTTCCGCACCACGGTAGCAACACCTCGTCCAGCGAGCTGCTGGTCCGCCGGGTAGATGGCGCGGCCGCGCTGGCTTCTGCTTCGCGCTACAATGCATGGCGGATGCCTTCGCACAAGGTGGTTCAGCGCTACCGCCAGCAGGGGTATCGCTGGTTAGCCACGCCGCAGCAGGGACAGATAACGGTGGTTTTTTCCGCAGAAGGGTGGCAAATCCACAGCTTACGGGATCAAGTTTTACCTCGTTGGTATCATCAGTGGTTTGGCGCGCCCGCCGATAACGGGTAGAATATGCGGCTATTTCAACACAAGCTGGTTTATTGAATGCAGAACGATAAAGATCTCTCCACGTGGCAGACCTTCCGCCGACTTTGGCCGATTATCGCGCCGTTTAAAACCGGGCTAATCGTGGCGGCGGTGGCGTTAGTGCTTAACGCGGGCAGTGACACCTTCATGTTATCGCTTCTTAAACCGTTATTGGATGATGGTTTTGGTAAAACGGATCGCTCAGTGCTGCTATGGATGCCGCTGGTGGTTATCGGGCTGATGGTGCTGCGTGGGATCACCAGCTACATCTCGAGCTATTGTATCTCCTGGGTTTCCGGCAAAGTCGTGATGACCATGCGTCGTCGCCTGTTCGGCCACATGATGGGCATGCCGGTGTCCTTCTTTGACAAACAGTCTACCGGGACGCTGCTGTCGCGCATTACCTATGATTCTGAGCAGGTCGCCTCATCTTCCTCCAGCGCGCTGATCACCGTTGTCCGCGAAGGGGCATCGATTATCGGCCTGTTCGTGATGATGTTCTATTACAGCTGGCAGCTGTCGCTTATCCTGATCGTACTGGCGCCGATTGTGTCGGTAGCAATCCGCGTGGTCTCCAAGCGTTTTCGCAATATCAGTAAGAATATGCAGAACACAATGGGGCAGGTCACCACCAGCGCTGAGCAGATGCTGAAAGGGCACAAAGAGGTGCTGATGTTTGGTGGCCAGGAAGTGGAAACCAAACGTTTTGATAAGGTCAGCAATAAAATGCGCCTGCAGGGGATGAAGATGGTGTCAGCCTCGTCTATCTCTGACCCGATCATTCAGCTTATCGCATCGCTGGCGCTGGCCTTTGTCCTGTATGCCGCCAGCTTCCCGAGCGTGATGGACACCCTGACCGCCGGGACCATTACCGTGGTCTTCTCCTCGATGATTGCGCTGATGCGCCCGCTGAAGTCGCTGACCAACGTCAATGCCCAGTTCCAGCGTGGGATGGCCGCGTGCCAGACGCTGTTTGCGATCCTCGATTCCGAGCAGGAGAAAGACGAAGGTACGCGGGTCATTGAGCGGGCGAAAGGCAATCTCAAGTTTGAAAACGTCACATTCACCTATCCGGGGCGCGAAGTGGCCGCGCTGCGCAATATCAATCTCGATATCCCGGAAGGGAAAACGGTCGCGCTGGTGGGGCGCTCCGGGTCGGGTAAATCGACCATCGCCAGCCTGATCACCCGCTTCTACGATGTTGACGACGGCCAGATCCTGCTGGATGGTCACGACCTGCGCGAGTACAAGCTGAGCTCGCTGCGCGACCAGGTGGCGCTGGTGTCACAGAACGTGCATCTGTTCAACGATACCGTCGCCAACAACATTGCCTATGCGCGTACCGAAGAGTACAGCCGCGAGCAGATTGAAGAGGCCGCGCGAATGGCCTACGCCATGGATTTCATCAACAAGATGGACAATGGTCTGGATACTATCATCGGCGAGAATGGCGTAATGCTGTCCGGTGGTCAGCGCCAGCGTATTGCTATCGCCCGTGCGCTGCTGCGTAACAGCCCGATTCTGATCCTTGATGAAGCTACCTCGGCGCTGGATACCGAGTCCGAGCGTGCCATTCAGGCGGCGCTGGATGAGCTGCAAAAGAACCGCACCTCGCTGGTTATCGCCCACCGTCTGTCGACCATTGAACAGGCTGATGAAATCGTGGTGGTTGAAGACGGGCGGATTGTGGAGCGCGGAACTCACCACGATCTGCTGGAGCATAAAGGCGTGTACGCCCAGCTGCATAAGATGCAATTCGGCGAATGATCGCGCGCATCTGGTCCGGGGAATCGCCGCTGTGGCGCCTGCTGCTGCCGCTCTCCTGGCTGTATGGCCTGGTGAGCGCGGTGATTCGCCTCAGCTATCAGCTGGGGTGGCAAAAAGCCTGGCGCGCGCCGGTGCCGGTGGTGGTGGTCGGTAATCTCACGGCCGGCGGCAATGGTAAAACCCCGGTGGTGATCTGGCTGGTGGAGCAACTGCAGCAGCGCGGTATTCGCGTGGGGGTGGTCTCTCGCGGCTACGGCGGTAAAGCCGACCGCTACCCGCTGGTATTAACTGACCGGACCAGTACGGCGCAGGCGGGTGATGAGCCGGTGTTAATTCATCAGCGCACTGGCGCGCCGGTGGCGGTTTCTCCGCTGCGCAGCGACGCGGTGAAAGCGCTGCTCAGCGCGCACGATCTGCAGATTATCGTGACCGACGACGGGTTGCAGCACTATAAGCTCGCGCGGGACAGAGAAATTGTCGTCATCGACGGTGTGCGTCGCTTTGGCAACGGCTGGTGGTTGCCTGCCGGGCCGATGCGCGAGCGGGCCTCGCGCTTGCAAAGCGTTGACGCGGTTATCGTTAACGGCGGTGTGGCGCGTCCGGGGGAGATCCCGATGCAGCTGCGTCCCGGAAGGGCGGTTAACCTGCTCACCGGCGAACGTCGCGATGTCTCCACCTTCACGAACGTGGTGGCGATGGCCGGCATCGGCCATCCGCCGCGCTTTTTCGCCACCCTCGAAAGCTGCGGTATCCAGCCGGTCAAAACCGTGGCACTGGCGGACCATCAGGCGTTGAGCCAGTCCGATGTCGCCGCCCTGGCGACCGCCGATCAGACGCTGCTGATGACCGAGAAAGATGCCGTGAAATGTCGCGATTTCGCCGCCGCGAACTGGTGGTATTTACCGGTCGACGCCATAATGGCCGATGAACGTGCACAGCGGTTGCTTGCGGACCTGGCGACGTTGGCGCAACGTTAACCATCGCGCCGGCTTTGCTCGCCGCTGTGCTGGAATTCCTGACGGAGAACCTGCATGTCGGTATTGCAATTTTCGCTTAACGAGGCGCGCCACCTCCATCTCGCGGCGCAGGGGTTGTTAAAAAAGCCCCGGCGTCGCGCTCGCCAGAATGACATCCTTTCCACCATCCAGCAGATGTCGCTGCTGCAAATCGATACCATCAACGTGGTGGCCCGTAGTCCCTACCTGGTGCTGTTCAGCCGCCTCGGCAGCTATCCGCAACACTGGCTGGATGAGTCGTTGCGCAGCGGCGAGCTGATAGAATACTGGGCGCATGAAGCCTGCTTTCTGCCGCGCAGCGATTTCGCCCTGGTGCGCCATCGCATGTTGAATCCCGACAATATGGGCTGGAAATATCATCGAGCGTGGATGCACGAGCATGCCGGGAGTATTGCAGAGCTGCTGGCGCACATCGGGCAAAATGGCCCGGTCCGCTCGGCGGATTTTTCCCACCCACGCAAAGGCGCCAGCGGCTGGTGGGAATGGAAACCGCATAAACGCCATCTGGAAGGGCTGTTTACCGCCGGCGAAGTGATGGTGGTGGAACGGCGCAATTTTCACCGCGTGTATGATTTAACCCAGCGGGTGATGCCTGACTGGGACGACGAACGTGACGCGCTTTCCCGCGACGCGGCTGAAGCCATTATGCTGCGCAACAGCGCCCGCAGCCTCGGTATCTTTCGCCCCCAGTGGCTGGCTGATTACTATCGCTTGCGCCAGCCGTCGCTACCGGGTCTGCTGGCTGCCTGGCAGGAAGAGGGCCTGGTGGTGCCGGTTAACGTGGAAGCACTCGGCGAGATGTGGTTGCATCGCGACGCGCTGGCGCAGCTTGAGTCAGCGCCTGGCGGTAAGCTGATCGCCAGCCATAGCGCCGTGCTTTCTCCTTTTGACCCAGTGGTCTGGGATCGGAAACGCGCTGAGCAACTCTTCAACTTCAGCTATCGCCTGGAGTGCTATACCCCGGCACCGAAGCGGCAGTATGGCTACTTCGTACTGCCCCTGCTGCACCAGGGCAAGCTGGTTGGGCGGATGGACAGTAAAATACATCGCAAAAGCCAGGAGCTGGAGATCTTCTCCCTGTGGCTGGAGGAGGGGGTGAAGATCACCCGTGGCCTTGAGCAGGGGCTGCGCCGGGCGATTAATGACTTCGCGCGCTGGCAATCGGCGGAACGGATCTTGTGCCGGCGCCTGCCGGAAGGGCTGTTTGTCGGTCATGAGCAGGGGTGGGAAATCGACGCCGATTGATCCCGGCGCCGACCTTCCTGTGATATGCTGCTGAGAAATCTATCCGGTCCATCAGGAGGAAACATGGATCACCGTTTACTTGAAATCATCGCCTGCCCGGTCTGTAACGGTAAGCTGTATTACAGTCAGGATAAGCAAGAACTTATTTGCAAACTTGATAGTCTGGCGTTTCCGCTGCGCGATGGTATCCCTGTGCTGCTGGAGACAGAGGCGCGTCCGCTGGCAGTAGAAGAGAGTCACTCATGAGTTTCGTGGTTATTATTCCTGCGCGTTTCGCCTCCACGCGCCTGCCGGGAAAACCACTGCAGGACATTAATGGCAAGCCGATGATTGTTCATGTGCTGGAGCGCGCGCGCGAGTCCGGGGCGGATCGGATCATTGTCGCCACCGATCATCCGGACGTGGCCAGCGCCGTTGAAGCGGCGGGTGGTGAAGTGTGCATGACCCGCGCCGATCACCAGTCCGGCACCGAACGGCTGGCGGAAGTGGTGGAGAAGTGCGCATTCAGCGATGACACTATCATCGTCAATATTCAGGGCGATGAGCCGATGATCCCCCCGGCAATCGTCCGCCAGGTGGCCGAAAATCTGGCGTCCAGCGCCTGCGGAATGGCGACGCTGGCGGTGCCGATCCACGACGCGGAAGAGGCGTTTAATCCGAATGCGGTCAAAGTGGTGATGGATGCCCAGGGCTATGCGCTCTATTTTTCACGCGCCACCATTCCGTGGGATCGCGATCGCTTTGCCCACTCCCGGGACGCTATCGGTGATTCCCTGCTGCGTCATATCGGCATTTATGGCTACCGCGCCGGCTTTATTCGCCGCTATGTCAGCTGGGCGCCGAGCCCGCTGGAGCAGATTGAAATGCTCGAGCAGCTGCGGGTCCTGTGGTATGGCGAGAAAATCCATGTTGCCGTAGCAGCAGAAGTACCAGGCACCGGCGTCGATACCCCGGAAGATCTGGAGCGCGTCCGCGCTGAGCTGCGTTAACCCCCTGTCCCCTCCTTACAGGGGGGGATATCCCCGCCGGTTTTTCGCTTTTTTTGCCCCTTTTTGATCTTATTCGATGACAACCCTGGTGCGGGCGCTCATTATGAAACCAGTAGTGTTCATAGGGGTAATCGACAATGGAACAGTTGCGAACCGAACTCAGTCACCTGCTTGGCGAAAAGTTGAGCCGGGTGGAGTGTATCAGTGAAAAAGCCGCTACGGCGCTGTGGTCCCTGTATGATGCGCAGGGAAACCCGATGCCGCTGCTGGCGCGCAGTTTCACCACGCCCGGTGTGGCGCGGCAACTGGCATGGAAGATCTCCACTCTCGCGCGCAGTGGTACAGTGCGCATGCCGGTGGTTTACGGCGTGATGACGCATGAAGAGCATCCTGGGCCGGATGTGCTGCTGCTTGAGCGCCTGCGCGGTGTTCCGGTGGAGGCCCCCACGCGTACGCCGGCCCGCTGGGAGCAACTGCAGGAGCAAATCGTCGAGGCGCTGCTCGCCTGGCATCGTCAGGACAGCGGCGGTTGCGTAGGGATGGTCGACAATACCCAGGACAATCTGTGGTCGAACTGGTACCGCCAGCGGGTAGAGATGCTATGGAGCACTCTGAACCTGTATCAGGATACCGGTCTCACGATGCAGGATAAGCGCATTTTGTTTCGCTCCCGCGAGTGCCTTCCGGAGCTGTTCCGCGATTTCAATGACAATGCCGTGCTGGTACACGGCAATTTTACCCTGCGCAGTATGCTGAAAGACCCACGCAGCGATCAGCTGCTGGCGATGGTGGGGCCGGGGATGATGCTATGGGCGCCACGCGAGTATGAACTGTTCCGCCTTGCAGAAGGCGGTCAGGCCGAGCAGCTGCTGTGGCGCTACCTGCAGCAGGCGCCGGTTTCAGAGGCCTTTGTCTGGCGGCGCTGGCTCTATCTGCTGTGGGATGAGGTGGATAGCCTGGTCAATACCGGGCGCTTTGATCGCACCCGTTTCGACCTCGCAAAAAAATCACTCCTGCCCTGGCTCGCCTGAGCTACCTTTCAGCCATTGCCAGACGCGACCGAGGGTTTCATAGCCGACCCGGTCGCTGTGCATCAGCCATACCGGGGAGGGGATGGCTCGCTCCCACGGATTAAGCGGCGAGGTCACCGCTAACTGATTTGCTGGCGCGGGCAGGGGATCCAGACCGGCATGACGAAAGAAAATCATCGCCCGTGGCAGGTGTGACGCCGAAGTGACCAGCAGGAAGGGGGCATCGCCGATGGCGTGCTTCACCGCCTGCGCTTCCTCTTCCGTATCTTTCGGTCGATCGAGCACAATGATATCGCTGCGCGGTACGCCGAGGCTCTCGGCCACTCTCGCCCCAGCTTCTGCCGTGCTGACGGGATTCGTTTTTGCCGCCGCGCCGGTGAAGATCATTTTCGACCCGGGATGCTCATGCCAAAGGCGGATACCCTCCGTCAGGCGCGGCAGGCTGTTATTGATAAGATTAGAGCTTGGTGCCCACTCTGGATTCCAGGTATAGCCGCCGCCCAACACCACCACGTAGCTCACCGGCTGCTCGCCGCGCCAGGTGGGGTAGCTATCTTCAATCGGTTTCAACAGGCTGTCGGCCACGGGCTGCAGGCTCAGCAGCGCCAGCAGCAACCAGCCGAGGCTCACGCATAGCTTTCCGGTACGTTGAAAGCGGCTGAACCATAACAGCGCGATCCCGATCCCGATCAGCAACAGCAGGGCGGGAAGCGGCAACAGCAGACCGCCGACGATCTTTTTTAGCGTGAAAAGCATGCCAGATGGTTCCTTTTTTAACCATATAACCAAAGTTATGTTCGGATCTTATAACAGATCGCTTCATTCTCGGCGTGGGTATGACAAAATAGCGGTTTTGTGTTGGCTTGTGGAGTCGCCCGTGCAGGATCGCAATTTCGATGACATTGCTGAAAAGTTTTCGCGCAATATTTACGGCACCACAAAAGGTCAGCTGCGCCAGGCGATCCTTTGGCAGGATCTGGAACCGCTGCTGGCGCAGCTGGGGCCGGGACCGCTGAGGGTGCTGGATGCCGGCGGCGGCGAAGGGCAAACGGCCATCAAAGTGGCGCAACTGGGCCATCACGTGACGCTGTGCGATCTCTCTGCTGAAATGGTGGCGCGCGCCCGCCAGGCGGCCGTCGATAAAGGTGTGATCGACAACATGCATTTTGTACAATGCGCGGCTCAGGATATTGCGCAGCATTTGGAAAGCCCGGTCGATCTGGTACTGTTTCATGCGGTACTGGAGTGGGTGGCGGAGCCCCAGGAGGTGCTGCGTACGCTGTGGTCGACGCTGCGTCCTGGCGGTGGGCTGTCGTTGATGTTCTACAATGCTAACGGCCTGCTGATGCACAATATGGTGGCCGGTAATTTCGATTACGTACAATTGGGCATGCCAAAAAAGAAAAAACGCACGCTGTCGCCGGATTATCCGCGTGAGCCGCAGCAGGTTTATCACTGGCTGGAAGAGATTGGCTGGCAGATTGTCAGCAAAACCGGCGTGCGGGTGTTTCATGATTATCTGCGTGAAAAACGCCAACAGCATGACAGCTATGCGGCACTGCTGGAGCTGGAAACGCGCTACTGTCGTCAGGAGCCGTATCTCAGCCTGGGCCGTTATATTCATGTCACCGCGCTTAAGAGCCAGGCTCATAGCCGCAGATGCAAGGATAAAGTATGAGTGAATTTTCCCAGACAGTCCCCGAACTGGTTGCCTGGGCCAGGAAAAATGATTTTTCTATCTCGCTGCCGGTCGACAGACTCTCTTTTCTGCTGGCGGTCGCCACGCTGAACGGCGAACGGCTGGAAGGGGAAATGAGCGAGGGAGAACTGGTGGATGCGTTCCGCCACGTCAGTGATGCGTTTGAGCAGACCAGCGAAACCATCAGCCAGCGCGCCAATAATGCGATCAACGATTTGGTGCGCCAGCGTCTGCTGAACCGCTTTACCAGCGAAATTACCGAAGGCAATGCGATCTATCGCCTGACGCCGTTGGGGATCGGGATCACCGATTACTATATCCGTCAGCGTGAATTCTCGACGCTGCGTCTCTCGATGCAACTGTCGATCGTCGCCGGCGAGCTGAAGCGCGCGGCGGATGCCGCAGAAGAGGGCGGGGATGAGTTCCACTGGCATCGCAACGTTTTCGCTCCGCTGAAATATTCCGTGGCGGAAATTTTCGACAGCATCGACCTGACGCAGCGCATTATGGATGAGCAGCAGCAGCTGGTGAAAGACGATATCGCGCAGCTGTTAAATAAAGACTGGCGCGCGGCGATTTCCAGCTGTGAACTGCTGCTGTCGGAAACCTCTGGCACGCTGCGTGAACTGCAGGATACGCTGGATGCGGCGGGGGATAAACTGCAGGCGAATCTGCTGCGCATCCAGGATTCGACCATGGCGCGCGACGATTTGCATTTTGTCGACCGGCTGGTATTCGACCTGCAAAGCAAGCTCGATCGCATCGTCAGCTGGGGTCAACAGGCGATTGACCTGTGGATCGGCTACGACCGCCACGTGCACAAGTTTATCCGTACCGCTATCGATATGGATAAGAACCGCGTCTTCGCCCAGCGTCTGCGCCAGTCGGTACAGACCTATTTTGATGAGCCGTGGGCGCTGACTTACGCCAACGCCGACCGTCTGCTGGATATGCGCGATGAAGAGATGGCGCTGCGCGATGAAGAGGTCACCGGCGAACTGCCGGCGGATCTCGAATTTGAAGAGTTTAACGAAATTCGCGAGCAGCTGGCGGCGCTAATTGAAGCGCAACTGGCGGTCTATAAAGAGAAGGGAATACCGCTGGACCTCGGCCTGGTGGCGCGGGAGTTCCTGGCGCAGTATCCGCGCGGGCGTCACTTCGACGTGGCGCGGATCGTCGTGGATCAGGCGGTACAGCTGGGCGTCGCCCAGGCAGATTTCACCGGACTGCCGGCAAAATGGCAGCCGATTAATGATTACGGAGCCAAGGTACAGGCGCATGTCATTGACAAATATTGAACAAGTGATGCCGGTTAAGCTGGCGCAGGCGTTGGCCAATCCGTTATTTCCGGCGCTGGACAGCGCCCTGCGCGCGGGCCGTCATATCGGTCTCGACGAGCTGGATAATCACGCATTTTTGATGGATTTCCAGGATTATCTGGAAGAGTTTTACGCTCGCTATAACGTCGAGTTGATCCGCGCGCCGGAAGGGTTCTTCTACCTGCGCCCGCGGTCCACCACGCTGATTTCGCGCTCGGTGCTGTCGGAGCTGGATATGATGGTGGGCAAAATTCTTTGCTATCTCTACCTCAGCCCGGAGCGCCTGGCAAACGAAGGGATTTTCACCCAGCAGGAACTCTATGACGAACTGCTGACCCTGGCGGATGAAGCCAAGCTGCTGAAGCTGGTGAACAACCGTTCCACCGGTTCGGATCTGGACCGCCAGAAGCTGCAGGAAAAAATGCGCGCGTCGCTTAACCGCCTGCGCCGCCTGGGGATGGTGTGGTTTATGGGCCATGACAGCAGCAAGTTTCGCATTACCGAATCGGTATTCCGCTTTGGCGCCGATGTGCGCGCCGGCGACGACCCGCGCGAGGCGCAGCGCCGCCTGATCCGCGACGGGGAAGCGATGGCTCTGGAAAATCACCTGCAGCTCAATGATGAGAATGAAGAAAACCAGCCGGATAGCGGGGAGGAAGAGTAATGATTGAACGCGGTAAGTTTCGCTCGCTAACGCTGGTTAACTGGAACGGTTTCTTTGCCCGGACCTTTGATCTTGATGAACTGGTGACCACCCTCTCCGGGGGGAACGGCGCGGGTAAGTCCACGACCATGGCGGCTTTCGTCACGGCGCTGATCCCGGATTTAACCCTGTTGCACTTCCGTAACACCACCGAAGCGGGCGCCACCAGCGGTTCGCGCGATAAAGGCCTGCACGGTAAACTGCGCGCCGGCGTCTGTTACTCGGTGCTCGACGTGATCAACTCGCGCCACCAGCGCGTGGTGGTTGGCGTACGTCTGCAGCAGGTCGCCGGGCGCGACCGTAAAGTCGATATTAAGCCATTTGCCATCCAGGGGCTGCCCACCTCGATCCAACCGACCCAGCTGTTGACCGAGACGCTCAACGATCGTCAGGCGCGCGTGGTAAGCCTCAATGAGCTGAAAGACAAGCTCGAGGCGATGGAAGGGGTTCAGTTCAAGCAGTTCAACTCGATCACCGAATATCACTCGTTGATGTTCGATCTGGGCGTGGTGGCGCGTCGTCTGCGTTCCGCCTCCGATCGTAGCAAATACTACCGCCTGATTGAGGCCTCGCTGTACGGCGGGATCTCCAGCACCATTACCCGCTCGCTGCGCGATTACCTGCTGCCGGAAAACAGTGGCGTGCGTAAAGCGTTCCAGGATATGGAAGCGGCGCTGCGGGAAAACCGCATGACGCTGGAAGCCATTCGCGTTACCCAGTCCGACCGCGATCTGTTTAAACACCTGATCAGCGAAGCCACCAACTACGTGGCGGCGGACTATATGCGTCACGCCAACGAGCGGCGCATTCACCTGGATAAGGCGCTGGAGTATCGTCGCGATCTCTTTACCTCGCGTTCGCAACTGGCGGCCGAGCAGTATAAGCACGTCGAGATGGCGCGTGAGCTGCAGGAGCACAACGGCGCGGAAGGCGATCTGGAAGCCGATTACCAGGCCGCCAGCGATCACCTGAACCTGGTGCAGACCGCTCTGCGTCAGCAGGAAAAAATTGAGCGCTACGAAGCGGATCTCGACGAGCTGCAGATCCGTCTGGAAGAGCAGAATGAAGTGGTGGCGGAAGCCGCCGACCAGCAGGAAGAGAACGAAGCCCGCGCCGAAGCCGCCGAGCTGGAAGTGGATGAGCTGAAAAACCAGCTCGCCGACTATCAGCAGGCGCTCGACGTCCAGCAGACCCGTGCCATTCAGTATAACCAGGCGCTGCAGGCGCTGGAGCGCGCGAAGGCGCTGTGCCATCTGCCGGATCTGACGCCAGAGAGCGCCGACGAGTGGCTGGAAACCTTCCAGGCGAAAGAGCAGGAAGCGACGGAGAAAATGCTGTCGCTGGAACAGAAAATGAGCGTGGCGCAAACCGCGCACAGCCAGTTCGAACAGGCGTACCAACTGGTGGCGGCGATTAACGGCCCGCTGGCGCGTAATGAAGCCTGGGACGTGGCGCGCGAATTGCTGCGCGACGGCGTTAACCAGCGCCATCAGGCCGAGCAGGCGCAGGGGCTGCGCAGCCGTCTCAACGAGCTGGAGCAGCGTCTGCGCGAGCAGCAGGACGCCGAGCGTCAGCTGGCTGAGTTCTGCAAACGCCAGGGCAAACGCTACGATATCGACGATCTGGAAACGCTGCATCAGGAGCTGGAAGCGCGCATCGCGTCGCTGGCCGACAGCGTCTCTGACGCTCAGGAACAGCGCATGACCCTGCGTCAGGAGCTGGAGCAATTGCAGTCGCGCACCCAGACGCTGATGCGTCGGGCGCCGATCTGGCTGGCGGCGCAGAACAGCCTCAACCAGCTGTGCGAGCAGAGCGGCGAACAGTTTGAGTCCGGCCAGGAGGTCACCGAGTACCTGCAGCAGCTGCTGGAGCGTGAGCGTGAGGCTATCGTTGAACGTGACGAGGTCGGCGCCCGCAAGCGGGCCATCGACGAAGAAATCGAGCGTCTCAGTCAGCCGGGCGGCTCTGAAGACCCGCGTCTGAACGCGCTGGCGGAGCGCTTTGGCGGCGTCCTGTTGTCGGAAATTTATGACGACGTTAGCCTCGAAGATGCGCCGTACTTCTCCGCGCTGTATGGCCCGTCGCGCCATGCGATCGTGGTGCCGGATCTGTCGCAGGTGGCGGAGCAGCTCGAAGGGTTGGAAGATTGTCCGGAAGATCTGTATCTGATCGAAGGCGATCCGCAGTCCTTCGACGACAGCGTATTTAGCGTCGACGAGCTGGAAAAAGCGGTGGTGGTGAAGATTGCCGACCGCCAGTGGCGTTATTCACGTTTCCCAACGCTGCCGCTGTTTGGTCGCGCGGCGCGCGAAAACCGCATCGAAACGCTGCATGCTGAGCGTGAGAGCCTCTCCGAGCGTTTCGCAACCCTGTCGTTCGACGTGCAGAAAACCCAGCGTCTGCACCAGGCTTTCAGCCGCTTCATTGGCAGCCATCTGGCGGTCGCTTTCGAGGACGATCCGGAAGAAGAGATCCGCAAACTGAACAGCCGCCGCGGCGAGCTGGAGCGTGCGCTGAACGCCCATGAGAGCGATAACCAACAGAACCGCGTGCAGTATGAGCAGGCGAAAGAGGGCGTTTCTGCGCTCAACCGCCTGCTGCCGCGCCTGAACCTGCTGGCGGATGATACGCTGGCCGACCGTGTGGACGAGATCCAGGAACGTCTGGATGAAGCGCAGGAGGCGGCGCGCTTTATTCAGCAGCATGGCAATCAGCTGGCGAAGCTGGAGCCGATCGTCTCGGTGTTGCAGAGCGATCCGGAGCAGTTTGAGCAGCTGAAAGAAGATTACGCCTATGCGCAGCAAACCCAGCGCGATGCGCGTCAGCAGGCCTTCGCGCTGGCGGAAGTCGTGCAGCGCCGGGCCCACTTCAGCTACTCCGATTCGGCGGAGATGCTCAGTGGCAACAGCGATCTCAACGAGAAGCTGCGCCAGCGTCTGCAACACGCGGAGTCCGAGCGTAGCCGCGCGCGCGAAGCGATGCGAAGCCATGTTGCGCAGTTGAACCAGTACAACCAGGTGCTGGCGTCGTTGAAGAGCTCGTATGACACCAAAAAAGAGCTGCTCAACGATCTGTATAAAGAGCTGCAGGATATCGGCGTGCGCGCCGACGCCGGGGCGGAAGAGCGTGCGCGTGCGCGTCGTGACGAGCTGCACATGCAGCTGAGCAACAACCGCTCCCGCCGCAATCAGCTGGAGAAAGCGTTGACCTTCTGCGAAGCGGAAATGGACAACCTGACCCGTAAACTGCGCAAGCTGGAGCGTGATTACTGCGAAATGCGTGAGCAGGTCGTCAGCGCCAAGGCGGGCTGGTGTGCGGTGATGCGTCTGGTGAAAGACAACGGCGTGGAACGTCGTCTGCACCGCCGCGAGCTGGCTTATCTCTCTGCCGACGAACTGCGTTCGATGTCGGATAAGGCGCTGGGCGCGCTGCGTCTGGCGGTTTCCGATAACGAGCACCTGCGTGACGTGCTGCGTATTTCGGAAGATCCGAAACGTCCGGAGCGCAAAATCCAGTTTTTCGTCGCCGTCTATCAGCATCTGCGCGAGCGTATCCGTCAGGATATTATTCGTACCGATGACCCGGTGGAAGCGATCGAGCAGATGGAGATCGAGCTCAGTCGTCTGACCGAAGAGCTGACCAACCGCGAACAGAAGCTGGCGATCAGTTCCCGCAGCGTGGCGAACATTATTCGCAAAACCATTCAGCGTGAGCAGAACCGTATCCGGATGCTCAACCAGGGGCTGCAGAGCGTCTCGTTCGGCCAGGTTAACAGCGTGCGTCTGAACGTCAACGTGCGCGAAACCCACTCGACGCTGCTTGATGTACTCTCCGAACAGCATGAGCAGCATCAGGATCTGTTTAACAGTAATCGCCTGACCTTCTCGGAAGCGCTGGCGAAACTGTATCAGCGCCTGAATCCGCAGATTGATATGGGGCAACGTACGCCGCAAACCATCGGCGAGGAGCTGCTCGACTACCGCAACTATCTGGAGATGGAAGTGGAAGTTAACCGTGGCTCCGACGGCTGGCTGCGCGCGGAGTCCGGCGCGCTGTCAACCGGGGAAGCGATCGGTACCGGGATGTCGATTCTGGTGATGGTGGTGCAGAGCTGGGAAGATGAATCCCGTCGTCTGCGCGGCAAGGACATCTCGCCATGTCGTCTGCTGTTCCTCGATGAAGCGGCGCGTCTCGATGCCCGCTCCATCGCCACACTGTTCGAACTGTGCGAACGTCTGGAGATGCAGCTGATTATCGCGGCGCCAGAGAACATCAGTCCGGAAAAAGGCACCACCTATAAACTGGTGCGTAAAGTGTTCAATAATCATGAACATGTGCACGTGGTCGGGTTGCGCGGTTTTGCCGCGCCGGTGCCGGAAGCCCTGCCGGGGACTGCCGACGCCTCCTGAGGCTGCGGCTAAATCCTGGTGCGTAAGCGGTGAAAAGGGCAACGTTAAGTTGCCCTTTTTGCTATCCAGCCCGGTATGCCAGGGTGGTATAATCTTTAAGCTTCTTTACATTAGGTAAGGCAAAAGCCTTTTCGTCTTTATATACTGTGATAAAGCCCACCAATTTGTGGGCGGCAATGTGTGACAACAGGGGGCAAGGGATGTTGCTAAAGAAACGGTATGGTCGTCCATTGTCAGCGCTCAGCCTGAGCCTGGCACTGGCATTTGCTCCGCTGTTCAATGTCCAGGCCGCAGAGCCTGAAGTCGTACCCGGTGATAGCTCCGCTACACCTGGAGAGCTTTCCGTCGCGCTGACGCAAAGCGATGGGCAATCGCCGGCGGTCGCGAAGCTAGCCGGTGAGCAGCCGTTGTCGATGGAGGCCGCGGCGAACAGTCGCGCCCAGATCGAAGCGCTGTTGCCGGCAGGGTACAAACCTGTCTTTATGAATCCGCTGGTATCGCTGTACGCCGCCAGGGATATGAAACCGATGTGGGAAAACCGCGAGGCGGTGCAGGCGTTCCAGCAGCAGCTGGCGGAAATCGCCATCGCCGGTTTTCAGCCGCAGTTTACCACCTGGGTCAGCCTGCTGACCGATCCCGCTGTCAGCGGCATGGCGCGCGATGTGGTGTTGTCGGATGCCATGATGGGCTACCTGCATTTTATCAGTGGTATCCCCACCCAGGGCACTCGCTGGTTGTACGGTTCGACACCGTACAAAATGGCGACCCCACCGCTGTCGGTAATTAACCAGTGGCAGCTGGCGCTGGACAATGGTTCCCTGCCGGCGTTTATCGCCGGCCTGGCACCGCATCATCCACAGTATGAAACCATGCACCAGTCGCTGCTGGCGCTGGTGGCTGATTCTCGCCCGTGGCCGCAGCTAACCGGCAGCGGCTCGCTGCGCCCCGGTGAATGGAGCAATGATATCGGTGCCCTGCGTGAGATCCTCCAGCGTACCGGGATGCTGGAAAATACGGCCGATATCGTTCTGCCCGGCGATGTGGTCAGCCCGTCGGCGAAGAAAAAGAGCAAATCGGCTGCGGCCCGCGGCGTGTACGATCGCCAGCTGGTGGAGGGCGTGAAGCGCTTCCAGGCCATGCAGGGGCTGGGGGCGGATGGCGTCATTGGCCAGTCCACCCGCGACTGGCTCAACGTCTCCTCCGCGCAGCGTGCGGGGGTGCTGGCCCTGAATATTCAGCGTTTACGCCTGCTGCCGGGCAAACTCTCGACCGGCATTATGGTGAATATTCCCGCTTTCTCGCTGGTCTATTACCAGGATGGCAGCCAGGTGCTGGCCTCGCGGGTGATCGTGGGGCGTCCGGACCGCAAAACGCCGATGATGAGCAGCGCGTTGAATAACGTGGTGGTCAATCCGCCGTGGAATGTGCCGCCGACGCTGGCGCGCAAAGATATCCTGCCGAAGGTGCGGAATAACCCAGGCTATCTGGAACAACATGGCTACACCATGATGCGCGGCTGGAACAGTAAAGAGTCGATTGATCCTTACCGGGTCGACTGGTCGACCATCACCGAGAATAATTTACCGTTCCGTTTTCAGCAGGCGCCGGGGGCGCGTAACTCACTGGGCCGCTACAAGTTTAATATGCCGAGTTCGGATGCTATCTATCTGCACGATACGCCAAACCATAATCTGTTCCAGAAAGATGTTCGTGCGCTCAGCTCCGGCTGCGTACGCGTCAATAAGGCCTCGGAGCTGGCCAATATGCTGCTGCAGGATGCGGGCTGGAACGACACGCGTATTTCCGATGCCCTGAAGCAAGGGGATACGCGCTATGTCAATATTCGGCAAAATATACCGGTGAATTTATATTACTTAACGGCTTTTGTGGACGCTGATGGACGTACACAATATCGAACAGATATTTACAATTATGATCTTACCGCGCGATCCAGTGCACAAATTCTGACGAAAGCTGAACAATTAATCAGGTAAATGAAGTAGTTCAATGGATTTTGTTGTCCTAGCACTGGGTAAAAAAGGGCGCTGCTCCTCTGCAGCGCCCGATTTTCCTGGGGTGAGGCTGCCTTGACGTTGGCAATAATGCCCGGTAAGGTGCCTTTCGTGCGCCAGAAGTGCATATACATATAATTCCGCTCAATGCGTAGCGCGGCCAGCGCGAACGCTCTCCTTTGCCGGGCTGTATCACGGTTGTGGCGAGCGATGGCGAGCTGGCGGTTAGCCTCGTGCGATGCGGAAAAAGTATATAACGATTCATTGACTGTAGACCTGATTATCATGGACAAATTTGACGCTAATCGCCGCAGATTGCTGGCGTTGGGTGGTGCTGCGCTGGGTGCTGCCGCCATTCTCCCTGCGCCGGCATTTGCCACCCTCTCGACCCCCCGTCCGCGTATTTTGACGCTGAATAACCTGCATACCGGTGAATCGCTCAAGGCGGAGTTTTTCGATGGCAGAGGCTATATTCAGGATGAATTAGCAAGACTTAATCATTTTTTCCGTGATTACCGCGCGAATAAAATTAAGTCCATCGATCCAAGTCTGTTCGATCATCTTTATCGGTTGCAGGGATTGCTTGGCACCAACAAACCTGTCCAGCTTATTTCTGGTTATCGTTCCCTCGATACCAACGATGAGCTTCGCGCACGAAGCCGTGGTGTAGCGAAACACAGCTATCACACCAAGGGGCAGGCAATGGATTTCCATATTGAAGGCATTTCGTTAAGCAATATACGCAAAGCGGCGTTATCTATGCGCGCAGGTGGTGTAGGATATTACCCACGTAGTAACTTTGTGCATATTGATACCGGTCCGGTAAGGCACTGGTAACGAAAGGAGCGTCATGAACTATCGTATTATTCCGGTTACCGCGTTCGCGCAGAACTGTTCTCTTATCTGGTGCGAACAAACCCGGCTGGCAGCGCTGGTCGATCCTGGCGGCGATGCTGAACGTATCAAAGCGGTGGTGGCGGAGGCGGGCGTCACGCTGATGCAGATCCTGCTGACGCATGGCCATCTCGATCACGTCGGCGCCGCTGCGGAACTGGCGCAGCATTATGGCGTACCGGTTATTGGTCCGGAAAAAGAAGATGAGTTCTGGCTGGAAGGATTACCGGCGCAAAGCCGGATGTTCGGCCTGGAGGATTGCCAGCCGCTGCGTCCGGATCGCTGGCTCAATGAAGGCGATGTGGTCAATGTAGGGAATGTGGCGCTGCAGGTGTTCCACTGTCCGGGCCATACGCCGGGTCACGTGGTCTTCTTTGATGACGCCTCCCGATTGCTCATTTCCGGGGACGTGATTTTTAAAGGCGGGGTGGGGCGCAGCGATTTTCCACGCGGCGACCATGGACAGCTGATTGCGGCCATTAAAGATAAGCTGTTGCCGCTGGGCGATGACGTGACCTTTATTCCCGGCCATGGTCCACTGTCGACGCTGGGTGAGGAACGCCGTAACAACCCGTTCCTGCAGGATGAGATGCCGGTCTGGTGACAGACATGACGCGAACACATAAAAAAGGCCGCATTCGCGGCCTTTTTCTTTTATCTCGCTTAGCGCACTCTGTCGCTTACAGTACCGCGACGATGGCTTCGCACAGCGGCGCCATATTGTCGGGCGTCATCCCGGCCACGTTGATACGTCCGGAAGCAACCGCATAAATGGCGAACTCTTCGCGCAGACGCAGCACCTGCTCTTTGCTCAGCCCGCTGAACGAGAACATGCCGTTCTGCTTGCTGATAAAGCTGAAGTCGCGACTCGCGCCTTTCTCCTGCAGGGTGTTGACGAACAGCAGGCGCATACGCTGGATGCGCTGGCGCATATCGGTCAGCTCCTGCTCCCAGATCGCTCGCAGCGCATCGTTGCTCAGAATAGTGGCGACCACAGAGGCGCCATGCGCAGGCGGGTTGGAGTAGTTGGCGCGGATCACCGATTTCATCTGACTGAACGCGCGGTCCACGGTCTCCTGATCGGCGGCGACCAGCGTGCAGGCGCCGACGCGCTCGTTGTACAGGCCAAAGTTTTTCGAGTAGGAGCTGGCGACCAGCAACTCTTTGTGCAGCGCAGCAAAGGCGCGCAGCCCTTCAGCATCTTCTTCCAGACCGCGGGCGAAGCCCTGGTAGGCGAAATCAAACAGCGGGAGCCAGCCTTTTTCCACTGACAGCTGCGCCAGCTGCTGCCACTGGTCGAGCGTCGGATCGATACCGGTCGGGTTGTGGCAGCAGCCGTGGAACAGCACCACGTCGCCTGCCTGCGCTTCGTTCAGGCTGGCCAGCAAACCATCAAAGTCCAGCGCATGGTTAGCGGCGTCGTAGTAGGTATATTCGCGCACTTCCAGGCCGGCAGAGTTAAACACGCTTTTATGGTTCGGCCAGCTTGGGTTGCTCACCCAAACGCGTTTTACGTCGGTGTTTTTGGCGAGGAAGTCAGCCGCGACACGCAGAGCGCCAGTACCGCCTGGGGTCTGCGCAGTACGGGCGCGTTTATCAGCGATAATCGCATTGCCTTTACCGAACAGCAGCTCCTGGGTGCAGCGACCAAATTCAGGAATACCATCGATGCCCAGATAGTTTTTAGTCGTTTCATTTTCCAGCAGGTACTGCTCAGCTTTTTTGACGCTGGTCAGAACGGGTGTTTTACCGGTTTCATCCTTGTAAACACCAATTCCGAGGTTAATTTTTTCAGGGCGGTCATCGGCACGAAACAGATCGGCCAGACCTAAAATCGGGTCGGCTGGGGCGGCGGTAATGTTCTCAAACATGACGAGGTTCCATTGTGATTACTGAAGGGAAATCCGCTATCAGGTTAACGGGAGAATAACGAATTGCCAACCGTTTGCGACAAAAAGCGAGAAGGTTTTCGAAAGATACGATCTTTGCCTCACGAATACAGAAAAGCAGGACCGAAGTCCTGCTTTGAAGGCATATCACGAAGGGGTGTACTGCAGATTAGAACTGGTAAACGATACCCACGGCCGCCTGGTCGTCGGTCGCTACGCCAGCCGCTTTGGTGTAATCGTTGTCGCTCAGCTGGTTGAATTTATACGCAGCATAAACGTTCATGTTCTTGTTGAAGTAGTACCAGGTACCCACTTCGATGTATTTAACCAGATCCGCATCGCCGCCGGAGAAGCCAGCACGCGACTGCAGGTCTTTACCTTTGGTCTGCACGTAGCCGATGGACGGACGCAGGCCGAAGTCGAACTGATACTGTACGACAGCTTCAAAGTTCTGAGTTTTGCCCGCGAAGTGGTTATCTTCTTCCGGAGTCATGTTGTAGGTCTGGGAGTACATGACTGCCGCGTAGACGTTGTTGGCGTCATATTTTGCAGAGGTTGCCCAGGCTTCGGCTTTGTCGCCATTGCCGTCAGCTTTCTGATCGACGCTACGGTTGGAGCCGGAGTAGCCTGCAGACAGCGCGATACCGTTGTCGAACGCGTAGGTGGCCGCGGTGCTGAAGCCGTCGCCATTCTGCTTGCGAACCGCACGGTCGTGGTCGTTTTTACCCTGGTACTGCAGCGCGAAGCTCAGGCCGTCAACCAGACCGAAGAAGTCAGAGTTACGGTAGGTTGCCACGCCGTTGGTACGGCCGGTCATGTAGTTGTCGGTGTAGTTCCAGCCGTCGCCGCCCCATTCAACCAGCATATCGGTTGCTGCTTCGACATCGTAGATCGCGCCGTAGTTACGGCCGTAGTCGAATGAACCGTATTCGCCCGCTTTCAGACCCGCGAACGCCAGACGGGTTTTCGTCGGCTGGGAACCTTCAACGTTGGACGCATCCATGTTGTATTCCCACTGGCCGTAACCGGTCAGCTGATCGTTGATCTGAGTTTCGCCTTTCAGGCCGATACGGGCATAGGTGGTATCGTCGCTGCTGGTGTTACCATTGGTGGTCCAGACGTGCTCGCCGACCATTTTCCCGTAGAAGTCCAGTTTGTTGCCGTTTTTGTTATAGATTTCTGCAGCGTTGGCTGCACCGGCTACCAGCAGGGCAGGGATCACCACTGCCAGAATATTGCGCTTCATCATTATTTATTACCCTCATTAATATTTTTTATATGAACACGTGCCACTGCCGTCAATAAGTTCTGTCAATAAAAACTTACAGAACCATTGATGAGAGTTTGGTGTCTGAAGGCATCTTTCCATCCGCGACAACGTTTCGCTAGCCGGAAAATGCTACTAATATCTCATATGAGTAACAAAACGAAAAATCATGTAACTAAATGTGTATTTTAGGGAACTTTGTGAACTTAATCAAAATTCCGTTCCACCTGATAAGGCAAAACGCCATTGCTTATCTATCTATATGAATTATTTATGATTAATTTGGATAAGCGGTAATTCGTTCATTTTGTGTGTTGAATTCGCCTTCTTTTTATTCAGCTCCTGTCTTTGCAAGACGTGCGGCGAGTGGTTAAAAAATGAGCAGATTTATCAGTGGTTTTGCGTTCTTATGAACATAAAGTGCGATCTGCGTCACTGGCATGCACCGAAACAGTGCGTAACATAAATGTGATTTCCAGGCCTTGATGTTTAAGTTTGTTGAATTTTGCTAACAGTAATTGACATAAAAAAAGGCCAGCTTGCGCTGGCCTCTGAGGTTTATAACCGAAAAATTTAGAATGTCGCGTTGCGCGGGGTTCGCGGGAACGGAATGACATCGCGGACGTTCTGCACGCCGGTTACGTAGGCAATCAGACGTTCGAAGCCCAGACCAAAGCCGGAGTGTGGCACGGTGCCGTAGCGGCGCAGGTCGCGATACCACCAGTAGTCTTCTTTGTTGAGCCCCATCTCTGCCATACGTGCGTCCAGCACGTCGAGACGTTCTTCACGCTGGGAACCACCGATGATCTCACCGATGCCCGGCGCCAGGACATCCATTGCCGCGACGGTTTTACCGTCTTCGTTAAGGCGCATGTAGAACGCCTTAATGTCTTTCGGGTAGTTTTTCACCACGACCGGTGCTTTGAAGTGCTCTTCGGCCAGATAACGTTCGTGCTCGGAGGAGAGATCCACGCCCCAGTAAACCGGGTTCTCAAACTGCTTGCCGCAGTTTTCCAGAATAGTGACGGCATCGGTGTAATCCACCTGGGCAAAGTCAGCGGAGACGAAACGCTGCAGACGGTCGATAGCGTCTTTGTCTACGCGCTCGGCGAAGAACTGCATATCATCCGCACGCTCTTCCAGTACTGCCTTGAAGACGTACTTGAGCATCGCTTCTGCCAGACCTGCAACATCATTCAGGTTGGCGAAGGCGACTTCCGGCTCCAGCATCCAGAACTCCGCCAGGTGACGGCTGGTGTTGGAGTTTTCGGCACGGAAGGTCGGGCCGAAGGTGTAAATTTTCGACAGCGCACAGGCGTAGGTCTCGCCGTTCAGCTGGCCGGATACGGTCAGGAACGACTCCTTACCGAAGAAGTCTTTATCGAAGTCGACTTTGCCCTGGTCGTTACGCGGCAGGTTTTCCAGATCCAGCGTCGACACGCGGAACATTTCGCCGGCGCCTTCGGTATCGGAAGCGGTGATCAGCGGGGTGGAAACCCAGAAGAAGCCCTGTTCGTCGAAGAAACGGTGCAGCGCCTGCGCCAGGGTATGACGCACGCGAGCTACCGCACCAATCAGGTTGGTGCGCGGACGCAGGTGCGCCACTTCACGCAGATACTCGATGCTGTGGCGCTTGGCCGCCATCGGGTAGGTGTCCGGGTCTTCCACCCAGCCGGTCACTTCCACGCTGGTCGCCTGGATCTCAAAGCTTTGACCCTGACCCTGGGAAGCCACGACTTTACCGGTGACAATCACCGAGCAACCGGTGGTCAGACGCAGCACTTCCTGATTGTAATTGGGCAGAGAATTATTAATAACGGCCTGTACAGGATCAAAGCAGGAACCGTCATAGACGGCGAGGAATGAAAAGCCAGCTTTAGAATCTCGGCGGGTACGCACCCATCCGCGGACCGTGACTTCGCTGTCAACGGCAACGCGGCCCTGGAGTACGTCGGCTACAGGCACAACGCTCATAATAGTCTCTCTTTGTAGTCCAATAAAAAATTCTGTTTCCCCCTTCAGCGGGGGGATATCTATGTTACCTGTCATCTTCCATCAGACAAGCAGAATTCGCACATGGGAGGGAGGATTTCGGAAATAAATTAGCCGCGGGGCCGTTCTTTACCTTCCGTTTACCTCTTTTACGCGAATTATTCGATAATGACCGTCATTTCCTGCTTCGCGTTTTGCATCGATACGATGGTGCGGAAGGATTTGATATTCCCCGAGGCAAAGAAGAGCTCACGGGTCAGGGCTTCGTATTCCGCCATATCGCGGACGTTGATCACCAACAGAAAATCGAAGTCGCCGGTGACGTAATAAACCTGCTGCACCTGCGGGCAACTGACAAACCGCTGTTTATCCTCTTCAAGTAGGTCAAGGCGTTCATTCTCGATCGTAACCTGCACCATGATAGTGGTTGGACGGCCCACTTTACTGGCATCAACCACGCTCACGCTGCCTTTAATGATGCCAGCTTCTTCCAGCGTGGCAATTCGCCGGTTGACCGCCGAGGCGGAAAGACTGACGCGATCGGCGATTTCCCGCTGCGACAGGCGATTGTTGCGCTGTAGCAGGGTGAGAATTTTTTTATCCCAACTATCCAGTTTCATTATCTTTGTCGCCCTAAATACCTGTGATCGGCCTCACGCATGCAACTTTGTTGCGTGAAAGAGGTGAATCAGAGTGAAAATTGCGAAGTTATGGGCAATTTTGCGCCATTTAACCATCGGCGGCAGTGTACCATCTCAGACAGTGGTAAAGCGTGAAATCGCTACAGAAAACCACTGACGTTATTTCTATAGCCTAAATAATTCGAGTTGCAGAAAGCCAACACACATGCAACTTGAAGTATGACGGGTATACATCGATTTATTCGACCATCTCTTTATTGGCCGCGCGGATCCCTGCGCCCTTTATTTGGCCGGGCTGGTCGTTGATTAATTCATCGTCGTACGACGATATGGATAAAAGGTTTATTTATGACGGACACGATTAAATATCAACTCAACGCCCGGCATCTGCCGTATGAACAGGGGGCGGACCTCAGTCTGCTCAATGAAAGCGTTGGCGACGAAGTGCTGGCATTCCATCAAAAATTCCCCGCCTATCGGGTAACGCCGCTGCGCAAGTTGGATTATTTAAGCCAGCGTCTCGGGCTGGGATCGTTGCATATAAAGGATGAAGCGCAGCGTTTCGGCCTTAACGCCTTTAAAGGATTAGGCGGTTCTTATGCGATGGGAAAATATCTCGCTGAACAGCTTGGGCGCGATATTAATACTTTGAGCTTTAGCGATCTTAATTCACCAGAAATTAAAGCCCGTATTAAAGATATTGTGTTTGTCACCGCCACCGATGGCAACCACGGCCGCGGCGTGGCGTGGGCGGCGGAGCAGCTTGGGCTACGGGCGGTTGTTTATATGCCTAAAGGTTCCTCGCCGGTCCGCGCACAGAATATTCGCCAGCATGGCGCTGAGTGCACAATAACCGAACTCAATTATGACGATACCGTCCGTCTGGCGGATAAAACCGCCAAAGAGCAGGGGTGGGTACTGCTGCAGGATACCGCCTGGCAGGGCTATGAACAGATCCCTACCTGGATCATGCAAGGTTATATGACGCTCGCCGTTGAAACCTGGCAGCAGTTGGCGCAAAGCGGCGCCAGGATGCCTACGCATCTGTTTTTACAAGCCGGCGTCGGCTCTTTTGCCGGCAGCATTATGGGGTATTTCGTTGAGAAGATGCAGCAGAATGCGCCGACGATAGTGATCCTTGAACCGCATAAAGCGAACTGCCTGTACCGTTCGGCAACCATCAATGACGGGCAACCGCACAGCGTCGGCGGCGACATGGCGACGTTAATGGCCGGCCTTGCTTGCGGCGAACCCAATATCACCAGTTGGCCGATGCTGCGTGACCATGCCCGTTGTTTTATCTCTGCCGATGATTGTCTTGCCGCTAACGGCATGCGCCTGCTGGCCGCGCCGCGGCCAGGTACCGATGAACCCTTTATCTCCGGCGAATCCGGCGCCATCGGCGCGGGAGTGCTTTATGCGCTGATGACCCAGCCGGAATACCGCGAACTTGCCGAAGCGCTGCGGCTGAATGCTGATGCGCAGGTCCTGTTAATCAGCACTGAAGGAGATACGTCCCCGGATGTCTATGAAGACATCGTCTGGTTTGGCCGTAATGGCTAATCGCCATCGGCAATAAGAAGAGGGCCATCTTACCTACCCTACGAGCCCTCGGTATGACATGCGTTCTGACTAATAACGAAAACATACGCGGATTCGTGTAATGCATAGAGAGAACCTGACCGATGAATACTGAAAATGCTGTGACAGAAAGAGGATGTTGCGATGCCGCAAAGTGGCATAGCGAAGATACCGTGTGGGTGCTTGGCCTGTTCGGCACGGCAATTGGCGCCGGGGTGTTGTTTCTGCCGATTAACGCCGGAATTGGCGGTTTTTGGCCGCTGCTTATCGTTTTTGCTCTCGCTTTTCCCATTACTTATCTGGCGCATCGCGGGCTGGCACGATTTATTTATTCTTCCAACACGCCGGAAAGCACGATCACCGATGTCATTGGCGAGCATTTTGGCGCGCTAGCGGGGAAGGTGTTTACCGTTATCTATTTCTTCGCTGTGTACACCATTTTGATTATGTATGCGGTAGCCATTACGAATACTGCGCAAAGTTTTATCAGCCATCAACTGGGGCTGGCGGAGCCGCCGCGGGCAGTGGTGTCGATTGTGCTGATCCTCGGGCTGATGTTTATTGTCCGCCTCGGGCAGCGTTTGATTATGCGCGTGATGAGCACCCTGGTTTATCCCTTCATTATTTCACTTATTTTTATGGCGCTGTTTTTGATCCCGCACTGGAACGGCGCGATTTTGCACACCGTGAGCTTCAGCGCAATGGGCGATGGGCGCGGCATTTTACTGACGCTGTGGATGACTTTTCCGGTGCTGGTTATGTCGTTTAACCACTATCCGATCGTCTCGCCGATGGTCGTACGCCAGAAGCAGCGCTACGGACTCGCGCTTGCCGAGCGCAAATGCGCACAGATCCAGCGCTATGGCATCCTCTTAATGACCGTGGTGGTGCTATTTTTCGTTCTCAGCTGCGTGTTGAGCCTGTCACCACAGCAGTTAGCGGAAGCAAAAGCGCAGAATTTGTCGATCCTGTCGTACCTTGCCAACCAGTTTGAGACGCCGATTATTGCCTGGCTATCGCCAATCATTGCGTTTGTCGCGATTACGAAATCGTTTCTTGGCCACTATATCGGCGCTTATGAATCGCTGCGCGATCTGATTATCGAGGCCGCCGCCGCGCGGGGGAAAAAACCGACTATCCGCGCAGTTGACGCCGTTATTCTGGTTTTTATGGTCCTCACCTGCTGGTTCGCCGCCTATAAGAACCCAAGCATCCTCGGTATTATCGAGTGCATCAGCGGCCCGACCGGGGCTGCGATTCTACTGCTGTTGCCGATGTATGCCATTCATAAGTTACCGGTGCTGGCGCCGTATCGCGGCAAAGCCAGCAACGTTTTCGTCACCCTGATTGGGTTAATTACCGTATCCGCCATTTTTTACGGCATGTTCCAGTAACCCCGAACAATAGCGAGATGTTTTATGAGTCATGATCTACAGATAAACGGCCAGCGGCTGATCGATTCCCTGTTTGCGCTTGGTGAATGCGGCGCGTTGGAAGGCGGCGGCGTCTGCCGCCTTGCGGCGACCGCGGAAGATAAAGCCGGTAGGGACTTTGTTGTTGCCCGGATGAACGCGCTGGGGCTGACTATCTATATCGATGCTATCGGCAACGTTACCGGTGTTTATCGCGGAGAAGAGGCGCTACCGATGGTGATGATGGGGTCGCATATCGACACCGTGGGTACTGGCGGCCTGTACGATGGCAACTACGGCGTGATGGCCGGTCTCGAGGTGATTGCCACCCTTCAGGATGCCGGGATTCGTCCGCGGCGTCCGTTAGCCGTAACCTTCTTTACTAATGAGGAGGGGGTGCGCTTCCAGCCCGATATGATGGGAAGCGTGGTGTTTGCCGGGGAGTATCCACTGGCGCAGGCCCTGGCGGCAAAAGACCACAATGGCATTACTCTTGACGAGGCGCTGCGGGAGATTGGCTATAAAGGCGAACATCAGCCGGGCAATCTGCCGGTAGATAGCTACGTCGAACTACATATCGAACAGGGACCTATCCTCGATAAGGAACGGATTGATATCGGCGTCGTCACCGGCGTGCAGGGTATTTCATGGCAAGAATTTACGCTAACAGGCGTGTCGAATCACGCCGGTACGACACCGATGTCCATGCGCCGCGATGCCGGCCTGGCGGCGGCGAAAATCGCCGTTTTTGCCCGTGAACTGGCGATGAGCCTCGGCGGCAATCAGGTGTCTACCGTCGGGCATATCAGCGTTAAACCCAACCTGATTAACGTCATTCCAAATCACGTCGTGATGTCGGTGGATTTACGCAATACCGATAACGCTATCTTAATTGAAGCGGAACGGCGCTTAGCCGAGTTTGTCGCCACAACGGCGCAGGAAGAGGGGGTGGAGATAGCCAGCCGTTCACTGGTGCGTTTTAACCCGGTCATTTTTGCCGATGAAATCGTCAATGCCGTTGAAGCGGAGGCGAAACGTCAAGCCCTCAGTTATCGGCGCCTGCCGAGCGGCGCCGGCCACGACGCGCAATTTATGGCTTCGGTATGCCCCGCAGGGATGATTTTTGTCCCCTGTGTTGACGGCATTAGCCACAACGTCAATGAACATAGCGAAGCCAAAGATCTCATTGCCGGCGCCAATGTGCTGCTGCAGGTGGTATTACAGCGCGCGCAGCGTGCGGCATAATTTTTACAGGAGTGAAGAATGAATCAACAACAGCTAAAGCAGCAGCTTATTGCCTGGCGCCATCACCTGCATGCCAATCCGGAAAGCGCCTTTGAAGAAGTCAAAACCTCGCAGTTTATCGCCGAGAAACTCGAAGCGATGGGCATTGAGGTTCATCGTAATATAGGTAAAACCGGGCTGGTGGGCGTGTTGAAATGCGGCGACGGTAACGGTGTTATCGCCATCCGCGCCGATATCGATGCTATTCAATTGAACGAACAGGGTGAACGGCCTTACCGCTCCACGACCGCCGAACGGATGCACGGCTGCGGGCATGATGGCCATACCTGCATTGCGCTGGGCGCGGCGCAGTTGCTATTGCAGCGGCAAAACTTTAACGGCACCGTCTGTTTTGTTTTTCAACCTGCGGAAGAACCCGGTTATGGCGCCAATGCGATGATGACGGACGGCGTTATCGAGCGTTTCGGCATCGAGGAGATTTACGGCCTGCACAATATGCCGGGTATGAAGGCCGGGACCATCGCCACCCGTGTCGGCGGTATTATGGCCAGCGAAGATAACTTTATTATCCGTATTAAGGGGCAGGGGGCGCATGCCGCCCGGCCGCATATGGCGAAGGATCCGCTGGTGATTGCGGCAGAAATTATTCTGGCGCTGCAGACCATCGTTTCACGCAATATCGACCCGAACGTGCCGGCGGTGATCTCCTGTACGGAGCTTCATACTGACGGTATCCGCAATGCGATCCCCACGCATGTGGAAATTAAAGGGGATACCCGCAGCTACTCGGCTGACGTACAGGCGCTGCTGGAAGCGCGCATGCGGACCATCAGCGAAGCGATTTGCGCGATGCACGGCGCGCAGTGCGAGTTTAGCTATACCCATGAATTCGCCCCGACGGTGAACTGGCAGCAATGCGTTGATGTCGCGGTCAATGCGGCGGTGAACGTCATGGGGGCGGAAAATGTCGACGGCAACGTCGCGCAGATGATGATTTCGGAGGACTTCGGCGCCTTCCTGCAGGAGATCCCCGGCTGCTTCATCTTTTTAGGTAACGGCGATGCGTCTGATACTCAGGGCAATACGCCGTTGCATAACGCTTGCTACGACTTTAATGATGAAATTTTACTGACCGGCGCGGAGTATTTTGCCGAGGTGATCAGGACAAGATTACCGCAGTAGAGATGTTAGTCGGCCCGGCAGCGTAACGCCGCCGGGCCGTTTTTTTAACTCGCCTTTTTAATCGGCGGCAGGTCGAACGCCTCGCGCAGGGCGCGGACGAACGCCTTATCGTGGCAGATGGTTTTCCCCGGGCTGTCGGAGAGTTTCGCCACCGGCTTGCCGTTACATTCCACCAGCTTAATCACGATATTGAGCGGTTTAACCTGCGGCAGATCGCAGGTTAAACGGGTGCCGATACCAAAGCTCAATTTCACCCGCGCAGCGAAGTGGCGATACAGGTCGACGGCTTTCGCCAGATCGAGGTTATCGGAGAAGACCAGCACTTTGCTCAGCGGATCGATGCCCAGCTTTTGATAATGGGCGATGGCTTTTTCACCCCATTCCACCGGGTCGCCGGAGTCATGGCGCAAACCCTGATAGCGGGTAGCGAATTCCGGACCAAAATCGCGCAGGAACGCATCCATGGTGATGCAGTCGGTCAGCGCAATACCAAGCTGGTCGGGATATTCTTCCAGCCAGGCGGCAAGGGCCGCCCGCTGGCTGCTGGCGAGGTTCGGGCTGATCTGCTGGTGGGCCTGGAACCATTCATGCGCCTGGGTGCCCATCGGGGTTAAATGTAAACGACGAGCCAGATCGTAATTGCTGGTGCCGACAAACCACGGCTCCTGCTGCAGACGTTGCACAATGGCCTCTTGCACTTCGCGTGAAAAACGACGGCGGGTACCGAAGTCCATCAGGCGGAAGGCGCGCATATCGAGGCCAGCGGTCATGCTGGCGAAGTCGCCTAGTTTATGTTCCAGCGTGTTCAGTGCCTGAGCGACGCCCGTCTCGGGTGAACGATAGCGATGGACCAGCTCGCTTATCACCGCCAGCAGCGGGACTTCCCACATGATGGCTTCACGCCACGGGCCGGTAAGGCGAATGTTCAGCTTGCCGTTGTCATTGCTGACCGTGACCTGGCGCGGGTCATAGCGAAAATCGCGCAGCCAGTCGAGATAATCCTGGCGGAAAAAGGGAAGGGTGGACAGCCAGTGATATTCATCGTCCCGCAGCCTCAGGTCGCGCATGGACTCCACCTGCTCGCGGATCGCGTCGGCATAAATGCCGAGCAGGTCGTCTCCGCGGCAGCGAAACTCCGCCGCCACATGCACATCGCCGTAGCGATGGAAGACAGCCTGCTGCATGTGCAGCTTGTAGGCATCCGTATCAAGCAGCGAGTGCAGTACAGGAGAAGTGAATTGTGTCATGGTGCGCAGTAGCATCCTCTCACTGGAGCGTTCCATCCAAACCAACGCGAAAAAAGGAGGCGGAGTATACCTTTATTACCCGACTCTGTCCCGCGATGGCGAGCGATGGCGACGCTGACGGTCATTTGCGAGGCCTAGTTTAATATATTGAACATGGATCACACCACAAGCTTTGCGTCGGGTCGAGGGCATTTCGTGCCGCACGTGTTAACAAAATGTAGCGGTTTTCGTGTTTCACATTGAAAAGATGAAGATTCTGCATAGCGCGATTGACACAACGGGAATAGACTGGGACGACACTTTACCCAAGATGCGAAAGGTTTTTTATGACACAACAGCCCCAAGCCAAATACCGCCACGACTATCGTGCGCCGGAGTATCTGATTAGCGATATCGATTTGACCTTTGACCTGGATGCCGCAAAAACCGTCGTTACGGCCGAGAGCAAGGTCTCCCTCCACGCGGCTGCGTCTGATGTGCCATTGCGCCTGGACGGCGAAGATCTGACCCTGATCGCGCTGCAAGTGAACGGCCAGCCGTGGAGTAACTATAAAGAAGAAAACAATCAGCTGGTGATCGGCGGCCTGCCGGAGCATTTCACCCTGACCATCGTCAATGAGATCAGCCCGGCGGCGAACACCGCGCTGGAAGGCCTGTATCAGTCAGGCGAAGCGCTGTGTACGCAGTGCGAAGCGGAAGGCTTCCGCCATATTACCTGGTATCTGGACCGCCCGGACGTGCTGGCGCGGTTTACCACCAAAATCATCGCCGACAAAGCGAAATACCCGTTCCTACTCTCCAACGGCAACCGCATGGCGCAGGGAGAGCTGGAGAATGGCCGCCACTGGGTACAGTGGCAGGATCCGTTCCCGAAACCGTGCTACCTGTTTGCGCTGGTGGCCGGTGATTTTGACGTCCTGCGTGACACCTTTACCACCCGCTCCGGTCGTGAAGTGGCGCTGGAGCTGTACGTCGATCGCGGCAATCTCGACCGCGCGCCGTGGGCAATGACCTCGCTGAAAAATTCCATGAAATGGGATGAGGAGCGCTTTGGCCTCGAGTACGACCTCGACATCTATATGATTGTCGCCGTCGACTTCTTTAATATGGGCGCGATGGAGAACAAAGGCCTCAACGTCTTTAACTCCAAATATGTCCTGGCCCGTACCGATACCGCCACCGATAAAGACTATCTTGATATCGAGCGGGTGATTGGTCATGAGTATTTCCATAACTGGACCGGCAACCGCGTCACCTGCCGCGACTGGTTCCAGCTCAGTCTGAAAGAAGGGCTAACCGTGTTCCGCGATCAGGAGTTCAGCTCTGACCTCGGCTCGCGGGCGGTTAACCGCATCAACAATGTGCGCACCATGCGCGGGTTGCAGTTTGCCGAAGACGCCAGCCCGATGGCGCACCCGATCCGCCCGGATATGGTTATCGAGATGAACAACTTCTACACCCTGACGGTTTATGAAAAGGGTGCCGAAGTGATCCGCATGCTGCATACCCTGCTGGGTGAAGAAAACTTCCAGAAAGGGATGCAGCTGTACTTTGAACGCCATGACGGCAGCGCGGCGACCTGCGATGATTTCGTCCAGGCGATGGAGGATGCCTCTAACGTCGACCTGTCACACTTCCGCCGCTGGTACAGCCAGTCCGGTACGCCAATCGTCACCGTGCATGACGACTACAACCCGGAAACCGAGCAGTACACGCTGACCATCAGCCAGCGTACGCCGCCGACCGCCGAGCAGGCCGAAAAGCAGCCGTTGCATATCCCGTTTGCCATTGAGCTGTACGATAACGAAGGCAAAGTGATCCCCCTGCAGAAGGGCGGCCATCCGGTACACCCGGTGCTCAATGTGACTCAGGCCGAGCAGACTTTCGTCTTCGATAACGTCTATTTCCAGCCTGTGCCGGCGCTGCTGTGCGAATTTTCAGCACCAGTGAAACTGGAATATAAGTGGAGCGATCAGCAGCTCACCTTCCTGATGCGTCATGCGCGGAATGATTTCTCGCGCTGGGATGCGGCGCAGAGCCTGCTCGCGACCTACATCAAGCTGAACGTCAACCGTCATCAGCAGGGACAGCCGCTGTCGCTGCCGGTGCATGTGGCGGACGCCTTCCGTGCCATCCTGCTGGACGAGAAGATTGACCCGGCGCTGGCCGCCGAGATCTTAACCCTGCCGTCGGCTAACGAAATCGCCGAGATGTTCGCCATTATCGATCCGATCGCCATCGCCACCGTACGCGAAGCGCTTACCCGCACCCTGGCAAATGAGCTGGCGGACGAGTTCCTCGCAGTTTATAACGCCAATAAGCTCGACAGCTACCGGGTGGAGCACGCCGATATCGGTCAGCGTGCCCTGCGTAATACCTGCCTGCGCTATCTGGCGTTTGCGGAACCGACGCTGGGCGATAAGCTGGTGGCGGCGCAGTATCACCAGGCGGATAATATGACCGATGCGCTGGCCGCGCTGTCGGCGGCGGTTGCGGCTGAACTGCCGTGCCGCGATGCGCTGATGCAGGAGTACGATGACAAATGGCATCAGGACGGTCTGGTGATGGATAAGTGGTTTATCCTGCAGTCCACCAGCCCGGCAGCCAATGTGGTTACAACGGTACGCGGTCTGCTGAATCACCGTTCGTTCAGCATCAGCAACCCGAACCGCGTGCGGTCGTTAATCGGCGCTTTCGCCAGCAGCAACCCGGCGGCGTTCCATGCTGAAGACGGTAGCGGCTACCAGTTCCTGGTGGAGATGCTGACCGAGCTTAACCAGCGCAACCCGCAGGTGGCGTCGCGTCTGATTGAGCCGTTGATTCGTCTGAAGCGTTATGATGAGAAACGCCAGGCGCTGATGCGCGCCGCGCTGGAGCAGTTGAAGGGGCTGGAGAATCTCTCCGGCGATCTGTTCGAGAAAATCAGTAAGGCGCTGGCGTAACGGCCGCAAAATCCCCGGTTGCGCTCTCGCTTACCGGGGCTACCGCGCTGTGCGATTTGGTAGCCCGGCCGAGCGAAGCGCGGGCCGGGGACGTTAGTTAGCCATGACTAAACAAACGCGGTGCGCTCTCGCTCTTGCCGCGTTTCATCACCCGATCCAGCACCTCTGCCTCCAGCTCGGCCAGCTTCGCCGACCCGGTGCGCCGCGGTCGTGGAATATCCACGTTCAAATCGAGGCCAATTTTCTTCTCTTCAATTAACAGTACCCGGTCGGCCATGGCCACCGCTTCACTGACGTCGTGCGTGACCAGCAGGACCGTAAAACCATGCTCCTGCCACAGGGAGACGATCAGCTCCTGCATCTCCAGACGGGTGAGGGCATCCAGCGCCCCCAGCGGCTCGTCCAGCAGCAGCAGGCGCGGGCGATGGATCAGCGCGCGGGCCAGCGCAACGCGCTGCTTTTGCCCACCTGACAGCGCCGCCGGCCACTCCTGCGCGCGGTTCTCGAGTCCGACGCTGGCCAATGCCTGTAGGGCGGCGTCGCGCCAGGCGCCTTTTAACCCCAGCCCCACGTTATCAATCACTGTTTTCCACGGTAGCAGGCGCGCATCCTGAAACATCATCCGGGTGTCGTCCTGGATCGCCGCCAGCGGCGTCGCGCCCGCCAGCAGCTCGCCGGCGTTTGGTTTTTCCAGACCCGCCAACAGGCGCAGCAGGGTACTCTTGCCGCCGCCGCTGCGGCCCACCACCGCCACAAACTGGCCGCTGGGAATATGCAGATCCAGCTCGTTAAGAATAGTGTTATCGCCATAGCGTTTCGTCACCCCGTTCAGCAGCAACGGGATACCTGGGTTCAGACGGGCAGTGTTCATGCGTTAGCCTCCTGAAGATGATACGCCGGGTTCCAGCGCAGCCAGAGCCGTTCCAGCAGCTGGGCGCAGACGTCGGCCAGTTTGCCAAGGATGGCGTAAAGAATGATGGCGACCACCACCACGTCGGTTTGCAGAAATTCACGCGCGTTCATCGCCAGATAACCGATGCCGGCATTCGCCGAAATGGTTTCGGCGACAATAAGCGTCAGCCACATCAGGCCAAGAGCGAAACGCACGCCGACCATAATTGAGGGCAGGGCGCCGGGTAAAATCACGTGACGGAACAGCGCGAAGCCGGATAAACCATAGCTGCGCGCCATCTCCACCAGCCCACGGTCGATATTACGGATCCCGTGCCAGGTGTTGATATAGATCGGGAACAGGGTGCCCAGCGACACAAGGAAGATCTTGGCGGTCTCGTCGATGCCGAACCACAAAATCACCAGCGGGATCAGCGCCAGATGCGGCACATTGCGCAGCATCTGGATCGAGGTGTCCAGCAGGCGCTCGCCCCAGCGTGACAGGCCGCTGATCAGGCCGAGTACCAGCCCGATGGAGCCTCCGATGGCGAAGCCGACCAGCGCCCGCCACGAGCTGATGGCCAGATGCTGCCACAGCTCACCGCTGGCCGAGAGCGTCCAGAACGCTTTCAATACCCCCTCCGGCGAGGGCAGTACCCGTGTCGACAGCCAGCCAACGGACGAGGCCAACTGCCAGACAATGACCGTCCCTACCGGCAGCAGCCAGGGGGCGAGGCGTAACAACAGGGGATGGGTTGATTTTGCCATCAGTGCCTCCTCAGCTTTGCGCCACTTTACGCGGGATAAACTCGTTGGCGACCGCTTCCCCCTGCAGGCGCAGGTTTTGCGGTTGCGGGATAGACGGCACGGCGACGTCGAGCAGGGGGAACAACAGCTCGCCGACCCGATACGCCTCTTCCAGATGCGGATAGCCGGAGAAGATAAAGCTATCGATCCCCAGCGCAGCGTATTCATTGATTCGTTCGGCAACGGTGGCGGCATCGCCCACCAGCGCAGTACCGGCGCCGCCGCGCGCTAAACCGACACCGGCCCACAGGTTAGGGCTGATCTCGAGCTGATCGCGTCGACCGTTGTGCAGCGCCGCCATTCGCTGTTGACCGACCGAGTCGGTTCTGGCGAAGGCCGCCTGGGCGCGGGCGATAGTTTCATCATCAAGGTGGGAGATAAGGCTGTCCGCGGCCTGCCAGGCTTCCTCGTTGGTTTCCCGCACGATCACGTGCAGACGGATGCCAAAACGCACCCGGCGTCCATGCCGGGCCGCTTTCTCCCGGACCTGAGCAATCTTCTCTGCCACCTGCTTCGGCGGTTCACCCCAGGTGAGATAGAGATCGACCTGCTCAGCGGCCAGATCCTGCGCCACCTCAGACGAACCGCCGAAATAGAGCGGTGGACGGGGCTGCTGGAGCGGCGGGAACAGCAGTTTGGCATCGCGAACGCGCTGATGCTTGCCGTTAAAGGTGACGGTTTCTCCCTCCATCAGCTTGCGCCAGATGTGGGTAAATTCAGCCGAGGCCTCATAGCGCTCGGTGTGATCGAGGAAGACGCCGTCGCCGGCCAGCTCGGCGGGATCGCTGCCGGTGACCAGATTGAACAGCGCCCGGCCGTTTGACAGTCGGTCCAGGGTCGCCGCCTGGCGGGCGGCTACCGTCGGCGACACCACGCTAGGCCTGAGGGCGACAAGAAATTTCAGCCGCTGCGTCACCGGGATCATCGAGGCCGCAACCAGCCAGGCATCTTCACATGAGCGTCCGGTCGGGATCAGCACGCCGGTGAACCCCAGCCGATCCGCCGTCTGCGCGATTTGCTGCAGATAGCCGTAATCGACCGGACGGGCGCCCTCTTCGGTGCCCAGATAACGACCATCACCATGGGTCGGTAAAAACCAGAACATATTCAGACTCATGATTTCGCTCCTTGTGCGGCGGCGGGCTGCCAGATACGGGCCCGGATATCAACTTTTTTCGGCACCAGCTTGTTCTCGTAGAACAGGTCGGCCGTCTGCTGCTGGCGAGCGGCGGTTTCGGCGCTCACCGGGGTCACTGAGGTGGGGGGACGATGGTCCAGATAGCTGGCGATCACCGCTTCCGGTAATCCCATCGTTTTCGCCAGCAGCGTAATGCTTTGCGCGCGCTGACTATGGGTCAGGGCATCGGCCTGAGTAAAGGTGTCGAGTACGCCTTCAATGAAAGCGCCATTGCGTTCAGCGTAGGGCCGGGAAGCAAGATAGAACGATCCCGTCTGTTTCAGATCGGTTCCGTCAGTCAGCACCCGGGCGCCGCCCTGCAGCAGCGCGGCGGAGTAGTACGGATCCCAGATGGCCCAGGCGTCGACATTGCCCTGCTGGAAGGCGGCGCGCGCATCGGCAGGGGCAAGGTAAACCGGCTGAATATCGCTAAATTTCAGACCCGCCAGCTGCAGGGCGCGCAGCAGCAGATTGTGGGAGCTGGAACCTTTCTGGAAAGCGACCTTTTTCCCTTTTAATTCGGCAACGTTGTGAATAGGACTGCCTTGCGCCACGAGGATGACTTCCGCTTTGGGCTTGGGCGGCTCCGAACCGATATAGACCAGATCGGCGCCCGCCGCCTGGGCAAAGATAGGCGGAATATCGCCGGTACTGCCGATATCAATGCTGCCGACGTTCAGCGCCTCCAGCATCTGGGGGCCGGCCGGGAATTCAATCCACGAGATATGGGTGCCCGGATAGCGCTGCTCCAGCAGCTGATGGCTCTTCGCCAGCACCATGCTGACGCTGCCTTTCTGATAACCAATGCGCAGGGCATCGGGCGCCGCCGGGGCGGCGTGGCTCAGCGCAGAGAACAGCAGCAGTCCGCCGAGGGTCAGCGCGCGGAGAGGATTAAACATGTTCCACCCCACGCAGAGACGTTAACGACGGGGCGCGGCTGCTGGGACGATGCAGCGCCTGCCAGAAGGTCTCCAGGGACTCATCCAGGCGCCGCTGCAGGTTAGGGGTGAACTGCGGCTTATGCTGGTAATCCGTGACCTGGCTGTCATCGGCGAAGACGCCATGGAGGATCTCCTGGGCCTTCAGGGCATTCAGGACGGGTTTCAGAGCGTAGTCCACCGCCAGCATGTGGGCGATGGTGCCGCCAGTGGCCAGCGGTAGCACGATTTTGCCCTCCAGGGCCCGCTCAGGAAGCAGATCGAGCAGGGTTTTCAGGGCGCCGGAAAACGAAGCTTTATACACTGGCGTGGCGATAATCAGGCCGTCGGCCCCCGCCAGTTGCTCATTGAGCGTTTGTAGCGCCGGGTTGTCAAAGCGAGCGTACAGGAGGTCTTCCGGGGCAAAGTTCTGCAGATGCCAGTGGCAGACTTCGATATCGGCGGCGGTGAGCGTCTCTCTGGCATATTCCAGCAGGGCGCTGGAACGGGAAGGGTAACGCGGGCTGCCCGCAAGCGTAATGACGCGCATCTCTCTCTCCTTATAACTAAATGTTTGCATTTATCTATAATTGATAACATTTGCAGTGAGTGTGACAGAGCACCATTATTTCCCTAAATGATTTATCCACCGTTAGATAGCCGAAAAGCGCATAACGGCGCGGGGAGAGGTAATCGTTTGCGCTGATGGGTGATTTTTTGTCGCAGGTCAATTCCCTTTCAGCTGCGGATCGCACATAATACGCCCCCGGTTTGCACACCGGGAATCCAGGAGAGTTCATGTACTACCCCTTCGTTCGTAAAGCCCTTTTTCAGCTCGATCCTGAGCGCGCTCATGAAGTTACCTTTCAACAATTACGTCGTGTCACCGGGACGCCGCTGGAAATGCTGGTTCGCCAGAAGGTACCGGCCAGGCCCGTTACCTGTATGGGGCTGACCTTTAAAAATCCGCTGGGTCTGGCGGCCGGGCTGGATAAAAATGGGGAATGCATTGACGCGCTGGGCGCGATGGGTTTTGGTTCGATTGAGATCGGCACCGTGACCCCGCGTCCGCAGCCGGGTAACGATAAGCCGAGGATCTTCCGTCTGGTGGATGCCGAGGGGTTGATCAACCGCATGGGCTTTAATAACCATGGCGTCGATAACCTGGTTGAGAACGTGAAAAAGGCGCATTTTGACGGCGTGCTGGGCATCAATATCGGCAAAAATAAAGATACGCCGGTGGAGCACGGGAAAGATGATTACCTGATTTGTATGGAAAAAGTCTATCCTTACGCCGGGTATATCGCCATTAATATCTCCTCACCGAATACCCCGGGGCTGCGTACGCTGCAATACGGTGAAGCGCTCGATGATTTACTCTCCGGTATTAAAAATAAGCAGCTTGAGCTGCAGCAAAAGCATCAAAAATATGTTCCGGTCGCCGTTAAGATCGCACCGGATCTTTTACCAGAGGAATTGATCCAGGTTGCCGATAGCCTCGTGCGTCATAATATTGACGGGGTGATTGCAACCAATACCACCCTCGATCGTTCTCTGGTTCAGGGAATGAAACATTGCGATGAGACCGGCGGGCTTAGCGGTCGTCCATTACAATTAAAGAGCACCGAAATTATCCGTATGCTCTCCGCTGAGCTGAATGGTCGTTTGCCTATCATCGGCGTGGGCGGTATTGATTCGGTGATTGCTGCGCGGGAAAAGATGGCCGCCGGAGCATCGCTGGTGCAGATTTATTCCGGATTTATTTTTAAAGGTCCGCCGCTGATTAAAGAAATTGTTACCCACATCTAATCTTTTCCTCCGCTGAATCCCACCCAGGGCTTTATTTCCGGCCCTGGTTGTTTTATATTCCCTCACTGTTGCTTATTTAAACATTTTAGACTTTTCTTAATTTTAGAAAATATTCTGCGGCAAGTCGCAACAACTTTGCAGAGGCGTATGAAAGGGGACAGGGGGAAAAATGCGCATTAAACCTGACGATAACTGGCGTTGGTATTACGATGAAGAGCACGACCGTATGATGCTCGATTTGGCCAATGGCATGTTATTTCGCTCGCGCTTCGCCCGGCGAATGCTGACCCCGGATGCCTTTGCGCCGTCGGGATTCTGCGTCGATGACGCCGCGCTCTATTTCTCCTTTGAAGAAAAATGCCGCGATCTCGGGCTATCGAAAGAACAGCGGGCAGAATTAGTCCTCAACGCGCTCACTGCCATCCGTTTTCTCAAACCGCAGATGCCGAAAAGCTGGCACTTTACCGCCCACACTCATCACTGGCAACCCAGCAGCGGCGACGCCGCCTGCGTCTGGCTGAGCGATACCGGCGAGCAGGTGAATTTGCTGGTGGTGGAGCCGGGAGATAACGCCGCGCTTTGTCTGCTGGCCCAGCCGGGTCTCACCCTTGCCGGGCGCGTGATGCAGTTAGGCGACGTCATTAAAATCATGAACGACAGGCTGCAGCCGGCGCAGAGCGCGGTCAGCTACAGCCTGGGACAGGCGGTTTAAGGCGCCAGGCGCAGCGCCGTTTTTGGTACGCAGCTGCAGGCGAGAATGGTGCCATCCCCGGCGACCGCATTTTTCTTTAACGCGCTGACTTCACCCTCTTCCAGCCGAATGCGGCAGCTGCCGCAGATCCCCGCCCGACACGAATAGGGTACGCGAATGCCCTGTTGCTCCAGTTGCTCAAGCAGCACCTGCTGGTTATTCCCGGTAAACTGTTGACCCTGCCATTCGATGGCAACCGTAGCCTGCTGCTGCGCTTCCGGGGCTGGAGTATCGTCGCTCTCGCCTGCGCCGTAGGCTTTCGCCGGGCCGCGGGCGAGGATTTCGACTTCATCACCTACCCGGATCACCCCGCTGTTGCGGGCAATCAGGTTCTGGCCAAAATCGACATCGCCATTGTCCAGCGCAGTACGAAAACGTTTTAAGGTTTCCAGCGGCTCCCCGGTGGGATGCTTCTGTCCGCGCGCCGGACTGACGGTGGTAAAAATGCAGCGGCTACAGGGCTTGGCGACGTCAAACACCACCTCGCCGACGCGGATCACTTTCCAGCTATCTTCATCCCAGGCCGCCGCGCCGGTGACCACGAGATTAGGACGAAACTGTTCTATGCTTACGCTGGCAGGACACCGTTGCTGCAGATCGCGCAGCGAGGCCTCGTTAGCCAGCAGGTACGGGTAGCCGTCGGCGAAGGAGAGCGGTACCGCATCGTGGCGCTTCACCCGGCGGGTTAACTGCGGCCCCAGCCAGCGCAGCTGGACATCGCGCTTGAAAAAGCCGCTGAGCCACTGGTTAACGGCAGCGGGGGCGATGAGGGCGGTGAAATGGTTGCCCCAGACTTCGGTCGGCTCGGCCTGCGGGGCGAAATCGCTAAAACGCACCACGGCGCTGCTGCCGTCCGGTGCGGTCAGGTGAAGGCCATCATGAAGCGGCGCCGGAATAAATTTCACCATTTGCGGAAACTGGCGGGCGGTAATAAAGGTCCCGTCGGTTTCGGTGACCATAAACAGGCGATCGAAGGCCAGGCCGCTGATATCAGCAAAGGCATGGGTCAGGCCCATGCCGCGCATGGATTTAACGGGATGAATAAAAAGTCGCGAGAGCGTTACCATACGCTGCCTCCGGGTTCCAAAAATAAGCCTATAACTTTATGACATAGGGCACATATTGGCTATAATGCGCACCAATTTTCTTTAAGTAAAAGTGACGATATGAATTCTCTGTTTGCCAGTACGGCTCGTGGGCTGGAAGAGCTGTTAAAAACTGAACTGGAAGGACTTGGCGCGACGGACTGCCAGGTCGTCCAGGGCGGGGTCCATTTTCAGGGGGATACGCGCCTGCTGTATCAAAGCCTGATGTGGAGCCGGCTGGCTTCGCGCATCATGCTGCCACTGGGTGAGTGCAGCGTGTATAGCGATCTGGATCTCTATCTGGGGGTTCAATCGATTCCGTGGACGGAGATCTTTACCACTGACGCGACCTTCGCGGTGCATTTTAGCGGCCTCAATGACGAGATCCGCAACAGTCAGTATGGCGCATTAAAAGTCAAAGACGCTATCGTCGACAGCTTCACGCGTAAAAACCTGCCGCGCCCGAATGTCGATCGTGAAAATCCCGATCTGCGGATCAATGTCTGGCTGAACAAAGAGACGGCGCATATCTCTCTGGATCTGAGCGGGGAAGGGTTGCATCTGCGCGGCTACCGCGATGGTACCGGTATGGCGCCGATCAAAGAAAACCTCGCGGCGGCGATCGTCATGCGCTCTGGTTGGGCTCCGGGTACGCCGCTGCTCGATCCGATGTGCGGCTCCGGTACCTTGCTGATTGAAGCGGCGATGCTGGCGACCGATCGCGCGCCGGGTCTGCACCGCGGCCACTGGGGCTTTGGCGGCTGGGCACAGCACGATGACGCCATCTGGAAAGAGGTGAAGGCAGAAGCGCAAACCCGCGCCCGCCAGGGGCTGGCGGCCTATGGGTCGCGCTTCTATGGATCTGACGTCGACGAGCGTGTCATTGAGCGCGCGCGCCGCAACGCCCGCCGGGCTGGCATCGGCGAACTGATCGATTTTGCAGTAAAAGACGTCGCCCAACTGAATAACCCGCTGCCGAAAGGCCCGTACGGTACGGTGATCAGTAACCCGCCGTATGGTGAGCGCTTGGAAAGCGAACCGGCGCTGATCGCCCTGCACAGCCTGCTGGGCCGGATCATGAAAAGTCAGTTTGGCGGCTGGAACCTGTCGGTGTTCAGCGCCTCGCCGGAACTGCTGAGCTGCCTGCAGCTGCGTGCCGATAAACAGTTCAAAGCCAAGAACGGCCCGCTGGACTGCGTACAGAAGAACTATCACCTGGCGGAGAGCGAAGGCGGCAAGCCGGCGATGCTGGCGGAAGATTTTGCCAACCGTCTGCGTAAGAATCTGAAGAAATTTGAAAAGTGGGCCCGTCAGGAAGGCATTGAATGCTATCGCCTGTACGATGCCGATCTGCCGGAATATAACGTGGCGATCGATCGCTACGGTGACTGGGTGGTGGTGCAGGAGTATGCGCCGCCGAAAACCGTCGATGCGCACAAAGCGCGCCAGCGTCTGTTTGATATTATCGCGGCGACCATCGCCGTGCTGGAAATTGCCCCCAACAAGCTGGTGCTGAAGACCCGCGAGCGGCAAAAGGGCAAAAACCAGTATCAGAAGATGGCGGAGAAGGGCGACTTTATCGAGGTGCAGGAGTACAACGCGCGCCTGTGGGTTAACCTCACCGACTACCTGGATACCGGTCTGTTCCTCGACCACCGTATCGCCCGTCGCATGCTGGGCCAGATGAGCAAAGGTAAGGATTTCCTCAACCTGTTCTCCTATACCGGCAGCGCCAGCGTCCACGCCGGCCTCGGCGGGGCGCGCTCTACGACCACGGTGGATATGTCGCGTACCTATCTGGAATGGGCGGAACGCAACCTGCGTCTCAATGGCCTGACCGGTCGTGCGCATCGCCTGATGCAGGCTGACGTGCTGGGCTGGCTGCGGGAAAGCACCGAGCAGTTCGATCTGATCTTTATCGATCCGCCGACTTTCTCTAACTCCAAACGGATGGAAGATGCTTTTGACGTGCAGCGCGATCATATTCGTCTGATGACCGATCTAAAACGTCTGCTGCGTAAAGGCGGCACCATTATGTTCTCGAATAACAAACGCGGTTTCCGTATGGATCATGACGGGCTGGCGGCGCTTGGCCTGAAGGCGCAAGAGATTTCGCAAAAAACGCTGTCGCAGGATTTTGCCCGCAACCGTCAGATCCACAACTGCTGGCTGATTACTGCAGCCTGAAAGGAATAAAGAATGTCACTGATTAGTATGCACGGCGCCTGGCTTTCATTCAGCGATGCGCCGCTGCTGGATAATGCTGAACTGCATATCGAAGATAACGAACGCGTCTGTCTGGTTGGGCGCAATGGCGCCGGTAAATCGACCCTGATGAAGATCCTCAACCGTGAACAGGGGCTGGATGACGGGCGCATTATTTATGAACAGGATCTGATCGTCGCGCGTCTGCAGCAGGATCCGCCGCGCAACGTTGCCGGTACGGTGTACGATTTCGTCGCCGAAGGGATCGCCGAACAGGCCGCTTACCTGAAGGCCTACCATGACGTGTCGCATCAGGTGATGACCGACCCGAGCGACAAAAATTTAAATGAACTGGCCCGTCTGCAGGAACAGCTGGATAACCTGGGGCTGTGGCAGCTGGATAGCCGCATCAATGAAGTGATCGAGCAGCTTGGTCTTAACGCCGACGCACAGCTGGCTTCGCTTTCCGGCGGCTGGCTGCGTAAAGCGGCGCTGGGCCGCGCGCTGGTCAGCGGGCCGCGCGTGCTGTTGCTGGATGAACCGACGAACCACCTCGATATCGAAACTATCGACTGGCTGGAAGGGTTCCTGAAAAGCTTTAAAGGCACCATTATCTTTATTTCGCATGACCGCTCCTTTATTCGCAATATGGCGACGCGCATCGTCGATCTCGATCGCGGCAAGCTGGTGACCTATCCGGGCAATTACGATCAGTATCTGCTGGATAAAGAAGAGGCTCTGCGGGTTGAAGATCTGCAGAATGCCGAATTTGACCGCAAGCTGGCACAGGAAGAAGTATGGATCCGTCAGGGGATCAAAGCGCGCCGCACCCGTAACGAAGGTCGCGTTCGCGCCCTGAAGGCGATGCGTCGCGAGCGCGGCGAGCGCCGGGAAGTGATGGGCAGTGCGAAGATGCAGGTTGAAGAGGCTTCGCGCTCCGGCAAAATCGTTTTCGAAATGGAGAACGTCAACTATCAGGTTGACGGCAAAGTGCTGGTGAAAGATTTCTCCGCGCAAATTCAGCGCGGCGATAAGATTGCCCTGATCGGCCCGAACGGCTGTGGCAAAACCACGCTGCTGAAGCTGATGCTTGGCCAGCTGCAGGCCGACAGCGGGCGGATCCACGTCGGCACCAAGCTGGAAGTCGCCTACTTCGACCAGCACCGCGCGGAGCTGGATCCGGACCGGACGGTGATGGATAACCTCGCCGAAGGTAAGCAAGAGGTGATGGTTAACGGTAAGCCGCGGCACGTGCTGGGCTATCTGCAGGACTTCCTGTTCCATCCGAAACGGGCGATGACGCCAGTCCGCGCGCTGTCCGGCGGGGAGCGTAACCGCCTGCTGCTGGCGCGACTGTTCCTGAAACCCAGTAACTTATTGATTCTCGATGAACCGACAAACGACCTTGATGTCGAAACGCTGGAGCTGCTGGAAGAGCTGATCGACGGCTATCAGGGTACCGTGATGCTGGTCAGCCACGATCGTCAGTTTGTTGACAATACCGTGACCGAGTGCTGGATCTTCGAGGGCGGCGGCCATATTGGTCAGTACGTTGGCGGTTATCACGACGCCCGCGGTCAGCAGGCCCAGTCGCTGGCGCAGAAGCAGCCGGCAGCGAAAAAAACGATGGAAGTTGCTCAGCCAAAAGCAGAAACTGTCAAACGCGGCGGGAACAAACTAAGCTATAACCTGCAGCGCGAGCTGGAGCAACTGCCGCAGAAGCTGGAAACCCTTGAGGCTGAACTGCAGACGCTGCAGGAGCAGGTAGCCGATCCCGACTTTTTTGGCCAATCGCACGATCGTACGCAGCAGGTGCTGGCGCAGCTGGCCGAGGCGGAGCAGGCGCTGGAAGCCGCCTTTGAACGCTGGGAATATCTCGAAGGATTAAAGAACGGCGCCTGAGCCGAGGAGTTGTCATGTGCGATCACCATCATGCTGCGCGACATATTTTATGTCCCCAATGTGATTTGCTGGTGGCTTTGCCGCAGCTTGAGCATCGCCAGAAAGCCGCCTGCCCGCGCTGCGGTACAACGTTAACCACCACGTGGGACGCGCCTCGCCAGCGTCCCACGGCTTACGCGCTGGTCGCGCTATTTATGCTGTTGCTGGCCAACCTGTTTCCTTTTATCTATATGAAAGTGGGTGGCATCAGCAGCGAAATAGAGCTGCTGGAAATTCCCAACGTGCTATTTACCGAGGATTACGCCAGCCTCGGCACCTTCTTTTTACTCTTTGTGCAACTGGTACCGGCGTTTTGCCTGGTCACCATTTTGTTGCTGGTCAATCGGGTCAGGATGCCCCTCGGCCTGAAGGCATTCCTGGCGCGTATTCTGTTTCACCTCAAGACCTGGGGCATGGCGGAAATCTTTCTTGCCGGCGTGCTGGTCAGCTTTGTCAAACTGATGGCCTACGGCGATATCGGTATCGGCCTAAGCTTTATTCCCTGGTGCATGTTTTGCCTGCTGCAGTTACGTACCTTCCAGTGCGTCGACCGCCGCTGGTTGTGGGATGATATTGCCCCCATGCCGGCGATTACCCAACCGCTGAAAATTGGGGTTGCCGGGATCCGCCAGGGGCTGCGCTCCTGCGCCTGTTGTACGGCGGTGTTACCGGTCGACCAAACGGTCTGTCCGCGCTGTCACAGCAAAGGAACGGCGCGGCGTAAAAATAGCCTGCAGTGGACGCTGGCGCTACTGGTGACCTCATTTATTCTCTATCTTCCCGCCAATATTATGCCCATCATGATCACCGATCTGCTGGGCGATAAAATGCCGTCGACCATTATGGCCGGGGTGGTTTTGCTGTGGAGCGAAGGCTCTTATCCGGTGGCGCTGGTGATTTTTATCGCCAGTATTATGGTGCCGACGCTGAAGATGATCGCCATCGCCTGGCTGTGCTGGAATGCCAACGGAAACGGTGCGCGCGATTCGGAACGCATGCATCTGATTTATGAAGTGGTGGAATTTGTTGGCCGCTGGTCAATGATTGACGTTTTTGTCATCGCCGTGCTCTCTGCGCTGGTGCGCATGGGAGGGTTGATGAATATCTATCCCGCCATCGGCGCGGTCATGTTTGCGCTGGTGGTGGTGATGACCATGTTTTCAGCGATGACGTTTGATCCCCGTTTACTGTGGGATCGTGAGCCAGATTCAAGCCATGAGGAAATACAACAACATGGAAAATAAGAGCGGAGAAGCGAAAGTGCAGAAGGTGAAGAACTGGTCACCGGTGTGGATCTTCCCTATCGTCACTGCGCTGATCGGGGCGTGGATCCTGTTTTATCATTACAGCCATCAGGGGCCTGAGGTCACGCTGATCACCACCAACGCGGAAGGCATCGAAGGGGGAAAAACCCGGATCAAGAGCCGCAGCGTGGATGTTGGGGTGGTAGAGAGCGCGACGCTGACTGACGATTTAACCCATGTGGAAATCAAAGCTCGCCTCAATTCCGGGATGCAGAAATTACTGCATAACGATTCCGTCTTCTGGGTGGTGAAACCACAGGTAGGGCGCGAGGGGATCAGTGGTCTCGGGACATTATTGTCCGGGGCCTATATTGAACTGCAGCCGGGGTCGAAAGGTTCGGTGCCGGCGCAGTATCCGCTACTGGATTCTCCGCCGCTGGCCTCGCCGGATGCCAAGGGGATCCGTATTTTGCTGGAAAGCAGCAAAGCGGGCCAGCTTTCGCCAGGCGATCCGGTGCTGTTCCGCGGCTATCGCGTGGGGTCGGTGGAAACCAGCACTTTTGATGCGCAAAAAAGGCATATCACTTATCAGCTGTTCATCAATGCGCCAAACGACCGCCTGGTGACCAGCAACGTTCGCTTCTGGAAGGACAGCGGGATCGCCGTTGATTTGACCGCGGCGGGGATGCGCGTCGAGATGGGCTCGTTGTCGACATTGTTTGGCGGCGGCGTGAGCTTCGATATTCCGGAAGGACTGGATCTCGGCGAGCCGGTGGCGAACAAAACGGAATACCACCTGTTTGACGATCAGAAGAGCATCCAGGATTCGGTCTTTACCGAACATATCGACTATGTCATGTTCTTCAAGGACTCGGTTCGCGGCCTGCAGCCCGGCGCGCCGGTGGAGTTCCGCGGCATCCGTCTGGGAACCGTCGGCAAAGTGCCGTTCTTTATTCCTGGGCTGAAGCAGCGTTTGAACGATGACTATCGCATTCCGGTAGAAGTGCGGGTCGAACCGCAACGTCTGGTCAACCAGCTCGGCGGCGATCCGAATATTCGCGCCCACATTGACGATCTGATCAACCGCGGACTGCGCGGCTCGCTGAAAACCGGTAACCTGGTGACGGGTGCGCTGTATATCGATCTCGACTTCTATCCGAAAGCGCCGCCGCGCGGGAAAATTCAGGAGTTTAACGGCTATCCGATTATCCCGACCATCAGCGGTGGCCTGGCGCAGATCCAGCAGCGTCTGATGGATGCGCTGGATAAAATCAATAACCTGCCGCTCAATCCACTACTGGAACAGGCAACCAGTACGCTGGCGCAAAGCGAGAAGACCATGCAGCACGTGCAGGCCACGCTGGATAGTCTGAATAAGATCACCTCCAGTCAGTCGATGCAGCAGCTGCCTGCTGATATGCAGACGACGCTGCGCGAACTGAACCGCAGTATGCAGGGCTTCCAGCCGGGCTCCGCGGCCTACAATAAGATGGTGGCCGATATGCAGCGTCTGGATCAGGTGCTGCGTGAACTGCAGCCGGTCCTGAAAACGCTCAATGATAAGAGCAATGCGCTGGTATTTGAGGCGAAGGATAAAAAAGACCCACAGCCGAAGGGAGCGAAATAATGAAAAAATGGTTACTGGCAGCAGCCGTTTGCGCGCTGACAGCGTGCAGTAGCGGCGGCGAGAGCAAAACATACTACCAGCTGCCGGTGGTGCAGGGCGGCGCACAGAGCGCCGCCAGCCAGGGGGCTCGCCTGCTGTGGGTGGAGCAGATCAGCATCCCGGATTATCTGGCGGGCAATGGAGTGGTCTATCAGACCACCGATGTGCAGTATGTGATCGCCAGTAATAATCTGTGGGCCAGCCCGCTGGACCAGCAGCTGCGTACTACGCTGGTGGCAAACCTCAGCCAGCAGTTGCCGGGCTGGGTAGTGTCGTCCCAACCGTTGGGCAGCGAGCAGGATACGCTCAATGTGGCGGTAAATGGCTTTCACGGGCGCTACGACGGGCGGGTTATCGTCAGCGGCGAGTGGTTATTGAAGCATCAGGGACAGCTGATTAAGCGCCCGTTTAACATCGTGCTCAAGCAGCAGCAGGATGGCTATGACGCGATGGTGAAGACCCTGGCGCAGGCGTGGAGCCAGGAGGCGGCGGCCATTGCCGGCGAGCTTAACCGTCTGCCATAAGTAAAATTCATAAAAGTGATATGCCGCGCGGTTCATCTGAGCCGCGCGGCATTTTTTTTGCCAGGTCAGTTCGTTAGCAACCGCGGCGCGGAATGAACAAAAAATGAACTCTTATATAGGTCACAAATATGACACTGGCGTGAATTTTGCGCATTGACGTTGCCTTCATTTCGCGGTATTCGTAACCCGTGGCTGCACAATTTGCGACCACTGTTTTCTTTTCCACCAGATCAAAGAATGAGGGAAACGAGGCATGAAGAGACAAAAACGAGATCGCCTGGAACGGGCACATCAACGTGGATATCAAGCGGGTATCGCGGGAAGATCGAAAGAAATGTGTCCATACCAGAGCTTGAATCAACGCTCATGGTGGCTGGGAGGCTGGCGAGAAGCCATGGAGGACAGGGTACTAACGGCCTGACACTGTCTCTTTAAAAAAGAAGCCTCCGCATAGCGGGGGCTTCGCCTTTTAATCGCTGCCGATGATTATCAGAAAGCGGAAGTATCCTGGAACAGGCCTACTTTCAGATCGTTCGCGGTATAGATCAGACGATCGTCAACCAGCACTTCGCCATCCGCCAGGCCCATAATCAGACGACGGTTAACAATGCGCTTGAAGTGGATGCGGTAGGTGACTTTTTTCGCGGTCGGCAGAACCTGACCGGTGAATTTCACTTCGCCAACGCCCAGCGCACGGCCTTTGCCTTCGCCGCCGAGCCAGCCAAGATAGAACCCGACCAGCTGCCACATCGCATCCAGGCCCAGGCAGCCCGGCATCACCGGATCGCCGATGAAGTGGCAACCGAAGAACCACAGGTCCGGGTTGATGTCGAGTTCTGCCTCAACATAACCTTTGTCATAGTTACCACCGGTTTCGCTCATTTTGATGACGCGGTCCATCATCAGCATGTTTGGTGCTGGCAACTGCGGGCCTTTCGCGCCGAACAGTTCACCACGACCAGAGGCAAGAAGATCTTCTTTTGTATAGGATTCGCGTTTATCTACCATGTTTTCAGTAAGCCTTATTTTAAGTTCGGGACGCAGGATAGCTAACACGTGTAAGCTGAACAAGTCCGATCAGTTAGAACTTGTCCCACCTAACCAGCGTAGCGGCCACGGAAAACGATGGCGAGTCTCTTGCTGGGTCGCCTGCGCTATCCGCTCCTGAATGGTTTGTCGCAGCGTCTGCCCTTCACCGTCCCACATCAGTTGGGTCAGCATCGGCAGCGCTTCGGTGATATCGTCAATGGCCCAGATGGCAAACTGGTTTTCGGCAACGGCCTGACGGAGCTCATGGCTAAGACTGAGATGACGAACGTTGGCCGCAGGGATAATGACGCCCTGTTTACCGGTTAGCCCGCGCTGCTGACAGATAGTGAAGAATCCTTCAATTTTTTCATTCAGACCGCCGACCGGCTGCACGCGACCAAACTGGTCGACGGAACCGGTAATTGCGATGCTCTGATTAATCGGCACATTGGCCAGCGCGCTGATTAAGGCGCAGAGTTCGGCCATGGAGGCGCTGTCGCCGTCCACTTCACTGTACGACTGTTCGAAGGTCAGCGAAGCGGAGAAGGGAAGCTGCTGCTCCAGCTCCAGCTCGGACATCAGAAAAGCCTGCATGATCATCATACCTTTCGCATGAATATTGCCGCCGAGCTCGGCTTTGCGTTCGACGTCAATAAACTCGCCATCACCAATGTGCACGACGCAACTGATGCGCGAAGGTTCACCGAACGCGCGCGGATGGCCGGGAAATTCAATCACCGACAGGGCGTTGATCTGCCCGACGCATTCGCCTTCGGTTTCAATCAGGATCTGTTCCTGCAGGATTTCATCCTGCATTCGTTCTGCGAGGTAGCCTTCACGCCACTCCCGGCGTGCCAGCATCGTCTGCATTTCTTCGCCAGTAATCTCCTCGCCCTCGCAGAATGCGGCGGCCTCCCGCAGCTGGCGGGCTATCCATAGCGGACTGAGCGGCAGGGTCTCCTGATCGCCGGTGTAGCGCGTCCCCTCATCGATCAGCAGTGGCCAGGCGTCGGCCGCCGGACCTGGCAGCGTCAGCTGCTGGGCATTTTGCCATACCCACTGGCACCAGGCTTTCAGCGTCTCGGCGTCAGCAAACTGCAAAGTGTCTTCATACTCACTGTAGATCGCCTGAGCACAAAGCTCTGGTTCCATTTCCTGGAAATCCGCCAGCGATTCGCGTTCGCCGACCAGCATGACTTTCAGGCTCAACGGCATGGAGGGAATGCTGACCGGCAGCGGGCGTGACTCATCGATGGAGAGCCAGTCAAACCGCTGACGGGTCACCATATTTTTCAGGCGCACCCACAGCAGCGGTTGCGCCAGCAGTGTACGAAGCGAGATTACCAGCACGCCACCATTGGCCTGATGAACCAGGCCTGGCTGGAGGGTGATGCCACCGTTAAACTGGCGTACGCAGCCAAATAGCTGTTCCGCCTCTACCCAATCGGCCGCGACGACCGGCGCGGTGCTGGCAAAATTATCCTCAGCACGTTGTGCCGGGGAGAGCGTCACGCGAGCGCCGTCAATGTCATAGCGGACCCCGTAGAGCGGGGCGGCAGGTTCATGCAGCGTGCGGGTTTCTGCCGTCAGCCATTGCAGATACTCCGGTTCTTCGGGGGCTTTCACCAGCATGAAGGAGGAGACTGCCGGCGTGCACAGCAATTGCTCAAGCGCGTAGAACAAACGCGGCTGCAGATCGCCCGAGAGGGAGGGGGCCGGTTGAGAGAGATCAGCTTGGGCAAACAGCGCCTGATAAGGTTCCATATCGGGCGCAAGGTCGGTTCGGGTCAGTTTCGTAATGGTCAAAGTCGCTGTTTTTTAGTTAGATGTAAAGCGCGCAATTATACCTGATGCCGCGACTGAGCACACGGAGGATTATGATTACCCCGATGATTCCCCGGCCATACACATCACGAATAATGATTTATATTCAGCACATCAGGAAAAAACTGATATCCTGAAATGAGTTACACGGTCACATTGAGATCGCAATGAAATATCAACAACTGGAAAATCTTGAAAGCGGCTGGAAATGGAAATATCTGGTAAAGAAGCACCGGGAAGGTGAGCTGATTACCCGCTACATTGAGGCCAGCGCTGCGCAAGCTGCGGTAGATGACTTGCTGACGCTCGAGAATGAACCTGTGCTGGTGCATGCCTGGATTGAGCAGCATATGAATCCGGCGCTGATGAACCGCATGAAGCAGACCATCCGTGCGCGACGGAAACGGCATTTTAATGCGGAGCATCAGCACACGCGCAAGAAGTCTATCGATCTTGAGTTTGTCGTCTGGCAGCGTCTTGCCGGCCTGGCGCAGCGGCGGGGTAAAACCTTGTCTGAAACCATTGTGCAGCTGATTGAGGATGCTGAGCATAAAGAGAAGTATGCCAGCAAAATGTCGAGCCTGAAGCACGATCTGCAGGAACTGTTAGGCAAAGAGTAGCCTGTACGGCCAGTCAGGGGTTACCCTGATATGGAGGCTTCCACCGCGAAAGCGAGCGAGAAGACATAAAAAAACCCGCCGAGGCGGGTTTTTTCATCAGTTCTAACTTAAGCCGCTGGCTGAGTTACAACTTCTTTGTAGCCTTTAACTTCGATCTCTACACGACGATCCGGGGCCAGGCAGTCGATCAGTGCAGCGCGAGCTTTCACGTTGTCACAGGTGTTGCCAGTAACCGGGTTGGATTTACCCATACCGCGTGCGGAGATTTTGCCAGCCGGGATGCCTTTAGCAACCAGGTAGTCAACAACGGACTGAGCACGTTTCTCAGACAGCTGCTGGTTGTAAGCTTCGGAACCGATACGGTCGGTGAAGCCCATAACAACTGCAGAACCGTCTTTCGGATCCATGTTGCTCAGCTGGGTGTACAGCTGATCCAGAGCCTGCTGACCTTCCGGTTTCAGGGTTGCTTTGTTGAAGTTGAACAGAACGTCAGACTTCAGGGTGAAGTGCTTGGTAGTCACTTCCGGAGCCGGAGCCGGAGCCGGAGCTACAACCGGTGCAGCATCTTCCTGACCGAAACGGTAGGAAACACCCACGCTCAGCATGCCGTTGTCCGGACGAACGCCAACGGTGCCCGCGTCGCCAATGTTGTTAACCCACTGGTATTCCAGACGGGTAGCGATGTCACGAGTCACAGCCCACTCTACGCCGCCAGCAAATACCGGGGAAACGCCAGTGTCGTGGTTGTCGCCAGCGATGCTGTTGCTGGAGTCTGCGCGCCATACCATGCCGCCCAGACGGGTGTAGATGTCCAGATCGTCAGTGATCGGGTAACCCAGTTTAGCGGTCAGCTGAACGCCCTGAGCTTTGAATGCGCCATTAACCTGGTCGCCTTTGTACGGCATACGGCCCAGCCAGTCGTAACCCATTTCGAAACCGAGGTACGGGTTAACCTGGTAACCACCGAACGCACCAGCGCCCAGCTGGCTTTCGTGGGTCGGACCATTGTTGTTCAGAGAGCTGTTGTACCAGCCAGTGTCATGGAACTGGGACCAACCCAGTTTACCACCTGCATACCAGGTGTTATCTTTCGGAGCGGCCTGCGCTACGGTAGCGAAGCCAGCCAGTGCCACTGCAATCGCGATAGCTGTCTTTTTCATTTTTTGCGCCTCATTATCATCCAAAATTCGCCATGAAGTTACAAAAGACCTCACGGTTAAATCCTTCACCCGGGGCGTGACTTGTTGTTAACTATGCTGATACATGCAGCGTAAGCCGATCACCCCTGGCGATGTAAAGTCTACAACTTAGTTCGAAACTTACAAGTGTGAACTCTGTCAGGCATATGAAAAAAAAGGGTTGTGTACACAATATTTAACAAATATGGTTGATTTTCGTACGCAGAAAAAAGACAGAAATGCCCGTGTGACAGGCATTCCGCGAAAAAGACCCTGAAAAACGCTGTGGCTTTACCATCGGTAAAAAAAATTCCAGGAATAATCCTAATTTCACTCAATGATACAAATTTGAGTGAATTTTTAGCCCGTTGAGTTGTCTGCCGAGCGTGCCTTGATTTCTCACCGGGCGCATGATGAATCCCATCGCGCAACCTTCCTGGGCTGCATTGACCAGACGCTCATGCTCTTCCGCGGTTAGCTCCTCCGTTAGCCAGCAGATAACCACACTATAATTACCAGTGCGCAGCGCGCGGATCATCGAGTCTACGGTATGGCAGGGTGACAGCTGGCTAATTTGCATGACTTTAGACAGCGGTAGACCGGCAGACTGGACCCACTCTCGGCTAAGCTTTTGTTGCGGCGTGAGCCACAGCTGCCAGCGAGACTGTTGACCCAGCTGTTGTAATAAAGGTAGCAGCAGTAACTGTGTCATCATGGGTTGATCTTCACGATAGACAATTTCACTGATCAGCCCATTGGCGGTCTGTTCGCCAGAACGATGAGCGTAGTGGCCTGCAGAAGCAGAAGCCTGTGCTGAACGATTTGCGTGAGCTGAAGTAAACATAGTCTATCCCGCCTGTAGTTACTGTATGCATATACAGTATATCTACCTGGGGAAAAGATCAACCGCAATTTGCCATTTTGCTGGCTGAAATTTAATCATTTCCAGGCGCGTCTTATCTATAGAGATGCGCACCTCTTCTCAACGATATCCTTCACGCGGGCTAATCATTTCTTTCCACCCTGTTGATTGCAGCAACGTCAGCGATTTTCTGAAAGCGTCTCGCAAAACCGCGTTCTGGTGGAAAAGTCGGCGAAAATCATCTTGCTGCTGTTCGGGAAGTCCCTTATGTTTTCTCTTAGCAGATCCGTTAACAACTTAAGTTTAATTACATGATTAACAAAGGAATGATCATGAGAAAACTAGTATGTCCGCGGTTCCCGCAATTTCAGGCCTGCGTCTCGCCGCTGGGTCAGTTATATTCTCGTCCGCTTTTTGGCGGCTATAGCCTGGCCATTGATGATACGGTGTTTGCGATGGTGGCAGAGGGGGATATTTACCTGAGAGCCTGCGAGCAGAGCGCCGCGTATCGGGTTGAACATCGTAATCCTTTATTAACGCTACGCCGACACGGGCGCATCGTGCCGATGAAGTATTATCAAATTGACGAGGCATTGTGGCGCGATGAAACACAGCTTTTTCGGCTGTCGCTGCTGTCGTGGCAAAGCGCCCAGCGTGAAAAGTACCACCGCCGGGAGTCTGGCCGCCTGAAGGATTTACCCAATATCAGCTTTCATATGGAATTGCAGCTGATCCACGCGGGCATACCGGATGTCAGGACGCTTCGGGAGGTAGGCGCTCAGCAGGCCTGGCAACGGCTGCGAGAAAACAACGCCTCCCTGTCGGTCAACGTCTTGCTGGCGCTGGAGGGGGCGATTGTCGGCGTTCACACCGCTGCACTCCCGACGCTGCGGCGTCAGGAGCTGCTCGAATGGGCTGGAGCCCGCTAGCGGACGACCACCGTTATTCGGTTTGAGCGTGGACGCGCTGTTGCAGGCGGCAAATTTCAGGCAGCAGCGCGAGCAACAAGCCAATCTGCTGCAATACCAGCGGCTCTTTACTGTCCGCGCGCGGTTCCAGATGCTGGATCCGGCTTTGCAGGCTGCTCAAAGCCTTCTGCACCCGATGTTCATCGGCGGGGGTATGGTGCAGGGCGTCATCAACATAACAAACGGCATCATCCAACAGGGCAAGGATATCAGGGGTGGACAGTTTTTCCCGATGCGCGCCGAGAGCGGAGATGTAGCTGGTGAAGGTATGGTTGAGACACAGCAAGCGAAAAGCGGTCTCGCGCTGGGCGCCATCCGCGCGCGGTTCAGTCGACAAATTCGAGACCACGGAGGCCAGTTCGGCATCACGGTTGTAGGCATCACGGCGGGCGACACGATAGGCCAGACGGTTGTCGCGGCCCTGGTGATACTGCTCCAGAATGGCATCCAGATAACGGCAGTTCGCGTTCATCGCCCGGTCCAGGACGCGCGGCAGATTGCGAAATTTCCAGTCCGGCCAGATGAAGCTGACCGCCGCCCAGGCGATGGCGCAGCCGATCAGGGTATCAATGATGCGCGGCAGCGCGACCTCAAAGCCTTCGCCAAGCAGGTTAAAGCACAGCAGCACCAGCAGCGTAATAAACATGGTGGCATGGGCGTACTGCACGTTACGAAAGGCAAAGAACAGCACGCCGGTGAGCACGATCAACACCAGTTGCCCTTCAACAGAAGGCACCAGCAGCAGGACGGGCAGGCCGATCGCCACCCCCACCAGCGTGCCGATGATCCTCAGCGCCAGTCGGTGTCGGGTGGCGTTATAGTTCGGCTGACAGACAAACAGGCTGGTCAGCAGGATCCAGTAGCCATGCTGGAGCCCGGTAAACTGGATAAAGGCATAGCCGGCGCAGAGGACCAGCGACATACGTACCGCGTGGCGAAAGAGAGCGGACTCCGGTGACATGTTGCGCCGCAGACGCAGCCAGATGTCGTTCAACCCGCCGAGTCTGTCGTCGGCCAACAGCGTCTCGGTGTTGCTCCCGGCAGGCGCGGTCGTTTGCACAGATTCAATCGTGGCCAACTGCGCATCGATAGCGCGCAGGTTATTGAGTAAAAATCCAAGGGCATTGATCTGCTCGTCGGACGCGCCGCTGGCGCGCACGCGGTCGAGCGCCGCGTCGAGATGCATAAACGCGCGTTCAAATTGGGCGTCATGCTGGTAGGGTTCGCGCAGCAAAATCGCCCGTGAAAGTTTCTGACAGGCCTGGGCCTGCATCGAGAGCATGCGCTGGAAACGGAACATCACATCGCTGTAGCGGAATTGATCGCGTAAGGTCTGGTACTGAATATGCGATGAGCTGGCGCGTTCGTGGATATCCTGGGCCACAAAATAGTACTGCAGCGTGCGGCGGGTGCCGCGCTGGCCCCGATCGCCTCGCAGCCTGGTCAACAATGAGACCTTAGTTTGATTGAGCGTGGCCACCAACTGGCCGTTGGCGAGGGCCAGATCGTACAACGGCGCCTGGCTCTCATCCTCCAGGTCAGGATCAAACAGTCGGGATTTGAGCTCAAGATAGCGGGCCAGTTGCTCATAGCTGCGCGCAAGGTTGTCCTGTAGCGGTCGAATCGGAAATATCAGGTGCCCGGACAATGTCAGCAGGTTGTACCACACGGCGCCCGCCAGCAGAAACAACGGCTGCAGATACCAGTGATCGTACAGCGTGACGCCGAGCATCGTGTAAATGGCGATGAGCAGGGCGCCGAAGGCGATAGTGGCATAGCGCTGACCGAGGCCGCCGAGCAAAATAAAGCCAATGGTAGACACGGTCAGGCCAAGAGCAAACAGCGGCGGCCACGGAAACAGTAGCTCCACAGAGGCGGAGGCGATGAAAAAACAGACCAGGGTAATGGCGAGGTTGCGCAGACGACCGGTCAGCCGGTCGTCGAGGTCGGTCAGGGCCGCGGCAACAACGCCAAGGGTGAGAGGGATGGTCAGTTTGACTTCGCCGATCCACCAGGGAAACAGCGTTGTGCCGCAGAGCGCGATAAAGATCCGTACGTTATAAAGCCAGGCACTGTTCCAGGTATAGCGGCGTAGCAGGGGGCTAATCATGTCCGTGTTCCGTTCGGTTACTGAAAGCGACGACGCGCATTGGCTTCACGTGCGGCACGCGCGGTTTCCACAGAGACGACCCTGCGCCCTACCGGCCAAAGGGCAATGGCAGCAATTTTAAAATTCGCGATCCCCACCGGGATGCCAATAATGGTCAGACATTGAGCTATGCCGCTGAAAATATGCATCAGGCACAACCACCAGCCGAAAAAAATGAACCACAGAATATTCAGCACGGTGCCGCCGGCGTTGAGAAGACCGTTTTTACGGCCCGGCTCCAGCTCATCGACATGAATCGCCTCGTTACCGTAAGGAAATAACGAGAGTCGGGTTATTTCCCAGCAGGAGCGGGTCAGCGGCAGCGTGACGACCAGAATGATGCTAACCAGCGTGGCGAGCAGCCAGCCTAAAGTGGTGGCGAAACCACCAAGGATAAAGTTCAAAATATTCAGAATGGTACGCATAAACCCTCGGTTTTGCCCTGTGGATAATAAGACCTGACAATTGTAACGTTTTTTTGCGCTGGAGCACCTGGTCCCGGGCGGTTAAACTGAAAAACAATCCACCCTGATTGAAAATCGACATTATATGGAACTTAAAGCGACAACATTGGGCAAACGCATGGCTCAGCACCCTTATGATCGGGTGCAGTTACTGAATGCCGGCGTAAAGGTTTCCGGCGACCGTCATGAGTATCTTATCCCTTTCAATCAGTTATTGTCAGTGCATTGTAAGCGCGGTCTGGTCTGGGGCGAACTAGAGTTTGTGCTGCCTGACAGCAAAGTCGTGCGTTTGCACGGTACCGAGTGGAGCGAAACGCAGCGCTTCTATCACCATTTACAAGCACTCTGGGAGCAGTGGAGCGCGGAAATGAGCGACATCGCCGCAGGCGTGCTGAAGGCGCAGCTGGCGACGATCGAGCACACCCGTGCGGAAGGCAAATGGTTGACGCGTCAGCAGGTGGCGGATGTGCAGGATAACATTCGCCAGGCGTTGACTGGCTTGCCGATGCCCACCAGCCGGCTTGAAGCCTTTGACAACTGTCGGGAGCTGTGGCGGGAGTGTCAGCGCTGGTTAGGGGATATTGAAGCGACACGCCTGGCCCATAACCAGGCCTTCACCGAGGCGATGCTGGAGCAGTATCGCGGCTTTTTTGACGGCGTTGAGTCGTCCCCTCTTAATGCCTCACAGGCACGGGCGGTGGTGAACGGCGAACGTTCCCTGCTGGTGCTGGCGGGCGCGGGCAGCGGCAAAACCTCGGTGCTGGTGGCGCGGGCAGGCTGGCTGCTGGCGAGGGGAGAAGCGGCAGCAGAGCAAATTTTGTTACTGGCATTCGGCCGCCAGGCGGCGCAGGAGATGGATGCGCGGATCCGCGAGCGTCTTGCATCCGACGATATCACCGCGCGTACCTTCCACTCGCTGGCGCTACATATTATTCAGCAGGGCAGCAAAAAAGTCCCCACCATCAGCAAACTGGAAAGCGATAGCGCAGCTCGTCAGGCGCTGCTCGTGAAAAGCTGGCAGCAGCAGTGTCAGGAGAAAAAAGCGCAGGCGAAAGGCTGGCGCCTGTGGCTGGAAGAGGAGATGGGCTGGCAACTGCCGGAGGGCGATTTCTGGCAGGACAAGAAGGTGCAGCGGCGTATGGCCAGTCGGCTCGACCGCTGGGTTAGCCTGATGCGTATGCACGGTGGCTCCCAGGCAGAGATGATTGCCGGGGCGCCGGAGGCGGTACGCGATCAGTTCAGTAAACGGGTGAAGCTGATGTCGCCTCTGATGAAAGACTGGAAAGCGGCACTGAAGGCCGAGAATGCGGTCGATTTTTCCGGCCTGATCCATCAGGCGGTCAATATTCTCGATAAAGGCCGCTTCGTCAGCCCATGGAAACACATTCTGGTGGATGAATTTCAGGATATCTCGCCGCAGCGGGCCTCGCTGTTGGCCGCATTACGCCGGCAGAATACCCAAACCACGCTATTTGCCGTCGGGGATGACTGGCAGGCGATTTACCGGTTCAGCGGGGCCCAGCTTTCCCTGACCACCGCGTTTAATCATTACTTTGGCGAAGGGGATAGCTGTGCGCTGGATACCACCTATCGCTTTAACGGCCGCATTGGCGAAATCGCCAATGGCTTTATCCAGCAGAATCCACATCAGTTAAGTAAACCGCTGAACAGCCTGACGGCGGGCGATAAAAAGGCCGTCACGCTGTTAGCCGACGATAAGCTGGATGATTTACTGGATAAACTGAGCGGCTACGTTAAGCCCGAGCAGCGGATCCTGCTGCTCGCCCGCTATCATCATCTGAAACCCGACGCGCTCAACAAGGCGGCGACGCGCTGGCCGCATCTGCAGCTTGATTTTATGACTATTCATGCCAGCAAAGGCCAGCAGGCGGACTATGTGATTGTGCTGGGACTGCAGGAGGGAGAGGATGCGTTTCCCGCGCCGGCGCGCGAGTCGATCATGGAGCAGGCGCTCCTGCCGCAACCGGAAGATTTTCCTGATGCGGAGGAGCGTCGACTACTGTACGTGGCGATAACCCGCGCACGTCATCGGGTGTGGTTGTTGTTTAACAAAGCGCAACCTTCGCCGTTTGTCGACATCCTGCAGGCCCTGGATGTGCCGGTTGCCAGGAAACCCTGATCACGGCTGGGTTATTTCAGGCGCTCGGCAAGATAACGCGGATAATCCGGGATTAGAATATCGAGCGGCTGATTAAAGTGCGGTGACTGGATGATAAAGTCAGCGGTGGAGACGTTAGTCGCGACCGGAATGTTCCAGACGGTGGCCAGGCGCAGCAACGCTTTGACGTCCGGGTCGTGAGGCACGGCGTTCAGCGGATCCCAGAAGAAGATCAGCACGTCGATTTTCCCTTCTGAAATGAGCGCGCCAACCTGCTGGTCACCGCCCATCGGGCCGCTCAGCATGGCATTGACCTCCAGTCCGGTAGCCCGCGAGACCAGGTTACCGGTGGTGCCGGTGGCATACAAAACGTGTTGCGCCAGCAACGCCTGATGGCGAGCGACCCATTTCATCAGCATATCTTTACAGTGATCGTGAGCCACCAGCGCGATATGTTTTTGCGCGGACAGGGTACGAGTTGTCAGTTCCATATTTTCATTCCACATTTTGACCTGCAGACAGATTACTGAATGTGGCTGCTGCTGCAAGCATCGGGGTGAAAATTTTGTCGAATCTGTGGGTTAGCCTGGATGGCCGCCTGCTGCGGATTAGCATACACTTAGGTGAAATAGCAGGAGGAACCCATGAAAGAGAACGATATTGCCGGCATCCTGACGTCGACACGGACGATTGCGCTGGTTGGCGCCAGCGACAAACCTGACCGCCCGAGCTACCGGGTCATGAAGTATCTGTTGGATCAGGGGTATCACGTTATCCCGGTTTCGCCGAAGGTGGCGGGCAAGACGCTGCTGGGACAGCAAGGGTATGCGACGCTCGCCGACGTTCCGGAAAAGGTCGACATGGTTGATGTCTTCCGTAATTCAGAAGCGGCGTGGGGCGTGGCGCAGGAGGCGATAGCCATCGGCGCGAAAACGCTGTGGCTGCAGCTGGGGGTGATCAATGAGCAGGCCGCAGTGCTGGCCAGAGAAGCCGGGTTAAACGTGGTGATGGATCGTTGTCCGGCCATTGAGCTGCCGCGACTGGGATTAGCAAAATAACAAAAAACCCCGCCAGGCGGGGTTTTGTTTTAGTTGCGAAGGCGCGGAGCCTGCAGCTGCTGACGAATCGTTTTGGCCAGTTCGTCGAGGGACGGCTGTTCCGGGTGTTCGTCGCGGGTTTCGCTGCTCAGCTGCGCTTCTGCCAGATAGGTGTGGATCGGCTGACCATCATCATCTTCCATCACCACATGGTACCAGGGCGCCGCACGCAGTTCGTCATTGGCGGCAATCTCATCCTCTTCCGGTTCCGCGAGTGAATACTCGGGATCGACATCGACGATGACGCCCAGGTAGCCCAAGAGCGTATGGCGGACCTGTTGGCCGATACCGAATTTGCTGGCTATCATAGGCACCTCCTGGGAAACATGAATACTCCCTATATGAGGCTCATGTTTCGTTTTTCAAGTTACATGACGCGACAGGCAAACCCCTTCAGATACAGCCCTTCCGGGTAGGTTGCGATCACCGGGTGGTCGGCAGCCTGACGGAACTGTTCTATAAATTGTACATCACGCCCGGCATCAATTGCGGCATCCGCGATGATTTTCTGAAATAAATCGGTGGTCATCAGGCCGGAGCAGGAGAAAGTCAGCAGCACGCCGCCGGGGTTCAGCAGCTGGATCGCCAGCATATTGATATCTTTATAACCGCGGCAGGCGCCCATCAGCTGGCTTTTGTTTTCCACGAACTTCGGCGGATCCATCACGATCACGTCGAATTTCTCTCCCTGATCGCGGTATTTACGCAGCAGTTTGAACACGTCGTCGCGCACAAATTCCGCTTTGGACAGATCCAGTCCGTTGAGCTCTACGTTCTGTCGGGCAACGTCCAGCGCTTCCTGAGAGGTATCCACGCTGGTGACCTGGCGGCAGCCGCCCATCAGCGCTGACACCGCAAAGCCGCCGGTATAAGAGAAGCAGTTCAGCACTCGCTTATCGGCGACATAGCGGCGAGTAGCCAGGCGACTGTCGCGCTGGTCGAGGTAGTAGCCGGTTTTGTGCCCGCCCTGGATATCAACCAACAGCTTCATGCCGTGCTCGGTGATTGGCAGCAGCGCCGGGGGCAGCTCGCCCACCACCGGCCCCTGGGCCAGCTCCAGTCCCTCTTTTTTACGCACGGCGACATCGCTGCGATCGTAAATGGCACAGTCCGGGAACAGGTTCTGCAGGGCGCTGATGATGGCGGCCCGCTGGTATTCCGCGCCTGCGCTGAGCAACTGCAGCACGAAAAAGTTGCCAAAGCGATCAATCGTCACGCCCGGCAGCCCATCGGACTCGCCGGCGATCAGACGGTAGCTGTCGAGGCCATCGCGCTCTGCCAGCCATGCCCGCCAGGTTTGCGCTTGCTGCAGGCGGCGTTCAAAGAAGGCGCTATCGATGGTTTCATTGCGGTCGAAGGTCCACACGCGGGCGCGGATCTGCGACGACGGCGAGTAAGCGCCGCGGGCCAGCCATTTTCCCTGATGGTCAACGATATCGATGGTTTCACCGCTGCGGGCTTTACCCTCCATGCGGGCGACGCCGCCGGAGAAAATCCACGGATGGCGACGCAGCAGGGATTTCTCGCGTCCTTTGGCTAACACTAAGCGGGGGAATAGGGAATCTGTCATGGAGCTACCTTTAAGCAACGGGAATGTCGGCACCGAAAAATGGCGCGTAGAGTAGCACACCTGGCGCACGCAAGCATCTTTCGCCCGGCAGGCACAGGTGAGCGTTTCGGCACAAAATGCAGGCGCTTCGGCACATTCAGCTTGTGCGGACTCTCATACCCTGTTTTCTCACCCCAACGAGGATCAGATGATGAAAACAGGTATCCGCATGGTCGTGGCGATGGTCGCGATTGTGAGCAGTGGCGCGATGGCTGCGCCGTTTAGCGTGAGCAGCGATGATATGCATGACGGGCAGGCGCTGACCCGGAAGCACTGGTTTGCCGGTTTCGGCTGTACCGGAGGCAATGTCTCCCCGCAGCTGGCATGGAAAAATGCCCCGGCGGGGACGCGAAGCTTCGCGGTCACTGTCAGAGATCCCGATGCGCCTACCGGCAGCGGCTGGTGGCACTGGACGGTGGTCAATATCGCCAGCAGCGTCTTTTCGCTGCCCGCTGGCGCGGGAGATAAAAACAGCGCTACACTGCCGGGCGGAGCGGTACAGGGCCGCAACGATTTTGGCTATGCCGGCTTCGGCGGCGCCTGTCCGCCAGCGGGAGATAAACCGCACCGCTACCGTTTTACAGTATGGGCGCTGGATGTCCCTACGCTGCCGGTGGATGCCGGGGCCAGCGGGGCGCTGGTCGGCTATCTGTTACACAGCCATGCTCTCGCCAGCGCACAGTTGACAGCGATGGCCGGGCGCTAAAATAAAGGGTCGATCCGATGGAGAGTATCCACTTCCAGCATAACGCCTTAACCGCGGCAGAGGTCACCACCCGACGGCTGTGTAGATTGCATCGGGTGCGCCTGTTCTCCCCGGCGCTCTGTCGGGTTAAACGCGGCAGCAAAGTGATTGTGCAAGGGGAGAGCCGGGTGCTGGCGACGCCGCAACAGCTGATTGTGTTGCCGGCTGACGTTGAGCTGGAGGTGATTAACCAGCCGGATAACGGCCTGTTTTGTTCCGATCTGCTGTCGCTGACCCCCGAGCTGCTGACGATGTTTAAGACCCGTTATCTCAGGGAACCACCGCCAGGGCGTCTGACCTCGCTCTGTGCCCCGGTGACGACAGAGCTGGCGTTTATGTGGCAAAGCGTCCTGCAGGCGGTGCGGGAAGGCTTATCCTCTTCACTACAGCACCACCAGACCATGGGCCTGCTGCTGGCCTTGCACGAGGCGGGCTATGCAGGCCCGCTGCTCGTCGAGCGGCAGCAGGATCTGTCGGCGCAGGTTCGACAACTGGTCATGCTGTCGCCGGCGCAGGCATGGAGCGTGTCGCGGGTGGCGAAAATGCTCTTTCTCGGCGAGTCCACGCTGCGCCGTCGGCTGCAGCAGGAATCGCAGAGTTTTCGCCAGATTGTTGAGGAGGTGCGGATGGCTCACGCCCTGGGGCAGCTGCAGACCACCTCGCGGCCAATAGGCGAAATCGCGCAGAACAGCGGATATCAGTCGGGATCGCGCTTTACCGCGCGCTTCCGTCAGCATTATGGTTTACTGCCGAAGCACGTACGCTGAGCGAATTTGCTATCCTCAGCGTAAAGTGTGAGCGAAAAGGAGATGATAATGGCCAGTATCTGCACGATGGCATGGGTTTACGGTTCGGTTCAGGGCGTAGGGTTTCGCTATTCAACACAGCGGGAAGCGCTGCAGCTGGGGTTGACCGGCTATGCCCGTAATCTGGACGACGGCGGGGTGGAAGTGCTTGCCTGCGGCGAGGCAGAGCAGGTGGAGAAACTCATCGCCTGGCTGAAAGCCGGGGGGCCGCGCAGCGCGCGGGTTGACCGAGTGTTAACCGAACCCCATCAACCCACCCGCAGCTGGGAAAAATTCGCGATTCTCTATTAGATGCACTTCACCGGCTTCGGCAGCCCGGCGATTTTGGTCGCCTGTTTGGCGGGGCCTTTCGGGAACAGGCGATAGAGATAGCGGCTGTTGCCTTTCTCTTCGCCAAACTTGTTGGCCATCGCCTTCACCAGCATGCGGATCGCCGGAGAGGTATTGAACTCAAGGTAAAACTCGCGCACAAAGCGCACCACTTCCCAGTGTTCAACGGCGAGCGTTATCCCTTCCTGCGCGGCAATGACTTCCGCCATCGCCTCGCTCCACTGGGTGGTATCTTTCAGATAGCCTTCGCTATCCGTTTCAATTTCGTTGCCTTCAAAAATAAACATGATTTTTCACATACCGCCTGAAACTGGCCGCAGTGTAGCAAAAAAAAAGGCCCCGCATAAGCGAGGCCTCAGGATGAGCAGGAGAGCGGTTAGTCCCGGCTGGCGAAGCCCAGGATGCTCAGCAGGCTGACAAAGATGTTGTACAGCGAGACATACAGGCTAACTGTTGCGCGGATGTAGTTGGTTTCACCGCCGCGGATGATGTTGCTGGTCTCGAACAGGATGGCACCCGAAGAGATCAGGATGAACACCGCGCTAATCGCCAGATGAAGCGCCGGCAGCTGCAGGAACAGGTTAGCGACCATACCAATCAGGACCACCACCACGCCCGCCATCAGCATCCCGCCGAGGAATGACATGTCTTTGCGCGTCGTCAGCACGTAGGCCGAGCAGCAGAAGAAGACCAGTGCGGTGCCGCCCAGCGCCAGGCCGATTAAATCGCCCATGCCGGCAGAAAGGTACGCGTTCAGCATCGGCCCAAGGATATAGCCGAGGAACCCGGTGAAAGCGAAGGCGGAAATAATCCCGGTGGGTTTATTCGCCGTTTTATAGGTCAGGAACATCAGACCGTACATCCCCACAAGAGTCAAAATCAGCCCCGGGGAAGGAAGCATCAGCACCGTGCTGGCGGTGGCGGTGATAGCGGAAAACGCCAGCGTCAGGCTGAGCAGGAAATAGGTATTACGCAGAACCTTGTGCGTGCTGAGCAGCGAGGAACGGTCACGCGATGATGTAATTATGCGATCCATGAGTCACTCTCTTATGACAGATGTAATTAGGGATAAAGAATAAGAAAAACAAGCGTGAAGCCCTAATGCTTTTACCCATCTTTACTTAGCTTTTGCCGCTTTTGTCCAGCATAAAATTCTACATGGATTGGGAAAAGCGATATGTTTTCGCGTTTCGCTTCGGTGAGCCGATCGAAATCTTATAGGTTGCTGAAATATATTGCTTTATTTAAATTCTGCGACTAAGTGTGGAAGGGGGAATCACTCCGTACGTTAAAGGCAAAGGGAAATGACATTACACAAAAACAATCACATCACGCGAACGTTCCTGGCAATGAGTCTGATGGTCATAACCGGCGGGGCGCTGGCGGCACAGGTGCCGCCTGGCACCCAGCTGGCGGAAAAGCAGGAGCTGGTCAGAAATAACGGCAGTGAACCTGCCTCACTCGATCCGCATAAAGTCGAGAGCGACATTGAATTCAACATCATTAGCGATCTCTTTGAAGGGCTGGTCAGCGTGACGCCTGCGGGGGCGATCCAACCCCGGCTAGCGGAGCGCTGGGAAAACAAGGACAACCTGTTATGGACCTTCCATTTACGCCCCGGTCTGACCTGGTCCGACGGCACGGCCATCACGGCGCAGGATATCGTCTGGAGCTGGCAACGGCTGGTCTCGCCGGCCACCGCCTCGCCCTATGCGAGCTATCCCGGCAATATGCATATCGCCAACGCCCGCGAAATTGCCCTGGGGCAAAAGGGACCCGAGACGCTGGGGGTAAAAGCGCTGAACGACTCCACGCTGCAGGTCACTCTGAACCAGCCGAATGCCGCTTTCCTGGCGATGCTGGCGCACCCTTCGCTGGTACCGATCGACAAAGTGCTGGTGGAGCGTTTTGCCGATAAATGGACCCGACCAGAGCATATCGTCACCAGCGGCCCGTATAAGCTGACCCAATGGGTGGTGAATGAGCGGCTGGTGGCTGAACGTAATGCGAAGTACTGGGATAATGCGCACACCGTTATTAATAAAGTGACTTACCTGCCCATCTCTTCGGAGGCTGCCGATGTCAACCGCTACAAAGCGGGGGAGATCGATATTGTTTATACGGTGCCGATCAATCAGTTTGCGCAGTTGCAGAAAACCATGGGCGATCAGCTGGACGTTTCGCCGCAGCTGGCGACCTATTACTACGAATTCAATACTACCCGCCCGCCGTTTAACGACGCCCGCGTGCGGCGCGCGCTGAATATGGCGCTTGATAAAGATATCATTGCCGGAAAAGTGCTTGGCCAGGGGCAGCGACCGGCCTGGGTGATCAGCCAGCCGGATATCGGCGGCGTGACGCTGCACAACCCGGACTACGCCAGCTGGCCGCGCGAGAAGCGGATTGCTGAGGCGAAAAAACTGCTGGCGCAGGCGGGGTATGATGACAGTCACCCATTGGTCTTTACCCTGCTGTATAACACCTATGAGTCGCACCAGCGTATCGCCATCGCCGCCAGCTCTATGTGGAAGAAAAACCTCGGCGTCGAGGTGAAGCTGCAGAACCAGGAATGGAAGACGATGCTGGATACCATGCATACGCATAACTTTGACGCCGTCCGCTATGCCTGGATCGCCGACTACGACGATGCCACCACTTTCCTCAATACGTTCCGTACCGGTGATAGCGAGAACACCAGTCAGTACAGCAACCCGGCTTACGATGAGGCCCTGCGCAATGCGGCGAAAGCCTCCGACGTAGCGACACGGGGCAAATACTATCAGCAGGCGGAAGATCTGCTGGCGCAGGATGTTCCCGCCATTCCGGTCTATCACTATGTGCGTACCCATTTAGTGAAACCCAGGGTGGGCGGTTTCACGCCGGATAAGCTGGGGTATTACTACACCAAAGACATGTACATTAAAAAATAGTCATCTGATAGTGGTGAGGAGCGCTGATTTTATGTGCGAACTGCCTGAAATTCAGACGAATAACACAAAATTGTTTGTTTTTAAGGCAGTTGAACAAAATGGTGCTTTACAGCATCCGCCGAGGTGTTTATAGTGCGCCTCACACCGGAAGTGTGGCCGAGCGGTTGAAGGCACCGGTCTTGAAAACCGGCGACCCGAAAGGGTTCCAGAGTTCGAATCTCTGCGCTTCCGCCATATAAAAGAAGGGGTTACCGAAAGGTAACCCCTTTTTGCTTTTCCCTCTAGCCGTCCTGACTGCACTTCACCTTCACCTCCCGACTCCGCAAACCCGCCATGTCTGTAGCGTTATCGCTGGCGAAAAGGTGACGATCAATCCATTGCAAATGGTTGTTATTTTAATTATTCAGCCTCTCGTTATAAACGGCAATGGTGCTGAGGAATAAAAACCATTCGGCAAAATATCTTCGTCTATACTTGGAAAAATGATGATTTACCTGCCATGGTTTTACGCAGATACAGAGACCAGTGAGGTCAGAATGCCTGTCACTAATCGTCCAGAAATCAAAGAACTACGGGTTTTGGTAGAACAGCAATTAAAGTACACATTGTGTGTTAGCTTAAATAAAGCTACGCATGGCGATATTTTTAACGCGGTGGCGCTGGCCATTCGTCATTTTCAACAGGACCATTTTCTGTTGAGCCAGACGCGGCAACGTGAAGAACATAAAAAGCGCGTTTACTATCTGTCGATGGAGTTTTTACTGGGACAGTCGCTGCGTAATAACCTTTTGAATATGAATTTACTGGCGGAGATGCGCCAGGTGGTGAATGACCTGGGGTTTGATCTTGACCACCTTCTTGACGAAGAGCCCGACGCCGCGCTGGGCAACGGGGGGTTAGGGCGCTTAGCCGCCTGTTTTATCGATTCGATGGCCACCCTTGATATTGCCGCATCCGGGCATGGCATCAAATACGAATATGGTCTTTTTCGCCAATCCTTTCAAAATGACCAGCAGATGGAGCATCCGGATGACTGGCATTCCATGCACTCCCCGTGGCTGGTCGAACACCATGCTCAGCAAATCCTGATCCCGCTGGGAGGCTATATTGAACACAGCGAAGATGTTGATGGTAATTACAACCCAATGTGGCTGGGTTGGAAAACGATTATCGGTATTCCCCATGACTATTTCGTTTCCGGCTACCGGGATACGACGACCAATAAGCTGCGGCTCTATAGCGCGGTCGCCTCTGACTCCTTTAATATCCATATTTTCAATCGTGGTGATTATATCAAGGCGGTGAGTGATAAAATTGCTTCGGAGAATATTTCAAAAATACTCTATCCATCCGATGAGGTGCTGACCGGAAAAGAGCTGCGGTTGACGCAAGAGTATTTTCTGGTGGCCTGTACGCTGCGGGATATATTCCGTGACTATGCCGAGGTTAATGACGATATTACTTTTCTGCCGCAGCATGTGGCGATTCAGCTTAATGACACCCATCCGGCATTAGCGGTGGTGGAGCTGATGCGCATCCTGGTCGATGAATACCGGTTGCCCTGGGAGCAGGCGTGGGAGATAACGCAAAACACCTGTGCCTACACGAATCATACGTTGATGCCGGAAGCGCTGGAGACCTGGCCGGTGACGCTGTTTGAAAAACTGCTGCCGCGTCATTTGCAAATTATATTTGAGATCAACCATCGTTTCCTTGAAGAGGTGGCCCGGCGCTGGCCGGATAAACATCATCTGTTATCTTCGCTGTCTTTAATTGACGAACATCACGATAAGCAAATCCGCATGGCCAATCTGGCCATTGTTGGTAGCCATCGCGTGAACGGGGTAGCATGGCTGCATTCGGAACTGGTCAAGAAACAACTGGTGCCGGACTTCTATTTTATGACCCCGGAGAAATTCATTAATCAGACCAACGGCGTCACGCCGCGACGCTGGGTGCAGCAGGCTAACCCCGGCCTGGCAGCATTTTTGCACCAACAGCTGGGGGAAGGGTGGCCAACCGATTTACCCTTGCTGTCCAGTCTGGAAAGACTGGCCGATGATACTGCTGTTATTGATAACATCCGGGCCATTAAATTTGCCAACAAAACCGCGCTCAGCCAGCTGGTTGCTCAACGCTATGGCATTGCCCTGGATCCGCTGGCGATGTTTGATTGTCAGGTCAAACGTATTCATGAATATAAGCGTCAGTTGCTCAATATTCTTCACGTGATCGCGCTTTACCTGGATATCAAAGAGACAGGGAAAACTATCGCGCCTAAGGTGCATTTGTTTGCGGGTAAAGCGGCGCCGGGCTATCGGATGGCGAAGCTGATTATTCAGTTGATTAATACCGTCGCCCGGAAAATTAACAGCGACCCGCAGGTTGCCGGGCAGCTTAAAGTGGTTTTCCTCGAAGATTATAAAGTCTCGCTGGCGGAAAAAATCATTCCGGCCACGGATCTCTCTGAGCAGATCTCCACCGCCGGCACCGAGGCGTCCGGCACCAGCAATATGAAGTTTGCCATGAACGGCGCATTAACTATCGGCACCTATGATGGGGCGAATATCGAAATCCGCGAGGCCGTGGGAATCGATAATTTTTATCTGTTTGGCGCCGTAGCGGAAGAGATTGAAGAGAGCCGGCGACTCGGGCATCACCATGCTTTCTATCATCAGAACCCGGCTATTGCGCGTGTTGTCGATACCCTCGTGTCTGGGTTGTTCACCAGCGATCGTGAGCTGTTTGCACCACTTCACCACATGTTGACGGAGGGCGATCATTACTGTCATTTACTGGATTTCGACAGTTATTGTCAGGTCCAGCGGCAGGCGATGGCCGATTTTGAACTGCCGGAACAATGGCACCGTCGGGCCTTACTCAATATTTGTCGGATGGGAGAATTTTCCAGCGACAGAACCATACGTGGCTACGCCCGGGATATTTGGGGTATCACCTGCTAAAGAGAGAACACGCCGAGCGGAAAAGGGACTCGTCGACGGATATCAGTCACTATTGAGGATGAGCATGAACGTTGAATTACATACCGAGCAGGGCGTAAAAATTATTATGCCACTGGTGCGCCGACTGGACGCTTCCGTCGTACAGGCGTTTAAGCAGCAGGTTCTGGAGGCTATCGACCCGGATACCAAAAACGTGCTGCTGGATCTGAGCCACGTCGATTTCATCGACAGTAGTTGTCTTGGCGCGCTGGTATCCATTCTGAAAAGCGTCAACGGTCAGGGCGAGCTGGTGCTGTGTTCGCTCAATGATACGATTAAAAGCCTGTTTAAGCTCACCCGTATGGATCGCATCTTTTCCATTAAGGAGACTCGACAGGATGCGCTGAACACGTTCACTCAGTGATGACGTTGGTGCAGGCCAGCGGGTGATGGGTCGCCCGCTTATTCTTCGACAATTCGCGCCTTCGGTTTGCTCAGCAGAAGCATGACCAGGGCGACGTAGGGCATTGGCTTCCAGAAATAGTAGCCCTGTAACAGATGAATATTCTGGCGATTGAGATAATCCAGCTGGGCCTGGGTTTCGACGCCCTCGGCAATGATGCGCAGTGACAGCGTCCGGGCCATCTCTATCACGCAGTCCAGCAGTTTGCTTGACGGTGTCTCCCCGGTCACCCTGCCGACAAAGCTCTGATCGATTTTGATATAGTCGAAAACCAGCTCGTGGAGATAGGAAAGCCCGGAATAGCCGGTGCCAAAGTCGTCCAGCGCGATGGAAAACCCGCGGGAGTGTAGCGTTTTGAGCTTGTCCACAACCGCGCCGTTGAGCAACAGCGGCTCCTGCTCCGTGATCTCCAGCATCAGCTTCACCGCTTTGCCCTCAAAGCCGCGCTGATAGTGCAGGCAATCGTCGATAAACGTCGGAGCGTTAATGTGTGACGCGCTGATATTCAGGCCAATATGAAACCCATCCGGCAGCTTACTGAAGATGGGTCTCATCTGGGCGGCGACCTGCGCCATCAGGCTGCGGGTCAGTGGGATAATTAAGCCGGTACGTTCGGCCAGTGGAATAAATTCAGCGGGCGAACGCCACTGCGCGGTGGTATTTTTCCAGCGGGCGAGAATTTCCACGCCGTATATCTCTCCCGTTTTCCCATTCACGACGGGCTGGTAGTAGGGAACGATATCCCCCTGGGCGATAGCGTAGCGCAAATTCTCTTCTTCAGAGGTATAGACATTGAGGTATTTGCGCAGCAGGAAATAAAACAGCAGTGAGACAGAAAAAATAAAAATCAGCAGACCGAAACCATTATGAAATAAGCGGCCGGGGCTAAAAAAAGGCGACTCGGGATAGATAATGCGAAACGGGTAGTCCGGTGAGCTAAATATACCCTGATGTGGACCTGCGTTTAGCGATTCCACATCGCCATACCTGGCGATCATCTGATGGTTGACCCATAGTACCAGTCCGTCGTTATCCGTATCGCTATACAGAGCATCACGGAGATGCACGTCGCTGATAGTGACAATCACCCGGATCTGCGCTGAGTGCGTCTGATAAATGAGCACCGGTCGCTTATTAACCATCATTCTGGCTGGCAATAGCAGCAGTGGCTCAACAGACAAAGACTCAGGATGAAGCGTCAGTACGCGATTTCCTGGCAGCGACGAGCACCACACCTGGCCATCTTTTATCAGCAAAATGGTACGCAAATGTGGCTGCAGAGCGGTCTCGGTTCCGAGCTGAAACTGGCCCTGCACGGAGCAACCGCTGCGGCTGACGTTCAGGGCTGTGACCGTCGCGGCTCGAGCCTCATCAATAATAACGGCGATTTTCTTCGCCGCCTGACGGGCGGAGGCGACATGGGTGGCCTGGTCTGAATGCCACAGCTGCCAGTTAATGACGAACACCCCAGCCAGAAATACCACCAGCGCCAGGGAAAAGGCAATCCATGCGTTTCGCACCGTTATCTTTTTCATTTTTTACGCGTGCTATGTGGAGCGAGCATAAAATGAACCATCCATCCCGCTGAAAAGGCGTTATCCAATGATCGTAGAAGGGGGATATCCTCCGTGACGACGGAGCATGTAAAAACATGATCATTATCACAATACCTGCAGATAAAAACCGCTCACGTCCGAATGCGGCTACGACTCCGTCACGACAGGAATAAAAAAACGATCTTAATGTTTTCTTAATATAAATTCCGGCAATGGATGGTTTTAAGCATTTTCTAATCCCTAATAACAGCCCGGCGCTATTTTTTGCTTTTTTAAGTTTATGATAATTGTTTTCATTATCATTCTTTTTTTGCTGTGATTTAATCCTTTCCGCTCAGGCTATTTACCGTTTATTGCCCTATTTCATTAAGGATGCGTTCATGAAATCTCGCTTATCGCCCCTCCGTACGGCAGCGTTGGTTGCCGCTTCTCTGTTTCTGGCGCCGCAGGGGATGGCGGCTGACGCTCAGGACGGGATTGTGGTCTACAACGCCCAGCACGAAAATCTGGTGAAGTCGTGGGTGGATGGATTTACCAAAGAGACCGGTATTAAGGTCACGCTGCGCAATGGCGATGACAGTGAGCTGGGTAACCAGCTGGTTCAGGAAGGCTCCGCGTCGCCGGCCGATGTGTTTCTGACCGAGAACTCGCCGTCGATGGTGCTGGTCGATAATGCCAAACTTTTCGCCCCGCTGGATGCTGCCACCCTGCAGCAGGTTCCGGCGCAGTACCGTCCGCAGCATGGTCGCTGGATCGGCATCGCCGCGCGCAGCACCGTTTTCGTCTACAACCCGGCGAAAATCAGCGAGGCGCAGCTGCCGCACTCGCTGATGGATCTGGCAAAACCGGAGTGGAAAGGGCGCTGGGCGGCTTCGCCATCGGGGGCTGATTTCCAGGCTATCGTCAGCGCAATGCTGGCGCTGAAGGGTGAGCAGGCGACTCTCGACTGGCTGAAGGCGATGAAAACCAACTTTGTCGCCTATAAAGGCAACAGCACGGTGATGAAAGCTGTCAACGCCGGGCAGATCGACGGCGGGGTGATCTACCACTACTATCGCTTCGTCGACCAGTCAAAAACCGGCGAGAACAGCAAAAACACCCAACTGTATTACTTCAAACACCAGGATCCGGGCGCCTTCGTCAGCATTTCCGGCGGCGGTGTGCTGGCCTCCAGCAAACATAAAGCGCAGGCGCAGGCCTTTATTAAATGGATCACCGGCAAACAGGGGCAGGATGCGCTGCGCACCAATAACGCCTTCGAATATGCCGTGGGGGTAGATGCGGCCTCTAACCCGAAACTGACCCCGCTGAAAGATCTGGATGCACCGAAGGTAGAACCTTCCTCGCTGAACAGTAAAAAGGTCATTGAGCTGATGATGCAGGCTGGCCTGCTCTGATCCTGAGGAAGTGATGTTGCTATGTCTGTTCTGAGTCTGTCGCTCGGAAAGAAAACAGGACGCCTGCCCGAGCGCAGGCGTCCTGCATTTCCGATGGTTGCGTTAGCGCTGCTGTTTTCATTGCTGGCGCTGTTGCCGTTAGGGTTTGTGGTGGCGGTCGGACTCGACACCGGCTGGCCGACGATCAAAGCGCTGGTCTTTCGTCCGCGGGTAGGGGAGCTGCTCAGCAATACCCTGTGGCTGACGGTGCTGGCGGTCCCCATCAGCATTGTGCTCGGCGTGACGCTGGCCTGGCTGACGGAACGTACCGCCCTTGCCGGTCGGCAGCTGTGGTCGGCGCTGGCGGTGGCCCCGCTGGCGATTCCAGCCTTTGTCCAGAGCTACGCCTGGGTCAGCGCCGTGCCTTCGCTGCATGGCCTCTCCGCCGGGGTGTTTCTCTCGGTGTTGGCCTACTATCCGTTTATTTATATGCCGGTGGCGGCCGTGCTGCGCCGCCTCGATCCCACCCTTGAAGATGTCGCCGCATCGCTGGGCACGCCGCCGTGGAAAGTGTTCTTCCGGGTGGTGCTCCCGCAGCTGCGTCTGGCAATCTGCGGCGGTGCGCTGCTGGTGGCCCTGCATCTGCTGGCGGAATATGGCCTGTATGTGATGATCCGCTTCGATACCTTCACGACTGCTATTTACGATCAGTTCCAGTCGACCTTCAGCGGTCCGGCCGCCAATATGCTGGCAGGCGTGCTGGCCTTGTGCTGCCTGGCGATCCTGCTGCTGGAGAGCGCCTCACGCGGTAAAGCGCGTTACGCGCGTATCGGCGCCGGGGCGGCCCGCGAGCAGAAGCGGCTTGTGCTGGGTAAAGGGGCGGCTGTTGGCGCGCAGCTACTGCTTCTGCTGCTGGTGATGCTGGCGATGGGGGTTCCCTTACTGGTCCTGTGCCGCTGGCTGTGGCTGGGCGGCATCGACAACTGGCTGCATGCCGATCTGTGGCATTCGCTGCGCCAGACCCTGCTACTGGGCGTGGGCGGGGCGCTGCTGACGACAACCTGCGCGATCCCCATTGCGTGGCTCGGCGTGCGCTATCCGCGCCCGCTGTTCCGCCTGCTGGAGGGGTGTAATTACATCACCAGCTCGCTGCCCGGCATTGTTACCGCGCTGGCGCTGGTGACGGTCACCATCCACTACGCCCGCCCGGTGTACCAGACCGAAGTGACGTTGTTTCTGGCCTATCTGTTGATGTTTATGCCGCGTGCGCTCATTAACCTGCGTGCCGGTATCGCGCAGGCGCCGGTAGAACTGGAAAACGTTGCCCGTAGCCTCGGACGCAGTCCGGCCCGCGCCCTGTGGAGTATTACCATGCGGCTTGCCGCGCCGGGTGCGGCCGCAGGGGCCGCGCTGGTGTTCCTTGGCGTCAGCAATGAGCTCACCGCCACGCTACTGCTCTCGCCGTTAGGCACCCGCACCTTGTCGACCGGTTTTTGGGCGTTAACCAGCGAGATCGACTACGTGGCGGCGGCGCCGTACGCGCTGCTGATGATCGTCATTTCGCTGCCGCTGACCGCGGTTCTTTATATGCAGTCGAAAAAAATGGCAGGGTTGTAACATGCTGGAATTGTCTTCTATTTCGAAATCCTTCGCCGATGCGCTGGTTCTCGATAATCTCAATCTGACCGTGGCGCCGGGGAGCCGGACGGCCATTGTTGGTCCGTCGGGCTCGGGAAAAACCACGCTGCTGCGCATTCTCGCCGGTTTCGAAACGCCTGATCGCGGGCGGATCGTCATGCACGGTACTCCTCTGTTTGCCGACGGCGTGTTTGTCCCCGCCCACCAGCGGCGGATCGGTTATGTTCCGCAGGAAGGGGCGCTGTTTCCTCATCTCAATGTTGCGGACAATATCGCCTGGGGGCTGGACGCCAGCCGTGAGGAGAAGCGTCGCCGGGTGGGGGCGTTGATGGAGATGGTCGCCCTCGACCCTGCCCTGGCGAGCCACTGGCCACATGAAATTTCCGGTGGTCAGCAGCAGCGCGTTGCCCTGGCCCGTGCACTGGCTCAGCAGCCGGCGCTGATGCTGCTGGATGAGCCGTTTTCTGCACTGGATACCGGGCTGCGCGCCAGCACACGTAAAGCGACGGCGGACCTGCTGGCCGAGACGGGAATCGCCTCGATTCTGGTGACCCATGATCAGAACGAAGCGCTGTCGTTTGCCACTCAGGTGGCGGTGATGCGCCAGGGGCGCTTTGCCCAGGTCGGAACGCCGCTGACAGTTTACTCGCAGCCAGTGGATGAAGAGACGGCGTTGTTTCTTGGCGATGCCCTGATCCTTCCTGCGCGCCTGAGCCCCGGCCGGGCAAGCTGCGTGCTGGGGGACCTGGCGACGGACGCACTGCATCCTGCTGGCGAAGGCAGGGTGATGCTGCGTCCGGAACAACTGAGCGTCAGTGTGAGCGGGCCGCAGGAAAGTACCGCCATCATCCGCGATGTCGATTTCTCAGGCCAGCTTTCCACGTTGACGCTGTCGATGGCCGGGCACGAGCGGCCGATTGTCCTGCGAACCGTGAGCCAGCCGGCGTGGCAGCCCGGCGCGACGGTACGACTGACGGTCAGCGGCAAGGCGCGGGTGTTTAGCGGCTAATCCCTGAGCAGGCGCCGTCGGCTATCGACGGCGCCGCACGGAAAGCTAATCAGATGGCGGATGAAGCCGCTAGTATCCGCGCCACTGACCTCGTCGCCATGGAGTGGTAGTACGTTGGAACAATTCCGCGGGGTCAGTCCAGCGCCCACCATTTTACCGATCCGTCGCTTTTTCATTCGTCCCGCTACGCTTAACTGCTATCCTGTCTCGCGATCGGCCCTGTTGTTACCATGAGACATCGCTATGCCTGAACTCCATACTCCTGCGAATCGCCCCGGCCCGGCCGCTGCGGCCCGGGTGACGCTCCTGCCAGCGCTGCTGGTTATCGTCGCCATCGCTGTCGGCTGTGTCCTGGTGTCGCCTCCGGTCGGCACACGACACGAGATCCTGACTAACCCCGGCCTCTATATCGATCTACTGGCGTTGTTGTTTCTGGTGTTTATGCTGTGGAGCTCGGCAAAGGTGCGGATGAGCCACATTGCCGTCAACTGGGTGCGTTATGGGCTGCTGCTGTGGATTGCCGGTGGCACCTTTGACGTGATGGATGAGATCGTGGTTCAGCCGCGCTGGATGGGCTATTACTGCGAAGATCTGCTGCGCCTCTCCGGGATGCTGCTGACCGTGGTGGGTGTCTACAAAATTATTGAGCGGATTAACCTGCTGTACGTTGACGCGCGATCGCAATCCCTGAAGGATGAGCTCACCCAGTTGCCCAACCGGCGTTTTTTCATCAATACCATCCGCGAGAAGTCCGGGCATGCGCTGGGACTCATGATTCTGGATATCGATTTTTTTAAGAAAATTAACGATACCTTGGGCCATCTGGTGGGCGATGAAGTGTTATTTTCGCTGGGTAAACAGCTGGCAAACTTGACCAGCGATCGCATCCAGCCGGCGCGTATCGGTGGGGAAGAGTTTGCCATTATCGTCGATGGCCTGTCGGAGCCCGAGCTGCACGCCCTGGCGCAGGCGATCCTCGACAATGCCGGCACCATCCTGATCAATCATCAGACGCCGTTGTCGATCAGCATTGGCGTCGGAATGTGGCGGCCAGGCGAAGCGCAGGAGACATTTATCCGTAAAGTCGACGAGGCGCTGTACAAGGCCAAGCACAACGGACGCGGACGCGTGGAGTGGGCGTAAGATTCCGGCGCGGCAGGTTAGGCCTGCTGCGCGCTACGGCAGTGTCGCCGATACTCCGACGGTGAGCGTTCGGTGTAGCGTTTGAATACCCGGCAAAAATAGTTGCTGTCGACGAAACCGCAATTATGGGCGATCTCTTTCACCTTCAGGTCATAGCCGCGCAGTAGCTGCTTCGCCTTTTCCAGGCGAACCCGGGTCAGATACTCATTAAATCCCACCGAGCCTGATTTCTGAAAAATATGCGATAGATAGTTGGGTGTGATGTGAAAACGTTTGGCTACCGATTCCCGTGTCAGCGGCAGGCTAAGATTTTCCTCGAGGTAGTCCTGGACGGCGAGAAACAGATCCCGACTGCGGCTGACGCGCATTTCCAGACCGACCAGCTGTTCACGACAATGACTCAACAGCGCGGCGACCACCAGCCGTGCGGTCAGCGGGTCGGGTTGCAGGCTGACTTCATTCAGGCTCAGCAACAGGTAAGAGCCCACGCGCGGTCCGAGGCGGGAAACGCTCTGCTTTTCCGTATGCAGGCATTTCCCGTCCCAGCGCTGAATACTGAATCCCAGTTTCTGCCGACCAAACAGGATGCTCAGGGTAGTGGCCTGGCCGGTCCACTGCGGCAGCGTCCACTTCCCCGCCTGCACGTACAGTACCTGCAGCGTGGTTAACGTCGAGGCGGCCAGCGGCAGTCCCTGTTCACTCAGCTGGCCCTCCAGCACAATTTCCAGACGCGGAAACGGCACGTTGAAGGCGAGGGCAGGCACGGAGATATCCGGCTCAGGAAATCTCACCTGTAAGTGATCTTTTTGACCGATTAACCGATGCAGAATATCCGGCAGTTCTTCAATCATTCTATGGCCTCAGCATGCGCATTATCCTGTTGATGGTAATCTAATTTTTTCGGCTCGACAGCGTTTGTTTAGCGATTTTGCGCTGCGAATTCATGACCAACTGCAGCGCATCCATCGTCGGAAATAAGATTATTGATGCCCATCACACTTTGTGAGCTCGCATACGTATGTCCAGTTTTTCGTAGCGCTCGCCTCCTGTTATACCGCGGCGGGGCCAGTAGAGTTTATTTGTGTTATCGGAACGTTAAAAGGAACGCAAAATGAACTCATCATCGGCTAGCTTTCTCGATGCGTTAGGCGCCAGCCTGGCGCTCAGCGCGCAAATGAAACACGAGCTCGACACCCTCGGCTACACCGTCGTGCATAACGTCGTTGACGCCCAGTGGCTGAGCGAAATGCGCCTGCTCATTGACACCCTGGTTGAACGCGAAGGCGACAATCTGGCGATGGAACATCATCAGGAGGCGACGGCGACGCGGATCGCTAACCTGATTAATAAGGGAGTTATCTGGGAGAAAGTCTGGTCGCATCCGCTGATCCTCTCCGCTTGTCGCTATATCTTCGGCGGCGATTTTAAAGTCTCCAGCCTGAACGCGCGCGAGGCGCTGTATAACGGTGGTCATCAGCCGCTGCACGCCGACTGGAAAAAGCCGCGCCCGGATTTTCCCAAAGTCCACCTGGTGAATACTATCTGGGCGATAGATGATCTGAGCGCCGCCAACGGTGCACCGCGGATCATTCCCGGTACCCACCTGCGCCCGGCGTTGCCGGAGGAGGTGCTGGCCGACCCGGAACTGACCCATCCCGATGAGATTGTGTTTGCCGCACCGGCCGGCAGTGTGATGATTTATAACGCGCACGCCTGGCACGGTGGTACTCGTAATCGTGAAGGCAGCAGACGACGCGTACTGCATGGGTTATATATCGATCGCGCGGATACGCCGCAGCAGGACCAGCGGCGCTGGCTGACGCCGGAGACGGCAAGCCGGCTGACGCCGGCGCAAAAGTGGCTGCTGGATGTAGAATAAGGTCTGTCGCCGGTCAGGGAAGTTCTACATAGACGACCGGCTTTTTCATGATGCTTTTCACGGCCTCGACGATCTGCTGCGGCTGCAGCAGGAAGCTCTTGATGCTGGTTTTAATCGTCCGCAGGCCGCTAAAGCGCTGGGCGTCATCGATTTCGATATCCGTCACCAGCAGCACCACTTCGGCGCGGGCGATATCTTCGGCGGTGATCCGGTTTTCAACACCGAGCGCGCCCTGGGTTTCGACTTTCAGGTGCCATTTTTCATGATGACCGACCTTTTCCAGTCGTTCGGCGGCCATGTAGGTATGCGCCACCCCGCTGACGCAGGCGGTTACGGCAACGATCGTAAAGTCCATAATATCCTCCTGGCGTTATCCGCCGATAGTGACGTGGAATCCGGCCGCTTCGGCCAGCGTCCGGTAAGGTTGAATTTCCGCTTCGTCAGGTGCTTTCACGCCGGCGAGCGGCCAGCGTTTGCCCAGCAGACGGTATTTGGGCTCGCCATATTGATGAAACGGCAGCAGGTGTATTTCTTTTAGCGCGAACGGCGCGAGAAACGCCAGAATCTGGCGAAAATTATCGACGTTCAGGGTGTAGCCTGGGATCAGCGGCACCCGCGGGATCAGGTTGATTTTTCTCGCCGCCAGCTGGCGAAAATTGTCCAGCACCCGTGGCTGATTCATTCGCAGCAGCGACCGCGCCCGCTCAGGTTCCATGATTTTAAAATCAAACAGGACTTCATTGCAGGCTTCGGCCACCGGCAGGAAGCGGTCGAAAGCGCAGTCGCCCGCGGTTTCGATGGCGGTGCGGATCCCCCACTGGCGCAGGCGCTGGAGAAAGCGGGCGGCAAACCCGGCCTGCATGAGCACTTCGCCCCCGGAGAGGGTGACGCCGCCGCCGGAGGCGCGAAAGAAGACCTCATCCTTCAGCACCTCCTGCAACAGGTTATCCAGCGTCACATCGCGGCCAATCTGTTCCCACGCACCGGACGGACATTCGGCGACGTCCTGCAGGCAGCGGGTGCAGCGCAGGCATTTGCTCTCCCGGCGCAGGGTCTGAATCCTGGGTGAAATTGATTCGGGATTGGCGCACCACGGGCAGGTATGAGGGCAGCCTTTAAAAAAGACCACCGTGCGGATCCCTTGTCCGTCATTGAGCGAGTAGCGCTGGAGGTTAAAAATGCGCGCCCGGTCGGCGCGCGTGTCGATGACCTCACAGCTGATGCGCGGTGCGGCGGATAATGTCATCCTGAATCTCCTTTGACAGCTCAACAAAGAAGGCGCTGTAGCCCGCGACGCGTACCACCAGGCCGGCAAAGTCCTGCGGCCGCTGCTGCGCTTCACGCAGGGTGTCGGCGTTGACCACGTTGAACTGAATATGCTGCAGCTTGAGCTTGCAAAAGGCCTGTAAAAAGTCTGCCAGTTTGTTCAGGCCGCCGTCGCCGGCCAGCGTTGCCGGGGTGAATTTGACGTTTAGCAACGTACCGTTCGACAGCAGATAGTTATCCAGCTTGCTGACCGATTTCAGCACTGCCGTTGGCCCCTGGGAATCCTGACCGACCATCGGCGACAGGCCGCCGTCTGCCAGTTGCTCACCGGCCAGCCGCCCGTCCGGGGTGGCGCCCACCACCGAACCCAGCGGCACGTGCGCGGAGACGGTGTAGGAGCCGGGGGTAAAATGACCGCCACGTGGGTTCAGATACTGCTCAACCTCTTTGCAGTAAAAACGCAGCAGATCGGCGCTAATATTGTCGACATCGTCGATATCGTTGCCGTACTTGTCAAAACGGTTAATCAGCCGGGCGCGGATTTTTTCCCCTTCCGGCGTCTGGAAATTGGCTTTCAGCACGGCCATCAGTTGGTCAAAGCTGAGACGCTGCTGGTCGAAGACCATACCTTTCAGGGCGTGCAACGAATCGCTAAGGTTAGCGATCCCGATACCCTGGACGCCGGAGAAGTTATAGCGCGCGCCGCCAGCGGTGATATCTTTGCCGTGCTGCACGCAATCTTCAATGAACGAGGAGAGCAGTGGGACCGGTGCCCAGTCGCGGTGGCCGATATCGCAAATGTTGCTGCCCTCGACCATCAGCTTGATGTAATGGCGGATTTTGTCGCGGATCTGGCTGATAAGCCCGTCCCAGCTGACTTCAGGTTGCCCTTCATTCTCCTGCAGCACAATTTCCATCACCTTCAACAGATTAAACATGGCGATATCGTGCAGGCCGTAAGTGCGGCCGGGAATGGAGAGCTCCACGCAGCCAACCACCGCGTAATCACGGGCATCTTCCAGCGACACGCCGCGATTGAGGAAAGCAGGGACCACCACCTCGTCATTGAAAATCTGCGGGATGCCGGTGCCCAGGCGGATGGTTTCGGCAGTTTTGCGCAGGAACGGGCGATCAATCAGCTCGTTGACCCGCACGCCCAGATTCGGCTGCGGTAGCTGAACGTTTTGATAGGCGTCGAGGCATAAAAATGACAGCACGTTGACCGCGCTGCGCCCGGTGTCCGTCAGCCCGCCGAGCAGGGCGGTATAGCCAGTGGGAAAACCCGCGAAATAGCGCGCGCTGCTGGAGGAGCGTAGCAGGACGATATCGTTGCATTTCACCCACAGCGACTCCAGCAGCGCCTTGAGATACGCGGGATCCTGACCCTGATTTAGCGATGCCTGATAAAACGGCAGCATATACTGGTCAAAACGCCCCAGCGAAATCGAGCTGGCATTGGATTCGTACTGCAGAATGATATTCATATACCAGAACAGCTGGCAGGCCTGGGGGAAGTCCGTTGGCCGATGCTGCGCATTGTGGCGCGAAATAGCGGCGATGGTTAACAGCTCTTGCTGACGCTGCGCGTTCGTGCAGTTCGCGGCCATCGCTTCGGCCAGCGCGGCGTAGCGCAGAATATGGCGCTGGGAAGCTTCCAGCAGAATCAGTACCGCCTGATAAAAGGGGTTCTCCGGTTGCTGGGCGCAGTGCGTTTTGAGTTCGGTGACCAGCGCGCCAAGGCCATGATTCAGCAGTCGTGGATAGTCGATGATGATATGGCCCTGGCCTTTATCGGTCTGGTTAACGCTAAATATCTGGGTGCTGACAGCAGCCTTGACCTCTTCAGTCATCTGACCGTTGATGAAATCTTTCATTGAGCGCTTTTCCCAGTAGGGGAACAGCGTTTCGCGGTAGATTTGTTTATCTTCTTCGCTTATTTCGAAGCGATCCTGCGGGCGGGTCGGGAAGGCGTCGAGCTCGTTGAGCAGCCAGTAGGGGTCCATCTCTGGCGACATGATCCCCGCGCGTGGTTTGACGGTGCGGTTGCCAGCGATCAGTTCATCCTCACGAATCGAAATCATCACCTTATCGAGGATCCACGCTGTGGCTTTTGCCCGGCGGATAATGACCGGTTCGCCCTCCGTCTGCCGATGGCTGGCAGTGTAGAGTAATGCGCGTTCAAGGGAGATTTCGCGCGGCTGGGCGAACAGGCTGGCTTTCAGGCGTTGGGTACGATTCGTCATGATAAACTCCATGTTGTGGCGAAGGGCGCGAGGGCGCCCTTTTTAAGGCTTCAGGCGCTCTGGGAAAGGTGGCTGTCTATCTTGTTCATGATGGCGTCGGCGCGTTTTACCGCATCGCTGATGTTGACGCGCACGATAGTTTTCCCGGCAAAACGCTCTTCGAATTTGATGCCGATATCTTTGGTCAGAATGACCATATCGGCGGCGGCAATCTCTTCCGCCGTCAGTTCATTTTCAATACCGATAGAACCCTGCGTTTCTACCTTGACCTGCCAGCCTTTGGCTTTGGCAGCGCTTTCCAGCGATTCGGCGGCCATGTAGGTGTGAGCCACGCCCGACGGGCAGGCGGTGACAGCGATAATGTGGGTCATAATCTGTTCCTTCCAGTCTGTTAGTTAATTTCGAAATCAAGGTCTAGTTCATCGTCAGCGTTGACGTCAGTGGGTTTCTTTTTGGCAAAGGCTTTCAGCAGGATGACGCAGGCGGCGCTGACGCAGGCGCCGACCAGCAGCGCGGCGACAAAGCCCAGCTTGCCCTGGACCACCGGCAACACGATGAGCCCGCCCCAGCCGGCGTAACACTGGACGCCCATCAGCGCGGCGGTGACGCAGCCGCTGGCGGCGCCAATCATATTGGCCGGAATGACGCGCAGCGGATCCGCGGCGGCAAAGGGAATCGCCCCTTCGGTCACGCCGACACAGCCCATCACCAGCGCCGCTTTGCCGGTTTCCCGCTCTTCGGCGGTGAAATATTTGCGGCCAATCAGCGTCGCCAGCCCCATGCCCAGCGGCGGTACGGCGATACCGACGGCGGCGATGGCCACCACGCTGTAGACGCCCTGCGAAACGCAGATCAGCATGAAGGCGTAGGCCACTTTGTTCACCGGGCCGCCCATATCAAAGGCCAGCATCAGGCCCATAATGATGGCCAGCACCACGATGCTGCCTTCACGCATCCCCTGCAGCCAGCCGGTCAGATTAGCGGTCAGCGCGCCAACCGGCTCGCCAAGCCCCCACATCATGATCCCGGCGGTGATAAAGGTGCCGACGATGGGAATGATGAAAATCGGCATCACCGAGCGCAGAACTTTATGTACGGGGATTTTTTTCAGGTAATAGACCACCAGGCCGCCAATCATGCCGGCGATCAGCGCGCCGAAGAAGCCGGCGCCAAAGCTGTTGCCCACCCATGCGCCGATGGCGCAGGGGGCCAGCGCGGCGCGGTCAGAAATGGAGTAGCCGATGTAGGCGGCGAGAAAGGGCACCATCAGCGTCAGCCCGGCGACGCCAATATCAAAGAGTTTCTTCAGATTAGGATCGGTGGCGGCATCGGGCACCGCGCCTTTGCCATACAACATGACGGAGACCGCCAGCAGGATCCCGCCGGAAACCACGAAGGGGATCATGTGCGAGACGCCGGTCATCAGATGCTGGCGGGTATTTTTTAGTATTTGCACCAGTTCGTTCATTGCTTGCTCCTGAGCGCTGTAGGGCCCGTGACAGTATTGATGCCTCAACATTAGAAAAAGGGCGGGGTATTAAACAGTAGAGAAAAAGTGCATTTACTGGATATTTGTAAGGTGAGAAAAGAATTGCGATCCACCTCAAATCTTAGTGGTGACAAGAAAGATGAGCGCTAACAGGGTGGAATTGTGATGGCGGGCATAAAAAAGTATCGTGTGTACAATAGTCCAGTAATTGCCAGTTTTATCACCTAGTCCCGGGGGCCGTCTTTTATTACCTTTTGGGGAAATAATGGATTGCTCAGGAGGAAGGCGATGGCTCTGGTCATTGAATTTACATGTGATTTGCCCAACGGCGTGCATGCGCGTCCGGCCAGTCTGGTCGAAACGCTGTGTAATCGTTTTTCATCAGCGATTGAGTGGCGGAACTTGCGCCGCGAGAGCGGTGGAAATGCCAAGAGCGCGCTGGCGATTATCGGCAGCAATACCCTGAAGGGCGACGCCTGCCAGCTGCTTATCAGCGGCGAAGATGAAGCTGAGGCATTCGCCGCGTTAACGGCTTTTATGCGCGATGAATTTCCCCACTGTGACGCGCCGCTGCCCGCTGCGCCAACGCTGGATGTCCAGCCGGTGCCAGAGTCGCTTTCGCGGCTGAACCCGACGCTGTTTCATGCCCGTCCGGTGTGCGCCGGCAGCGCTGGGGGAACGCTGGTTCATCTCAAATCACGCGATCTGCACGAGCTGGGTGAACTGCCCGTCGCCGCCAGTCCCGAACAGGAGCAGGCGGCACTGGATAATGGCCTGCGGCTACTGGTGAAAGATATTGCGCTGCGGTTGCTGGACAACGACGGCACCGCCAGCGCGATCCTGGAAGCTCACCGTTCGTTGGCGACGGATGCCTCGCTGCGCCAGCACCTGCTTGGCGGTATTCTCACCGGGCTGAGCTGCGCCCAGGCGATTGTCGCCACCGGCGACCACTTCTGCGCCCAGTTCCGCGACTCCGGTAACCGCTATCTGCAGGAACGGGTACTGGATGTCCGCGACGTTTGCTTCCAGCTGTTGCAGCATATCTACGGCGAAGCCCGTTTCCCGGCGCCGGGCCAGCTGCGGGAAGCGGCCATTTGCCTTGCCGACGAGCTGACCCCCAGCCAGTTTCTGGAACTGGATAAAACGCATCTCAAAGGGCTGCTGCTGCGCAGCGGCGGCACCACCTCGCATACCGTGATTCTGGCACGCTCATTCAATATCCCTACTCTGGTGGGCGTGGATTTAGCCGCGCTGCTGCCGTGGGTGGATACGCAGGTGCAGATTGACGGCAACGCCGGGCTGCTGGTGGTGGATCCGAGTCCGGCGGTAGCGCGCTACTATCAGCAGGAGGCCTGGCTACAGACGCAAATCCAGCAACAGCAGCAGGTATGGCTGGATAAAGCCGGGCAGACGCAAGACGGTATCCGCGTGGAGATCGCCGCCAATATCGCCCATTCGGTGGAAGCGGTGGCGGCATTCAACCAGGGCGCGCAGTCGGTAGGGTTGTTCCGCACTGAAATGCTGTATATGGATCGCCCGAGCGCGCCGTCGGAAGATGAGCTCTACAACATCTTCTGCCAGGCACTGGAACCCGCTGCCGGGCGCAGCATTATCGTGCGGACTATGGATATCGGCGGTGATAAGCCGGTGGCCTATCTCAACATCCCTGCGGAAAACAATCCGTTCCTCGGGTACCGTGCGGTGCGCATCTATGAAGAGTATCAGGCGCTGTTTCACACTCAGCTACGGGCGATTTTACGCGCCTCGGCACACGGCTCGCTGAAGATTATGATCCCCATGATTTCATCAATGGAAGAGATCCTGTGGGTGAAAGAGCGACTGGCGGAGGCCAAACAGTCGCTGCGCGCCGAGCAGATCCCGTTTGATGAAAAGATCCCGCTCGGCATCATGCTGGAGGTGCCATCGGTGATGTTTATCATCGATCAGTGCTGTGAAGAGGTGGATTTCTTTAGCATCGGCAGCAACGACTTAACGCAGTATCTGCTGGCGGTCGATCGTGATAATGCGAAAGTGACGCGCCATTACAACAGCCTGAATCCCGCCTTCCTGCGCGCGCTGGACTATGCGGTACAGGCGGTGCATCGGCAGGGGAAATGGATCGGTCTGTGTGGCGAACTGGGGGCCAAAGGATCGGTGCTACCGCTACTGGTAGGCCTCGGTTTAGATGAATTGAGCATGAGCGCGCCGGCGATCCCGGCGACCAAATCGCGCCTGGCCCAGCTGGACAGCCGCGCCTGCCGCCAGCTGCTGAATCAGGCCATGCAGTGCCGTACCTCACTGGAAGTGGAGCATCTGCTGGCCCAGTTCCGCATGCGTCAGCAGGATGTGCCGCTGGTGAGCGCCGAGTGCATTACGCTGAATAGCGACTGGCGCAGCAAGGAGGAGGTGCTGAAAGGGATGACGGATAACCTGCTGCTGGCCGGACGCTGCCGCTATCCACGTAAGCTGGAGGCTGACCTGTGGGCCCGCGAGGCGGTGTTCTCCACCGGTCTGGGCTTTAGCTTCGCCATTCCGCACAGTAAATCCGAGCATATCGAGCAGTCGACCATCAGCGTCGCCCGCCTGGCGCAGCCCGTGATGTGGGGCGATGAAGAGGCGCAGTTTGTGATTATGCTGACGCTGAACAAGCACTCGGCGGGCGATCAGCATATGCGGATTTTCTCGCGGCTGGCGCGGCGCATTATGCACGCGGAGTTCCGTCAATCTCTGGTCTCCGCGGAGAGTCGCGAGGATATCGCTGGCCTGCTGCGCCGCGAGCTGGAACTGTGATCTGCACACCGGCCAGCGGTGCTGGCCGGAATGCGCTTTACAAATCCAGCACTAACCGACCGCCTTTGGCGCGCGAGCAGCAGATCAGCATACTCTGCTGGCTGGCTTTCTCTTCCTCGCTGTAATACTGATCGCGGTGGTCGGCTTCCCCCTCCAGAATCATCGTTTCGCAGGTGCCGCACACCCCTTCGCGGCACAGGCATTCCACCTTCGCCGCTTTGTTATTCTCAATAACCTGCAAAATGGTCATGTCCTGCGGTACGGTAAATTCGCGTCCGGAACGCGCCAGCACCAGGATAAACGCCTCTCCGCCTTTATCCTCAACGATAAACTGCTCAAAGTGCAGCTGACTGGCGGGCACCTGATGGCGTTCGGCGGCGGCTTTCACCGCCTCGTTAAGCGCCGCCGGGCCGCAGGTATACACGTGGGTCCCGGGCTCGAGGTCGGCGAACAGGCGCGGCAGGTCGAGACGGCTGCCGAGCGCGGATACATGAACATTGACCCGATCGCGCCACGGCGCGGCGCTGAGCGCATCGACGAAAGCATTATTGTCGGCGTCGTGGAAACAGTAGTGCAGCTGCCAGTCGGCCTGCCGTTGTTCCAGTTCAGGAATATGCGCTAAAAACGGCGTGATGCCGATGCCGCCGGCGATCAGCAGATGTTTTCGCGCCTGTGGTTCGATGGCGAACAGGTTGTTGGGGGTGGACACCGTCAGGGTATCGCCCGGGCGTACCTGCTGGTGCATAAAACGCGAGCCGCCTTTGGAAGGCGACTCAAGACGCACCGCAATCTGCCAGCTGGTGGTATCCAGCGGCGAGCTCATCAGCGAGTAGGCGTTACTGTAGCGCTGCTCGCCATCCTGCATCTGGACGATAATATGGCTGCCGCCGCTGAATGCCGGCAGCGGAGCGCCGGTCGGCGATACCAGCGTAAAACGCTTCACAAGGGGGGTGATCTGTTCAACATCGCGAACGATCGCCTCAAACATTTGATAATCAGACATCGCTGAACTCCATCAAAAAATCCCGGCGTGGCCAGCGCCGCCGCCGGGAGAGGACATTTACAACCCCTGGCAGAGATACTTCATCTCCAGGTAATCTTCGATTCCGTGTTCCGACCCTTCGCGGCCAAGGCCGGACTGCTTCACTCCGCCAAATGGCGCGACTTCGTTGGAAATCAGTCCGGTATTGATGCCGACCATCCCGTATTCCAGCTGCTCGGAGACGCGCCAGATACGGGCGGCATCGTTGCTGTAAAAATAGGAGGCGAGGCCGTAGATAGTGTCATTTGCCTGTTCGATGACCTGCTGCTCATCGTCAAATTTCACCAGTGCCGCCACCGGGCCGAAAATCTCTTCCTGCAGCAGCAGTGACCCCGGCTGTACGTCGCCGATCACCGTAGGGGTGAAGAAATTACCGCCCAGTGGGTGCGCTTTACCGCCGATTAACAACGTTGCGCCGCGGGTCAGGGCGTCGTCGAGCAGGGACTGGACTTTGCGCCCGGCGTCGGCGTTGATCAACGGGCCAATCTGTACATCGGACTCGCTGCCATCGCCAACTTTCAGGGCGGCGACGCGGGCCACGAACTTATCGCAGAATTGGTCGTAGATGGCGCGATGAATATAGAAGCGGTTGACGCAGACGCAGGTTTGCCCGGCGTTGCGGAACTTGGCGATCAGCGCTCCCTCGACCGCTTTATCGATATCGGCATCGTCAAAGACGATAAACGGCGCGTTACCGCCGAGCTCTAAAGAGAGCTTTTTGATGGATTCCGCGCACTGGCGCATCAGTACGCGGCCAACTTCGGTCGAGCCGGTAAAGGAGAGTTTACGCACCCGCTCATCGCCGGTGAACACCGCGCCAATTTCGCGCGACTGGCCGGTAACGACGTTAATGACGCCCTGCGGGATCCCGGCCTGATTCGCCAGTTCCGCCATCGCCAGCGCGGTAAACGGCGTTTCGTTAGCCGGCTTTATCACCATCGTACAACCCGCAGCCAGCGCCGGGCCGGCCTTACGGGTGATCATCGCCGCCGGGAAGTTCCACGGGGTGATCGCCGCGCAGACGCCCACGCCCTGGCGGATCACCATCAGGCGTTTATCCGCGCCAGGGGAGGGGATTATTTCGCCGTTGGTGCGTTTGCCCTGTTCGGCAAACCACTCGATAAACGAGGCGGCATAGGCGATTTCGCCTTCCGCTTCCGCCAGTGGCTTGCCCTGCTCGGCGGTCATGATCTGCGCCAGCGCGGTTTTGTTTTCGATGATCAGGCGGTGCCAGTTTTTCAATAGCGTGGCGCGCTGAGCGGCGGTTAATGCGCGCCAGGCCGGCAGCGCGGCCGCGGCGGCATCCACCGCCTGCTGCGCTTCCGCCCGACCCATATTAGGGATCTGGCCGAGCGCCGCGCCGGTGGAAGGATTGCTGACGGCAAGCGTCGTGCCGTCGGCGGCGTCGCGCCAGCTTCCGGCAATCAGCGCCTGCTGGCGAAACAGATCTGAGTGAAACACGGACATAGCAAACTCCTTCAACGATTACGGCTGGAACACCTGGGCCACCAGATTGTGGAAATGGGCGATACCGTGCTCGGAGATACCGCTGCCGCTGTTATCGGCCATAATGCGTCCCTGGCCGCGATAGCCGCGGGACTTCAGCCCCTTCTGCACGCTTTCCACCAGGCGTAAATCTTCCGGGCGGAACACGTCGCGATACCACTCAATCAGCGCTTTCTGATCGTTGGTCAGCTCTTCGTTGGTGAAATAGATGTCGTAATTCTGCAGAGTGGTCTCTTCATCCACCGGGAATTCATAGATCACGGTCATCATGCCCTTGATCGGCGTGACGTTGAACATGGTGCACGGCCATAGCCAGAAACCGTGGAACGCGGCTTCGGTACCTTCTTCGAATTTAAACGACTGCTCGGACGGCTTGGCGAAGCCATACTGCAGCGTCCATTTGCCGTGCATGGTGTGCCAGTAACGGTCAACCTGTACGGAATCCGAGAAGCCCGGGTGCGCCGGGCCGCAGTGGTAACATTCCAGATAGTTATCGACGATATTTTTCCAGTTCGCCGGGGTGAGAGTGGTAAAGCGCGCCGCCAGTTTCAGATCATGCACGTCCGGGCAGGCTTCCAGCACTTTGTCCTGCAGGCCCGGCAGCTGTGATTCCACACTCTCGGCTTCCGGGTTCAAATTGATAAACACAAAGCCGGCATACTCTTCCAGGCGAACCGGCACCAGCTGCGCCTTTTCGCTATCGAAATTCGCCACGTTTTCGCAGTTGCGGGCATGGGCGAGATTGCCGTCAAGCTTGAAGGCCCAGGCGTGATAGGGGCAGGTAATCACGTTTTTGGCTTTACCTTCACCGCTCAGCAACTGGTGGCCGCGGTGCGGGCAAACGTTATAGAAAGCGCGCAGAATGTTGTCGCGACCGCGGACGATAACGATATTTTCGCCAATGATCTCCCGGGTGATGTAGTCGTTCGGCCGGGCGACCTCGCTGCCGTGGGCGACGCAAATCCAGCTATTGGCGAAGATGCGCTCTTTCTCGTGCTCAAACGCCTGGCTGTCGGTATAAAAACGGGCCGGAATGGTCCAGGCATCCTGCGGATTGGCGCAAAAATTAATCGGCAGCGTAAAGTCAGGGCTCAAATTGCTCATGTAAGGTCACCTTGTGATTATTGTCAGTAAGAGGTTTTACAGCGACTGGCCGTCGCCTTTGAGTACCGTGCCAACCGGTAGCGTCTCGGCTTTAATCATTGGCTCGGGCGTATGGGTTTCTATCTGATTGACCGGCACGTGGGCGTAGTCCTGTTTTAACCAGCGCACGAAGCCGCCAGTCTTAATCAGCAAAATGGCAAGGAACGGTAGGGCGGTCAGTACCACGGTGGTTTTCATGGTCTCAAGCGAAGCCCCGGTAAACAGAATCGATAGCGGGATGAGGGTGATCACCACGCACCAGAACAGGCGCATGCCGCGATCCGGATCTTCGCCTTCGCGCAGGTTGCGGGTGCTGGTTGCCGCCATGGTGTAGGCCACCGCATCCATGTGCGAGGCGAGGAAAACAATCATCACGAACAGATAGGCGGCGAGGAACAGTTTACCTGCCGGCAGCGACATCAGCACCTGCTGGACGGCGGTTTCGCCGCCGAGAGTCTGCATCACCTGCGGTACGTTAATCACGCCGTTAACGAACTGGTGCATGGCGTAGCTTTCCATCACCCCGAAGAAGAACCAGCAGCCGGCGGTGCTACCGAGGAGCAGTCCCCAAATGACCTCTTTGATTTTGCGCCCGCGGGAGACGCGAGTGACGAACATCGCCACGCCTGGGGTATAGGAGATCCACCACAGCCAGTAGAAGACGGTCCAGTTGCGGGTAAAGGCGCCGTCGCCGAGGGGGTCGGTAAACAGGCTCATCTGCAGGAAGTTTTGGGTGGTGAGGCCAATGGCGTTGATAACGTTATTGGTGATGAATTCGGTCGGGCCAACCAGTAATACCACCAACGGCAGCAGGAACGCGCCCCAGCCAACCATTTTGCTCAGGCGCTGCAGGCCGTTGTTGATGCCAATCCACGAACTCATGCAGAAAATGCCGCCGGAGAGCAGGATCACAAACGCCTGCACGGTGAAGTTATCCGGCAGTCCGGTCAGCGCTGACAGGCCGCGGGTGAAGGTGGCGGCAGTGACCACCAGCGAAATGGTTAACGCGCCGACGGTGGCGATCAGGAACATCAGATCAACCAGACGGCCCCAGAAGCCTTGCGGACTCACTCCGGTGATCGCTGAAATGATCCCGGAGAGGCTGAGGCCTTTATTTTTCCGCACGTGGAAGTGATAGGCCATGATCAGCGAGGCGAGAGTGTAGGTCGCCCAGGCGCTAACCCCCCAGTGGAAGAAAGAATAAGGGATGCTGTATTCCAGCGCTTTCGGCGATTGCGGCGCAATGTTCAGGCCCGGGGTCTGGTAGTAATAAGCCCATTCGGCAACGCCCCAGTACAGTGTGGAGGAGCCGAGCCCGGCGCAGATAAACATAAACAGCCATGAGAGGGTACTGTATTCGACTTTGCCTTCGCCGAGACGGATATTGCCGTATTTGCTGGTTGCCAGATAGAGCACCAGTCCCAGTGCCAGCAGCACCAGTACCTGTACCGTGGAACCCAGCAGCCGGGTCACGCCGTTAAAAATCGAATCAGCCGCCTGCGCGGTTTGGTGGGGGAAGAGACTTAATGTAGCGGCGATGAAAACAATGGCCGCCAGGCTGATGGCAATCAGCGGCACATCTTTTTTCTTTACGTTGCTCAACATGGGTGATCTCCTGGGCATGATTGCCCGTCGGTGGCTTTAGCCTGTCGTTGTTATCACGCTGTAGGGTCAGGGTTCGTAGCAAAAAGCTATTAACAATCGGATTATTTCTTCGTTACATGAATTAAACAATTGGCCGATTCGTGAAGCAATAAAACACGGAACGGAAATAATAAAAGGTGAATTGGCGCAGGTTCTTTCCTTTCAGGAATGAATAAAGTTCACCGCTGTGATGCGGTTCACTTGTCAATCGTGGGGGATTCTGCATAGCGAAAAGAGAGGGAAGTTGGCGGGCCAGGCGCGCGGGTTTTCCCGGGTAGCGGCTACGCCTTACCCGGGCTACTCGCGGTGCCGTTTTTTGCCGGGTGGCGGGTAGCGCCTTACCCGGACGATATTCTCGTGCCTTTTGTAGCCCCGGTAAGCGCAGCGCGACCGGGGAGCGGGCGGGGTAATTACGCCAAAATGGCTTTGCAGATAGCGTCGCTGACCTGTTGCGTTGACGCGCTGCCTTTCATATCCGGGGTTTTCGGCCCGCTGGCAATCACCTGCTCAATCGCCGCCAGAATGCCGTTGTGGGCGGCGTGATAGCGCTCGTCGTCGTTACCGAGGAAATCGAGCATCATCGCCCCGGCCCACACGGTGGCGATCGGGTTGGCGATATTTTTACCGTAGATATCCGGCGCGGAGCCGTGAACCGGCTCGAACAGCGATGGGAAGGTGCGCTCCGGGTTGAGATTGGCCGATGGCGCAATACCGATAGTGCCGGTACAGGCCGGGCCAAGATCGGAGAGAATATCGCCGAACAGATTGGAACCGACCACCACGTCGAAACGCTCCGGCTGCAGCACGAAGCGGGCGCACAGGATATCGATATGCTGCTTGTCCCAGCGAATATCCGGATAGTTTTTGGCCATCTCTTCCACTCGCTCATCCCAGTAGGGCATGCTGATCGCCAGACCGTTGGATTTGGTGGCGGAGGTCAGCGTTTTACGCGGGCGGCTTTGCGCCAGTTCGAAGGCGTAGCGCAGGATCCGGTCCACGCCACGGCGGGTAAAGACCGACTCCTGAATCACCACTTCATGCTCAGTGCCTTCATTGGCGCGCCCGCCAAGGGCGGAATATTCGCCTTCGGTATTTTCGCGCACCACATAAAAATCAATATCACCGGCCTTTTTACCCGCCAGCGGGCAGGGGACGCCGGGGAACAGGCGCACCGGACGCAGGTTGACATACTGGTCGAACTCGCGGCGGAACTTCAGCAGCGACCCCCACAGAGAAATGTGGTCGGGAACGGTATCCGGCCAGCCGACGGCGCCAAAGTAGATAGCATCGAAGCCCTGCAGCTGCTCGCGCCAGTCGTCCGGCATCATCTTGCCGTGATGAGCATAATATTCGCAGCTTGCCCACTCCATCTGCTCGAAGCTCAACGACAGATCCCAACGCTGTGCGGCGGCTTGCAGCACGCGAATCCCTTCAGGCAGAACTTCTTTGCCAATTCCGTCACCCGGGATGGCGGCAATACGACAGGTTTTTTTCATTCCGGTTCTCACTTTTTAGCGATGATGTTTGACCACCTGCCTATCCTATAATTGACTGGTTCATAATTAATCACGCTAACTGGTGAAACATAAAACACAGATCATGAATAATCTGCCGCTGCTAAATGATTTACGCGTCTTTATGCTGGTCGCTCGCCGGGCCGGGTTTGCCGCCGCCGCCGAGGAGCTTGGCGTATCACCGGCGTTCGTCAGCAAGCGGGTTTCGCTGCTGGAACACACCCTGAATGTGGTGTTGCTGCACCGTACTACCCGCCGGGTCACCATTACCGAGGAGGGGGAGCGGATCTACGAGTGGGCGCAGCGCATTTTGCAGGATGTCGATGAGATGATGGACGAGCTTTCCGACGTGCGTCAGGTGCCGCAGGGAACGCTGCGTATTATCAGCAGCTTCGGCTTTGGCCGCCGGGTGGTGGCCCCGGCGCTGTCGGCGCTGGCCCTTCAGTACCCGCAGCTGGAACTGCGTTTCGATGTCCAGGACCGGCTGGTGGATTTAGTCAATGAAGGGGTGGATCTCGATATTCGCGTCGGCGACGATATCGCGCCGAATCTGATTGCCCGCCAGCTGGCGTCCAACCACCGCGTGCTCTGCGCCTCGCCGCAGTTCCTTGACCGCCATCCACCACTGAAGCAGCTGAGCGATCTGGCCGCTTTACCCTGCCTGGTGATTAAAGAGCGCGATCATCCGTTTGGCGTCTGGCAGTTGCACAGCAAAGAGGGGCAGCACGCGATCAAGGTGACCGGGCCGCTGTCGTCCAACCATGGTGAAATTGTGCATCAGTGGTGTCTGGACGGGCAGGGAATTGCGTTACGTTCATGGTGGGACGTCAGGGAGAATATCGCCAGCGGCCATCTGGTGCATGTGCTGCCGGAATTCTTTCAGCCTGCCAATGTCTGGGCGGTCTACGTCTCCCGGCTGGCGACGTCCGCCAAAATTCGCACCACCGTGGAGTTTCTGCGCCACTACTTTCGACTGCACTATCCGCAGCATGAGCCGACGGCCAGGGCCGTCGGCGGAGGCGATTAAACCCCAAGGCGGTCGCGCAGACTGTAGTAGGCGGCGCCCATGGCGGTAAAGGGAATGCGCAGGCTGCGGCCGCCCGGGAACGGGTAGTGCGGCAGCCTGGCGAAGGCGTCGAAACGCTCGGCGTCGCCGCGCAGCAGCTCTGAAATCAAGCGTCCGGCGAGGTGGGTACAGGTCACGCCATGGCCGCTGTAGCCCTGCATGTAGTAAATATTGTTATCGAGACGCCCGAACTGCGGCATCCGCGACAGGGTCAGCAGGAAGTTACCGGTCCAGCGGTAGTCAATTTTCACCCCCTGCAACCGCGGGAAGGTTTTCAGCAGCTTGGGCATAATCAGGCGCTCAACGTCGTCCGGATCGCGCGCGCCGTAGACCACGCCGCCGCCGTACAGCAGGCGGTTGTCGCCGGTCAGACGGTAGTAGTCCAGCAGGTAGTTACAATCTTCCACACAGTAGTTTTTCGGGATCAGCGAGCGGGCGACCTCTTCCGACAGCGGGGCGGTCGTCACCACCTGGGTGCCGCACGGCATGCTGCGTTTCGCCAGCTCCGGCTCCAGCTTGTCACCGAGATACGCATTACCGGCGACGATGACGTAGCGTGCGGTCACCTGGCCGCGCGCGGTACTGACCACCGCCGGGCTGGTGTGCTGGATGCGGGTGACCGGCGACTGCTCATACACCCGGCCGCCGTTCAGGCGAATGGCGTCCGCTTCGCCGATGGCGAGGTTCAGCGGGTGAATATGGCCGCCGCTGTGGTCGAGCAGGGCGCCGACGTAGCGGTCGCTATCCACTTCGCGACGGATTGCGTGGCTGTCCAGCAGTTCCAGCTGGGTGTTGCCGTAGCGCTCCCAGTTGGCTTTCTGCTCTTCCAGGGTTTCCAGCTGTTTATGGTTCATCGCCACAAACAGGCCGCCCGGGCGGTAATCACACTGGATCTGGTAGCGCTGGATGCGCTCGCGAATAATATCGCCGCCTTCGAACATCATGCTGCCGAGCATTTTGGCCGCATCCGGGCCGTAGTTCTTCTCAATGACGTCGATATCGCGGCTATAGGAGTTGACCAACTGACCGCCGTTGCGGCCGCTGGCGCCGAAGCCGATGCGCGCGCCTTCCAGCACCACCACGTCGTAGCCCATTTCGGCCAGATGCAGGGCCGAGGAGAGGCCGGTGTAGCCGCCGCCGACGACGCAGACGTCGCAGCTTATCGATTCGTCCAGCGTTGGGAACGGTTCATACTTGTTGGCGCTGGCGGCGTAGTAGCTAGTGGTATGTTCAGTCATGATCAAGACTCCAGGGCAATCCAGATGGTTTTCAGTTCGGTGAATTTTTCCAGCGCGTGTAGCGATTTATCGCGCCCGTTGCCGCTCTGCTTGTAGCCGCCGAACGGAACGGTCATATCACCATCGTTATAGTTGTTGACGAAGACCGAGCCAGCCTTCAGGCGACGGCTCATGCGGTGGGCGCGCGACAGATCGCGGGTCCACACCGCGGCGCCGAGACCGTAGTCGCTGTCGTTGGCAAGCTGCAGCGCCTCTTCTTCGCTTTTGAAGCGCGTGACCACCAGTACCGGGCCGAAGATTTCTTCCCGGCTGAGGGTCGATGCCGGGTCGACGTCAACGAAAATGGTCGGGCCGACGGCGGCAGGCCACGGGTTTTTCCGCCCGTCGAGGAACAGCGTGCTTTTGGCTTCGCCGCCGCGGATAAAACTGTGCACGTTGTCGGCATGGGCGTTATCAATCAACATGCCCATGGTGGTGTCCGGATCGAGCGGGTGACCCGGTTGCCAGTGTTGCGCCTGCGCTTTCAGCAATGTCAGAAATTCGTCGGCGATGTTCTCCTCCAGCAGCAGGCGGGTGCCAGCGATACAGACCTGGCCCTGGTTATAGAAGATGCCGCCGGCGGTGGCGTTGACCGCTTTTTGCAGATCCGGGCAGTCGGCGAAGACGATGTTGGCGCTCTTGCCGCCCGCTTCCAGCCATACGCGCTTCATATTGCTGTCGCCGGCGTCTTTCAGTAGCTGCTTGCCGGTACGGGTGGATCCGGTGAAGGTGATGACTTCAACGTCAGGATGAAGGGCCAGCGCCTGCCCGGCCTCGTGGCCAAAACCGCTAACCACGTTCAACACGCCGTCCGGCAGGCCGGCCTCTTTCGCCAGCCCGGCCAGACGCAGGGCGGTGAGCGGCGATTTTTCCGAGGGTTTGAGGATCACGCTGTTGCCTGCCGCCAGCGCCGGGCCGAGTTTCCAGCAGGCCAGCAGCAGCGGGAAGTTCCACGGCACCACCGCGGCAATCACGCCAATCGGTTCGCGGACGATCATCGCCAGCTCATTGCTGCCGGTGGGCGCGACTTCGCCATAGACTTTATCCAGCGCCTCGGCGTACCAGCGGATGGCGCGGGCGGCGCCGGGAATATCGTCGCGCAGGCTGTGGCGGATCGGTTTGCCGGTATCCAGCGTTTCCAGCAGCGCCAGCTCTTCACGATGGGCTTCCATCAGGTCGGCAAATTTCGTGAGAACCGCTTTACGCCAGGCCGGAGAGGCCTGCGACCAGTCGCCGTTATCAAAAACCTGACGCGCGGCTTTCACCGCCAGGTCGACGTCGGCTTTTTTACCGCGGGCGACCTGCGCTAATGTCTGCTGCGCGGCAGGGTCAATGGTCTCAAAGGTGGTATTATCGGCCGCGGCGCAATATTCGCCGTTAATAAATAAGCGCGTTTCAATGGCCAGGTTTTTCGCTTTTTCCTGCCAGTAAGCCAGGTGCTGAAAATTCATCATGACTCCTTAAAAACATTATCGGCAAATTAATCAGTTCGGCGTTTTCAGGCTGCACGGGGGCGCTGCGCCAGGCGCAGGGCATAGTGTATCCCCGGAGTTGAATACCGTTTATTTCCCTGGATTTCGACAGGTTGTTTGCAACCCGAATTATTCAGGGGGTAGCCGCCATTCACTGGCGTTAATTATTTCAGGGCCAACAGGAAATAATATTCCGTACGGCACAGGCGTTATTACTGCGAGTTCTTCGCCGCGACGAAAATAGCTTTTCCGTCGCGACAGGCCTGAAGAAAGCCTGAACCTCGTTCAGGCTAAATAATCAGAATGTGGTGGGGGTGTGGGCACTGATGATGCGGCAGATGCCTGCCGAGGTGTTGCTGAAGCTGTGCGGGATGCCGGTATTAATGGCATAGCTCTGTCCAGCCACCAGGTGGTACGACTGACCGTTAATGGTCAGCACGATCTCACCTTCCAGTATGGTGCCTATCTCCTCACCCTGATGCTTAATTCTCTCCCCGGTCGTGGTTCCAGGCTGGTAAGTTTCAAAAATCATCGCCAGCGTACGGTTCGGATTTCCGTTATGAACCAGTTTCATGGAAACACCCTGACTCCCCATCTCAATCAGGTCATCCTGATTAATGACCACCTGGGGTTCGTCCGGCTTTTCGGGTTCAGAAAAGAATTCCGAGAGCGACAGCCCATAGACTTTCAGCAGCTTTTGCAGCGTACTGATGGCAGGACTGACTTTGTCCTGCTCTATGGTGCTGATGGCACTATGTGTTAACCCAGACAGTTCGGCGGCACGACGCTGTGAGAGACCCAGCTGTTGGCGGATCTCTGACAGACGTTTCCCTGGCGCCAGTCCGTCATCGCTCATATTTGCATTTCCTTAACGGTAGTGGTCAGCGCCGCCGCTTTTCAGCATGATGGCCCTGACAGGCGGTGATAAAACCATCAAACAACATACGCGACAGGGCGTATTCGCTACTGTTCCATTCAGGATGCCACTGTACGCCCAACGCGAAAGGATGATCGTTCACGCTGACCGCCTCCACCAGTCCATCCGGCGCTCGTGCCTCCACGCGCAGCTGCGGACTCAGAGTTTTCGCCCCTTGCCCATGTAGCGAGTTTACCCAAAACGTGTTGCAGCCCGGTATCAATTGCGACAGCAATCCTCCTTCCTGAACCTCAACCTGATGGGACGGCGCATACTGCTGCTCGACGGGCAGTTCAGGATCTTCACGATGTTCAAGGAGCTCAGGCTGCTCGAACAGACGACGATACAGAGTCCCGCCGGTGGCGACAACCAGTTCCTGCAGTCCACGACAGATGGCGAAAATGGGGATGCGCCTTTCGAGTGCGGCGTTAATCAGCGCCATGCTCAGAAGATCACGCCCGGGGTCGGCGTCAGGCTCATCGCCGTTTTCACCATAAAGGTGCGGCTGCACATTACTGGGACTGCCTGGCAGGTAAATCCCGTCCAGTTTATCGACTAACGCGTTCAGCAGCTCCGGCTCCGCCAGCGCATGCGGCAGGGCGATCGGCAGTCCGCCGGCGTTAACAATGGCATTCAGGTACTTTTCTTGCAGAGTCTGGGTCTGGTGACCCTTAAGCCTGTTTCTACACATCACGACGCCAATAACTGGCTTGTACATTATATTTTCCATGATCGCCCTCACAAAGTGGACTAAATTATGACCGCTATAGCGGGTTTAACGGCCATATCGTTCAATATTTTCTCAATCTAGCAGTGGAAATAGCCCTTTGCAAACTTAATTTAACATTTGACAAACAATTTGTTTGCATACAAAGTCGATGGGGTGGACATTATATTTAACGGTCTGAGCACAGGACCGAAACCCAACCAACGGCGGTGAATCATGGAAACCAATATCGTAGAAGTTGAGAATTTTGTTCAGCATACGGAAGAGAGACGGGTCAGCGCATTCGCGAAAGAAGTGAAGCGCTACCTCGAAACCTACCCCGATACCCAGTATGTCGATGTCCTCCTCACCGACCTGAACGGTTGCTTCCGCGGCAAACGGATCCCGGTTGCCGGCCTGAGTAAACTGGAGAAAGGCTGTTATTTCCCGGCCTCGGTGTTTGCGATGGATATTCTTGGCAATGTGGTGGAAGAGGCCGGTCTGGGTCAGGATATGGGCGAGCCGGATCGTAGCTGCATCCCGGTACCTGGCACCTTAACGCCTTCGGCGGCTGACCCACAATCGATAGCCCAGGTACAGCTGACCATGGTTGATGAAGATGGCGCTCCCTTTGACGTTGAGCCGCGGAACGTACTCAACCGCCTCTGGCAGCAGTTGCGCCAGCGCGGGCTGTTCCCCGTGGTAGCGGTAGAGCTGGAGTTCTATTTACTGGACCGCAAACGCGATGCCGAAGGCTACCTCCAGCCGCCGTGCGCGCCGGGCACCGACGATCGCAACACCCAAAGCCAGGTCTACTCCGTCGATAACCTTAACCACTTTGCCGACGTGCTTTATGACATCGACGAGCTGGCCAAACTGCAGCTGATCCCCGCCGACGGCGCGGTGGCGGAAGCCTCGCCGGGCCAGTTTGAAATCAACCTTCACCATACCGATAACGTGCTGGATGCCTGCGATGATGCGCTGGCGTTAAAACGTCTCGTGCGTTTAATGGCGGAGAAGCATAAGATGCACGCCACTTTTATGGCGAAGCCTTATGAAGACCATGCGGGCAGCGGGATGCACATCCACATCAGCATGCTGAACAATAAAGGGGAAAACGTGCTGGTGGACGGCGACGGGGAAGACTCCGCGCTGCTCAAACGCGCGCTGGCCGGGATGATCGATCTGATGCCGGCCTCGATGGCGCTGCTGGCGCCGAACGTGAACTCGTATCGCCGCTTTCAGCCGGGGATGTACGTCCCGACGCAGGCTTCGTGGGGGCATAACAACCGTACCGTGGCCTTGCGTATTCCGTGCGGCGAGCGGCAGAACCACCGCGTCGAGTATCGCGTGGCGGGGGCGGACGCCAACCCATATCTGGTGATGGCGGCGATTTTTGCCGGCATTCTGCACGGGCTGGATAACCCCCAGCTGCCTTTGCAGGAAGAGGTGGAAGGTAACGGTCTGGAACAAGAGGGCCTGCCGTTCCCGATCCGCCAGAGCGATGCGCTGTGGGAGTTTATGCAGAACGATCATCTGCGCGAGCGCCTCGGTGAGCGTTTCTGCCACGTTTTTCATGCCTGTAAGCATGATGAATTACTGCAGTTTGAGCGTCTTATCACAGAAACCGAAATTGAGTGGATGTTGAAAAACGCCTGATGGTCGCCCCGCGAGGGGCCCATGAGTTTGGTAATCAGTAGCATCATACGGCCTGAGCGGAGCCTGGTCGTCCTTTTTGCTGGGAGCCCAGCCATTTCCCGGATGTCGCGTTAAGGAGCGCAGGCGGCAACGGGGCTTCAGTTAACGACACAGTGTGTGACGAGGAAATGAGATGATGCAGATGTTCAAATATCCGCAGGGAGAGGGAGGCCGCTCTGGCCGCATTGGATGCCAACCAGCTACCGCTCACCGGTCCGTCTTACCCTTTTATTTACGCCTTACCCCTTTGCTAAGCAGGTTTGTCACGCGGACGTTGTACCCGCAGACTGTTATCAGCAAAGGGGGAATGAGCGATGGCTATTAATCTTCCTGCGCAAGATGCCGCTCAGGCGGGCAGACCTGGTCTGCGGAAATCACTCAAACTCTGGCAAGTGGTGATGATGGGGCTGGCCTATCTCACGCCGATGACGGTGTTTGATACCTTCGGCATTGTCTCCGGCATCAGCAATGGCCACGTACCGGCGTCTTATTTGCTGGCGCTGGCGGGCGTGCTGTTTACCGCTATCAGCTACGGCAAACTGGTGCGCCAGTTTCCGGAAGCTGGCTCCGCTTACACCTACGCGCAAAAATCCATCAGTCCGCACGTCGGCTTTATGGTTGGCTGGTCGTCGCTGCTGGATTATCTGTTCCTGCCCATGATCAACGTCCTGCTGGCGAAGATCTATCTCTCGGCGCTGTTCCCGGAAGTACCGCCGTGGGTGTGGGTGGTGACCTTTGTTGCCATCCTCATCGCCGCGAACCTGAAAAGCGTTAACCTGGTGGCTAACTTCAATACCTTGTTCGTGTTGGTGCAGATCTCGATCATGGTGGTATTTGTCATTCTGGTGGTGCAGGGGCTGCACAAAGGCGAGGGGGTGGGTACCGTCTGGTCGCTGCAGCCATTTATCAGCCAGAATGCCCATCTGATCCCGATTATTACCGGCGCGACCATTGTCTGCTTCTCGTTTCTCGGCTTCGATGCGGTGACCACGCTGTCGGAAGAGACCCCTGATGCCGCGCGGGTGATCCCGAAGGCGATTTTTCTCACCGCAATGTATGGCGGCATTATCTTTATCGCCGCGTCGTTCTTTATGCAGCTGTTCTTCCCGGATATTCATCGCTTTAAAGACCCTGATGCCGCGCTGCCGGAGATTGCGCTGTATGTGGGCGGCAAGTTATTCCAGTCGATTTTCCTGTGCACGACCTTTGTTAACACCCTGGCGTCGGGCCTGGCGTCGCATGCCAGCGTCTCCCGTCTGCTTTACGTGATGGGCCGCGACAACGTCTTCCCGGAGCGTATTTTTGGCTATGTGCATCCGAAATGGCGTACCCCGGCGCTGAACGTGATTATGGTGGGCATCGTTGCGTTGTCGGCGCTGTTCTTCGACCTGGTGACCGCCACGGCGTTGATCAACTTCGGCGCACTGGTGGCGTTTACCTTCGTTAACCTGTCGGTGTTCAACCACTTCTGGCGGCGCAAGGGGTATAACAAAACCTGGAAGGATCGTCTGCACTATCTGCTGCTGCCAATGGTCGGGGCGTTGACCGTGGGCGTGCTGTGGATCAACCTCGAGGCCACCTCGCTAACGCTTGGTCTGGTGTGGGCGGCGCTTGGCCTGCTGTACCTGACTTATCTGACCCGGCGTTTCCGTAAACCCCCGCCGCAGTTCGATGCCACCAAAGCGGAGCAGGCCTGGGAATCATAAACGTTTGATGCTGCTGTTGAACGAAGGCAGGCCCACTGGCCTGCCTTCGTTTTTGGTTCGGTAAGGGACAGTACAGGATGGTAAAGAAATCAGCAGAAAACGGCGGGGAACGGAAGGTGTTATTTCTTCTTTTTATGGACAGGTAACTGACTGGCGCGCCGCTCTTTGAGGTACGACACCAGGCTGTAAATGGTGACGCCCAGCAGCGCCACCGCGACGATAAAGAGAATAAGACCCGACATAGACCAACCTAATATTCTGTTTAGAAAGGGAAAAAGATACAGGGCTCTGTTTGAAGATAACATCGGGATATGTCTGAAAGATGACGCCTCATACCGGGAATCTTCGGCGATGGGGTTGTGATAAAATATTTCCCGCAGGAATGTGACAGCCAGGGTTTCATCTGAAATGGCGTAACACTCCGTTAAGTGATTTTACAGAAGTGCGGTCTACAGCAGGTTACGCTGACCGCGAATAAGAATGATCTGAGAGTAAGTCATGTATAAGAAAACCCTCAGCCTGCTGGGTGTGGTGCTGGCGCTGTCTGCCTTCGCCAGCCAGGCTGAAAGTGAACCTCAGGCGAGCCGCGAACGGATCGTGGAGCAGATCCTCAAGCCATGTGAAGGTAAAAAAGCGGGCGATAAGGTGGTGATTACCGATCGCCGCGGCGGCGAGCACGAGGCCATTTGTACCCTGACGGCGGTTCCGCTACCGGAGTAACGCCCGCCGCAAGGGGGTTAGCGATACCGCGGCGCCGGTTGCCCGGTTCGCGCGCTGGTAAACAGCGCCAGTCTGGTCTGCTCGAAAGCCTCCCACAGTCCCAGGTCATGAACCGGCGGTAAGGTGACCTGTTCCCCCATCTCCAGCCCCCTGAGGGCGGCGTCCACCAGATCTTCTGTGGTCATCACCGTGCCGGTGGGCAGGGCGTCCAGCGCCACGCCGGAGGTCGGCCAGAGATCGGTGGCGGTCGCCGCCGGCAATACCGCCTGAATACGCACGCCGCTGTCGGCAAACTCATCCTGCAGACCGCGGGTGAAGCTCAACACCCAGGCCTTACTGGCGCTGTAGACCGCGCTGCCCGGCAGCGTATGTAGCGCGAGGATGGAGGCAATATTAATGAGCGTTCCCCGGCGTCGTGGGGTGAAAGCGGCCAGCGCGGCATAGCTCAGGCGCAGCAGCGCCGTGGTGTTGAGCGTATGAATCGCCTGGTGCTCGCGCGGCGTACTGGCGAGAAAACCCGCCATTTTCGCGGTGCCGGCGTTGTTAATGAACAGGTCGATGGCGGGATCCTGCTGCAGACGCTGCTCTACGGCGGCAATCCCGTGCTCTTCGCTAAGATCGGCTTTGAGGATGCTGGCCTGGATGGCGTAGCGTGCCTGCAGCTGGTCGGCGAGCGCCAGCAGCCGGTCTTCACGACGGGCGGCGAGGATCAGGTTGTAGCCGCGGGCGGCGAGTCGTTCGGCATAGATCGCGCCGATACCTGAGGACGCGCCAGTGATAAAAGCAGTGTGCGATGACTGGGTCATGAGAATTGCCTCGTAAAAGGTTGCATTATTAAACCAAGTTCAGCATGAGATATCTGGTTTAATAATGCAACTATTTTACCTGGCTTTTTTTATTTCTGCCTGCCGCAGGGAGCGATTAGTCGTTCAGCGGGAGGGCGATGGTGATATCCGCTGGGGAGAGCTCACGGCCATCGGCCGCCTGCAGCACCAGTTTACGCAGGGGCTGACGCTGCTGGCGGTCAATGAGCCGGGTCGCCGGTTCGTTCGGGTCAAAAAGATAATCGTCTGCCCACTGGGAGAGGGCGACCAGCACCGTCTGCAGGGCACGGCCCTTGTCGGTCAGGACATACTCCTGCCAGGCGCTGCCGTCGGAGGCCGGCTGCAGGCGCAGGATGCCTTCATCCACCAGCATTTTCAGCCGCCCGGCGAGCATGTTTTTGGCAATACCGAGGTTTTTCTGGAATTCGCTAAACCGGCGCACCCCGCGCAGGGCATCACGGACGATCAGCAGCGACCACCAGTCACCGATTACATCGAGGGAACGGGCGATAGGGCAACAGCTGTTTTCCAGACGGGTACGTTTCACGAAGGCCTCCAGGTTAATTGTTTCATTATAAAACTCTTTGCCCGGCAGGGGAAATTTTCGACTACGGTCTAAGTTTGCGAGCGATTACCAGGAAAAATGTCATCAATCCGTCACAATTAACGCGATGATAATAAATGACTAAGGATGAAGGGATGAAAAAACGTCTACTTGCCGCCGCCGTCGCCGGCGCGGTGATGTTATCCGCTAGCGCTCAGGCGCAGGACACGGCCGCCCCGGAGGGGTATCAGCTGCAACAGGTGCTGATCATGAGCCGTCACAATCTGCGTGCGCCGCTGGCCAATAACGGCAGCGTACTGGAGCAGTCGACAGCGAAAGCCTGGCCGCAGTGGGATGTGCCGGGCGGTCAGCTGACCACCAAAGGCGGCGTGCTGGAGGTGTATATGGGCCACTATATGCGCGAATGGCTGGCGCAGCAGAAGCTGGTGACCAGCGGTGAGTGCCCGCCGGAAAACGCGGTTTACGCCTATGCCAACAGCCTGCAGCGCACCGTCGCCACCGCGCAGTTCTTTATCACCGGCGCGTTCCCGGGCTGCGGTATCACGGTGCACCATCAGCCGCAGATGGGCACTATGGACCCGACCTTCAACCCGGTTATTACCGACGACTCCCCCGCGTTTCGCGAGAAAGCGCTGCAGGCGATGGAAAAAGAGCGTCAGGGGATGCAACTGACCGAGAGCTATAAGCTGCTGGAGACGATGATCGATTACCGCAACTCGCCCTCCTGCAAAGAGAAGCAGGTTTGCTCGCTGAGCGAGGGTAAGGATACCTTTAGCGCCGGTTATCAGCAGGAGCCGGGGGTTTCCGGCCCGCTGAAGGTGGGCAACTCGCTGGTGGACGCCTTCACCCTGCAATACTATGAAGGTTTCCCGAAAGACCAGGTGGCGTGGGGGGAAATCACCAGCGATAAGCAATGGCAGGTGCTGTCGAAGCTGAAAAACGGCTACCAGGATAGTCTGTTTACCTCGACGGCAGTGGCGCAAAACGTCGCCAAACCACTGGTTAAATATATCGATAACGCGCTGGTGGGCGAGGAGGCCAGCAAGGCGAAAGTCACGCTGCTGGTGGGGCACGACTCGAATATCGCCTCGCTGCTGACGGCCCTGGACTTTAAGCCTTATCAACTACCTGGCCAGTACGAGCGCACGCCCATTGGCGGCAAACTGCTGTTTCAGCGCTGGCATGACAGCGCCGGCAATCGCGATTTGATGAAGATTGAGTATGTCTATCAAAGTACTGAACAGCTGCGTAACGCCGACGCGTTAACCCTGCAGGCCCCGCCGCAGCGGGTCACCCTGGCGCTTAACGGCTGCCCGGTTGACGATCAGGGATTCTGCCCGCTGGAGACCTTTAAAAAGGTGATCAACGAGGCGGCGAAGTAATGTAAAAAACCCGGAGCAATCCGGGTTTTTTAGCAGGTTAGGGTGAGCCCTGACGGGAATAAACGTCCTAGACGTTTTTACGCTCAATCGTCTGTTCACCCCAGAACAGCGCATCTTTATCGGTTTTGGCAAAGGCCAGCGCCAGCACTTCGTCGCTGCCTTCCTCCCAGATTTGCTCCGCCCGTTTTTCATCGTAATGGGCGACTTCAAAAATCGCCTCGGCGATCTCCGGCGAGGTGTTACGTAAACTTGCCCATTCGCCGACGTGATGTGCTTTTGCTTCTTGAGTTGGCATGTTGCTCCTCCTGCAGAAGATTAGCCGTGTACTTTAACGGCCAGTTTAGCGACATGTTCGCCCTGATAGCGGGCGATGGCTAACTCTTCCTCGCTCGGCTGACGCGAACCGTCTCCGCCGGCGATGGTGGTCGCGCCATAAGGGGTTCCGCCGCGGACCTGGGAGATATCAAACAGCTCCTGGGCGCCATAGCCGATCGGGACGATGATCATGCCGTGGTGGGCCAGCGTCGTCCAGGTCGAGGTGATCGTTTGCTCCTGGCCGCCGCCGGTGCCGGTTGAGCTGAATACGCTGGCGATTTTGCCATACAGGGCGCCGGACGCCCACAGGCCGCCGGTTTGATCGAGGAAGGTGCGCATCTGACCGGACATGTTGCCGAAACGAGTTGGGGTACCAAAGATGATGGCGTCATACTCTGCCAGCTCCTGCGGCGTGGCGACGGGCGCGTTTTGAGTTTTCCCGCCTGCTTTGGCAAATGCTTCAGCCTGCATGGTTTCCGGCACGCGCTTCACAACCACCTCAACGCCATCCACCCGGTTCGCCCCATCGGCGACGGCGTGAGCCATGGTTTCAATGTGTCCATACATGGAATAATAAAGCACCAGAATTTTAGCCATTTCCATCACTCCTCGGTTGCGTTATAAGCCAGCCAAATGACTGGTTACCTTTAAAGATAAAGCCTCCGCCGGAGAGTGCAAATCCAACGGGCATTTATTTGATTTATAACAAAATGACAAAGCGTTATTTACTTTTCCTTGCACAGCGCGGCCTGAACAGGAGAGAAGAGGGGGCGTTGCGCCTGCCATTTTGGCCGGTGCGGCAAGGGTGTAGCATCAGGATACATTTTTGCCGACTATTTTTTCTCCGCCAGCAGAGTCGGTTAGGGCCCGTTCACGCCGCGAGGGGACTTTTTTCGCCCGGGTTTGTTTCTGGATATTTCATTTGTCGCCGTCAGCAGCTGTCATTCACTAACCTTATAGATACGCGGTAAGACAGCGGCATCGCCGCTCCCGCGTAATGCACTATGATGTCTAACCTAATGGAGGTCAGTAATGGCAAACCATCGTGGCGGTTCTGGCAACTTTGCTGAAGACCGTGAAAGAGCATCAGAAGCAGGACGTAAAGGTGGCCAGCATAGCGGGGGGAATTTTAAAAATGACCCTCAGCGCGCCTCAGAGGCTGGCAAAAAAGGGGGTAAAAACAGTCATGGTAGTCGTGACAGTTAACGCGCGACTCGCACTGTTCTCTTTGATGCGGTGTTAATCTCCCCCACCCAACCGCATCGCCCTCGCCGCCGGCATCTGCCGGCGGTTTTTTTATCTGTCGGTGGTTGCGCTCCCGCCGGGCGGATTGCACACTGGTCGCCCGTTAATCGTCATGGCTGTCTTATGTCTTCGTTAAAATTCTCCATTACCCGCCAGGAAGCGCTCCTTATCATGATCACCATGTTCTGGGGAGGGACGTTCCTTGCCGTGCAGTATGCGGTAAGCCTCAGCGGGCCGCTGTTTTTTGTCGGTCTGCGTTTCGCGACTGCCGCGCTGGCGGTGGGCCTGCTCTCGCTGCGCACCCTGCGCGGTCTGACGTGGCTGGAGGTGAAAGCGGGGGTGGCGATTGGCGTGGCGATTGCGCTGGGGTATGGCCTGCAGACCTGGGGACTGCAGTCGATCTCCAGCAGTAAGTCTGCCTTCATCACGGCGATGTATGTGCCGCTGGTGCCGCTGTTGCAGTGGCTGTGCCTGGGCCGTATGCCGGGGGTGATGTCCTGCGTGGGAATTGTGCTGGCCTTTATCGGTTTGATCCTGCTGGCCGGGCCGGAAAATAATCTGCTGGCGCTTGGCGTGGGGGAGATGATTACTCTGGCGAGCGCGCTGGCGATCGCCGCGGAGATTATCCTTATCAGCGCCTGGGCCGGGAAAGTCGATGTCCGCCGGGTGACGGTCGTGCAGCTGGCGACCGCGTCGCTGGTGGCTTTCGCCGCCATGAAGCCGGCGGGTGAGGCGGTTCCGCCGTTGACGCCGGCCCTGCTCGGCGTCGCGCTGGGGCTGGGGATTTTCAGCGCGATCATTCAGGTGACCATGAACTGGGCGCAGCGCAGCGTCTCGCCGACGCGGGCCACCCTTATCTATACTGGTGAACCGGTATGGGCCGGTATTTTTGGCCGGCTGGCCGGTGAGCGTCTGCCGCTGCTGGCTCTGCTCGGCTGCGTCTTGATCCTCGCAGGGGTGCTGGTGAGCGAGCTGAAGTGGAAGCGCAAGTCGCCGCCGCAGGTTTCCACAGACGACGATGCGCAGCCGCTCCCGGACCTGGCCGATCGCCGCGAGCCATAATTTTACGCTTCTGATCCGACAGCGGCGCTTATCCTGGCCCGGCTCTGACTGTCTCCAGGCCCGCGCAAGCGCAGCGCCGCCGGGCGATGGCATCAGGCACAGCGCTGCCTTTTATGCCGGGCGGCGGCTCACGCCTTGCCCGGCCTACGTTCGTGCGACCTGCCGTTAATTTATTCACCTTTCTTGCTGAAACTGCCGTTGCTGGCCGGAGCCCGGGGGTACAGGGGGTGGCGGCGACTGGCCGCCCCCTGTGCGCTCCCTGCGCCATGAGAGGCATAACGCAGAAGACCTGTCGGGAGCGCCATCTGCCCGGACATAACACAGAACAACCGTTTTTCCGGGGCGAAATCATTGCTAACCGATAACCCTATCGAATTATCCAGCTCCGGCCGTCAGTCGGCCCGTACAAGCGCAGCGCCGCCGGGCGGTCAGGCTCCGTACCTGCGGCGGTGCCGGATGGCGGCATAAATGCCTTATCCGGCCTACAGGCTCACACCACCCAGGCCCATACCGCTCCCTGCGCCAACGCCGCGCTAATGTGGCTTACACCGGCGTTACCCTGGCCTCCTTCGCTTCCCGCGTTCCGCGATGAAGCAGCGCGTGCAGCAGGATCGCCCCGAAGGTGGCCGTGCCAATCCCGCCCAGCGTAAAGCCGCCCACCGACAGCGCGAAATCCCCTGCGCCCAGCACCAGGGTCACCGACACCATGATCAGATTGCTGTTCTGGCTGAGGTCGACGCGGTTTTGCACCCAGATCCGCGCCCCGGCGACGGCAATTAAGCCAAACACCACGATCGAGGCGCCGCCGATCACCGGCCCGGGAATGGTGTGGATTAATGCGCCAAACTTCGGTGAGAAGCCCAGCAGCATCGCGATCAGCGCCGCGGCGACAAAGACCAACGTCGAATAGACCTTGGTCACCGCCATGACGCCAATGTTCTCCGCATAGGTCGTGACCCCGCTGCCGCCCACCGAGCCGGAGAGCATGGTCGCCAGCCCGTCGCCGACGAAGGCGCGCCCCATGTACGGGTCCATATTGCGCCCGGTCATCCCGGCGACGGCCTTCAGGTGCCCCAGGTTCTCAGCCACCAGGATCACGGCGACGGGCGCAATCAACATCATCGCCTGACCGTTAAAGGATGGGGTGGTAAAGTGCGGCAGCCCGAACCACTCCGCCTGGGCGAGGGAGGAAAAGTCCAGCGGTTTGCCAAGGCCAAAACCGTTCGCCAGCAGGGCGTACAGTGCGCAGGCGACGATCAGGCCGACCAGGATCAGCAGACGCTGCAGCATCCCGCGGGTAAATACCGCGACTATGCCGATGCAGAGCACGGTTAACACCGCCATCCAGCTGTCGAAGGCGCTGGCGGACACGCTGCGCACGGCAATCGGCGCCAGGTTCAGGCCGATTGCCATCACCACCGCGCCGGTCACCACCGGCGGCATCAGGCGCTCGATCCAGCGGGTGCCGATCTTCATCACTACCAGACCAATCAGGGTGTAAACCAGCCCGCAGGCGATGATCCCGCCAAGGGCGACGCTCAGATGAGGGTTCAGCCCCTGGCCGTTAAAGCCGGTAATGGCGATCACCACCCCGACAAAAGCGGCGCTGGAGCCGAGATAGCTCGGCACCCGTCCGCCGGTGACGACAAAGAACAGCAGGGTGCCGACGCCCGACATCAGAATCGACAGGTTGGGGTCGAGCCCCATCAACAACGGCATCAGCACCGTCGCGCCGAACATCGCAACGGCGTGCTGCACGCCCATCACCAGCGTTTGTCCGGCCGACAAGCGTTCATCGGGGGCGACAACGCCGGACTCAGCGGCGGGGGAGGTCAACTTCCAGCGAGGAAAATCGAAGAGTGCCATGATGATATCCCGGGTTAAAGGTTAACAAGCGGGTCGCATAAGCGTGTGATAACCGCGGTCAAACCACATCAGTCCCCGGGGTTCCGGGTGACGGGTAATGGCCACGACGTGACAAAACAGGATGTCGTGCGTGCCGACGCTGACGCGCTGGTCGATACGGCAGTCAAAGCTGACCAGCGCCGCCTCCAGCCGCGGACAGCCGGTGGCGCCAGTCTGCCAGTCGGCGGCGGCAAAACGCTCGTCCATTGCCGTTTTACCGCCAAACAGCGTCGACAGGGCCTCCTGTCCGGCCGCCAGGGTATTGACGCACAGCGTGTGGTGTTCGCTGAACACCGGCCACACCGAGGCTGAGCGGTTCAGGCAGACCAGCAGGGTCGGCGGCGTGTCGGTAACGCTGCAGACCGCGCTGGCGGTGAACCCCGCCCGGCCCGCCGGGCCATCGGTGGTAATAATGTTAACCGCGGCGCCGACGTGGGCCATGGCGTCACGAAAACTCGCTTTGTCCGCTAACTCCATCGCCAACTCCTTATGCCAGTAGGCAGGCTTCATCAAAGGACAGACGCGGCAGGCGACCATACAGCTTGCCGGGGTCGCCATAGCCGATATTTACCAGCAGGTTGCTTTTCCAGCCGTTGTCGGCGAAAAACGCCGCGTCGACTTTTTCCCGGTCAAAACCGGACATCGGCCCGGTGTCGAGGCCCAGCGCGCGGCAGGCGAAAATCAGGTACGCCGCCTGCAGCGAGCTGTTGCGAAACGCGGTCTCTTCCGCCAGCTGCGGGCTGGAGGTAAACCAGCTGCGGGCGTCACCGTGGGGAAACAGGGTCGGCAGCCGGTCGTAGAAGGCGCTATCCCATGCCACGATGGCGGTCACCGGCGCCTGCATGGTTTTCTGCAGATTGCCGCTGGAGAGCGTTGGGCGGAGCTTCTCTTTGCCTTCCGCGCTACGGACGAACACGATGCGCGCCGGCGAACAGTTGGCGGAGGTAGGCCCCATTTTCATCAGGTCCCAGACGGCCTGCAGTTGCGCGTCGCTCACCGGCTTATCCAGCCAGCCGTTGTGGGTCCGGGCCTGGGTAAACAGCGTCTCGCAGGCCGTGTGGTTTATCGCGTCGTTCATTAGATCTCCCTGGCGACCGGCAGCATAGCGGCCAGCCCGTCGCATAAAATGGTATTAAACGTATCGGCGTCGGTGACGTTACAGGCATGGCCGCCCCACGGCATCTCCACATGCTGGCTGCCGGGGATCGCCGCCTGCAGCACGCGGGAGCAGGAGGCCGGGACCAGCAGGTCGTCAGCGGCGCTGACAATCAGCGTCGGACAGGCAATGGCCGCCGCACGGCGTGAAAAATCAGCCTGCTTCAGGGCCTGCAGTCGCTTCAGCAGATTATCCTTGCCCTGAAAATGACTGATGGCAAGCGCATCTTCCGCTTCGAGGCGCGGCAGGCGCGCGGCCATCCATTCCGCCGGGTAGAGAAACAGCGGTTGCGCTTCAACCCACGCCTGCGCGCCGCCGGCATGCAGCAGACGCTCGCGCACCAGGAAGCAGCGGCGGGTATGCGGCGACAGCGTCAGCCAGCCGTTGACCAGCACCAGGGCGCTCACCGCCTCGGGGCGATCGAGCGCCAGCTGCAGGCCAATCAACGCCCCCAGGGCGTGGCCCACCAGCGCAAAGCGGGTGATCCCCGCCGCCTGCAGGGCGCTGAACAGCTCCCCGGCCATCGTCGCCATGCTGTAGTCGGCGGGCAGCGGGCCGGCGTTTTCCCCGGTCCCGTTATGGTCATAACTCACCAACTGATACTGTGCCTCCAGCGCCGCGCGCTGCGCCAGCCAGTAGCCGCCGCCCCCGCCAAGGCCGGCGCTGAGGACCACCACCGGCGCGCCGGGCCATGGGGCTGGAGCAATATTGAGCCTCAGCATGTCGGGGTGCCGATATGGGCGACGCTGGCGATTTCCACCAGCGCATCAGGCTTCACCAGCCCGCACTGAATGCAGAAGCGCGCCGGTTTATCGCCGGGGAAGAACTCGGCGTAGACCTCGTTAATCGCGGCGTAATTTGTCCAGTCGGTGATAAAGATGCTGTTGAAAGTCACATCCGCCATACTCCCGCCCGCCGTTTCGATAACGCTCTTGATGGTCTCCAGCACGTGGCGGGTTTGCGCCTTTGGGTCGCCGATGTGCACCACATTGTTTTGCTTATCAAACGGCAGGGTGCCCGAGACGTAGACCACCCCGTCGGCGAGCGTCCCCGGAACAAAGGGGGCAATCGGCGTGGTGGTGCCTGGCGGAATAATCACCTGTTTAGGCATAACGTTTCTCCTTGGCTAAAGACAGCGGGGTGGCGGGGGACAGCGCGTGGCAGAAACTCTCGACGTCGCTGACCCAGCCGAAAAAGGTTTCAATATTGAACAGCGCCGCCTGCTGGGCGAAGGCCGGCCCGGCCTGATGGGTGGCATCCTCCAGCACGATGCCGAAGTATTCGAGAAAGAAGCCATCGCGCAGCGTCGATTCGACGCAGACGTTGGTGGCGATCCCGGTGAACACCAGGTGGCGTATGCCGCGGCTGCGCAAAATGCTGTCGAGCGGGGTGTTAAAGAAGCCGCTGTAACGCGGTTTCGGCAACACGATGTCGCCTTCCTGCGGCTTCAGCTCGTCCACCAGCTGATAATCCCAGCCGCCTTTCGCCAGCAGCTTGCCCTGCAATTCCGGACGCTGACGCATCGTTTTCAGCGCGTTGGACTTGTGATAGTTCGGCGAGCCCGGGCCGCCAGCTTCAACATACTGGTCATCCCAGCCATTCTGGAACCAGATAATCAGCATACCCGCGGCGCGGGCGGCGGCGACGGCGGTATTAATATTGTCGATAACCGGCCGGGTGGCGGAGACGTCAAAGCCGGCGAGATCTAGATAACCGCCCTGGCTGGCGTAGGCGTTCTGCATATCGACCACAATCAGCGCGCTCTGCTGCGGCGTGAAGGTCAGGGATTCCGGGCGAGCGGGAAGGGTAATCATCAGGCCACCTCACGAGTAACAGGAGCAATGTGGTCCCGGCAGCGCATCAGCGGCTGAATGCGTTCGCCAAAGGCGTCGATGCCGGCAAGAAAATCATCAAAGGTCAGCAGCACGCCGTCGGTACCGGGCACGCTCGCCACTTCATCGAGCATCCGCGCGACGCTGGCATACGATCCGACAAGGGTGCCCATGTTAATGTTGACCGCCGAGGTGGGGTCGGCCATCTGGCGCACGTTGGTATCGCTGCCGGAGCGGGTGTCTTTCTGACTCTGCTCGGTGAGCCACGCCAGCGCTTCTTCATCGGCGCCCGCTTTGTAATGTTCCCATTTGGCGCGCGCCGCCTCGTCGGTTTCGTCGGCGATCACCATAAACAGCACATAGGACCCTACGTCGCGGCCGGTTTTTTCCGCCGCCTGCATCATGCGCGCGGCGGTTGGGGCAAAGGCCGTTGGCGTGTTGACTCCTTTGCCAAAGCAGAAGTTGTAGTCCGCGTGCTGAGCGGAGAAGGCCATACCGGCATCGCTCTGCCCGGCGCAGATCACCTTCATCGGCTGCGAAGGGCGCGGGCTGACCCGGCAGTCGTTCATGGTGAAGTAGTCACCTTTGAAATCGCTGCGCCCGGTGCCCCACAGGTCACGGAGCACCTGAACGTATTCGGTGAGATAGTCATAGCGGCTGGCGAAATAGTCATCTCCCGGCCACATGCCCATCTGGTCATATTCCGGTTTTTGCCAGCCGGTCACCAGATTGACGCCAAACCGACCGCCGGAGATGGAGTCGATAGTGGAGGCCATCCGGGCGACAATCGCCGGCGGCAGCGTCAGGGTGGCGGCGGTGGCGTAGATCTGGATCTTCGAGGTCACCGCCGCCAGGCCGGCCATCAGGGTGAAGGACTCCAGGTTGTGATCCCAGAACTCGGTTTTCCCGCCGAAGCCGCGCAGCTTGATCATGGAGAGCGCGAAGTCGAAATGGTAGTGCTCGGCTTTCTGCACGATAGCCTTATTCAGTTCGAAGGTCGGCATATACTGCGGGGCATGAGTAGAGATCAGCCAGCCGTTGTTGCCAATGGGAACGAAAACACCAATTTTCATACCTACCTCTCTGCAGTCATGGAAGATGGAATTGCGGTGGTGCGGCATCCTGCCTCTCCCTGGACCACCTTGCAGAAGAGCTAAAGCAAACGCGATGCCAGTTTTATAAATGCCAATGTTATTAATGTGTTACTTTTGAGTTGCTAAAAAGGACGATAAAAAAGTGGACTGGATGGTCAAAATCAGTGCACGAAAAAACGGCAGTCATGCGCAATCAGGGTGCACGGGGTCGTGTCGGCGCAGGGCTTTTGCTATGCTGGTGGCGTCAACTGAAGGAGAGGATGTATGACACAGGGCGCGGTGAAGAAAAACGGCAAACGTTCACAAGCGGTAAGCGCCAAAAAGGAGGCCATCCTGGCCGCCGCGCTGGAGGCATTTTCGCAATTTGGTATTCACGGTACGCGACTGGAGCAAGTGGCTGAGCGCGCCGGGGTATCGAAAACCAATCTGCTCTATTACTACCCTTCGAAAGAGGCGCTGTATGTGGCTGTCCTGCAGCAGATCCTCGCCATCTGGCTGGCGCCGCTGAAGGCGTTTCGCGAGGATATCAGCCCGCTGGTGGCGATCCGCGAATATATTCGCCTGAAGCTGGAGGTGTCCCGCGATCATCCCCAGGCCTCGAAGCTGTTCTGCCTCGAGATGCTGCAGGGGGCGCCGCTGCTGATGGGCGAACTGACCGGGGACCTGAAAGCGCTGGTCGATGAGAAATCGGCGATTGTCTCCGGCTGGATCGACCGCGGCAAGCTGGCGCCGGTCGATCCGCAGCATTTAATCTTTATGATCTGGGCCACCACCCAGCATTACGCCGACTTCGCTACCCAGGTGGAGGCAGTCACCGGCGCCACGCTGCAGGACGCGGCCTTTTTTGAACAAACGGTCGATAATGTCCAGCGGATGATTATCGAAGGCATTCGCGTCCGTTAATTGGCCGGTGGCAGTGGGCAGCTTTGATCGCCATCCTCGCACTGCAGTAGCGAGGAGAGGAATGACTCCCGCTCCACGCTCTTATCGGTCATGCACTGGCTTACCAGCATCGGCTGCATGCTGCCGCCTTCGGCGCCGGACGCGAGGAAGGCGCAATCGGCGTCGCGCAGGGCGATCCATGCCTGCTGCGCCTGCTTCAGTAATGTCTGTTGTTTACCCACCGCGCGCTGCAGGGCCTGCTGCCAGGTGTCATTCAGTTTTTTGTCGGCCGCCTGAAACTGCGCGGCCGCGCACTGATTCATTTCGGTTTGGGTATTGGCGTTGCTGCACTCGTCTGCCAGCGCCGCGCCGCTGGCCAGCAGGGCCATCACGGCAAATAACGTGCGTTTCATTGTTCTGCTCCCATAAAAAAGGCTCCCGTCCGGGAGCCTTAATTAAACACAGCTGACGTCGGCTGTCATTAGCTGATCACTGCGCCGATTTCCCGGATGGCGGCGCACAGCGCCTTATCCGGGCTACCTCGTTGTATTGTTATGTTGTCGGGTGGCGCTACGCTTACCCGACCTACAATACTGGCCGCCCCCCGTGCCATGAGACAGGTAGCCCCGGTAAGCGCAGCGCCACCGGGGATGATCACAGCGCCTTATCCGGGCTACCCTTTGGCGGTGGTAGGTAGCCCCGGTAAGCGTAGCGCCACCGGGGAGCCTGTTTTAGCCGATGGTCATCAGGCTGGCGTTACCGCCTGCCGCCGCGGTGTTAACGCTCAGCGAACGCTCGATATACAGCCGCTCCAGCAGCAGGTTGGTTTCGCCGCGGGCGAAGCCCTGCACCGAGACTATCGCCCCGTCGCGTGCCGCCACCTGCTCGCACAGCTCGCGCAGCTGGTCGGAATCGCCGTGGTAGATAACCGCGTCGAAGGCCTGGCCAGGTAACTGCTCCGCTTTGGCAAAGCGAATTCGCTCGCTGACGTCCCGCGGCAGCTTCTTCGCCAAATCGCGCTGCAGGGCGCTGTCCGGCCACAGTACTTCACAACCCACCGCCAACGCGGCCGCCAGCTGGATCAGCGCATCCTGCTCGTTATCCGCGACGCACAGCACACGGTCGCGCGGCATCAGCGTCAGGGTATTGCGCTCGCCGGTTGGCCCAGGCAGCAGGCGTTGGGTACCGCTTTGCGCCTGCTCGCTGTACTGCTGGCACAGCGCCTGTAGCTCAGGACGGCCCGCCGCCCACTGCTGCAGCGCCAGGAGTGGTTTTTCCAGCAGCGTTTTCAGCTGGGCGTCCAGCGGGCGCTCCGCATCCTGGCGGGAGAAGGTCACGCCAACCGCGCCTTGTGGACGGCTGGAGAGCAGACGGTACAGGTACAGCGGACCGCCGGCTTTCGGACCGGTACCGGACAACCCTTCGCCGCCGAACGGCTGCACGCCGACCACGGCGCCAACCATATTGCGGTTGACGTACAGGTTGCCCACCTTCGCACTGCCGGTGACCTGGGCGATGGTCTCGTCGATGCGGGTATGCACGCCGAGGGTCAGGCCATAGCCAGAGGCGTTAATCTGCTCGACCAGTTTGTCCAGCTCGTTACGGTTATAGCGCACCACGTGCAGTACCGGGCCGAAGACCTCTTTTTTCAGCTCGTCGAAGCTATCGAGTTCGATAAGCGTCGGCGGCACGAAGGTCCCGTGGCGCCATTCGCTTGCGTCTTCGCTATTCTCGCGCACCGCCTGGTAGACGGTGCGTCCTTTGGCGCGCATCGCCTGAATATGGCGTTCAATATTCTCTTTCGCTTCCGCATCGATAACCGGGCCGATGTCGGTGGTCAGCCGGCCCGGGTTACCCATCCGGCACTCGCTCATGGCGCCGCGCAGCATGGTCAAGGTATGGTCGGCGACCTCTTCCTGCAGGCAGAGGACGCGCAAGGCGGAGCAGCGCTGGCCGGCGCTGTCGAACGCGGAAGCCAGGACGTCGATCACCACCTGCTCGGTCAGCGCCGACGAGTCGACGATCATCGCGTTCATCCCGCCGGTTTCGGCGATCAGCGGTGTCGGGCGACCCTGGGGATCGAGGCGGCTGGCAATATTGCGCTGCAGCAGCGTCGCCACTTCGGTGGAGCCGGTGAACATCACGCCGCGTACGCGCTCATCGGAGGTTAGCGCGGCGCCCACGGTCTCCCCGCGGCCCGGCAGCAGTTGAATAACGCCTGGCGGCACGCCGGCCTCCAGCAGAATCGCCACGCCCTGGGCGGCGATAAGCGGCGTCTGCTCTGCCGGTTTCGCCAGCACGCTATTGCCGGCCGCCAGCGCGGCGGCAATCTGGCCGGTGAAGATCGCCAGCGGGAAGTTCCACGGGCTGATACAGACCACCGGGCCCAGCGGGCGGTGGGTTTCATTATCGAAATCGTCGCGCACCTGGCCGGCGTAATAGTGCAGGAAGTCGACGGCTTCGCGCACTTCAGCGATGGCGTTGCTGAAGGTTTTACCCGCTTCGCGCACCAGGATCCCCATCAGGGTCGGCATCTGGCTTTCCATCAGCACCGCGGCGCGCTCAAGAATGGCGGCGCGCTCCTGCGGCGGGGTGGCGAACCAGATCGGCGCATTGTTGATAGCGCTGGTCAGCGCCTGCTGGACTTCGGCGTCGCTGGCTTCGCGGACGTAGCCGACGATATCTTTCGGTTCTGCCGGATTAACCACCGGCTGCATTTCGCCTTCGGCCACCGGCTGCTCCAGCATCGGCAATGCCTGCCATTTATGCAGCGCGCTGTTGAGCAGGGAAGAGGAGAGGGAGGCCAGACGGTGCTCGTTCGCCAGATCGAGACCGGCGGAGTTGCTCCGGCCGCTGCCGTAGAGATCGCGCGGCAGCGGGATTTTCGGATGCGGCAGGCCGGCCTGGCCTTCCTGCTGCGCCAGTTTTTCTACCGCGCTGACCGGGTCGGCCACCAGCTCGTCCAGCGGCAGGGTATTGTCCGCGATACGGTTGACGAAGGAGGTATTGGCGCCGTTTTCCAGCAGACGGCGCACCAGATACGCCAGCAGCGTTTCGTGGGTGCCCACCGGGGCGTAGATCCGGCACGGACGGTTCAGTTTGCCGTCGGCGACTTTGCCTACCACCTGCTCGTACAGCGGTTCGCCCATACCGTGCAGGCACTGGAATTCATACTGACCCGGGTAGTAGTTCTGGCCCGCCAGCTGGTAGATAGCCGCCAGGGTATGGGCGTTGTGGGTGGCGAACTGCGGGTAAATCAGGTTCGGCACCGCCAGCAGTTTTTTCGCGCAGGCGAGGTAGGAGACGTCGGTATAAACCTTGCGGGTGTAAACCGGATAGCCTTCGAGGCCTTCCATCTGCGCGCGTTTGATTTCGCTATCCCAGTAGGCGCCTTTCACCAGACGGATCATCAGGCGACGACGGCTGCGGGTCGCGAGGTCGATCAGGGCATCGATGACGAACGGACAGCGCTTCTGGTAGGCCTGGATCACGAAGCCGATGCCGTTCCAGCCGGCCAGCTCCGGTTCGAAACAGAGTTTTTCCAGCAGATCGAGGGAGATCTCCAGGCGATCGGCCTCTTCGGCGTCGATATTGATGCCGATATCGTACTGGCGCGCCAGCAGGGTCAGCGATTTCAGACGCGGGTAAAGCTCTTCCATCACCCGGTCATACTGCGCGCGGCTGTAGCGCGGATGCAGCGCGGAGAGTTTAATCGAGATGCCCGGGCCTTCATAAATGCCGCGGCCGTTGGAGGCTTTGCCGATGGCGTGGATCGCCTGCTGATAAGAGACCATATAGGCCTGGGCATCGGCGGCGGTGAGCGCCGCTTCGCCGAGCATATCGTAGGAATAGCGGAACCCTTTTTCTTCCAGATTGCGGGCGTTAGCCAGCGCTTCGGCGATGGTTTCGCCAGTAACGAACTGCTCGCCCATCAGGCGCATCGCCATATCGACGCCTTTGCGGATCAGGGGTTCGCCGCTCTTGCCGATGATGCGGTTCAGCGAGCGGGAGAGGCTGGTCTCGTTATGGGTCGACACCAGTTTGCCGGTAAACAGCAGCCCCCAGGTGGCGGCGTTGACGAACAGCGACGGGCTGCGGCCGATATGCGACTGCCAGTTGCCATTGCTGATTTTGTCGCGGATCAGCGCATCGCGGGTGGCTTTATCCGGAATACGCAGCAGGGCTTCCGCCAGGCACATCAGCGCCACCCCTTCCTGTGAAGAAAGGGAGAACTCCTGCAGCAGACTCTGCACCATGCCGGCGCGGCCGCTGGCGGTTTTCTGGTTGCGCAGTTTTTCCGCCAACTGATACGCCAGCTTGTGTGCCTGTTCGCCCAGCGGCTGCGGCAGACGGGCCTGCTCCAGCAGCATCGGTACCGCGTCGGTTTCCGGACGTCGCCAGGCGGCGGTGATCGCTGCGCGGCTCACCGACTGCGGCAGGATCTGCTCGGCAAATTCGAGGAACGGCTGATACGGTTCTTCCGCCGGGGAACCTGCTTCATCGCTTTCATTGGCGGCGCCGGAGAGCAGGGCCGGCAGCTCAGGCAGCGTCTCGTCGTTCTCCAGTTTTTCCAGATAATTGAAGATGGCCTGTTTAATCAGCCAGTGCGGCGTGCGGTCAATACGGCTCGCGGCGGACTTAATGCGCTCGCGGGTGGCGTCGTCAAGCTTAACACCCATGGTGGTGGTGCCCATGCTCAGAACTCCTGTCATTTATCGTTAGGCTTATGCGGTTGCATGGAAATATCCACCATGTTGCAACTTTGTGCAACCTTGTTAATTGTGGCTTGTGACGCAAGCCGTGAAATGGCGGATTTGTTAAAAATAATACTCAAAATAGCAGAATTTTAACCCCGGCCTCATAGGGTATTTGTATGCGTGAGTTAACACTTTTTTTTGGTGCAACCTTTAAAAACGTGAGAGAGTGCAACCTCTAAAAAAATGACGTTTTGCGCTGCCGGGTTTTCGTGTAAATGCTGTGTTAAATCATTTGTGAAAAACCGAAGCTTCCGTCAGGATACGGTCGCCCAATTAAACAACGCACCATTACCCCGTTCCGGTAGTGGAAAAAACGACAAAGCGGGACGCTGTCGATAAAAAATTCTGGAGACTTTGCATGGCTATTAGCACACCGATGCTGGTGACATTTATTGTTTATATTTTTGGTATGGTTTTAATCGGGTTTATTGCCTGGCGTTCGACCAAAAACTTCGATGATTATATTCTCGGCGGGCGGAGTCTGGGGCCATTTGTGACCGCGCTTTCCGCGGGGGCGTCGGATATGAGCGGCTGGCTGCTGATGGGACTGCCGGGAGCGATTTTCCTCTCCGGGATTTCCGAAAGCTGGATCGCCATTGGTTTAACGCTGGGGGCGTGGATTAACTGGAAGCTGGTGGCCGGTCGCCTGCGCGTGCATACCGAGGTGAATAATAACGCCCTGACGCTGCCCGATTATTTTACCGGCCGTTTTGAAGATAAAAGCCGGGTGCTGAGAATTATTTCGGCGTTGGTTATTCTGCTGTTCTTTACCATCTATTGCGCCTCGGGAATTGTGGCGGGGGCGCGTCTGTTTGAAAGCACCTTCGGTATGAGTTATGAAACCGCACTGTGGGCCGGGGCGGCGGCGACGATTATCTATACCTTCGTCGGCGGCTTCCTCGCCGTCAGCTGGACCGATACCGTGCAGGCCAGCCTGATGATTTTTGCCCTGATCCTCACCCCGGTGATCGTGATTATTTCCGTCGGCGGCTTTGGTGATTCGCTGGAAGTCATTAAACAAAAGAGCATCGAAAATATCGACATGCTCAAGGGGCTGAACTTCGTGGCGATTATTTCGCTGATGGGCTGGGGGCTGGGCTATTTCGGCCAGCCGCATATTCTGGCGCGCTTTATGGCGGCGGATTCGCACCACAGTATCGTTCACGCACGTCGCATCAGTATGACCTGGATGATCCTGTGCCTGGCGGGCGCAGTGGCCGTTGGCTTCTTTGGGATTGCCTACTTCAATAACAACCCGAGCCTGGCGGGCGCGGTTAACCAGAACGCTGAGCGCGTGTTTATCGAACTGGCGCAAATCCTGTTTAATCCGTGGATTGCCGGGATCCTGCTGTCGGCGATTCTGGCGGCGGTGATGTCCACCCTGAGCTGTCAGCTGCTGGTCTGCTCCAGCGCGATTACTGAAGATCTGTATAAAGCGTTCCTGCGCAAAAACGCCGGCCAGAAAGAGCTGGTGTGGGTGGGGCGTATGATGGTGTTGGTGGTTGCCCTGGTGGCGATTGCCCTGGCGGCCAATCCGGAAAACCGCGTACTGGGACTGGTGAGCTACGCCTGGGCTGGCTTCGGCGCCGCCTTTGGTCCGGTGGTGCTGTTCTCGGTGATGTGGTCACGCATGACCCGTAACGGCGCGCTGGCGGGGATGGTGATTGGCGCCCTGACCGTGATCGTCTGGAAGCAGTTTGGCTGGCTGGGCCTGTATGAAATTATTCCGGGCTTTATCTTCGGTAGCCTGGGGATTGTGGTCTTTAGCCTGCTGGATAAAGCGCCGTCGGCCAGCATGCAGCAGCGCTTCGCCGAAGCGGATGCCCACTACCATACGCCGCCGCCGGTACGCGCCACGGCTGAGTAAGGTCATCTGACGCTCACGAGCCCGCCGCTGGCGGGCTTTTTTTTGCCTGTTGCCGGGTCCGAATATTATAACCCTTGCTAATTATTTGAAAATCCGCTGATATTTCCTGACTAATAACAATGAGGATAGCAAAGATGACGTTCAGACAGGGTGCAATGGCGCTGGTGCTGGCAGGGTTACTCAGCGGCTGCGTGGCGGGTGGAAGTTCGTCGACCCGCGCGGCGAAGCCCGGCGCCTGCCCGGCGGATCGGTCCATGGTGCAAACCACGCTTTACTTCGGCCTGAGCCGCCCGGCGGGGAAAGACATCACCGCTGAAGAGTGGCAACAGTTTGTCGACCGCGACGTCACGCCGCGCTTTCGCGATGGGCTGACGGTGTTTGATGCCCGCGGCCAGTGGCTGGGCCAGAATGGTCAGGTGGTGCGGGAGCAGAGTAAGGCGCTGATGGTGATCCATGGCAACGATGCGCAGAGCGAGGCAGGCATTGAAGCCCTGCGCCAGGGCTATAAATCACGCTTCGCGCAGGAGTCGGTGATGCGTGTCGACCAGCCGGTCTGCGTGCAGTTCTGAGTAAACGGCGGGGGCAGCCCCGCCGTTTGTCTTACAGGACCAGCCCGGCAAAGCTGGCGGAAAGCAGGCTCACCAGCGTGGCGCTATACACCAGCCGCAGGCCGAAGCGGGAGACGATATTGCCCTGCGGTTCATTCAGGCCTTTGATCGCCCCGGCGATAATGCCGATCGAGGCAAAGTTGGCAAACGACACCAGGAAGACCGAGAGAATGCCGAGCCCGCGCGGCGTCATGCTGGCGGCAATCTTTTGCAGCTCAATCATCGCCACAAATTCGTTAGCGACCAGTTTGGTGGCCATGATGCTGCCGGCGTTCAGCGCATCGCTCAGCGGGATGCCGATAAGCCAGGCCAGCGGATAAAAGACATAGCCGAGGATCTGCTGGAAGCTGAGACCAAACAGGGTAGCGAACAGCGCGTTAATGGCGCTGATCAGGGCGATAAAGCCGATCAGCATCGCCAGAATAATCATCGCCACTTTAAAGCCGGCCAGAATATATTCCCCGAGCATTTCAAAGAAACTCTGCGATTCGTGTAGCTTCTCGAGTTTTATTTCCTGCTCGCTGCCCGGCCGCGTCGGGTTAATCACCGACAGCACGATAAAGGTACTGAACATATTCAGGATCAGCGCTGCGACGACATATTTGGCGTCCAGCATGGTCATATAGGCGCCGACGATCGACAGTGACACGGTCGACATGGCCGTCGCCGCCATGGTGAACAGTCGGCGTGAGGAGAGGTCGCCCAGCACGCCTTTATAGGCGATGAAGTTCTCCGACTGGCCGAGGATCAGCGAGCTGACGGCGTTGAAAGATTCCAGCTTACCCATGCCGTTTACCTTCGACAGCAGGGTACCGATGACACGAATGAAAATCGGCAGGATCCGCCAGTGCTGAAGAATACCAATCAGCGCGGAAATAAACACAATCGGACACAGGACGCCAAGGAAAATAAAGGCTAACCCTTTTTCGCTCATGCCGCCAAAGACGAAATTGGTCCCTTCAGCGGCAAAGCCTAACAGTGAAGCAAAAAAGCCGGAGATATTTTTCACCAGCCACAGGCCGCTTTCTGCGTGCAGGAAAAAGAAGGCGAGCGCTATTTCGATAATAATCAACTGGAGAATGTAACGAATACGAATTTTTTGTCTGTCGTAGCTGACAAGCCAGGCCAGGGCGAGGATCACCACCAGCGCCAGCAGGAAATGAAAAAATGCAGTCATGTTGTTCTTTTCGCAGGTCAATAAGGCCGCCATTTAGCCATAGCCGCTGCCACGGGTAAATATCTGGCGTAAAAAATCCTTTGCTTATTCTTTTCCCTCATAACAGGCGAATATTTTCGTAAGTCATTATTTGCCAGCGATTTATTTACAGATAGTCATCATTCTCTAAACATTTCGCTTGTGTTTCTGAGTATTGTAATGATAATCACTATCATAAATATTACCTGTTTTTGCATTCGTTGACGGTGCTTTACATTTAAGGGTATTGGCATGTTTGTCCCATTTCTCATTATGTTACGCGAAGGCCTTGAGGCGGCGCTGATTGTCAGCCTGATCGCCAGCTATCTGAAACGCACCCAGCGCGGCAACTGGATTGGCGTGATGTGGATTGGCGTGATCCTCGCGGCGGCGCTGTGTCTTGGCTTAGGCATTTTTATCAACGAAACCACCGGGGAATTTCCTCAGCGCGAACAGGAGTTGTTCGAGGGGATCGTCGCGGTCATCGCGGTGGTGATCCTGACGTGGATGGTTTTCTGGATGCGCAATGTCTCGCGCAACGTTAAACAGCAACTGGAGCAGGCCGTGGACAAGGCGCTGCAGCGCGGCAATCACCACGGCTGGGCGCTGGTGATGATGGTCTTTTTCGCCGTTGCCCGTGAGGGGCTGGAGTCGGTCTTCTTTCTGCTGGCGGCATTCCAGCAGGATGTCGGCATCTGGCCGCCGCTGGGGGCGCTGCTGGGCCTGGCCACGGCAATCGTGCTGGGCTTCCTGCTCTACTGGGGCGGTATCCGCCTTAACCTCGGCGTGTTCTTCAAATGGACCAGCCTGTTTATTCTGCTGGTGGCCGCTGGCCTGGCCGCGGGGGCGATCCGCGCCTTCCACGAGGCTGGCCTGTGGAACCTGTTCCAGGATACCGCCTTCGATCTGAGCAACGTGCTGTCGACGCATACGCTGTTCGGCACGCTGCTTGAAGGGATCTTCGGCTACCAGGAGACCCCGAGCGTTAGCGAAGTGGCGGTCTATCTGCTTTATCTGATCCCGGCGCTGGTGCTGTTTGCCCTGCCGCCGCGGAATAATACCACTGCCTCGCGGGCTGCCTGACCGGGCGCTGCGAGCGTATAAGCGACACTCTACTTACCGAAAGGGATGATCATGATGATTCATTTTCGCCGTAATGCGCTGCGGGCGACCGTGGCCGCGCTGCTCAGCTCTGCATTGGGTGCTCAGGCTGCGGATATCCCGCAGGTCAAAGTCACCGTCAACGACAAGCAGTGCGAGCCGATGCAGGTGACCGTTAAAGCGGGTAAAACCCAGTTTATTATTCAGAACCATAGCCAGAAAGCGCTGGAGTGGGAAATTCTGAAAGGGGTCATGGTGGTGGAAGAGCGTGAGAACATCGCGCCGGGCTTTACCCAGAAGCTCACCGCTAACCTGCAGCCAGGCGAATATGATATGACCTGCGGCCTGCTCACCAACCCGAAAGGGAAACTGATTGTCACCGGCGAAGCAACCAAAGACGCGGCGAAAGCGGATGCGGTGCTGAGCCTCGGCGACGCGATCACCGCTTACAAGGCCTATGTGACGGCGGAAACCGCGCAGCTGGTCAGCGGTACCAAAGCCTTTACCGACGCGGTGAAAGCGGGCGACATCGAAAAAGCGAAAGCGCTGTACGCCCCGACGCGCCAGCATTACGAGCGCATCGAGCCGATTGCCGAGCTGTTCTCTGACCTTGACGGCAGCATCGACGCCCGCGAAGACGACTTCGAGAAAAAAGCGGAAGATCCGAAATTCACCGGTTTCCACCGTCTGGAAAAAGCGCTGTTTGGCGATAACAGCGTCAAGGGGATGGAAAAATATGCCGATCAGCTGAACAGCGATGTGCTGGAGCTGCAAAAGCGTATCAGCGAGCTGGCATTCCCGCCGTCAAAAGTGGTGGGCGGGGCGGCCGGATTAATTGAGGAAGTCGCGGCCAGCAAGATCAGCGGCGAAGAAGATCGTTACAGCCACACCGACCTGTGGGACTTCCAGGCCAACATTGATGGCGCACAGAAAATTGTCGACCTGCTGCGTCCGCAGCTGCAAAAAGAGAACAGCGCGCTGCTGGCGAAAGTGGACGCCAACTTTAAGAAAGTGGACAGCATCCTCAGCAAATATCGCACCAAAGACGGTTTCGAGACCTACGATAAACTGACCACTGCTGACCGTAATGCGCTAAAAGGGCCGATCACCACCCTGGCGGAAGATCTGGCTCAGCTGCGCGGGATCCTGGGTCTGGACTAAGTCGATGGCACAACAGAAACCCCACGACGTGAACGAGCCGTCACGTCGTCGCTTACTGAAAGGGATCGGCGCGCTTGGCGGCGCGCTGGCCATCACCGGCGGCTGCCCGGTGGCGCATGCGGCAAAAGCGGAAAGTTCCCCCGGGACACTGGCACCCGACGCCCGTCAGGAAAAGCAGCCCTTCTACGGCCCGCATCAGGCGGGCATTCTCACGCCGCAGCAGGCCTCGATGATGCTGGTGGCGTTCGATGTGCTGGCGGCCGATAAAGCCGACCTCGAGCGCCTGTTTCGACTGCTGACCCAGCGTATCGCCTTTTTAACCCAGGGCGGCCCGGCGCCGGACACGCCTAATCCGCGGCTGCCGCCGATGGATTCCGGCATCTTAGGGGCGTGGATTGCACCGGATAACCTGACCATGACCGTCTCGGTTGGCCATTCGCTGTTTGATGAGCGTTTTGGCCTGGCGGATAAAGCGCCGAAAAAACTGCAGCCGATGACCCGCTTCCCCAACGATTCGCTGGATGCCGCCCTGTGTCATGGCGACCTGCTGCTGCAGATCTGCGCCAATACTCAGGATACGGTGATCCACGCCCTGCGCGATGTCATCAAACATACGCCGGATCTGCTGAGCGTGCGCTGGAAGCGGGAAGGGTTTATCTCCGACAGCGCGGCGCGCAGTAAAGGCAAAGAGACTCCCATCAATCTGTTGGGTTTTAAAGATGGTACTGCTAACCCGCCGAGCCATGACAGCGCGCTGATGGATAAAGTCGTGTGGGTGACAGCCGATCAGGACGAGCCGGCCTGGACCGTGGGCGGCAGCTATCAGGCGGCGCGCATCATCCAGTTTCACGTCGAGTTTTGGGACCGGACGCCGCTGAAAGAGCAGCAGACGATCTTTGGCCGCGACAAGCACAGCGGTGCGCCGCTGGGGATGAAAAACGAACACGATACCCCGGATTACAGCAACGATCCTGGCGGGGAGACGATCGCGCTGGATAGTCATATTCGTCTGGCCAATCCTCGCACGCCGGAAACCCAGTCCAGCCTGATGATGCGCCGTGGCTACAGCTATTCGCTGGGCGTCACTAACGCCGGGCAACTGGATATGGGACTGTTGTTCGTTTGCTATCAGCACGATCTGGAAAAGGGTTTTCTGACGGTGCAGAAACGGCTTAACGGCGAGGCGCTGGAGGAGTACGTCAAACCCATCGGCGGGGGCTACTTCTTTGTTTTACCCGGCGTGGTGGATGATAAGCACTATCTGGCACAGTCGCTGCTGCAGGCCTGATACCGACCCTGTCCGTGAGGGCAGGGCGTTTTCTGCTGTTTTTCTCTTTTTTATTATATTTCCTGCCATGTGTTATATTTCTGTAATACAAATGACCGATAGTTTCCTACACTTGCTTAAGAACTATTTGTTGCGTCATTGTGAAAAATAAGTTGCATTAAGAATCTTTTTTGATGTACTTATTACATACGCGGTAGTTCCCGGCAGTGTGACGTTTCACTATGGAGATCGCGAATGGTAAGGTCCCGTACCGGACAACGTAAAACCACAGACCGTACTCTTCAGCACGGAAGCCCCGCTTCCGGCAGCGATTTTCTTACCCTTTCTCCTTCCGCTTCAAATTATTACAACCTTGGCAGGGTACGCGGTGCGCGTAGCCGCGACTCGTTGTCAGTTCTACCGGCAAGCAATGGCTTACAAGGAAGCCAAACCTCAATCGTTCGTGCGCATAGTCGCGTCGATGTTGACGCGTGTGATGTAAACCTACAACGCAAGGTGCTATCCATGGGAAGACAAAAAGCAGTGATCAAAGCTCGTCGTGAAGCAAAACGTGTGCTGAGACGGGATTCACGTAGCCATAAACAACGTGAAGAAGAATCGGTCACATCGCTTGTGCAAATGAGTGGCGTAGAAGCAATTGGCATGGCGCGGGACAGCCGTGATACTTCCCCAATTGAGGCGCGCAATGAAGCTCAGGCGCATTATTTGAATGCCATCGACAATAAACAGCTGATTTTCGCCACCGGTGAAGCCGGATGCGGCAAGACCTGGATCAGTGCGGCGAAGGCAGCTGAAGCTCTGATCCATAAGGATGTGGACAGAATTATTGTTACCCGTCCCGTTCTGCAGGCCGACGAAGATCTCGGCTTCTTACCGGGAGATATCGCCGAGAAGTTCGCGCCCTATTTCCGACCGGTTTACGACGTGCTGGTGAAAAGGTTGGGGGCTTCCTTTATGCAGTACTGCCTGCGTCCGGAAATCGGCAAGGTGGAAATCGCGCCGTTCGCCTATATGCGCGGACGTACCTTTGAAAATGCGGTGGTGATTCTGGACGAGGCCCAGAACGTGACCGCAGCGCAAATGAAGATGTTTTTGACCCGCCTCGGGGAGAACGTGACGGTCATCGTCAATGGCGATATCACCCAGTGCGACTTGCCCTCTGGTGTGAGATCTGGCCTGAGCGATGCGCTGGCGCGTTTTGAGGAAGACGAGATGATCGGCATCGTGCGTTTCACCACCGATGACTGCGTGCGCTCGGCCCTCTGCCAGCGGACGCTGAAAGCCTATTATTAATCGTCATACTGTGAGCAAGGCCCGGGCTAGCCCGGGCTTTGTTGTTTTTGGGCATCCTCCTGGCGGCGCTGCGCCTGGACGGGCTACCTGGCGGGTACGATCTGGTAGCCCGGGAGAGGCATTGCTGCCGACCCCGGGGATGTCTGCGGTGCCACATGCGAAAAAAAAGCCCGTACTTGCGTACAGGCTCTCATCTTGAATATGGCGGTGAGGGGGGGATTGACTCGCTTCCCGGCGGTACTGCGCGTGGCCGGACTACCTGGCGGGTACGATCTGGTAGCCCGGGAGAGGCATTGCTGCCGACCCCGGGGATGTCTGCGGTGCCACATGCGAAAAGAGCCCGTACTTGCGTACAGGCTCTCATCTCGAATATGGCGGTGAGGGGGGGATTCGAACCCCCGATACGTTGCCGTATACACACTTTCCAGGCGTGCTCCTTCAGCCACTCGGACACCTCACCATATTGTCTTGCTGCTCACCTTGGGTGGGCAACGGGGCGCTACTATAGGGAGTTGCGTTAAAACGGTCAAGCATATTTTCTTCTTTCTCTACCGTTCGCTCACGCAATGAACAACACCCCGCTGCGGTACAGCGGGGCGGGGTTTTTAGCGCTGAGAATCCAGCTGTTCGTTATTCTTCACCACGTCCTGCGCTTTGCTGTAGCTTTCGATCAGCAGCTGGTAGGCCGGGAAGACTTTGGTGTACACCTCCGCCCATTCTGCGGCGTCCGGGCGATTCCAGGTGCGCTGCAGCTCAGAGGCGACGGCAGCGGTATCCATCGGCACTACGCCAGCCTGTACCACGCGAGCCAGGGTGATTTCCTGCGCCATTTTGCTGTAGGTGCCGGAAGCGTCAATCACGGCAAACACTTTATAACCGTCGGCGACAGCGGCGATAGCCGGGAAGGCCATGCAAACGCTGGTAATGGTTCCGGCGATAATCAGCGTCTTACGACCTGTCGCTTTCACCGCGGCGACGAATTCCGGGTTATCCCAGGCGTTAATCTCGCCTTTACGGGCGATGTATTTCGCATGCGGCGCATTTTCATGAATCTCCGGGATCAGCGGACCGTTCGGCCCCTGCGGCACGGAGGCGGTCGTGATCACCGGGATCCCGGCAAGCGACGCCATCTTGGCCAGCGCGGCGGCACGAGCGCGCAGCTCTGGCATTGGCATATCGCCGACGGTCTGGAACAGGCCGCTCTGGTGGTCAATCAACAGCATTGCGGTATCGTTAACATCAATCACCGGACGAGCGCCGTTAAAGTTAGCGGGAGTAGACATAGTATTCACCTCAATCAGTTAGATTTGGCCAAAGCGGCCGCTGTTAAAATCGCGAACGGCTTCTGCGATCTGCGTTTTGTTATTCATGACAAAGGGGCCATAACCCACAATCGGCTCCTGCAACGGTTCACCAGCCATCAGCAGAACTTTTGCCTGGGCGGTCGCCTCCAGATGCAGGGCGTCTCCTGTCTGGCTCAGGACGGCCAACTGACCTTCGCGGGCGGACTCGGAACCGTTGATGATCACTTCCCCTTCCAGCACCACCAGCGCGGTACTCCAGCCTTCCGGCTGGCGCAGCGTGAGGTCGTGCCCCTGATTCAGCTGCAGATCCCATACATTAAGCGGTGAGAAGGTATGGGCCGGGCCGCTGACGTCGTCATACTGGCCGGCAATAACCCGAACTTGTCCGGCGCCATTCGCCAGCGCGACGCTGGGGATCGTCCCGGCGGTAATGCTCTGATAGCCGGGGGCCGTCATTTTGTCTTTGGCGGGCAGGTTGACCCACAGCTGGATCATCTTCAGCTCGCCGCCGCTGCGGGTGAAGGCTTCCGAGTGGAACTCTTCGTGCAGGATCCCGGCGCCCGCCGTCATCCACTGCACGTCGCCCGGGCCAATCACTCCGCCGCGTCCGGTGGAGTCACGATGCTCTACTTCACCGGCGTAGACGATGGTGACGGTTTCGAATCCACGATGCGGATGCTCACCGACGCCGCGTTTATCGCTGCCTGCCGGAAAGGTGTACGGCCCGGCATAGTCGAGCAGTAAGAAGGGGCTCAGCTGCTGGCCGTGCGTCTGATAAGAAAACATCGAACGAACCGGGAAGCCGTCACCTACCCAATGCTGCGCAGGCGCGGTGTAGACTCCTGTAATCTGTTTCATGGCTTTCTCCTGTGTATCGGTATCTGATATGAATAAGCTTATATCCGGGACGACGTGTGCGGTAGTGAGCATAAATGACCTATACTGTTCCAAAAATGGAACAATGTAGGAAGGATGCAGGATCTCAATGACTTCGCCTGGTTTGTCCAGGTGGTAGACCATGGCGGTTTCGCCGCGGCGGGGCGAGCGCTTGACCAGCCGAAATCCAAGCTCAGCCGCCGCATTGCGCAACTCGAGGAGCGGCTGGGCGTGCGTTTGATTCAGCGAACCACCCGTCAGTTCGCGGTCACCGAGGTCGGGCAGACCTTTTATCAGCATTGCAAAGCGATGCTGATAGAGGCCGAGGCGGCGCAGCAGGCGGTCGAGACGCTGCGCGCCGAGCCGCGCGGTAGCGTCAGGATCACCTGTCCGGTCACCTTGCTGCATGTCCATATTGGACCGATGCTGGCGCGATTTATGGCGCGCTATCCCGGGGTAACGCTGCATCTTGAAGCGACCAACCGCCGGGTGGATGTGGTCGGGGAGGGGATTGATGTGGCGATCCGCGTCCGTCCCCGGCCCATCGAGGACAGCGATCTGGTGATGCGCGTGCTGGCGGACCGCGGGCACCGGCTGGTGGCCAGTCCGGAGCTGATTTCCCGACTCGGGCGCCCGCAGGCGCCCTCTGAACTGAGTGCCTGGCCGGGGCTCAGCCTGGGGGCGAACAAGCATCAGCATAAATGGCAGCTCACCGGGCCTGAGGGAGCGAGAGCGGAAGTGTATTTCACGCCGCGAATGGTGACCACCGATATGCTGGCGCTGCGCGAGGCGGCGATGGCGGGCGTCGGCGTGGTGCAGCTTCCTTTATTAATGGTGCGCGATCAGCTGGCGTCAGGAGAATTAGAGGTGGTACTGGATGAGTGGCAGCCGCGGCGGGAAGTGATCCATGCGGTATTTGCCTCACGGCGCGGGCTGCTGCCCTCCGTCAGGGCGCTGGTGGACTACCTCAGCGAAGAGTATCAGCGGATGGAGGAGGATTGATGGGTAGGCAGAGGTTTTTTGTCGGAACTCATATGTGAAAAGCGTCCGTACTTTTTCACGCACTCTTCGCAATCGCGTAGGGGCGTGAAAGATTGCTCACTGTGTGAGTCGTTTGCCGCTTGAGAGCGTTGGCTGTTTTAAGCAACCTCTGGTTTTTTCGATACATCGTTTTACTATGACCGTCTGGTATTATTTAAGCAATTTTGCCATAACGTCAAAAAACATTGGCAGATCATCCCTGAATGAGAAGGTCGTGTTTATTGCCTGACGAGCGATTAAACCGTCAATAAGGGCAAAAATAATGATCGTGACTTCTTCAAGATTAATATCGCGACGAAATTCTCCGGCAGCGATACCCTCCTGGATGAGCCGCGCGAAGCTTTTCCGCATGATGTCATCGCTGGAGATATACGTTTTTCGCAGTTCTGGATTGCGCGCAGACTCAGCCATGATTTCAACCCAAAGTTGATGCGTGATAGGGTAACCGATCTCACTAATACAGGACGTGACTTGTGCACAAAGGCGATCAAAATAAGAGCCTGCATAGGTCGCATTATGGGCAGTCAACGCGGAGTTCTGTTCTTCCAGTACAATAGCCTTAACAAGTTCATCCTTACTTTTGAAATACGTATACATTGCTCCTTGACTGATTCCTGCCCGGGTAGCGATTTCACGTACGCTTGTCGCACTAAAGCCTTTTTCCGCAAAGCAGGCAGCTGCAGCCGTAATCAACTTATGGTAGGTTTCGGTTTTTTTTAACATATCGGCATCTTGGTTAATTCGGTGCCCAGACTTTAACGCGCTTTTATGCAAGGAGCCAGAGCTAAACTCTGTCGTCTGGCTCCTGGATTTCGTCTTACTTTAGCAGGGGTAATTCACTGAGCATGTGCTTGAGATTCAGCATGTCCCAGGGCAAATGTTCAGCAATTGTCAGGCCAACGGGGACTGCTTTTGTCGTCGTTGCCGCAATCAGATTGAGTACATCCTCAATCGTCAGTTTGCCTTCAGCAACGTCGCCAAAATCGTGTTTTCCGCGCCCCGGTTTTGCAAAAAGAACGGAGCGGAACAGAGACGGGTCGAGAACGTCCAGATCGATATGGATCGCCAGATACGCAATCTTTTCTTTCGATATCCACTCCAGGACTTCATCTTCGCCGCTTTTAACCTGTTCAGGTGTTAGCGTCGTAATGTTATGGCGAGTGAGGTATTCAGCTTCATAAGGAAGTAGATCGTGGATACCGGCAATCATTATTTTTGACGGGTTAAGTTTGGTTCTTACATGGGCAACTAAATCGTTATCACCCGTACCCATTAGCGCACCAAGTACATGGGCATGCGCGTTTGGATATTGTTCAGCAGTCTGTACGTCAGGATGCGAGTCAATCCAGAGCACACCGAGTTTGTCTCCGTACTTATCGAGCAGGTGGGCGAAAGGCGCCAGCGAAACCAGGCAGTCTCCGCCTAAAATGACAATGCTATTGGGATCATGTTTTTCAATCAGTGTGGCAGCATTACTGAGCTGCCTGATGAGGGATGGCTTAGCCGTGATGCCATTAATCCCTGGCAATGGCTCTGTTGTTGGCAACTCAACAGGAACAGTCTCAACGGGCCCTTTTGCTTCAGGAGAGAGAAACGAGAGGAGCTGTGAGCCAAGATAGTAGGGAGGATTGTTACCGCCTTGCCATTGAGGAAATATAAGTCGCAGTGTTTTGCTAGTCATTGGTACCTTCTGTATTGTCATGCGCTAAAATGAATGAACGTTCATTCATTTTTACATTGAGTTACGGTCGATACGCAAGTAACAAAGCACTTTCGTTAATGCATAACGTACACCATCCGGAGCTAGATGATTTTCGTTATGCCGGGTGGCTCAAAGCGGAAGAGGGGATAGTGTTGGCGAACATCTTCGCTGCGCTGTTAATCGTGCGAACCAAAGGCTGGCTTTGACAATACTGCGTAATGTCAAAGCCAGTTGTCGAACCCCGGTCGGGGATTCTCATCCCCCCCAGCGGAGAATATAAAAGAAAAGAGCCCGTACTTACGTACAGGTTCTCATCTCGAATATGGCAGTGAGGGGGGATTGACTCGCTTCGCTCGCCCCTGCGGGGCAGCCCGCTCGCAGGCTCGCGGTCTGTCCAACTGGCGTTGCCAGTTGTCGAACCCCGATCGGGGATTCTCATCCCCCCCCAGCGGAGAATATAAAAGAAAAAAGCCCGTACTTGCGTACGAGCTCTTCTTAAAATATGGCGGTGAGGGGGGGATTGACTCGCTTCGCTCGCCCCTGCGGGGCAGCCCGCTCGCAGGCTCGCGGTCTGTCCAACTGGCGTTGCCAGTTGTCGAACCCCGGTCGGGGATTCTCATCCCCCCGGCGGAGAATATAAAAGAAAAAAGCCCGTACTTGCGTACGAGCTCTTCTTAAAATATGGCGGTGAGGGGGGGATTCGAACCCCCGATACGTTGCCGTATACACACTTTCCAGGCGTGCTCCTTCAGCCACTCGGACACCTCACCATATTGTCTTTCCCGTTGTTGTCGGGAACGGGCGCTAATGTAGGGAAATACGTATCGCCCGTCAATCAACTTTTTGCAAAAAAAGCGCGTTTAGACAAACTTCGAGCAACTTGCTCCTTAAACGCGCGAAATCCGTTTTTTTTGTCGCCAGTGCCTTTTCCCTTTTCGCTCGGGAGAATTTTGTTATGCTGGCAAACCAATAGAAAACAATGAGTAAAATAAGACGCCAGCGTCAATCGGCCAAAGGCGTCTGCTATCAGGAGCCCCTATGGAGATTATTTTTTACCATCAGACCTTTGATACCCCATTCTGGATCCGTGAGCTGGAAAAACAGTTACCCGGTGCGCGGGTGCGCGAGTGGAAAGCGGGTGACAACCAGCCGGCTGACTATGCCCTGGTCTGGCATCCGCCGGTAGAGATGCTGCAGGACCGGGCGCTGAAGGCCGTGTTTGCCCTCGGGGCGGGCGTGGACTCAATCCTGAGTAAGCTGCGCGACCATCCGGCTATGCTGCCGCTGTCGATTCCGCTGTTTCGCCTCGAAGATACCGGTATGGGACGGCAGATGCAGGAGTATGCCGTGAGCCAGGTGTTGCACTGGTTCCGCCGCTTTGATGACTATCAGGCGCTGAAGCTGGCTTCCCGCTGGCAGCCGCTGCCCGAGTATCGCGCCGACGAATTTACTGTCGGTATTATGGGCGCCGGCGTGCTGGGGGCGAAGGTCGCGGAAAGCTTGCAACCCTGGGGGTTCCCGCTTCGCGTCTGGAGCCGTAGCCGCAAATCCTGGCCACAGGTGCAGAGCTTCGCCGGTCAGGCCGAGCTGGGCGAATTCCTGCAGGGCACACGCGTGCTGATCAACCTGCTGCCGAATACCGCTGAAACCGCCGGTATTATTAACCAAACGCTGCTGGCGCAGCTGCCGGATGAGAGCTATGTCCTTAACCTTGCTCGCGGCGTGCATGTCGTTGAAGAGGATCTGCTGGCGGCGCTGAACAGCGGTAAGCTCAAAGGGGCGATGCTCGATGTCTTCAGTCGCGAACCGCTGCCGCAGGAGAGCCCGCTATGGGCGCATCCGCGGGTGGCCATGACCCCCCATGTGGCGGCAGTGACCCGTCCAATGGAAGCTATCACCTACATTGCGGGGACCATTAACCGGCTTGAGCGAGGGGAACCGGTAAGCGGTCAGGTTGACCGCCAGCGCGGTTATTAAGACGAGAGAACCCCGCTACGGCGGGGTTTTTGCTAATCAATAGCCCGGTTTCCTGCTATTCTTGCGGCAAACAGAAGAGGAGAATGTGATGTATCCCGTTGACCTGCACATGCATACCGTCGCCAGCACCCACGCCTACAGCACCCTGCACGATTATATTGCGGAAGCAAAGCGTAAAGGGATCAAACTCTTCGCCATCACCGACCATGGCCCGGATATGGCGGATGCCCCGCACTACTGGCACTTCGTTAATATGCGCATCTGGCCTCGCCTGGTAGACGGGGTGGGGATCCTGCGCGGTATTGAGTCGAATATTAAAAATATCGAAGGTGAGATCGACTGCTCCGGGCCGATGTTAACCTCGCTTGATCTGATCATCGCCGGATTCCATGAGCCGGTGTTCCCTCCGCAGGATCGTGACACCCATACGCAGGCGATGATCGCCGCGATGGCCAGCGGTAAGGTGCATATGATTAGCCATCCGGGTAATCCGAAATTCCCGGTGGATATCCCGGCTATTGCCGAAGCGGCGGCCCGCTATCAGGTGGCGCTGGAGATTAATAACTCCTCTTTTATTTCATCGCGCGTGGGCAGTGATGATAACTGCCGAGCTATCGCTGCGGCGGTGCGTGATGCCGGGGGATGGGTGGCGCTGGGCTCGGACTCTCACACTGCCTTTACCCTCGGGGAATTTACCGAATGCCGCAAGATCCTTGATGCGGTCGATTTCCCGGAGGAGAGGATCCTCAACGTTTCTCCGCGTCGCCTGCTCAACTTCCTCGAGTCGCGGGGCATGCCGGCGATCCCGGAATTTGCTGACCTTTAATTTGTATAACTGGAATAACTGAATGAACGAGTTTTCAATCCTCTGCCGCGTGCTGGGTTCGCTGTATTACCGTCAACCGCAGGACCCGCTGCTGGTGCCGCTGTTTACCCTGATCCGTGAGGGCAAACTGGCTGGCAGCTGGCCGCTTGAGCAGGATGAACTGCTGGCGCGTCTGCAGAAAAGTTGTGAGATGCAGTCCCTGGCGACGGACTATAATGCGCTGTTCGTCGGTGAAGCCTGCAGCGTGCCGCCGTACCGTAGTGCGTGGGTGGAGGGTTCCTCGGAAGCAGACGTTCGGGCTTTTATGAGCGAACACGGCATCCCGACAGGGGAAGGTCCGGCGGATCATCTCGGATCGCTGCTGCTGGCCGCCTCCTGGCTGGAAGATCATGCCACAGAAGACCAGAGCGAGACGCTGGAGCTCCTGTTTGCCGACTATATCCTGCCATGGTGCGGGACGATGCTGGGCAAAGTCGAAGCCCATGCCCACACGCCGTTCTGGCGCACCATGGCACCTTTGACCCGCGACGCCATCGCCGCGATGTGGGACGAGCTTCAGGAAGAAGATGAGCAATAATATGTGATGTAAATCACTATTTGAATGCAACTGAAATTAGGTTCATTCATATACTGTGTTTTAGATCTCATTCTTCCGGCGCGTATCTGCTAGGATACGCGCCATGAACATACTCTTCGCAATCGCATTAACGACGGGCATTCTCTCCGGGATTTGGGGATGGGTGGCGGTCGCTCTCGGCCTGCTGAGCTGGGCCGGTTTCCTCGGCTGTACGGCCTATTTCGCCTGCCCGCAGGGCGGTCTGAAAGGTCTGGCTATCTCCTCATGCACAGTAATGAGCGGCGTGGTCTGGGCATTAGTGATTATCCACGGTAGCGCACTGGCCCCGCAGCTGCAGATCCTCAGCTATATGATGACCGGTATCGTCGCCTTCCTGATGTGCATTCAGGCGCGACAGACATTGCTGTCGTTTGTACCGGGCACCTTTATCGGCGCCTGCGCCACCTTCGCGGCAGACGGCGACTGGCGCCTGGTGGTGCCTTCCCTGGCGTTGGGTCTGGTTTTTGGCTATGCCATGAAGAATAGTGGCCTGTGGCTGGCGGCCCGCGCGGGCAAACATAAATCGTTCGCTAATGACAACGCCTGACCGGCGAAACAACAAGCTCAACAGGACCCTTAGGGTCCTGTTTTTTTTAGCTTCCCGTCGCCAGGGCTGAGGGATAATCTTGCTCCCGGGGGCGGGAATGCCCTAGTATCGGCAGAAAGCCGTATCCACGCGCTATGCCGACAGGAGGAGAAATGGCTGTTCAACCTGAGGTAATTCTCGGCGATATTACGACGCTTGATGTCGATGTGATTGTTAATGCGGCAAACCCCTCGCTGCTGGGCGGTGGCGGGGTGGATGGCGCGATCCACCGGGCGGCCGGTCCGGCGCTGCTGGCGGCTTGCAAACAGGTGTTGCAGCAGCAGGGCGAATGTCCCCCCGGTCACGCGGTGATCACTATTGCGGGCGATCTTCCCGCCAGCGCGGTGATCCACACCGTGGGCCCGGTCTGGCACGGCGGCGACCGCATGGAAGCGCAAACCCTGGCCGATGCTTACAAAAACAGTCTGCAGCTGGCCTCGGCAAACAACTATCGCTCCATTGCGTTTCCGGCGATCAGCACCGGCGTGTATGGCTATCCAAAAGAGGAAGCGGCGGAGATCGCCGTACGTACCGTCACCGCGTTTCTCACTCGCTATAACCCGCTTGAGCGCGTCCTGTTCGTCTGTTTTGACGAGGAAACGGCGGCTGTCTATCGTCGCCTGCTGGCGTCATACCCCTGATTCAACAGAATAGGCTATGATAACCGCCAGTATTGACGGGAATGATGGGTAGCAGGAGGGAGCAGGGTGTCAGAAGGAAAAGTACAGCAGAAGCAGCAGGCGCGCCGCGCGGAGATCGTCGCCGCTGCGCAAAGGTGTTTTGCTGAAAAGGGGCTGCACGGCGCCTCCGTCGCCGATATTGCCCGCGAGGCGGGCCTGAGCGTCGGTCAGCTGTATCGTATTTTTGCCAGCAAAGAGGCGATCATCGAAGCGATTGTCAGCGAAATCGTCAACGCCAGGGTCGGGGAGATGATCGATGAGAACCACAATCTGGCGCGCAAAGCGGCGGTGCTGGCCGGCAGGATCCCGACGTCGGCAGCCACCAAAAGCGATAATTATCTGCTGATGGAAATCAACGCCGAATCCTCGCGTAATCCACGCTTGCGTGAGATCATGGTGCAGGCCGATCTACGGTTGAAAGAGGAGGGAGGGCGTCTGTCGCAGCGCTACCATCCCGGGCTCAGCGATGCGCGGCGCAATGCCGCATCAGAGCTCATCGCTGTTCTGACGGAGGGGGCAGCCTACCGCTGTGAGCTGAACGCCTCCACCCCGGTCGATAAGGCGGATTTAGAAGCCCTGTATAATATGATTTTCGACCGGCTCTTTGACGAGCAAGGGTAATGCGACACGCCTGGCGTGCCGCACCCGCGGCAAATTAGCTGGCCGAAGCCGGGGTTTTGGCCGGTTTGTTCATCGGTTTACCGGAGAACAGGAAACGCAGCAGCGGAATGCGCAGGTGAATTTCATACAGGATCAGCGCGATACCCACCACAAAAACCAGCCCGACAATAAAGCCTAAGGTATTGGACTTGATGGCCGGGGTGATCCACGCCCCGTAGAGCAGCGTCAGCGGGTGGTGCACCAGGTAAATAAACAGCGAAGCATTGACGAAATAGGTTACGCGCGCCGACTGGAAGTTCAGCAGTCGATGGCCGAGCGAAAAGACCACATTGACCATCCACAGCCCCAACACCATAGTGATCACCGATTCGGTTTCGTACATCCAGCTGTCGCCGGACCCGTACTGCTGATTCAGTCTATAGGCGATAAACCCGAGCAGCGCTGCGGCGCAGCACCACGGCGACGGAGTGGTGAACATGGTCTTTAAGCGCGGGTTAATGAAAGTCTGTGCGCCCAGCACAAAGAAGGGCAGATAGAACAGCGTCTGCATCACAACGAAATTAAACAGACCATTGCTCAGCAGGGGCGGGTAGATCAGGAACAAGGACCGACGGATCAGCGCGTAAAAGACCCCCAGCGCAAGGAAAATCATCGTCAACTGGCCCATAGTGACAGTGTCACTGAAGGCGAGGCCGTGGCCAGCCGGGCGGCGTGTCAGCCATTTAAACAGCACCACCCCCAGCGAGGTCAGTACCACCAGAACCAGTAAAAACCACAGGTGGGAAATGAGCTCCCAGGCCAGGGTGTTAAATTTGTCGTATATGGAAAGGGTATGCCAGTTTTCCGCCTTGCCGTTGACGTACTGCAGCATAATAAACTGTGGCAGCGTCAGCAGCGGGATGGCGGTCAGCATCGGAATACCGACTCGTTCGACGCGCACTTTCCACCATTTTTTCAGCGGGTAGCGCAGAAATAGCATGTAGGAGAAATAGCCGGAGATGACGAAGAAGACCTGCATGCGAAAGGCATGGATGAAGTCATTAAACAGCGTCAACCACCACGAGGGTTCGGCGCTGTTGACATGCCAGCTGTGGCTGGAATAAATCAGCGAAATGTGGAAAGGGATCCCCAGCAGCATCAACCAGGCGCGGATGCTGTCGAAGAAATATTCACGCTGTACCGGAGTATTATTCATACGATTCACGACAATCTCAGATAATTCGTCTTATCACTCAAGGTGATAACGCTTACATTATCAGCAACCCTACATGAACTCGGGGTAACTGTCTCCAGGATAAGCACTCAAAGTGCAAACGGGACAGCGAACTGTTTATTCCCTGTGCCGCCAGGCTGAACAAAGCAGGGATTATGTTGTCGGATTGCCTGAGTTTCCATTAAAATAGATCGGATCGATTTAAGCACACAAAGGGGGAAGTGCTTACTTATATGAAACATAAACCACAGATGATGAAAATGCGTTGGTTAAGCGCAGCCGTAATGTTGTCCCTGTGTACTTCATCTGCATGGGCGTTTAGCATTGATGACGTTGCAAAAGAGGCCAAAACGTTAGCCGGGAAAGGCTATGAAGCGCCGAAGAGTAACCTGCCCTCCGCTTTCCGCGACATGAAATACGCGGACTACCAGCAAATTCAATTTAATCACGATAAAGCTTACTGGAATAACCAGAAAACCCCATTCAAGCTTGAATTTTACCATCAGGGGATGTACTTCGACACGCCGGTCACCATCAATGAAGTGACGGCGACCAGCGTGCGCAAAATTAAATATAGTCCGGACTATTTTAACTTTGGTAACGTCCAGCACGATAAAGACACAGTGAAAGACCTCGGTTTCGCTGGCTTCAAAGTACTGTATCCGATCAACAGCAAAGATAAGAACGATGAAATCGTCAGCATGCTCGGTGCCAGCTACTTCCGCGTGCTGGGTCAGGGTCAGGTTTACGGTCTGTCCGCGCGTGGCCTGGCTATCGATACCGCGCTGCCGTCCGGCGAAGAGTTCCCGCGTTTTCGTGAGTTCTGGATCGAACGTCCAAAAGCCACTGACAAGCGTCTGACTATCTATGCGCTGCTGGATTCCCCACGGGCAACCGGCGCCTATCGCTTTGTCATCATGCCGGGACGCGACACCGTCGTGGACGTGCAGTCCAAAGTTTACCTGCGTGACAAAGTCGGCAAACTGGGTGTGGCGCCGCTGACCAGCATGTTCCTGTTCGGTTCCAACCAGCCTTCTCCGACGCTCAACTATCGTCCGGCGCTGCACGACTCCAATGGTCTGTCGATCCTGGCCGGTAACGGCGAGTGGATCTGGCGTCCGCTGAACAATCCGAAACACCTGGCTGTCAGCAGCTATGCGATGGAAAACCCGCAAGGGTTCGGCCTGCTGCAGCGCGGCCGTCAGTTCTCGCGCTTCGAGGATCTCGACGATCGTTATGACCTGCGTCCAAGCGCCTGGATCACCCCGAAAGGGGACTGGGGCAAAGGGAAAATCGAGCTGGTTGAAATCCCGACCAACGATGAAACGAACGATAATATCGTGACTTACTGGACGCCGGATCAGCTGCCGGAGCCGGGCAAGGAGATGAATTTCAAATACACCATCACCTTCAGCCGCGATGAAGACAAGCTGCATGCGCCAGATAACGCCTACGTTATGCAGACCCGCCGCTCTACCGGCGACGTGAAGCAGTCGAACCTGATCCGCCAGCCGGACGGCACGGTTGCCTTCATTGTCGACTTCACCGGCGCCGATATGAAGAAACTGCCAGCGGATACCCCGGTCGCTGCTCAGGCGAGCACCGGCGATAACGCGGAAATCGTTGAAAATACCGTGCGTTACAATCCAGTGACCAAAGGCTGGCGGATGATCCTGCGTTTGAAGGTCAAAGATCCGAAGAAAACGACGGAAATGCGTGCCGCACTGGTTAACGGTGATGACACGTTGAGCGAAACCTGGAGCTATCAGCTGCCTGCCAATGAATAAGATAACGAAGTACATTGACGCATTGCCGCTGTCGGACGCCGAGAAATCGGCGCTGCCGGACACCAGTCTGCAGGCCGTTCACCAGGCCCTGGATGACGAACATCGGCATTTCGCCCGCGAAGACGACGCCCCGTTAGGGTCAGTGAAGGCGCGACTGGCGCACAGCTGGCCGGATTCTCTTTCTGGCGATCAGCTGGTGAAAGATGACGAAGGTCGTACCCAACTGCATGCTATGCCGAAAGCCAGGCGCTCCTCGATGATCCCGGACCCGTGGCGTACTAACCCGGTCGGCCGCTTCTGGGACCGTCTGCGCGGACGCGATGTCACGCCACGCTATCTCTCCCGCCTGACGCAAGAAGAGCGTGAGAGCGAGCAAAAATGGCGTACCGTCGGGAGCATTCGTCGCTACATCCTGCTGTTGTTGACGCTGTCGCAGACCGTGGTGGCCACCTGGTATATGAAAACCATTCTGCCTTATCAGGGCTGGGCGTTGATCAACCCGGCCGACATGGTGGGGCAGAACCTGTGGATCTCTTTCATGCAGCTGCTGCCGTATGTGTTGCAGAGCGGCATCCTGATCCTCTTCGCGGTACTGTTCTGCTGGGTTTCCGCCGGCTTCTGGACCGCGTTAATGGGCTTTCTGCAACTATTGATTGGCCGCGACAAGTACAGTATTTCCGCCTCGACGGTCGGTGACGAACCGTTGAACCCGGCGCACCGTACGGCGCTTATTATGCCGATCTGTAACGAAGACGTTGATCGCGTTTTCGCCGGGCTGCGGGCGACGTGGGAGTCGGTGAAAGCGACCGGTAACGCTGCTCATTTCGACGTCTATATTCTCAGCGACAGCTATAACCCCGATATCTGTGTTGCTGAGCAAAAGGCGTGGATGGAGCTGATTGCTGAAGTGCAGGGCGAAGGGCAGATTTTCTACCGTCGTCGTCGTCGTCGCGTGAAGCGTAAGAGCGGCAACATCGATGATTTCTGCCGCCGCTGGGGCAGCCAGTATAGCTATATGGTGGTGCTGGACGCAGACTCCGTGATGACCGGCGAGTGTCTGAGCAGCCTGGTGCGCCTGATGGAAGCGAACCCGAACGCCGGGATCATCCAGTCATCCCCGCGCGCCTCGGGCATGGACACGCTGTATGCGCGTTGCCAGCAGTTTGCCACCCGGGTGTACGGTCCGCTGTTTACGGCGGGTCTGCACTTCTGGCAGCTGGGGGAGTCCCACTACTGGGGACACAATGCCATTATCCGCGTGAAGCCGTTCATTGAGCACTGCGCGCTGGCGCCGCTGCCGGGCGAGGGTAACTTTGCCGGGTCGATCCTGTCGCACGACTTCGTCGAAGCCGCGCTAATGCGCCGTGCCGGCTGGGGGGTGTGGATTGCCTACGATCTGCCGGGCTCCTATGAGGAGCTGCCGCCGAACCTGCTGGACGAGCTGAAACGCGACCGTCGCTGGTGTCAGGGCAACCTGATGAACTTCCGCCTGTTCCTCGTCAGAGGGATGCACCCGGTTCACCGGGCAGTGTTCCTCACCGGCGTGATGTCGTACCTGTCGGCGCCGCTGTGGTTTATGTTCCTTGCCCTGTCGACGGCGCTGCAGGTGGTGCATGCCCTGACCGAGCCGCAGTACTTCCTGCAGCCGCGTCAGCTGTTCCCGGTGTGGCCGCAGTGGCGTCCGGAGCTGGCCATCGCGCTGTTCGCTTCGACCATGGTGCTGCTGTTCCTGCCGAAGCTGCTGAGTATTATTCTGGTGTGGTGTAAAGGGCCGAAAGAGTACGGCGGGTTTATCCGCGTCACGCTCTCTCTGCTGCTGGAGGTCCTGTTCTCGGTCCTGCTGGCGCCGGTTCGCATGCTGTTTCACACCGTCTTCGTGGTCAGCGCCTTCCTCGGCTGGGAAGTGGTGTGGAATTCGCCGCAGCGTGATGATGACTCCACACCGTGGGGAGAAGCCTTTATGCGTCACGGCTCGCAGCTGCTGCTGGGGCTGGTATGGGCAGTCGGAATGGCATGGCTGGATCTGCGCTTCCTGTTCTGGCTGGCGCCGATCGTCGTCTCGCTGATCCTGTCGCCGTTCGTGTCGGCGATCTCCAGCCGGGCGACCGTGGGCCTGCGCAGCAAGCGCTGGAAGCTGTTCCTGATCCCGGAAGAGTATTCGCCGCCGCAGGTGCTCAAGGATACCGACGCGTACCTGACGCTGAACCGTCAGCGTTCACTGGACGATGGCTTTATGCACGCGGTATTCAATCCGTCGTTTAACGCCCTCGCCACGGCGATGGCCACCGCGCGCCATCGTCATGGTCATATCCTTGAGATCGCTCGCGAGCGCCACGTTGAGCAGGCGCTGAATGAAACGCCGGATAAGCTGAACCGCGATCGTCGACTGGTGCTGTTGAGCGACCCGGTGACCATGTCGCGTCTGCACTATCGCGTCTGGGCCACGCCGGAGAAATATTCATCGTGGGTCAACGCCTATCAGCAGTTAGCGCTTAACCCGCTGGCGCTGAAAACGAAATAAGCCGTACGTAAAGGAAAATACCGGCAGCGATGCCGGTATTTTTTTATCTGAAACACGAGGTTGTGGATGCGAATACTACCGATCATTGCCATGGTGCTGCTGCTGAGCGGCTGCGGCAGCATTATCAGCCGGACGGTGCCCGGGCAGGGGCATGGCAATCAATATTACCCGGGCGTGCAGTGGGACGTTCGCGACTCGGCATGGCGCTATCTCACCGTTCTGGACCTGCCGTTCTCGCTGGTGTTCGATACGCTGCTGTTGCCGCTGGACGCCAGCCACGGGCCCTATAACTGATTAACGCTCGTCCCACTCGTCTGCTGCCGTCTGTCCCTCTTCGGTATCCAGCGAGGGTTCGAGCTGGAATTCGCCTTCATCCCACTCATGAAGCGTATTTTCTTCCAGCCACTCCTGGCGTAGCTCTATCTCATCATAATCCCCGTCGAAGACGCTCTGCGCAGCTTCGCCGCTGAGCATCGGTAAACATTCACCTTGTTCGTCTTCGTCAGCAAAAAATTCGGCCTGCCATGCGATATCACCATCCTGCAGCACATACTTTTGAATATTGAGCTGCTCAACGTTAGCGCTCTCTTCATCGCTGTCAGGATTATTGGCGAGAAATTCTTCGCGTGCTGCATCAATAGCTTCTTCGAGCGTGGCATAGAACATCGAATCCTTTGGCATAGCGAATCTCCTGAGAAGAATATGAATTGAACACGATTCAATCTATAGAAGGCGGTAGCCATGGCGTCAAGGGGCAGGGCCCCTCTGGACATTAATTTACTGAATGGCGGTCAGGCTGCGACGCTTCCGCTGCAGGTCGGCGCAAGCTGAGGGTCGAGTAAATGGCGTTAAACAACACCACGCCAGCGGTGACCAGGAATACCGCGCGGAAGCCGTAGTTGGCGGACACCGAGGCGCCTATCAGGGGGCCGGTAACGTTGCCAATATCGCGGAACGACTGGTTATAGCTAAAGATACGCCCGGAGATCTGGCTGGTGGAGTTATACACCAGCAGGGTTTGCACCGCCGGCAGCAGTGCCCCGTCTGCGGCGCCGAGCAGGAAACGCAGGATACCCAGCTGCAGTGGAGTCTGAACAAACGACATCGGGATCAGCAGCAGCACCGAGATAATCAGCGCGACGATGAGGATCTTTTCCGGTCCGATACGATCCCCGAGCCTGCCCAGACGAGGGGCGCTCATCAGCGCGGCTATTCCCGGCACCGAGGCGATCATCCCGCTAATAAAGGCGATGTTACTGACGTTGCCGGCCAGGTCGCGCACGTAAAGCGTCAGAATCGGCGCAATCGAGCCGGTGGCTACCTGAATTATCAGCGAGGTCACAAACAGGCTGAGCACCAGTTTGGGATTCTGTAGCGAGGAGAAAACCTCTCTGGCACTGAGCATCTCTTTTTTGGCGATCGGCACAAAATTTTCGCGGATTAAAAACAGGGTAAACAGAAAACAAATGAACAGCACCGCCGCGGTCATAAAGAAGACGGTACGCAAGCCCCAGTGGTCGGCCAGAAAGCCGCCCGCCAGTGGGCCGAGCAGGGCGCCGCTCACCGCGCCGGTTGACAACGTACCCAGCGCCCAGCCGCTTTTATGGCGCGGGATCTGCGTCGCAATCAGGGCGTTGGCGTTAGGAATAAAGCCGCCCAGCAGGCCGAGCAGCGCACGCAATAGCAAAAACTGCCAGATATTCTGTGCCATCCCCATCAGCATCATGACTACGGACATTCCGAGGGCGGAACGCAGCAGCATAATTTTTCGTCCTTTGCGGTCAGCAAGACCGCCCCAGAACGGTGAGGCAATGGCGGAGAAGAGGAAGGTGATACTAAAGACCAGCCCGGACCACATGTTCAGCGCGCTATGCCCGGTGACCCCGAGCTGTTCGACATAGAGTGGCAGAAAGGGCATGACCAGACTGAAGGCGGCGCCAGTTAAAAAGCAGCCGAGCCAGGTCACGGTCAGATTTTGTTTCCAGTTAATGGGGGTATCAGCAGAGGACATAGGGTTCCACTGGCCTGCGCGGCAGGTCAAATTAAGAGAAAATATGAGCCTGCTAATTATGCGCCTGGGAAATAAATGCCGCAATGGAGGAGAGCTTTTAAAGCTAAAGCAGAGCCTAAAGCATGAGCGAGAAGCGCATTCCCGGCCACATGCGCGGCCGGGAAAAGGGATCAGTAGCGGGAGGGCATGCCCTCGGGGCGGGTTTTGAAGCGGCGGTGGAGCCACATATATTGTTCCGGGGCCATCATGATGCACTGCTCAACGATCTTGTTCATCCAGGCGGCCGTGGTTTCCGCGTCGTCCAGCGGCGGGGAACACTCTGGCGGCAGGATAATCAGTTCATAACCTTTACCATCCGGTTTGCGACGCGGGACGAAGGGGACGATGCAGGCTTTGGACATTTTCGCCAGCATCCAGGTGCCGGAGGTGGTCGCCGCCTGGTCGACGGCAAACAGCGGGGCAAAGACGCTGGCGGTCGGGCCGTAATCGTGATCCGGCGCGTACCACACCACTTCACCTTTTTTCAGCGCCCGGATCATCCCTTTCAGATCCTTACGGTCAATCATGTCCTTATTTGAGCGCAAGCGGCCCCAGGTCTGCAGCCAGTCGATCACCGGGTTGTCGTTGGGACGGTAGACGCCAATTCCCGGCTCGTTCATACCGAACATTCGCGCGCCCATCTCGAGGGTCAGGAAGTGAATACCGATCAGCAGAATGCCGCGCTGCTGCGCCTGCACATCGCGGATATGCTCAAAGCCGATGGTGTCGGTCCAGTGGGCGATACGACGAACCGGCCAGAACCAGGCCATCCCCGTCTCCATCAGTCCCATACCCACTGATTCAAAATTCATCACCACCATTCGGTGACGTTCCTGCTCGCTTTTCTCTGGGAAGCAGAGTTCAAGGTTGCGGTAGGCTATCTTCGCCCGACGCTTCATAAAGCGCATGGCCAGTCGGCCGATGGCATTTCCCAGGCGGTAAATCAGCGGATAGGGCAGTTGGACAACCAGCCACAGCAGGCCAATACCCAGCCACAGCAGCCAATAGCGCGGATGCAACAGCGCCGGAGAAAATTTAGGCAAATGAGTCATTTCATACCCGTATCAGTGAGCAACGTCTTATATTATCGCATTTTTTTACCGGCCAGCCAAAGGCGGCGACAGTCAGCTCGTTTTGTTAAACGGGGCGCGACCGGGTGAGAAAAATGTAGCGTAAAATGTAGGGATGTAAATTAATAAGCTTTGCTATATCATGCCCGCCGTTTATTCCCTCATTTCTATGTCGAGCAGGTACACCATGCCAGTGTTACACAACCGCATTTCAAATGAGACGTTAAAAGCGCAAATGCTGGCTGAGACCGAGCCGCGCACGACGATCTCATTCTATAAATATTTCACCATTGTCGACCCGCAGGCCACTCGCGATGCGTTATGGGTTGCCTTAACGCAGCTGAAGGTCTTTGGTCGTATTTATCTGGCCCGGGAAGGGATCAACGCGCAAATCAGCGTGCCGGAAAGCAATGTTGAAGCGCTGCGTGAGTTTCTGTATGGCTTCGATCCGGCGCTGGCGGGGCTGCGTTTCAATATCGCCCTGGAGGACGATGGGAAATCGTTCTGGGTGCTGCGCCTGAAAGTGCGCGACCGTATTGTTGCCGATGGTATCGACGATCCTTCTTTCGATGCTTCCAATGTGGGGGATTATCTCAAGGCGGCGGACGTCAATGCCATGCTTGACGATCCGGATGCGGTATTTATCGATATGCGTAACCACTATGAATATGAAGTGGGCCATTTCGAAAACGCGCTGGAGATCCCGGCGGACACCTTCCGCGATCAGTTGCCGAAAGCCGTCGACATGATGCAGGACCACAAAGACAAGAAAATTGTCATGTATTGCACCGGCGGTATTCGCTGTGAAAAAGCCAGCGCCTGGATGAAGCATAACGGTTTCAATCAGGTCTGGCACATCGAGGGTGGGATTATTGAGTACGCCCGCCGCGCCCGTGAGCAGGGGCTGCCGGTCCGTTTTATTGGCAAAAACTTTGTCTTTGATGAGCGGATGGGCGAGCGGATCTCCGATGACGTCATCGCGCACTGTCACCAGTGTGGCGTGCCGTGCGACACCCATACCAATTGTCTGAATGATGGCTGCCATCTGCTGTTTATTCAGTGCCCGAGCTGCGCTGAGAAGTTTGCCGGTTGCTGTAGCGAAGCCTGCATGGAAGAGCATAAGCTGCCGGAAGAAGAGCAGCGCCAGCTGCGCGCCGGACGCGAAAACGGCAATAAAATCTTTAACAAATCGCGTGGCCGACTGAATACCAAACTCGGGATCCCCGAGCCTGAGTCGTCAGAAAAACCATAACCAGACGAGATCGATGATCGCCAGCAGCAGCCAGAGCGCAAGGTAGATCATAAAGTGCTCGCGCACGTTGTTGACCAGCATATTAAACAGGCGACGCATAACCATTCTCAATGACTAACGGCCTCGACAGAGGCCGTTTTTTTCCCCGGCGGCAAGCGTGCCGCATTCCATTATGAGCTAAAGCGCGCCAGCGAGAAGGGCGTCAGGTTAAAGGTCGACGTCTGTCCCTGAGCAAACTGACTGGCAATTTCTCCCAGCACCGGCGCAAACTTAAAGCCGTGGCCGCTCAGACCGGTGATCAGCAGTGTGTCAGGTCTGCCTGGGAGCGTATCGATGATAAAATCCTCATCGACCGTGTTGTCATAGGTGCAGGAGGCGCCGTGCAGACAGCCGCCGATCCCGGGCAGGACGTTACGTAAAAACGGAAAGGATTCGGAACCATCGCTGCCGACGGCGCCAAACGCCGATCGTTCCTGCGGCGTGGTGATAGGCTGGCCGCCGTTATGCTTGCCGATCTTTAGCTCATTATCTTCCGCCGGGAAACCGTAGTATTGATCGCCGTTGGGCAACTCGCCGGTGAACGCCGGAAAATGATTCTTGCTGCTGTAACGACCATCGGCCTGGAACCAGGCGAAGACCTTGCGTACCGGCTGAACAGGAAGCTCCGGAAGCAGGCGGGTGACCCAGGTGCCGGCGCTGATCAGCAATTTCTTTCCGTGATATTCACCGTCAAGGGTATCAATGGTGACTCCGTCTGCATGGTGATGAATGGCCGAGACCGGGCAGTTGAATAGCTGCGCGCAGCCTGCTTCCCGTGCCAGACGGATCCAGGTCTCGACAGCCAGCTCACTGCGCAGTACGCCGGAAGCCGGTTCGAAAATCGCCCGATAGTCGTCGGGAAGGCGTATCTCCGGCCAGCGCTGCATGACGGCCTGAGCATCTAACTCTTCAACCTCAAGTTTGAACGCCCTGGCGCTGGCGGCGACGTTGGCCAGGAAAGGAGAGCTGGCGGGGCCGAGGTTAATGACGCCGGTGCGTTCAAAAACCGCTTCGCCACTGATTTCAGCCAGTTCATCCCACAGCTGCTGGGCGCGCAGCACTAGCGGAACATATTTTTCACCTTCGCCATAAGCGTGACGGATAAGACGGCTACTGCCATGATGGCTGCCCTCCTGATGGGGAGGCTGGTGGGCATCGGTCATCAGAACATTGAGTCCGGCACGACGCGCATAATAGCCAGCGGCGGCGCCGACCGATCCGCTGCCGATAATGATAAGATCGTATTGCATGGTGAGTTCCGGGTAATTGCCTTATTAGCAGGGTAATTAACTCCCTTCGCTTATACAAGCCCGAAAATAATTCAGGCACCCGCAGGTGCCTGTTAAGACTATTGTTAAGTCATTCCATGTATCGCGTTAATGTCTGCGGTACTCGTTTTCCTGGTATTCGCCAGATTCAATCTTCGCAATGCCTGCTTCCAGGATTGAAATAAATTGACGTGCGACGTCCGTCGTTAGCCATAGCGTCTGGCCAATTTCAGCATCATGACTGTTTTCTTGAGTGGGGTTCTGGTAGTGCAGGCGCAACATCAGCGCATCGTAGCTATCAACGGTGCTGATGTCCCATCCAACGAGGGGATGGGTCTGAATGACTTCATTATTTTTTTCCATCATAACCCCTTATTCATATGTTAAAAGACAACAATTCTCGAGGTTTAATGCATGTTTTTTGAAGCAAGTTAATTATATCAGGGATCAAGAATAAACTCGAGAAATTAAATGAAAGGCAGCATGATTTTCTTGTTTTCGCCGCTTTTTTACGCAAGATAAGCGTGAGAAATGGCCATTTTAGTCGATATTAAGCAGAATAATCAGGAATATTCTGAACATGAGGCGGGGATAAAAAAGCCGGGGCGACCCGGCAAAGAAAAGCACAATGAGGGAGCAAACCAGAGTAACTGGATCCCGCCATGCTTCAGGAGAGATCGTGGACAAACCAGTCGTCCGCGCTTTCCCAGGTTTCCTGCAGGATTTCGCTTATCCGGTCTTTGTCTTCTTTCAGGGCGCCGAACACCGAGAGCTGGTTGCCGGTCGCGTAGCGCACGCTCACCTGACTGTCGATGGCCGGGAATTGCTCGGCGATACGCCGGGAGAGTTCGTTATTCAGCGCTTCCAGCGCGCCGTTGGGTAAGGCGGTCGTTTTGGCGATAGACACTTCGATGCGCATAATTGCCCCCTGTGTTTGATACTGGTTATTTATACAGTATCTGGTGAGCATTGACAACAGGGGGCTACGTTTTTTATCGCTTCATCGTCCAGCGAACGGTTTCACCCGCCAGGAACGGGACCAGGCTATCATTGGGCAGCGCAATGCTGTCAACGACGGTGGTCTCTTCACGCACCAGCTCAACATAGCTTTCATTGACCGGCAGACCGTAGAAGCGCGGGCCGTTCAGCGAGCAGAAGGCTTCAAAGTGCTGCAGAGCGTTCATTTCTTCAAAAACGGTGGCGTAGCTGCCGAGGGCGGTCGGGGCGTTGAAGCAGCCGGCGCAGCCGCAGCTGGCTTCCTTACGATGGCGGGCGTGCGGCGCGGAGTCGGTGCCAAGGAAGGCGCGGCTAAAGCCGCTGGCGACCAGTTCGCGCAGCGCCTGCTGATGAATATTGCGCTTGAGCACCGGCAGGCAGTACAGGTGAGGACGAATACCGCCCACCAGCATATGGTTGCGGTTAAACATCAGATGCTGCGGGGTGATGGTGGCCGCTAATAACTCATTGCCGTCACGTACATACTCGGCGGCATCTTTAGTGGTGATATGTTCAAAAACCACCTTCAGGCCGGGCAGGCGCTGACGCAGGGGTTCCATTACCGTCTCAATAAAGCGCGCTTCACGATCGAAAATATCAATCTCGGCGTGGGTCACTTCGCCGTGAACCAGCAGCGGCATGCCCAGTTTTTCCATCCGCTCCAGCACCGGCATAATGGCATCGGTGCTGGTGACACCGTGGCTGGAGTTGGTGGTGGCGTTGGCCGGGTAGAGTTTGGCGGCGGTGAACACGCCTTCGTTAAAGCCGCGCTCCAGCTCCGCCGGGTCGAGAGAGTCTGTCAGATAGCAGGTCATCAACGGGGTAAAATCGTGCCCGGCCGGGACGGCGTCCATAATGCGCTGGCGATAGGCGATAGCCGCCGCGACGGTGGTGACAGGCGGCACCAGATTCGGCATCACGATCGCCCGGCCATAAAACTCACTGGTGTAAGGCACGACGGTTTTCAGCATATCGTCATCACGCAGATGGATATGCCAGTCGTCTGGGCGGCGGATTTTCAATACCTGGGATTGTGCTGTCATGGAAGGCTCCGGCTAATAGGTTCAGTCATCAGGGCTGTTTTTTGCCGGGCACTAAGGATAAGCGTAAACGTTTTCCTTTGCACTCATTTCCGTAAAAAATTCAGGGCGCCGTAGCGCCCTGGAGATTAATTGGTAAAGGGGATGACAATTTCGCCCGGTTTCACCTCTATGCCCTTGGCATATTTCTTCGCCAGCGCTTCGCCGGTGCTGGCGTCTTCACGCAGGACATAGGCCGGTTGCTGGCTGAAGTAGCTGCGCAGCGACTGATTCAGATAGGGGAGCAGAGCCTGAATCACCGACTGCAGTTTCTCAGGTGCCACTTTGGCATCGACCACCTCCATTTCCTGCAGGAAGATAGCGCCTTTGTCTCTGTCAAAGGTTGGTAGCGCTTTGAGCTTCAGATCGATCGTCGCTTTCTGCGTCCCGAACAGGGAGTTCAGATCGACGTTGGCGACCCCGGTCAGCGTGACTTTGCCCGGCTCTTCACGGCCAATAGCGCTGGTCAGGTTCTGCAGTTCAATATGAGCGTCGGCAACGCCTTTCAGACCAATATCTTTGGTGAAATGGTTACGCTTCTGCAGCGCCTGGTTTATCTCCTGCTCGCTTACCGTGTATTGGGTCAACTGGTTACAGCCGCTCAGCAGACCGCTGACAATCAGCGCCGCGGCGATCAATATCTTTTTCATGGGGTTCCTCAAGCTCGTACCATCATTCATCCTGACACAAAGCATCATGACCTGTCAGCACCCTTCATGCCAGCAGAATAGGCTGAAAGGCAGGAGAAACCACGGACGTACGGTCTAGGTACGCGGCTCCAGCATGCCGGAGGCAGAGCGTTTCGGACTGAATTGCCACCACAGGGCAAGGAAGGTGATAAAGCCGATGGCGCCGAGCATCAGCCACGGCAGTTCGGGTTGGCCCGCGGCTTTCCCGGCATCAAACAGCCAGCCGCCGCCCGCGTAACCCAGTGCGCCGCCGAAGGCGAGTCCCAGGCGGCTGAACCCCATATAGCTGCCGCGTGCCCGGGCATCTGCCAGCGAGGCGCCCAGCGTCTCCCTGGCCGGTTCCGCGATGATTGAACCGATGTAAAACAGGCAGATCAGGGTAAATAACTGCTGCAAACTGCTGGTCATGCCAATCGGCAGCATCGCCAGCGTCATCACCAGCAGACCAGCCATCAGCCGGTGCTCAAGGCGGTAGCGTTTCTCGCTCCAGCGGGCAATGGGATAGAGCAGGGTCAGCGAAATGGTGGCTTCGATAGCGTACATCCACTTCACGGCGGCCGGCGAACCGGCGATGTCGTTTACCATGATCGGCAGCATCAGCATCACCTGCACCGCCAGCATGTAATAGCCCGTCAGCGTCAGGACATAGGTGACGAAGCGTTTGTCCCGCAGCACCCTGCCCAGCCCCTCACGGACTGGCGTTTTCACCGTCGACAGTTTCCATGCTGGCAGATACCAGGCGTTAAACGCCGCGCAAGCGATAAACAGCGCAGCCCCGGCGCTGCACACCAGGCGGAAGTCATACTGTAGCAGCCAACTGCCCAGCAAGGCGCCAATCACCGCGCCGGCGCTGTCCTGCATCATCAGGAGGGAGAAAAAGCGGCCGCGCTGATGCGGGCGCACTAGTTTGACCACCAGCGCGGCCCGCGGCGGATCGAACAGCGTCCCGCCGAGCCCGGAGAGAATGCACGATAACCACAACACCCACGGCTCATGGGCGACGGCCATCGCCGCGAAACCGCCGGCGCGCATCAGCATGCCGGTGACAATCATGGGTTTGGCGCCGAAGCGGTCGGCGATGGCGCCGCCAAAAATACCTAATCCCTGCTGCACCAGCTGGCGCAGGCCGAGCGCAATGCCGACCATCAGCGCTGCCCAGCCCATCTGATCGACAAAGCGGATGGAGATCAGCGGAAAGACGACAAAAAAGCCCAGCACGACCAGCATGTTATCGACTAACAGGAAATATTTACCCAGGCTCCTTGCCTGCGAGACGCGGGACATTTCCCCTCCAGGGAAAAATAGAGATAAGCGAGGATATTCTGCGGGCAATCTGCTGCTTTTCCCAGCACCCTTGCGACAATATTTTTTTATCAAAAAGCAAGATCGATTGAGCCTATTCATCGAAAAGAGGAGATGGCGCAGAAAATGGTATGTTGCTGTTTTCACACTATCGTGCAGGACAGGTATAGTGATGAGAGCAAGATTGAAGTCAGGGGGACTGAAAAGGAAATGTTTGGCTATCGCAGTAACGTGCCGAAGGTGCGTTTGACGACGGACCGGCTGGTGGTGCGCCTGGTCCACGATCGTGACGCCTGGCGTCTGGCCGATTATTACGCCGAGAATAAAGTATTCTTAAAACCCTGGGAGCCGGTACGTGACGACAGCCACTGCTACCCCTCCGGGTGGCAGGCGCGCCTGTCGATGATCGGCGAGTTTCATAAGCAGGGGTCAGCCTTTTATTTCGCGCTGCTCGATGCGGAGGAAAAAGAGATCGTTGGCGTGGCGAATTTCTCCAACGTGGTTCGCGGATCATTCCATGCCTGTTATCTCGGCTACTCCATTGGCGAAAAGTGGCAAGGGCAGGGGCTGATGTTTGAAGCGCTGACCGCCGCGATTCGCTATATGCAGCGCACGCAGCATATTCATCGCATTATGGCCAACTATATGCCGCATAATCAGCGCAGCGGCGCATTGCTGGCACGGTTGGGGTTCGAAAAAGAGGGTTACGCCAAAGATTATCTGCTGATTGACGGGCAGTGGCGTGACCATGTACTGACGGCGCTAACGACGCCGGACTGGTCAGCAGGGCGCTAAGGAGAGAGGATGAAATATCAGTTAACCGCGCACGAAGCGCGCGTCATTGGCTGTCTGCTGGAAAAGCAGGTCACCACGCCCGAGCAGTACCCGCTGTCGGTGAACGCCGTGGTGACCGCCTGCAATCAGAAAACCAACCGCGAGCCTGTGATGTCGCTGAGCGAAGGCGAGGTCCAGACGCTGCTGGATACCCTGGTGAAGCGCCACTATCTGCGCACGGTCAGCGGGTTTGGCAATCGGGTCACCAAATATGAGCAGCGTTTTTGCAACTCCGAATTTGGCGATCTGAAACTCAACGCCGGCGAGGTGGCGGTGGTGACGACGCTGCTGCTGCGCGGCGCCCAGACGCCGGGTGAATTACGCAGCCGGGCGCAGCGGATGCATGAGTTCAGCGATATGGCGGAAGTGGAAAGCGTACTGGAAGGGCTGGCCACACGCGAAGATGGCCCCTTTGTCGCTCGTCTGCCCCGGGAGCCGGGGAAACGGGAAAGCCGCTATATGCATCTGTTTTGCGATGACATGGACACGCTGATCACCACGGTGGAAGCACTCTCGCCGCTGGAAGACGATGACGATCTGCGCGCCCGGGTTGAAGCACTGGAAGGCGAGGTGGCAGAGTTGAAAGCGCGCCTTGACTCGCTGTTACACCATCTGGGGGACTAAACGTGGGGACAAGACTGCGCATTGGGGTGGTTGGCTTAGGGGGCATTGCGCAGAAAGCGTGGTTGCCGGTGTTAGGCGCTGCGGAAAGCTGGACGCTGCAGGCGGCCTGGTCGCCAGGAAAAGAGAAGGCGTTGCGCATCTGCGAAACCTGGCGGATCCCGTATGCTGATTCGCTGGATGCCCTGGCGGCGCAGTGTGATGCGGTCTTTGTCCATACGTCGACGGCTTCACATTATGAAGTGGTGAATCACTTGCTGAATGCCGGGGTTCATGTTTGTGTGGATAAACCGCTGGCGGACAAACTGAGCGAGGCGGAAGCGCTGGTCGAGCTGGCTGTCCGGCGTCATCTGACGCTGATGGTCGGTTTCAATCGCCGCTTTGCGCCACTCTATCGCGAACTGAAGGGGCGGCTGGGCGAGGCGGCCTCGCTGCGAATGGATAAGCACCGTAGCGATAGCGTAGGCAACGATCTGCGCTTTACCCTTCTCGATGATTATCTGCACGTGGTAGATACCGCGTTGTGGCTGGCTGACGGCCAGGCGCGCCTGCGCGGCGGCGCGCTGCAGATCACCCCGCAGGGCGAAATGCTCTATGCCGAACACCAGTTCAGTTCATCCAGGCTGCAGGTCACCACCAGCATGCACCGCCGTGCCGGAAGCCAGCGTGAGTGGGTGCAGGCGGTCACCGATGGCGGGTTATATGCGGTGAGCGAGATGCGCGAGTGGCAGGAGGAGTGTGGTCTTGGCGTGGTCCAGCGCCCGGTGGCGGGCTGGCAAACCACCCTCGAGCAGCGCGGTTTTGTCGGCTGTGCGCGTCATTTCATCGAATGCGTGCAAAATCAGACGGTTCCGGAAACCGCAGGCGAACAGGCGCTGCTGGCTCAGCGGGTGGTCGATAAGCTCTGGCGTGACGCCATCAGCGAATAATCCGTTGTAACAACTGACTGTAGTAATTCATATTGAACCCGGTAGACTATCGCCACTTTCCAGCGCCCGCATTTGCGGGCGTTTTACTCCAGGGTTTGGAATAATAACGTAATGAATCTTTTAAAATCACTGGCGGCCGTCAGTTCGATGACCATGTTTTCGCGCGTGCTGGGCTTTGCCCGCGATGCGATTGTCGCGCGCATTTTTGGCGCCGGGATGGCGACCGATGCCTTTTTTGTCGCCTTCAAGCTGCCTAATCTGCTGCGGCGTATTTTTGCCGAAGGCGCCTTCTCGCAAGCATTTGTACCGATCCTTGCCGAATATAAAAGCAAACAGGGCGAAGATGCCACCCGGGTATTTGTCTCTTACGTCTCCGGATTGCTGACCCTGGCCCTGGCGATCGTCACCGTTATCGGGATGCTGGCGGCACCGTGGGTGATCACCATTACAGCGCCCGGATTTGCCGATACCGCCGATAAATTTGCGCTGACCACCCAGCTGCTGCGCATTACCTTCCCCTATATTTTGCTGATCTCCCTGGCTTCACTGGTGGGCGCTATCCTCAATACCTGGAACCGCTTCTCGGTGCCGGCCTTTGCTCCGACATTCCTCAACGTCAGCATGATTGGCTTTGCGCTGTTTGCCGCGCCGTACTTCCATCCGCCGGTGCTGGCGCTGGCCTGGGCGGTGACGGTCGGCGGCGTGCTGCAGCTGGCCTATCAGCTGCCGCATCTGAAGAAGATTGGCATGCTGGTTCTGCCCAGAATTAATTTGAAAGATGCTGGTGCAATGCGGGTTGTGAAGCAGATGGGGCCGGCAATCCTTGGCGTGTCGGTGAGCCAGATCTCCCTTATCATCAATACCATCTTCGCTTCGTTTCTCGTGTCGGGGTCGGTGTCGTGGATGTACTATGCCGACCGTCTGATGGAGTTTCCGTCAGGTGTCCTGGGCGTGGCGCTCGGCACCATTCTGCTGCCGTCATTGTCGAAAAGCTTCGCCAGCGGTAACCATGACGAGTATTGCCGCCTGATGGACTGGGGGCTGCGACTTTGCTTCCTGCTGGCGTTGCCGAGCGCGGTGGCGCTGGGGATCCTCGCCAAGCCGCTGACCGTGGCCCTGTTCCAGTACGGTAAATTCAGCGCCTTTGATGCGGCGATGACCCAGCGTGCGCTGGTGGCCTATTCCGTGGGGTTGATGGGTCTTATCGTGGTGAAAGTACTGGCGCCTGGCTTCTATTCCCGTCAGAACATCAAAACGCCGGTCAAGATTGCCATTGTCACCCTGATGATGACCCAGGTGATGAACCTGGCGTTTATCGGCCCACTCAAGCATGCGGGTTTGTCGCTGTCCATCGGCCTGGCGGCTTGTCTCAATGCCGCGCTGCTGTACTGGCAACTGCGTAAACAGAAAATTTTCACTCCACAGCCCGGCTGGCTAGCCTTCCTGTTGCGCTTGATCGCGGCGGTGGTGGTGATGGCCGCCGCGCTGCTGGGCGTCATGCATCTCATGCCGGAGTGGTCTCAGGGGACGATGCCGTTCCGTCTGATGCGCCTGCTGGTGGTGGTGGTCGCCGGAGTGGTGGCTTATTTCGCCACGCTGCTGGTGTTGGGTTTCCGCGTAAAAGAGTTTGCCCGTCGCACAGCGTAAGCCATTGCGAGGGAAAGAGGAAACCCGCTTCGCCTCAGGCGAAGCGGGTTTTTTTTATGATGTGCGGCGTTCGGCTGCGATGATGCGCGCATTCTCCAGCAGGCGGATCGCCAGGGCGATTGCCCCGCTGACGACGGCCAGCGTGACCACTCCGTTCCAGCCGGCCAGCACGTACAGCTTGCTGCCCAGCACTGACCCCAGCGACATCCCAATAAAAACGACGGTGAACAGCAGGGCGTTAAGGCGGCCACGGGCCTGCGGCTCCAGGCTGTAAACCAGGTTCTGATGCGCCACCAGACTTGACTGCAGGCCGAGATCGAAGCCAATAGCCGAGAGAGCAATCAGCGCCAGCTGGCCGTGCAGAGGGAGCAGCGGCAGCATAAACATCAGGGCGAAGGAGAGGGTGACCAGCGCTGCGCCCATCTGAGTCACTTTGCCGGCGCCAAACTTATCGGCCAGTCCGCCCGCCAGCGGTGCCGCCAGCGCCCCGGCGGCACCGGCGATACCAAAGCCACCCGCTACTGCGCTCCCCATGTGATAGTGTTCTGAGAGCATCACCGCCAGCGTCGACCAGAAAGCGCTGAAGGCGACAGAGAGCGCCCCCTGAGCCAGCGCGGCGCGGCGTAACGCCGGATAGCGCTGCCACAGATGGGCCATTGAGGCCATCAGCTGCGGATAGCTCAGCGTCGAGTGAATGGCGAAGCGTGGCAGGACCCGCCACATCACCAGGCCAATCAGCGCAACGCTGACTGCAGCCGCCTGATACATCACCCGCCAGCCGAATACGGCGCCCACTACGCCGCTGACTGTCCTGGAGAGCAGGATCCCCAGCAGCAGTCCGGTCATCACCGTGCCCACCATTTTTCCCTGCTTACCTGCCGGGGCGAGGATCGCCGCCGCAGGAACGATATCCTGCGCCATGGTGGCCGCCATGCCGATCAGCAGACTGGCCACCAGCAGTGAGGTGAGCTGGCCGGTAAGGCTGCACAGGAACAGCAGGATCGCCAGCATTGCGCTCTTCAGCAGGATCAGCCGGCGGCGATCGTGACGGTCGCCGAGCGGGAGCAGGAACAGAATGCCGAGCGCGTAGCCAGCCTGCGTCAGGGTAGGGACCAGCCCCATTCCTTCTACCGACAGGTGGAGATTAGCGCCCATCAGCGGCAGCAGCGGCTGCGCATAATAGATAGAGGCAACGCTAAAGCCGGCGCCGAGCGCGAGAATGAAGATAATCCAACCTGCGTCGCGGGTGGAAAGGGAAGTCGGTGTCATGATCAGTACCTCATAGATGCGATGGCGCTATTTTTCCCTGAATGCAGCTGGCGCGGTAGCCGGGCTGGTGGTAAAACGGTTATACGTAGCACGTATAGGCAAAAGAAAAATGAAAAGACAGGAGCGTATAGACCGCATTGAGCTGATGCGCACCTATATTCGTATTATAGAGGCCGGCTCACTCTCCGCCGCCGCGGGGCAGATGGATACCACCCAGGCGACCGTCAGCCGCCGCCTGCAGTCCCTTGAAGGACTGCTGGGGGTGAAGTTGATCCTGCGCACGACCCATGCGATGAAGCTCACTGACGATGGCGAACGCTGTTATCGCCATGCCCGTCAGGTCGTGGACGCCTGGCTGGCGCTGGAGGATGACCTGCGTATTGCCGACGATCAGCCCGTGGGGGTGCTGCGGGTACGGGCGCCCCATGCTTTTGGCCAGCAACAGCTGCTGGCGCCGCTGGTCGCATTTCTGCAGCGTCATCCGCAACTGTCGGTCGAGTGGATGCTGAATGATAATACCGTCGACTTTCTCAGCGATAATATCGACTGCGCCATCCGCGTTGGCGCGGAGGTGGATCCGGCCACGGTATCCGTGCTGCTGGCGGAAGTGCCGCGCTGTGTGGTGGCCTCCCCTGAACTCCTGGCGAAGTACCCGCCGTTAACCTCGCTGGAGGCGCTATCCGGCCTGCCGTGGATCGCCATTAATACCTTTTATCAGCATGAGGTACGGCTCCGGCATCTGGAAAGTGGGCAAATCGTCTCGACGGCCATCACCCCCTGCCTGAGCACTGACAGCCTGTACGTCGCGCGAAATACCGCGCTGGCGGGGCTGGGGGTGGCGATGGTGTCCAGCTGGACGGTCGTGGAGGATATTGCCGCCGGACGGCTGATTGAGCTGTTCCCGCAGTGGCGCCCCGCCTCGCTGCCGGTTCATCTGGTTTATCCCTGGGCGCGCTATTATCCGACACGCTTGCGTAAGTTCCTTGACCTGATGCGGGAGATCATGCCGGATCTGGCCGGGATGCAGCGTCCGCAAAGCGCATAAAAAAACCGGCCAGAGGCCGGTTTTTTTATTAAGCACGCTTACTCGACGGGCTGTGGGCGGGTCGGTTCTGCGGTGGCTTTATGGGTCGCACTATGACCACCGGCGGCGCCTTTACCTTCAAAAGCGAACGGCGGGCGCACCCAGGTGCTGTGGCGCGGCGCTTCCGGGACATAGTCCGGAGCAGGCGCACGGGTCATCGGCGCGGTAGCATGGCGATCGCCAGCCACAACCAAAGGTTGACTTACCGGCGTTTCAGCTTTGACCGGTTCGACAGGGGCCGTAGGGGCGGCTTCGGTCACCGGTGCTTCCACCTCGGTTTCTGCAGCCGGCGCAATGGTTTCTACTGGCGCTTCAACGACAGACGCCGTTTCCACCACTTCAGGTTCAACCGTGACCGGCTCGGCGTCGATCGTCACTGACGCAATGGCCTGAGGCGCTTCGACAGCTGGCGCTTCGGCCGGGACTGGCTCGACAGCTGCTGGCTCGACAACTTCCGGAGTATCAACGATCACCGGCTCGGCGGCGACGACGGGTTCGACGACCACCGGCTCAGCGGTAACCGGCTCCATGGTAGCTGGTTCGACGGTAACCGGCGCGGCAGTGACGGGTTCAACCACGGCAACCGGCGCCGCTACAGCTTCGACGGCTTCAATGGCGCTGGTGTCCTGAACCGGAACCTGAACCTCTTCCGGCAGTTGGTCCTGCGGACGAACGACCGGGTAGCGGATCCAGACTTTACCGGAAGCCATCTCCGGCGAGGCGCAGGCGACGGTCAGCGGCATTGGCGACTGGGTCGGATAGCGTTCATCACGATAGCGACGACGACGCTGCCCACTGACGCGCAGATGACGCGGGGAACGACGTGAGCGGCGCGGCATGCCGTTAGCTTCACGGGATTCGCCGTTTTCGTCGTGGTCCACCACGCTTTCCACTACCGCTGGCAGTTCGGCGTTCACCGGCTCGCTGCGCGGGGCGGCGACTTCAGCCACAACGGCCTCAGGCGCGATCTCGGCAGTTTGCTCAGCGACGGTAGACTCAAAGCGCACTTTCTGGGAAAGCTGACGCGGTTTACGACGCGGCAGAGTTTGCACACGCTCTTCCTGCTCAGTCTCCTGCACTTCCGGCTCTTCACGCGTTTGCGCTTTGGTTTCCTGCTGCGCCTGACGTTTGTCGTCATTGCGGCGGCGGGAGCGTTCACGGCGCGGCTGCTGCTCGTCACGGGATTTGGTCTTGTCCGCATCATCGCCGACGGTCTGACGAACGTCACGCGCTTCTGCGTTTTGCGGCTGCTTCTCGCGACGGTTGCGACGGTTTTCTTCACGCGATTCACGCGGCTCGCGGCCCTCGGCATTGTCCGCACGGGCGTCGCGATTGTCACGGTTATCGCGGTTGTCACGATTGTCGCGGTTATCACGATTGTCGCGGTTATCACGGCGATCGTTGCGGTCGTTGCGGTCGTTGCGATCGCGGCGGTTGTTGCTCCGCGGTTTACGGCGCTCCTGCTGACGCTCCGGTTTTTCTTCCGCTTTCTTCTCGACCTGAACTTCAGCAGGTTTGGCTTCTTCTTCGGTGCCAGAGAAGATATTTTTCAGTGCGCTGAAGAAGCGCGAGAGCAGTCCTGGCTGCGCCGGTGCAGCGGCCACGGCCGGTGTCGCTGCGACGACGACAGGGGCGGCAACAGGCTCTTCCAGCATCGGTGCTGGCGGTGCGTCAGGCATCACAAAGGTGGCCAGCGCAGGCTGTTCAGGGCGTTTACGCTCTGCCGGCTCTTCGTCACCAGGCAGCGCCATCTCTTCTTCATGCAGCTTCGGCAGCAGATAGCTCAGCGTTGAGGTCTCTTCACCTTTGCGCACGCGCAGGACGGAGTAGTGCGGCGTTTGCATTTCGTCGTTTGGCACGATAATGACGCGGACATCACCCTGACGGGATTCGATAGCGCTCACTGCGGCACGTTTCTCGTTCAGCAGATAAGAGGCGATCGGTACCGGAACGATAGCGTGGACTTCTTTGGTGTTCTCTTTCAGCGCTTCTTCTTCAATCAGACGCAGAATAGAGAGCGACAGCGATTCGTTATCACGCACGGTACCGGTGCCGGAGCAGCGCGGGCAGACGTGATGGCTGGACTCGCCCAGCGACGGGCTCAGGCGCTGGCGAGACATCTCCAGCAGGCCGAAGCGCGAAATATGGCTGATCTGAATGCGCGCGCGGTCCTGACGGACGGCTTCACGCAGACGGTTTTCCACTGCGCGCTGGTGGCGAACCGGGGTCATATCGATGAAGTCGATAACGATCAAGCCGCCAAGGTCGCGCAGACGGAGCTGGCGGGCAATCTCGTCAGCCGCTTCGAGGTTGGTATTGAAGGCCGTCTCTTCGATATCGCCGCCGCGGGTGGCGCGGGCGGAGTTGATATCGATCGCGGTCAGCGCTTCGGTGCTATCGATAACGATTGACCCGCCGGAAGGCAGGCGCACTTCACGCTGGAAGGCGGACTCAATTTGCGATTCGATCTGGTAATGGCTGAACAGCGGGATTTCACCGGTGTACAGTTTGATTTTGCTGCTGAAATCCGGGCGACCCAGCGCGGCGATATGCTGGCGCGCCAGCTCGAGCACTTTCGGGTTATCGATCAGGATTTCGCCGATGTCCTGGCGCAGATAGTCGCGGAAGGCGCGGACAATCACGTTGCTTTCCTGGTGGATCAGGAACGGCGCCGGACGGCTTTCCGCGGCTTTCTGAATCGCTTCCCAGTGTTTCAGACGGAAGCTCAGGTCCCACTGCAGGGCTTCGGCAGATTTGCCGACGCCAGCGGTGCGAACGATAAGGCCCATGCCATCCGGAAGCTCCAGGCTCGCCAGCGCTTCTTTCAGTTCGGTACGATCGTCACCCTCGATACGGCGGGAAATTCCCCCCGCGCGCGGGTTGTTCGGCATCAGGACCAGATAGCTGCCTGCCAGGCTGATAAAGGTGGTGAGCGCAGCGCCTTTGTTGCCGCGTTCCTCTTTATCAATCTGCACGATAACTTCCTGACCTTCACGCAGCACGTCTTTGATATTAGGACGACCGTGCGCATTGTAGTTAGCGGGGAAGTATTCGCGGGCGATTTCTTTGAGGGGGAGGAAACCATGACGCTCAGCGCCGTAATCGACAAACGCGGCTTCAAGGCTAGGTTCAATGCGGGTGATTTTGCCTTTGTAGATGTTCGCTTTTTTCTGTTCGTGCCCGGGGCTTTCGATATCCAGGTCGTACAGGCGCTGCCCATCAACAAGGGCGACGCGCAACTCTTCCTGCTGAGTTGCGTTGATTAACATTCTTTTCATCGTAACTTACTCATTATTCTTACATTGACGACTAAGCTGCGGGCAGAGTAATGCCTTTCCGGGGGAAAACCGATGGCCTCGTGTCTGGTTCACGTCGCCAACCTCACGGTTGTCGCGCGCTTAAGAGGCGCAGAGTGTCGGTCGCCTGTGTTTCAAACGGAAACACAGCGCAATTATTCAGGGGAACAGCCTGGGATGTATCACCAGAGAATATTCCATTTATACTCGTCGTCTTTCGCGTTGCAGGCATGGTGGCTTAACCTGCTCACCTCGATCAAAGGATCCAGATGAGCTCCCGGGAGTCCCGGAGTTGACGCCTTCCTGCGACTTGAAATCCATAGAGCCTGTACCGGTAAGGACTGCAACCCGCAGCCCGCTAACTGTCTGAAAGATCACAACGTCTTACGCCATTGCTGCGTGGGCGATCGGTCAGACAAAATTGGTCATTCCGCTAATGTCTTGTTCTAACAAGATGCAATACGGAAAACGGTCTCATTATTCCATTGCTAACCTTGTTATAGCAAGTTGACTTTCACCTTTTATCACCCGGTTACTCACAGTTTTATCACCTGCCCATACAGATTGTTCTAATAACAAACAAAATGGCGGACAGGTAAACCGTGAAAACAGGATAATGATAAATATAAGCATATAAAAATGAGTGGCGCTAATGCGTCCGGCTATTTAGAATCGCGCACCATGAAAACTGAGACCCCAACCGTAAAAATGATTGCCATCGCTGCTGATGAAGCGGGGCAACGTATCGACAACTTTTTGCGTACCCAATTGAAAGGCGTACCGAAGAGCATGATTTATCGCATCCTGCGTAAAGGCGAGGTGCGGGTAAACAAAAAGCGTGTGAAGCCGGAGTATAAGCTGGAAGCGGGCGATGAAGTCCGTATCCCGCCGGTGCGCGTGGCAGAGCGTGAAGAAGAGGCGGTATCGCCACATCTGCAGAAAGTAGCGGCGCTCTCTGAAGTGATCCTCTATGAAGACGACCATATTCTGGTGCTCAACAAACCTTCCGGTACTGCGGTACATGGCGGCAGCGGCCTGAGCTTTGGCGTGATTGAAGGGCTGCGCGCCCTGCGCCCGGAGGCTCGTTTCCTTGAGCTGGTGCATCGTCTCGACCGCGATACCTCCGGCGTGCTGCTGGTGGCAAAAAAACGCTCAGCGCTGCGTTCGCTGCACGAGCAACTGCGCGATAAAGGCATGCAGAAAGATTACCTGGCGCTGGTGCGCGGTCAGTGGCAGTCGCATACCAAAGTGGTGCAGGCCCCGCTGTTGAAGAACATTCTGCAGAGCGGAGAGCGTATCGTTCGCGTGAGTCAGGAAGGCAAACCGTCGGAGACGCGCTTTAAAGTGGAAGAGCGTTACGAATTCGCCACGCTGGTGCGCTGCAGCCCGGTCACCGGGCGCACGCATCAGATCCGCGTTCATACCCAGTATGCCGGCCATCCTATCGCTTTTGACGATCGCTATGGCGACCGCGAGTTCGACAAGCAGCTGTCCGCTACCGGCTTAAACCGTCTGTTCCTGCACGCGGCGGCGCTGAAGTTTACCCACCCGGGCAGCGGGGAGGTGATGCGCGTTGAAGCGCCGCTGGATAACCAGCTGAAGCACTGTTTACAGGTGCTACGTAAAAGCAAATAAGCATAACGGCGGAATCAGTTCCGCCGTTTTTTCCTTTAGTCTAACAGCGGATTGTTATTCTCTCGGCGCAGCATCTGACACAGCGCAATTAAGGGTAAACCGACCAGGGTATTCGGGTCGCGGCCTTCCAGCCTTTCAAATAGCGTAATTCCTAACCCCTCACTCTTGAAACTCCCGGCGCATTGCAGCGGGTTCTCTTTGCGGACGTAGCCTTCAATCTCTTTATCGCTGAGATGGCGAAAGTGAACGTCAAAGGGCTCGCATTCGGTTTGCAGATGGCCGCTGGCGGAGTTGTATAGCGCCAGACCGGTATAAAAGGTGACGATGGTCCCGCTGGCCTTTCTCAACTGCTGGCGGGCTTTTTCCTCGGTGTGCGGTTTGCCGGTGATCTCACCATCTAATACGCAAACCTGATCGGAGCCTATAATAAGGTGGTGCGGGTAGCGGGTGGCCAGGCTTTGCGCTTTGGCTTGTGCCAGCCGGGTGACAAGCTGACGCGCGGATTCTTCCGGCAGCGGCGTTTCGTCAACGTCAGGCGCGGCACATTCAAACGGTAAGCCCAGTTTTTCCAGCAGCATGCGCCGCCAGGGAGAGGTTGACGCGAGGATAAGTTCAGACATATTTTTTCATCCACATATAGCGCTTCGCAGAGCATCATCTTAAACTATGCGCCGCAATGTGTGCGAATAAATGGCAAAAGGCAACCTGAGGCTGCCTTTTTCTTTGACTCTATGACATTACAAAGTTAATATGCGCGCCCTATGCAAAAGGTAAAATTACCCCTGACTCTTGATCCGGTCCGCACGGCTCAAAAACGCCTTGATTACGAAGGCATCTATGCCCGCGATCAGGTTGAACGTGTAGCCGATTCTGTAGTCAGCGTGGACAGCGATGTGGAATGCAGCATGTCGTTCGCTATCGATAACCAGCGTCTCGCCGTCATCACTGGCGATGCAAAGGTGACGGTAACCCTCGAATGCCAGCGTTGCGGGAAACCGTTCCCTCATCACGTCCACACCACGTATTGTTTTAGCCCCGTCAGAAATGACGAACAGGCCGAAGCACTACCGGAAGCGTATGAGCCGATTGAGGTTAACGAATTCGGTGAAATCGACCTGCAGGCAATGGTCGAGGATGAAATTATCCTCTCCCTGCCCGTAGTTCCGGTGCATGATTCTGAACACTGTGAAGTGTCCGACGCGGACATGGTCTTTGGCGAATTGCCTGAAGAGGCACAAAAACCAAATCCATTTGCCGTATTAGCCAGCTTAAAGCGTAAGTAATTGAGGAGTAAGGTCCATGGCCGTACAACAGAATAAACCAACCCGTTCCAAACGTGGCATGCGTCGTTCCCATGACGCGCTGACCGCAGTCACCAGCCTGTCTGTAGACAAAACTTCTGGTGAGAAACACCTGCGTCACCACATCACTGCCGACGGTTTCTACCGCGGTCGCAAGGTTATCGCTAAGTAATCACGCGATACTCGCAGGATTTCCCGTTGCAGGCCATGGCGGGCGTGTGCGTCCCTGGAAACTCGGTTAACCCGGTCACCAGGGGCATCAATGCCCGAATTGTTGCGTCTGCAGCGTGAATATTCGCGAGTGCCAGCGTGATGAAGCTTAGTGAGGACTCCCCGGGCAACTGGGGAATCACCGAACCGGGCAGCGACGATACCTTGACACGTCTAACCCTGGCGTTAGATGTCATGGGGGGCGATTTTGGCCCATCCGTGACGGTGCCTGCAGCACTGCAGGCACTGAACTCTAATTCGCAACTCACACTTCTTTTAGTCGGCGACCCCGACGCCATCACGCCATTACTCGCCAAAGCTGACTTTGAACAACGTTCGCGTCTGCAGGTTATTCCTGCGCAGTCAGTTATTGCCAGTGATGCGCGACCCGCACAGGCTATCCGCAGCAGTCGCGGAAGCTCAATGCGCGTGGCGCTGGAGCTTGTGAAAGAAGGGCGGGCGGAAGCCTGCGTCAGCGCCGGCAACACCGGCGCGCTGATGGGGCTGGCGAAACTGCTGCTCAAACCGATCGAAGGTATTGAGCGGCCGGCGCTGGTGACGGTTCTGCCGCACCAGCAGAAGGGCAAAACCGTGGTGCTGGATCTCGGCGCCAACGTCGATTGCGACAGCACGATGCTGGTGCAGTTCGCCGTCATGGGCGCGGTGCTGGCGGAGGAAGTGGTTGGCATTACCAACCCGCGCGTCGCCTTGCTGAATATCGGCGAAGAAGAGATGAAAGGCCTCAGCAGCATTCGCGATGCTGCCGCAGTGCTGAAAACGCTGCCTTCCCTCAACTACATCGGCTATCTTGAAGCCAATGAATTGTTGACCGGAAAAACCGATGTGCTGGTTTGTGATGGATTCACGGGCAACGTCACATTAAAAACCATGGAAGGTGTTGTCAGAATGTTCCTTTCGCTGCTGAAATCTCAGGGAGAGGGCAAAAAACGGTCGTGGTGGCTGCTGTTATTAAAACGTTGGTTACAAAAAAGCCTGGCGAGGCGATTCAGTCACCTCAACCCCGACCAGTATAATGGCGCCTGTCTGTTAGGATTGCGCGGTTCCGTGATCAAGAGTCATGGTGCTGCCAATCAACGCGCCTTTAGCGTCGCGATAGAGCAGGCAGTGCAGGCGGTGCAGCGGCAAATTCCTCAACGGATCGCCGCGCGCCTGGAATCTTTATACCCAGCTGGTTTCGCGCTGCCGGAAAGCGACAGTGACGTGAACTCCCGACAGCAAAGCGGGACGAATGGCCACGATTGACGCCGCGGCAGGTTGAAAGAGGCGGGTATATTACCCAAGAGTGACTGAGCGTACATGTATACGAAGATTATTGGTACCGGCAGCTATCTGCCCGAGCAAGTGCGTACAAACGCCGACCTGGAAAAAATGGTAGAGACCTCTGACGAGTGGATTGTCACCCGCACAGGTATCCGTGAGCGTCGTATTGCCGCAGCGCATGAAACAGTTGCTACGATGGGCTTTGAAGCCGCAAAGCAGGCGCTGGCGATGGCGGGCGTGTCCGCGGAGCAAATTGGTCTGATTATCGTTGCGACCACCTCCGGCACGCATGCGTTTCCGAGTTCGGCATGCCAGATTCAGTCTATGCTGGGCGTCAAGGGCTGTCCGGCGTTTGACGTCGCCGCCGCCTGCGCCGGTTTCACCTATGCGCTGAGCGTCGCCGATCAGTACGTGAAAAACGGCGCGGTGGATTATGCGCTGGTGGTGGGGGCCGATGTGCTGGCGCGCACCTGTGACCCGGCCGATCGCGGAACGATTATTATTTTCGGCGACGGCGCCGGCGCCGTGGTGCTGGGCGCGTCTGAAGAGCCAGGCATTATCTCGACGCACCTGCATGCCGACGGGAGCTATGGTGAACTGCTGACCCTGCCGAACGCCGATCGCGTCGATCCGGAAAACCCGATCTATCTGACGATGGCCGGCAATGAAGTCTTTAAAGTAGCGGTCACCGAACTGGCGCATATCGTTGACGAGACGCTGGCAGCCAACAATCTTGAGCGCTCGGCGCTGGACTGGCTGGTGCCGCATCAGGCTAACCTGCGTATCATCAGCGCGACGGCGAAGAAACTGGGCATGTCGATGGATAACGTCGTCGTGACGCTTGACCGCCATGGCAACACCTCCGCGGCGTCAGTTCCTTGTGCGCTGGATGAGGCTGTCCGCGATGGCCGCATTCAACGCGGTCAGCTGATTTTGCTGGAAGCCTTTGGTGGCGGTTTCACCTGGGGTTCCGCGCTGGTTCGTTTTTAGTATAAGGATTTAAACATGACGCAATTTGCTTTTGTGTTCCCGGGACAGGGTTCTCAGGCCGTAGGTATGCTGGCCGATATGGCTGCCACCTGGCCGGTGATTGAAGAGACCTTCGGTGAAGCTTCCGCAGCGTTGGGTTACGATCTGTGGGCGCTGGCTCAACAGGGCCCGGCAGAAGAACTGAATAAAACCTGGCAGACTCAGCCGGCGCTGCTGACCGCCTCCGTGGCGCTGTACCGCGTCTGGCAGCAGCAGGGTGGCAAAGCGCCGACGCTGCTGGCGGGTCACAGCCTCGGCGAATACTCCGCGCTGGTTTGTGCCGGCGTTATTGATTTCGCGGATGCCGTTCGTTTGGTTGAACTGCGCGGGAAATTCATGCAGGAAGCCGTACCGGCAGGTACCGGCGCGATGTCTGCGATTATCGGTCTCGATGACGCTTCTATCGCCAAAGCGTGTGAAGAGTCCACCGAAGGGCAGGTGGTTTCGCCGGTGAACTACAATTCGCCGGGCCAGGTGGTTATCGCCGGGCACAAAGAGGCCGTTGAACGTGCGGGCGCTGCATGTAAAGCTGCAGGCGCCAAACGTGCGCTGCCGCTGCCGGTGAGCGTGCCTTCCCACTGCGCGCTGATGAAGCCAGCTGCAGAAAAACTGGCGCTGGAGCTGCAGAAAATCACCTTCAACGCGCCGACGATTCCGGTGGTGAATAACGTCGACGTGAAATGCGAAACCACGCCAGACGCCATTCGCGACGCGCTGGTGCGCCAGCTGTACAGCCCGGTTCAGTGGACCAAAACCGTTGAGTATATGGCTGCTCAGGGCGTAACGCATCTGTATGAGGTTGGCCCGGGTAAAGTCCTCACCGGTCTGACCAAACGTATTGTTGACACCCTGACCGCTTCCGCGCTTAACGAGCCGGCGGCGATGTCTGCGGCGCTTGAGCAATAAAAGAGGAAAACCATGAGTTTTGAAGGAAAAATCGCGCTGGTTACCGGTGCAAGCCGCGGTATTGGCCGTGCAATCGCTGAAACGCTTGTCGCTCGTGGCGCGAAAGTTATCGGTACTGCGACCAGCGAAAGCGGCGCGCAGGCCATCAGCGACTATTTAGGCGCCAACGGTAAAGGTCTGATGTTGAATGTGACCGACCCGGCATCTATTGAATCTGTTCTGGAAAATGTGCGCGCAGAGTTTGGCGAAGTGGATATCCTGGTGAATAATGCCGGAATCACTCGCGACAACCTGTTAATGCGCATGAAAGATGATGAGTGGAACGATATTATCGAAACCAACCTGTCATCGGTTTTCCGTCTGTCAAAAGCGGTAATGCGCGCTATGATGAAAAAGCGTCATGGACGTATTATCACTATCGGTTCTGTGGTTGGTACCATGGGAAATGCGGGTCAGGCCAACTACGCTGCGGCGAAAGCGGGTCTGATTGGCTTCAGTAAATCACTGGCGCGTGAAGTTGCGTCACGCGGTATTACTGTAAACGTTGTTGCTCCGGGCTTTATTGAAACGGACATGACGCGTGCGCTGACCGATGAGCAGCGTGCGGGTACGCTGGCGGCAGTTCCTGCGGGGCGCCTTGGCACCCCAAATGAAATCGCCAGCGCGGTTGCATTTTTAGCCTCTGACGAAGCAAGTTACATCACTGGTGAAACGCTGCACGTTAACGGCGGAATGTACATGGTCTGACCGAGATTTGTGCAAAACGTTCAGGAACCGCGCACTTCGCACGGTTCCCTGTGCGGTTTTGTGCGAAAAGATTTGCGTTCTTAGGGCAAACGGCCTCAAAATAGCGCAAAATCGTGGTAAGACCTGCCGGGATTTAGTTGCAAATTTTTCAACATTTTATACACTACGAAAACCATCGCGAAAGCGAGTTTTGATAGGAAATTTAAGAGTATGAGCACTATCGAAGAACGCGTTAAGAAAATTATCGGCGAGCAGCTGGGCGTTAAGCAGGAAGAAGTTACCAACAATGCTTCCTTCGTTGAAGACCTGGGCGCTGATTCTCTTGACACCGTTGAGCTGGTAATGGCTCTGGAAGAAGAGTTTGATACTGAGATTCCGGACGAAGAAGCTGAGAAAATCACCACCGTTCAGGCTGCCATTGATTACATCAACGGCCACCAGGCGTAAGTGAACATCTCCAGGCGGTCATTCGACCGCCTGAGTTTTATCTTTTTTTTGTCCCACAAGAATCTATTTTCCCTCCCTGGAGGACAAACGTGTCTAAGCGTCGTGTAGTTGTGACCGGACTGGGCATGTTGTCTCCTGTCGGCAATACCGTAGAGTCTACCTGGAAAGCTCTCCTTGCCGGTCAGAGTGGCATCAGCCTGATCGACCATTTCGATACTAGCGCCTATGCAACGAAATTTGCTGGCTTAGTAAAGGATTTTAACTGTGAGGACATCATCTCGCGCAAAGAACAGCGCAAGATGGATGCCTTCATTCAATATGGAATTGTCGCTGGCGTTCAGGCCATGCAGGATTCTGGCCTTGAAGTGACGGAAGAGAATGCAACCCGTATTGGCGCCGCTATCGGCTCCGGTATTGGCGGTCTCGGCTTGATCGAAGAAAACCACAGTTCGCTGGTCAACGGCGGACCGCGTAAGATCAGCCCATTCTTCGTTCCTTCCACAATTGTTAACATGGTGGCCGGGCATCTGACCATCATGTTTGGTCTGCGTGGACCAAGTATCTCTATCGCGACCGCGTGTACTTCAGGCGTGCACAACATTGGCCAGGCCGCGCGCATTATCGCCTATGGCGATGCCGATGCGATGGTGGCAGGCGGTGCGGAAAAAGCCAGTACCCCGCTTGGCGTGGGTGGCTTCGGCGCGGCGCGTGCGCTCTCCACGCGCAATGACAACCCGCAGGCGGCGAGCCGTCCGTGGGATAAAGATCGCGACGGCTTTGTGCTGGGCGACGGCGCGGGCATGGTGGTGCTGGAAGAGTACGAGCATGCCAAAAAACGCGGCGCGAAAATCTATGCCGAGATCGTTGGCTTTGGGATGAGCAGCGATGCTTATCATATGACGTCACCGCCGGAAGATGGCGCGGGTGCCGCGCTGGCGATGGTGAATGCCATTCGCGATGCGGGCATCGAACCTGGTCAGATTGGCTACGTCAACGCCCACGGCACCTCGACGCCGGCTGGCGATAAAGCGGAAGCGCAGGCGGTTAAGTCTGTCTTCGGCGATGCGTCGAGCCGCGTCATGGTGAGCTCCACCAAATCCATGACCGGGCATCTTCTGGGCGCGGCAGGGGCGGTAGAGTCGATCTACTCTATCCTGGCGCTGCGCGATCAGGCGGTTCCGCCGACGATCAACCTCGATAACCCGGATGACGGCTGCGACCTCGACTTCGTTCCGCACGAAGCGCGTCAGGTTTCCGGTTTGGAGTACACCCTGTGCAACTCCTTCGGCTTTGGCGGCACTAACGGTTCGTTGATCTTCAAAAAAGTGTGACAGGGCTTGCCCCGGTACTGCTTTAACAAAAGGCCCGTTTGTCGGGCCTTTTTTTATTCAGTTTTCTCCGCTTGTCCTCTGCTCTGGGTCCTGAGACACTGACCGACCAGTGAAAAGGAGTCCTTTATGTTCTTGATAAATGGCGTTGCACAGGACACGCTGGCGGCGAACGATCGCGCCACCCAGTTTGGCGACGGCTGTTTTACTACCGCCCGCATTCAGCAGGGGCAGGTTGCGCTGCTGACGGCTCATCTGGCGCGTTTGCAGACAACCTGTGAAAAATTACGTATCCCGTTTCACGACTGGTTGACGCTGAGCGAAGAGATGCAGCGTCTGGCGCGGCCGCACGCGCAGGGCGTGTTGAAGGTGATCCTCACCCGCGGTGTTGGCGGAAGGGGATACAGTACGGCGGGCTGCGTGTCGCCCACCCGCATTCTCAGTGTCTCTCCATTCCCGGAGCATTATGCGCGCTGGCGGGAGGAGGGCATTACCCTGACCCAGAGCCCGGTGCCCCTGGGTCGCAACCCCTGGCTTGCCGGCCTGAAGCATCTTAATCGTCTTGAGCAGGTGCTGATCCGCTCTCATCTTGAGCAGACGGACGCTGATGAGGCGCTGGTCCTTGACAGTGACGGGTGGCTTACGGAATGCTGTGCCGCGAATTTATTCTGGCGTCAGGGACGGGATGTATTTACTCCGCGACTCGATTACGCCGGGGTCAACGGCATTATGCGGCAGCGCTGTATCGCGCAGCTGGCACCATCGACATTTCGTGTTGTCGAAGTGACAGCGCGTCCTGAGGCATTGCGGGAAGCCGATGAAGTGCTTATCTGCAATGCGCTGATGCCGCTGGTGCCGGTTCGTCGCTGGGAGGAGACCGTCTGGTCCTCGCGCGAGCTTTACCATTTTTTAGCCCCTTTGTGTGAGCTGTCTGGTTAGTATGAAGAAAATGTTACGTTTTATTCTGCTGTTGGTGGTGGTGCTGGGCATCGCTGCAGCGGCAGGCATGTGGAAGGTACGCCAGCTGGCGGACAGCAAGCTGCTGATTAAAGAAGAGACCGTCTTCACCCTGGAGACCGGTACCGGCCGTCAGGCGTTGGGTCAGGCTCTTTATCGCGAAAAGGTAATCAATCGCCCCCGCGTTTTCCAGTGGCTGCTGCGGGTGGAACCTGAGCTGTCTCACTTCAAAGCCGGGACCTATCGCTTCACGCCGCAGATGACGGTACGCGAGATGCTGCAGCTGCTGGCCAGCGGTAAAGAGGCGCAGTTTCCGCTGCGCTTTGTCGAAGGCATGCGCGTCAGCGACTACCTGCGCCAGCTGCGCGATGCCCCGTACGTGAAGCACACTCTTGATGATGATAGCTACGCGACGGTGGCTAAGGCGTTAGGTCTTGAGCATGCCGACTGGGTGGAGGGCTGGTTCTGGCCGGATACCTGGATGTACACCGCCAATACCAGCGATATCGCCATCCTCAAGCGTGCGCATCAGAAAATGGTCGCGGAAGTGGCGAAGATCTGGGAAGGACGGATGGAGAATCTGCCCTATGCCGATCAGAACCAGCTGTTGACCATGGCCTCGATTATTGAGAAAGAGACCGCGGTGGCGGAAGAGCGCGACCGCGTCGCGTCGGTATTTATCAACCGTCTGCGCATCGGTATGCGCTTACAGACCGATCCGACCGTGATCTACGGGATGGGCGAGGGGTATACTGGTAAACTAACGCGTAAGGATCTCGAGACGCCGACCGCATACAATACCTATACCATCAGCGGCCTGCCGCCTGGTCCTATCGCGGTGCCGGGCGAGGCATCGCTGAAGGCGGCCGCCCATCCGGCGAAAACGTCATATCTCTATTTTGTCGCCGACGGGAAAGGGGGCCATACGTTTACCACAAACCTGGTCAGTCATAACCGTGCGGTGCAGGACTATTTGAAAGTACTTAAGGAAAAAAATGCGCAGTAACTATATCGTCATCGAGGGGCTGGAGGGCGCCGGGAAGACCACCGCACGTCAACTGGTGGTGGAGACGCTGCAGTCGGCAGGTATTCACGATATGGTGTTTACCCGCGAGCCGGGGGGCACTGTCCTTGCCGAAAAACTGCGTAGCCTGGTGCTGGATATCCAGTCCACGGGTGATGAAGTCATTAATGATAAAGCGGAAGTGCTGATGTTTTACGCGGCGCGCGTCCAGCTGGTGGAGACCGTGATTAAGCCTGCGCTGGCCCGCGGCCAGTGGGTGATCGGCGATCGTCACGATCTGTCGACTCAGGCTTATCAGGGCGGCGGCCGGGGAATCGACCGTACGATGCTGGCGACGCTGCGCGATGCGGTACTCGGCGATTTCCGCCCCAATCTGACGTTGTACCTCGACGTCACGCCGGAGGTGGGGCTGCAGCGCGCCCGGGCCCGCGGCGAGCTTGATCGCATTGAGCAGGAGTCCATGAACTTCTTCAATCGCACCCGCGCGCGCTACCTTGAGCTGGCCGCTGCAGACCCGTCGATCCGCACGGTTGACGCGACCCAGCCGCTCGACGCCGTCGCTCGCGACATTCGCGCCACGATCGCCCAGTGGATGGCGGAGCAACCGGCATGAAATGGTATCCGTGGTTGCGTCCGTCGTTCGAGCAACTGGTCGGTAGCTATCAGGCCGGACGAGGCCACCACGCCTTACTGTTACAGTCTCTGAGCGGAATGGGCGGTGAGGCGTTGATTTACGCGCTGTGCCGCTTCCTGATGTGCCGCCAGCCCGAAGGGCATAAAAGCTGCGGCCACTGCCACAGCTGCCAGCTCATGCAGGCCGGCACGCATCCTGATTACTATCCGCTGGCCCCTGAAAAGGGTAAGAGTGCGCTGGGCATTGATGCGGTGCGCGATGTCAACGAAAAGCTCTATGAGCGCGCGCGCCTTGGCGGGGCGAAAGTGGTGTGGATTAGCGATGCCGCTTTACTGACAGATGCCGCCGCCAACGCGTTGCTGAAGACGCTGGAAGAGCCGCCGGAAAATACCTGGTTCTTCCTCGCGTGCCAGGAGCCGGCGCGTCTGCTGACGACCCTGCGCAGCCGCTGTCGTCTGCACCACCTGTCGCCGCCGACGGAATCTTATGCTCTGGCCTGGCTGGAGCGTGAGGTGAGCCTGCCGCAGGAGGCGCTACTGACGGCGTTGCGTCTGTGCGCCAGCGCGCCAGCCGCGGCGCTCGAACTGTTACAGGAGCCGCAGTGGACGGCGCGTCAGCAGCTGTGTCAGGCGCTGGCAAGCACCCTGGCGAGCGGTGACTGGCTGGCGTTGCTGCCGATACTCAACCATGAACAGGCGGCGGTTCGCCTGCACTGGCTGGCATCGCTGCTGGTCGATGCGCAAAAACGACAGCAGGGGATTGCCCTGGTAAGTAACCCGGACGTCTGGCCGCTGCTGGAGCAACTGGCGCACAGCCTGCCGGCCGCCCGGCTGCAGGCGATCGCCCATGACGTCTGTACCTGCCGCGAGCAATTGCTGAACGTCGTCGGCGTCAACCGCGAACTGCTGCTCACCGAGCGCTTGCTGCGCTGGGAACATTACCTGCAACCCGGGACGGTTTTACCCGTATCCCACCTCTGAGTGAGACATTATGTTTTTAGTCGACTCCCACTGCCATCTTGATGGTCTGGATTATCAAACTCTGCACAAAAACGTCGACGACGTTCTGGCAAAAGCGGCCGCGCGTGATGTGAAATTCTGTCTGGCGGTCGCCACGACGTTGCCCGGCTACCGCAGTATGCGTGAGCTGGTGGGGACGCGTGATAACGTCGTCTTCTCCTGCGGCGTGCACCCGTTAAACCAGGACGAACCCTACGATGTGGAGACGCTGCGCACGCTGGCGGCGGAAGAGGGCGTTGTGGCGATGGGGGAGACCGGTCTGGATTATTTTTATACCCCGGAAACCAAAGCCCAGCAGCAAACCTCATTTCGCGACCACATTCGCATTGGCCGCGAGCTGAATAAGCCGGTGATCGTCCACACTCGCGACGCGCGCGCCGATACCCTGGCCATTTTACGCGAAGAAAAGGTGACGGATTGCGGTGGCGTACTACACTGTTTCACTGAGGACAGGGAGACAGCGGGTAAATTGCTCGACATGGGGTTCTATATCTCGTTTTCCGGCATCGTCACTTTTCGTAACGCCGAGCAGCTGCGCGATGCGGCGCGCTATGTTCCGCTGGATCGTCTGCTGGTGGAGACCGATTCGCCGTACCTGGCGCCAGTCCCCCATCGCGGCAAAGAGAACCAGCCGGCGCTGGTCCGTGACGTTGCGGAATACATGGCGGTGCTGAAAGGTGTGTCGCTGGAGCAACTGGCCCAGCAGACCACTGACAATTTTGCCACCCTGTTCCACATTGACCCCGCCCGCTTGCAACCTGCTTGATCTGCCTATTATTTTAAGGCTCGTAATTAATAACCAAAGCGAGTAAAGTTCACCGCCACAAAAGTGGCGGTGAAGGTTTTTTGGCAACATCCAGATACAACTTATGTAAGGTGATGTAAATTTTTACCGGAAGGCTGATTGAAACGTGATAGCCGTCAAACAATCATCCTGTTAATTATTTTACTCTGTGTAATAAATAAAGGGCGCTTAGATGTCCTGTCCACGGCACGGTTCTCCCCCCGGGCCAATGCGTGAAAACGTAAAAAAGTACCAAATACTCAGGAGCACTCTCAATTATGTTTAAGAATGCATTTGCTAACCTGCAGAAGGTCGGTAAATCGCTGATGCTGCCGGTATCCGTACTGCCTATCGCAGGTATCCTGCTGGGCGTCGGTTCCGCAAACTTCAGCTGGCTGCCAGCCGTGGTCTCCCACGTTATGGCAGAAGCAGGCGGTTCAGTTTTCGCCAACATGCCGCTGATCTTCGCTATCGGTGTGGCCCTCGGCTTCACTAATAACGACGGTGTATCCGCACTGGCTGCAGTCGTGGCTTACGGCATCATGGTGAAAACCATGGCGGTTGTTGCGCCGCTGGTGCTGCATTTACCTGCTGAAGAGATTGCGGCAAAACACCTGGCTGATACCGGCGTGCTTGGCGGTATTATCTCCGGTGCTATCGCCGCGTACATGTTCAACCGCTTCTATCGCATCAAGCTGCCAGAATACTTGGGCTTCTTTGCGGGCAAGCGCTTTGTACCGATTATCTCTGGTCTGGCCGCTATCTTCACCGGCGTGATCCTCTCCTTCATTTGGCCGCCGATCGGTTCCGCGATCCAGACCTTCTCCCAGTGGGCTGCTTATCAGAACCCAGTGGTAGCGTTTGGCATCTACGGTTTCATCGAGCGTTGCCTGGTGCCGTTTGGTCTGCACCACATCTGGAACGTTCCTTTCCAGATGCAGATCGGCGAATACACCAACGCGGCTGGTCAGGTGTTCCACGGCGATATCCCGCGCTACATGGCAGGCGACCCGACCGCGGGCAAACTGTCTGGCGGCTTCCTGTTCAAAATGTACGGTCTGCCGGCAGCGGCTATCGCGATTTGGCACTCTGCTAAACCGGAAAACCGCGCCAAAGTGGGCGGTATCATGATCTCCGCCGCGCTGACCTCGTTCCTGACCGGTATCACCGAGCCGATCGAGTTCTCCTTCATGTTCGTGGCGCCGATCCTGTACGTTATCCATGCCATTCTGGCGGGTCTGGCGTTCCCGATCTGTATCCTGCTGGGTATGCGTGACGGTACCTCGTTCTCCCACGGCCTGATCGACTTTATCGTCCTGTCCGGTAACAGCAGCAAGCTGTGGCTGTTCCCGATTGTCGGTATCTGCTATGCGATCGTGTACTACGTCATTTTCCGCGTGCTGATTAAAGCCCTGGATCTGAAAACACCGGGTCGTGAAGATACCACCGAAGAGAGCAAAGCTGGCGCAACCAGCGAGATGGCTCCGGCTCTGATCGCCGCTTTCGGCGGTAAAGAGAACATCACCAACCTCGACGCATGTATTACTCGTCTGCGTGTTAGCGTGGCGGATGTAGCGAAAGTTGACCAGGCTGGCCTGAAAAAACTGGGCGCCGCTGGCGTGGTAGTGGCAGGTTCTGGCGTACAGGCCATCTTCGGTACCAAGTCCGATAACCTGAAAACTGAAATGGATGAGTACATCCGTAACAGTTAAGACGTAGTATCGGGGAGACTAAGGCAGCCAATTGGCTGCCTTTTTTACGTTACGAGGTGAGGTTTTCTGTGGCGATAACCCTGGAGATTGTCCGGCAAATGCTTAATCCCTCAGCAGCTAAGTCTATAGTTGAATAAGAAAAACGGCTTTCAGGTTGAAAGAGAGGGAGGATGTCGCTCATACTCTTATCTGAACCTGTGCGTCCGCGTTTATCTGCAGAAGCAGGCCAGCGTATGGGATAAAACTAATAAGGAATCAGTCATGGCAGAAGAAACGATTTTCAGCAAAATCATTCGCCGGGAGATCCCGTCGGATATTGTCTATCAGGATGAGCTTGTGACCGCTTTTCGCGACATCTCCCCGCAGGCGCCCACCCACATTCTGATTGTCCCGAATGTTCTGATTCCTACCGTGAATGACGTCACCACCGAACATGAGCTGGCGCTGGGCCGGATGATGACCGTCGCGGCGAAGATCGCCCGCGATGAAGGTCTTGCCGACGATGGCTACCGTTTGATCGTTAATTGCAACCGCCACGGCGGCCAGGAAGTTTACCATATCCACATGCATCTGCTGGGCGGTCGTCCGCTGGGCCCGATGCTGGCGCATAAAGGCTAAGGCCATGCTCAGGACCCTTTTGGGCGCCTGCCTGGCGGCGGGACTGCTGGCCGGATGTAGTTCACATCCGGAGATCCCGGTTTCTGACCAGCAGGCGCTGGTGATGGAATCGAGCGTGCTGGCGGCCGGGATCAGCGCCAGCGAGCCTGCCGTGGTGGCGACGGAGATCCAGGCCACTGCCTCCTCGACGCTGTATAACGAGCGCCAGCAGCCCGTCACCGTGCATTATCGTTTTTTCTGGTATGACGCCCGAGGTCTGGAGATGCACCCGCTGGACGCACCGCGCACCATCGTGGTCCCGGCACGCTCTTCGGTGACATTGTATGGTAGCGCCAATATCCTGGGGGCGCATAAGGCCCGCCTTTATCTTTATCTGTAAGGGGTAATTATAATGATGAAAATGTGTCGCTATGCGTTAATCACAGCACTGGCGATATTCCTCGCAGGTTGTGCGGGGTTACGTGAGAAGCCTGCGCCGGTCGAAGAGGCCAAACCGCAGCCGCAGCAGCCTGCGCAGCCGCAGCCAACGGTGCCGACTGTGCCGGCGGTTCCTGCCGTACCGTCGCAGCCGGGGCCCATTGAGCATCAGGATCAGCAGTCGGGCCAGCCGGCGCCGCGCGTGCGTCATTATGACTGGAACGGCGCGGTCCAGCCGCTGGTGGGGCAGATGCTGCAGGCCAGCGGCGTCAATGCGGGCAGCATTCTGCTGGTTGACAGCGTGAACAACCGCACCAACGGTACGCTGAATGCGGGAGAAGCCACTACCGCGCTGCGTAATGCGCTGGCCGGCAACGGCAAGTTTACGCTGGTCTCGGCGCAGCAGCTGGGGGTCGCCAAACAGCAGCTGGGCCTGTCGCCGCAGGACAGCCTCGGCAGCCGCAGCAAAGCCATGGGTATCGCCCGCAACGTGGGCGCGCAGTATGTGCTTTACTCCAATGCCACCGGCAACGTCAACGCGCCTGAACTGAAGATGCAGTTGATGCTGGTGCAAACCGGCGAGATTATCTGGTCAGGTAAAGGTGCTGTTCAGCAACAATAAGCTGACGCGCGATGAGCTCTTGTCGCGCTTCTTCCCCCGTTATCATCCTGTCGCCTCGCTGAGCCAGAATGGCCTCAGCGGCGGCAGTGTGATTATCAGCGACGGCGACCGGCGGCACGTGCTGCGTCAGCCGCACGACCCGTCAGCCGCTTCCTGTTATTTTCGCCGTCAGTATCGCGCGCTCCGCCAACTGCCTGCCAGGCTGGCGCCAGCCCCGCTGTTTTACTCACCCTGCTGGATGGTGGTGGAATATTGCGCGGGGGAGGTGAAAAGCGAGTTACCGGCCTGCGCGATGCTGTCAGACTTATTGTATGACGTGCATCAGCAACCGCGATTCGGCTGGCGTGTTACCCTCGCACCGCTGCTGGCCCAGTACTGGCAGACGTGCGATCCGGCACGACGCACGCCGCGCTGGCTGCGCTGGCATCAGCGGCTGCGCCGCCAGGGCGAGCCCCGTCCTCTGCGGCTGGCGCCGCTGCATATGGACGTCCATGCCGGCAATATTATCCACAGCGCATCCGGCTTGAGGCTGATCGACTGGGAATATGCCGGCGATGGCGATATCGCGCTGGAGCTGGCCGCGGTGTGGATTTCCCCTCACCAGCGCCGCCAGCTGGTGGCGGCCTATGCCCGGCGGGCGGCTATCGACGCGCAGCAGCTTTGGCGGCAGGTTGCACGCTGGCGCCCGTGGGTCTTGCTGCTGATGGCGGGGTGGTATGAAATGCGCTGGCGGCAGAGCGGCGATCGGCAATTTATCACGCTGGCAGATGAAATATGGTGTCAGTTAGACAACGAACGTAAAGAATAAGAGAGGTCAGTGTGGGCCCAGTCATGTTGGATGTCGAAGGGTATGAACTGGATGCGGAAGAGCGAGAGATTCTGGCGCATCCGCTGGTGGGAGGATTGATCCTCTTTACCCGTAATTATCACGATCCGGCGCAGCTGCGGGAGCTGGTGCGCCAGATCCGCGAGGCCTCCCGGAACCATCTGGTGGTGGCGGTCGATCAGGAAGGGGGGCGTGTTCAGCGTTTCCGTGAAGGCTTTACCTGTTTACCGGCAGCCCAGTCTTTTGCCGCCCTGTTGGGGATGGAAGAGGGGGGCAAACTGGCCGTTGAGGCCGGCTGGCTGATGGCCAGCGAAATGATCGCCATGGATATTGATATCAGCTTTGCGCCAGTGCTGGACGTGGGCCATATCAGCGCCGCGATAGGTGAACGTTCCTATCATGCAGATCCGCAAAAAGCGCTGGCGATAGCGCGTCACTTCATTGACGGCATGCACGCCGCAGGCATGAAAACCACCGGCAAACATTTCCCGGGACACGGGGCGGTGACCGCCGATTCACATAAAGAGACTCCGTTCGATCCGCGGCCGGCGTCGGTGATTCGCGACCACGATATGGCGGTGTTCAAAAGCCTCATCGGCGAACAGCGTCTGGATGCCATTATGCCTGCGCATGTGATTTACCCGGAGCTCGACCCGCGCCCGGCCAGCGGCTCAGCGTACTGGTTAAAAACGGTGCTGCGCGGCGAGCTGGGCTTCGACGGAGTGATTTTCTCAGACGATCTGTCGATGGAAGGGGCGGCGATCATGGGCAGCTATGCCGAACGCGGTCAGGCGTCGCTCGACGCCGGTTGCGATATGATACTGGTCTGCAATAATCGTAAAGGCGCGGTCAGTGTGCTGGATAACCTGTCGCCGATCAAAGCAGAGCGTGTTACGAAATTGTATCATAAAGGTTCCTTTTCCCGTCAGGAGTTAAGGGATTCAGCCCGTTGGAAAACGGTGAGTGCCCAGCTGGAGCAGCTTCATGCGCGCTGGCAAGAGGCGAAGTCCGCGTAACGCTCTGTGGGGCGTTGTTGTCAGGTGAGGATGCGATGATTATCTATTTACACGGTTTTGACTCGAACAGCCCCGGTAACCATGAGAAGGTGATGCAGCTGCAGTTTATCGACCCGGACGTGCGGTTGATTAGCTACAGCACGCGTCACCCCAAGCACGACATGCAGCATTTGCTGAAAGAGGTCGATAAAATGCTGCAGCTTACCGCCGATGACCGGCCGCTGATCTGCGGCGTCGGCCTTGGCGGATACTGGGCGGAGCGGATTGGTTTTCTGTGCGATATCCGCCAGGCGGTGTTCAATCCAAACCTGTTTCCGCATGAGAACATGGAAGGCAAAATCGACCGCCCGGAAGAGTATGCTGACATCGCGACCAAGTGTGTGACCAACTTCCGTGAGAAGAATCGCGATCGCTGCCTGGTGGTGCTCTCCCGGCAGGACGAAGCGCTGGACAGCCAGCGTTCCGCCGACCTCCTGCACCATTATTATGAAATTATCTGGGATGAAGAGCAGACTCATAAGTTTAAAAACATCTCGCCGCACCTGCAGCGGCTGAAAGCGTTTAAAACCCTCGGTTAAGCCTTTTCCCCTGTCATCAAACCCGCGCCGTGTTCACCGCGCGGGTTTTTTTCATGTCTACACTTATTGGTTTCGCTGAAAAAATACGCGACAAAACTTGATGCATATCAATTTTGGTATGACCAATGCACCGTTCATGGTATTCTCGACGGTGCTGAATGGTTTCATTGACGTAACTTGTTGTTAAATAAAGGCTATTATCATAACTTTTATTTAACAATTGGTTAATAATTTTAGGGGTACACATGACTACGCCATTGAAAAAAATCGTAATTGTGGGTGGCGGCGCTGGCGGACTGGAACTGGCAACTCAGCTGGGGAAAAAGTTAGGGCGCCATAAAAAAGCGAAAATCACCCTGGTGGACCGTAACCACAGCCATCTGTGGAAGCCGCTGCTGCATGAAGTGGCGACTGGTTCTCTGGATGAAGGTGTCGATGCGCTGAGCTATCTGGCCCATGCCCGCAACCACGGTTTCCAGTTCCAGCTGGGTTCGGTGGTCGATATCAACCGCGAAGGGAAGACCATCACCCTCGGCGAGCTGCGCAATGAAAAAGGCGAGCTGTTGGTGGCTGAGCGTAAACTGCCGTACGACACGCTGGTGATGGCGCTGGGCAGTACCTCGAATGACTTCAATACCCCTGGCGTGAAAGAGAACTGCATTTTCCTCGACAACCCGCATCAGGCGCGTCGTTTCCATCAGGAAATGCTCAACCTGTTCCTCAAATACTCCGCCAATCTGGGTGCCAACGGTAAAGTGAACATCGCCATTGTCGGCGGCGGTGCTACCGGCGTGGAGCTCTCCGCTGAACTGCATAATGCGGTGAAACAGCTGCACAGCTACGGCTACAAAGGGCTGACTAACGAAGCGCTGAACGTCACGCTGGTCGAGGCGGGCGAGCGTATTCTGCCGGCACTGCCGCCGCGCATTTCCGGGGCGGCGCATAATGAGCTGACCAAGCTGGGCGTACGGGTGCTGACGCAGACCATGGTCACCAGCGCGGATGCGGGCGGCCTGCACACCAAAGATGGCGAATATATTGAGGCGGATCTGATGGTCTGGGCGGCCGGGATCAAAGCGCCAGATTTCATGAAAGAGATCGGCGGCCTGGAAACCAACCGTATCAATCAGCTGGTGGTCGAACCGACGCTGCAGACCACCCGCGACGCGGATATTTTCGCCATCGGCGACTGCGCCTCCTGTGCGCGTCCGGAAGGCGGCTTTGTCCCTCCGCGTGCCCAGGCAGCGCACCAGATGGCTACCTGCGCGCTGAACAACATCCTCGCGCAGATGAAAGGCAAACCGCTGAAGGCTTACACCTATAAAGACCATGGCTCGCTGGTGTCGCTGTCTAATTACTCCACCGTCGGCAGCCTGATGGGTAACCTGATGCGCGGCTCGATGATGGTGGAAGGGCGCATTGCGCGCTTCGTGTACATTTCCCTGTACCGTATGCACCAGATCGCCCTGCACGGCTACTTTAAGACCGGCCTGATGATGCTGGTCGGGCGCATCAACCGCATCATTCGCCCGCGCCTTAAGCTGCACTAATTGTTGTCTCTACCCGGAGCGCACCCTGGCGGTGCCTCCGGGCTCGTCTGCTGAAACGGCGGCGATCCCGCTCAGAATCCTCTGAATCCCTTTGATTTGCTGCGAATTCTCGCACTTTTCATCCGCTATCTGATTTGCGCCTTCCCGGCTCCGGTTGCAAAATTGTATCAACAGCAACAAAGGAGGATCTCCCGTGAATAAATCTATGTTGGCGGGTATAGGGATAGGCGTGGCTGCCGCGCTGGGCGTTGCAGCTGTCGCTGGTCTCAACGTGTTAGATCGCGGCCCGCAGTATGCGCAAGTGGTCTCCAGTACACCGATTAAAGAAACCGTGAAAACGCCGCGTCAGGAATGCCGCAATGTCACGGTGACCCATCGTCGTCCGGTCCAGGATGAAAACCGCATCGCCGGTTCGGTACTGGGCGCGGTGGCGGGTGGGGTGATTGGCCACCAGTTTGGCGGCGGTCGCGGACGTAGTGTAGCGACGGTCGTGGGTGCGCTGGGCGGCGGCTATGCCGGCAACCAGCTGCAGGGGGCGATGCAGGACAACGATACCTACACCACCACCCAGCAGCGCTGTAAAACGGTGTATGACAAATCCGATAAAATGCTGGGCTACGATGTGACCTATAAGATAGGCGATCAGCAGGGGAAAATCCGTATGGATCACAATCCTGGCAGCCAGATCCCGCTGGACAACAACGGCCAGCTGGTCCTGAACAACAAAATCTAAAAACAGATTTGTTTATTGATTAGCCCCTCAATCGCTCAGGCTGAGGGGCTTTTTTTATCAGAAGGTTAACGCGTAATTCAGACCGAAGGTACGGCCACGGCCTTTGTATTCGTACAGCGATGAACTGCCGTAGGTCGGGCTGTAGAGCAGCGGTGCCCGCTGGCCCCAGATGGTGACATAGTCCTCATTAAGCAGGTTTTCGATACTGAAGGTCAGTTTCCCTACCGGCAGCGCGTAACTGCCAATAAAATCAACGGTGTTATAGCCTTCCAGCTTGTTGCCGGCGGCGTCGCTGAGGTCAAACACCTGCTGGCTCTGCAGGCGCAGGCTCCACGGATCCGGTGCCCAGCCCACCCAGGCGGTGGCTTTGGACGGCGAGGCGAGGGTGACGTCCCATTTTTGCCAGCGGCCGTCGGTTTGCACCTGTGATTTCAGCACGTTGAAGTTGCCGCCGACGCTCCAGTCGCTGTCCGGAATAAAGTAATCGACCGCCCCCTCAACGCCATAAATACGCCGTTTGTCGGACTGAACGTCAATGGTCATGTCGGTGCGGTTGACGACGATGGTCTTATCTGACGTCGAGTAATACGCCGCCAGCTGGGTGCGCAGGTTATCGCCGGTGTAGCGCCAGCCCAGCTCATACGAATTAACTTTGATCCCCTGCAGCGGCGAGTCACCGACATTGACGCTGGAAATCAGCGGCAGATGGCCATTGACCGCCGCGCCGTATTTACCGATACCGTAGTATTTGCCAGGATCCGGTAGCTCGACGCCCTGCGAGAAGTTAAACCAGGTCTGCTGACGCTCGGTCAGATGCGCCACGATCCCGGCGTTGAACAGGAAGTTATCGTAGTCGGTTTTGCCGCCTTTGATGGCGTCGGCGGAGCGCGCTTTCCCGTTGGCGATATCCTGTTGCTGGGCGTAGCCGACAAAGTCGTCAACCCGATTTTCGGTCCACTGGTAGCGAACCCCGCCGCTGAGGGTAAAGATATCGTTCAGATCGTAGCTAGACTGCAGGAACGGCGCGACGTTGGAGATGCTGTATCCCGGGTAGCGGCCGGTGGTGTAGATCGATTCGTTGTGCAGCCCGCCGGACGCCAGCGATTGCTGCAGATCGAAGAACATCTGGTTGGCATTGAAGGTCTCATGATCGGCGTCGAGACCCCAGGTCAGATCCCATCCTGCCAGCGGCTGACTGTTGAGGGTCAGCTTTGCCCCATACTGATCGGTATCCTGCTGCGACGAGGAGAAGCTACTGACCTGGCCTTTCGTGAGCGTCGGGAACGGATAGAAGGTGAGGGACTCATCGCGATAGTACACCTGACTCACCAGATTCTGGCCGAAGAAGTCGGCATCGGAGTACTGGAGGCTGATCAGGTGGCGTTCGGTGCCGGGGATACGGTCGGAGTTGAGCCCGTCGGTGGTGTACGCTTTGCCGCCGCTGGTGACCGCGGACATGTTCTTCCCGAGCCACAGGCCGTAGTCATCATCGCCCTGGCTTTTATAATACTGGGTGACAAGCTGTAGCTGGCGGTTGTCATCGATCTCAATCGTCCCCGTCCCCATGACGTCGAGGCGGTCAGAGTGCTGGAGCCCCGTTTGCGTGTTATCGAGGATCAGCGCATCATTATTGCCATCGTACCAGCCGCCGAAACGCTGATAGGCCACCGATAAGCGCCCGGATGCATGGTCTGTCCCGCCGCTGACGGCTGCCGCGATGCGCTCATCATGATCGTTACTGTTCGCAAACCCGCTCTTGCTGCCCACCTCGAGATCGACCTGGCGATCCTGTTGCCCTTTCTTGGTGACGATGTTGATAAGCCCGCCGGTACTGCCTCCGCCATACAGCGAGGTCGCCCCGGAGATTACTTCGATATGTTCGATGTTGAATGGGTCGATGGCGTCGAGCTGGCGACTGTCGGTGCGTGAGGAATTGAGCCGGACGCCATCGATCAGCACGACGATGGCGCGCCCGCGCATGTTCATCCCGTAATTGGTGCGCCCCTGGCTGCTCACATCGATGCCTGGGATCAACTGCGCCAGAACGTCTTTGAACTCTTTCCCGCCCTGGACCTGCTGCTCAATCTCCTGGCCCTCAATGACCCAGGTGGTTTGGGCCATTTCGGCCACGGTGCGATGGGTGCGGTTTGCGCTAACGATGATGCTGTCTTCATCAGACTGAGCCGCCAGCGCAGGCAGCGTGCTGACCAGCAGCAGAGGGTGGAGCACCCAGAGGCGCTTTTTCATATCCATTCCTTTTATGAGCAAGTTGCTTTGTCGTTGTTATAGGCCGACGCGGGTCGGCATTAGTTACAATGCGAAACATCTGGAAAAACTCAAAAAAGGATTTTGCACATAATGAATATCGCAATCAATATCATTTGCGTTTATCTTTTGCGGGGAAAGACAATAGAAATCAATCTGTTTTGTGTGGGTAAAGCGAACTGGAGAGCGGATCCGGCGGCAGAATTCCGCCGGAAGCGGGGCGCATCAGGACTCGAGGAGCTGCGGCCAGAGACGGAAGGTGGTATTGGTGATTTGCATCAGCTTATCGAAATCCGCGCCTTCCCGCGCGCTAATCGACATGCCCTGCAGTACACAGTTTAAAAACTGCGCCAGCTGCGCGACATCGCGGCCAGCGGGCAGTTCGCCCTGCGCTTGCCGCTGCTGCAGAAACTGGGTCAGCGCCTGCTCCTGCATCGCATGGCGTGACTTGATGGTATTGGCGATATCCGTCGAGGAGGCGGCCAGCGCGGCGGAGGTATTAATGATAAAACAGCCAGCCGGCGTCTCTTTGCTGGTAAAGCAGGTGGCGACCGCCGTGAAGTAATCCCGCAACGCACCGTCGACGGGTTTCCCCTCGGCAAAAAGCACCGCTTCATGCTTCGCGGCAAAGCGCGAAATGTAACGATCCAACACTGCGCGGAACAGTCCTTCTTTATTCACAAATTCCGCATACAGGGTGGGGGCTTTTGCTCCTGTCGCCTCGACCAGATCGGCGAGCGAGGTCGCCTCATAGCCGTGCTGCCAGAAGAGTGTCATGGCTTTGTCCAGCGCCGCATCCCTGTCGAACACCTTCGGTCGGCCACGGCTTTTTTTGGCGCAACTTTGAACGTCAGTTGTCATGATGCCGTTGTACCTATGTTGGTTTGGTGAAAGGTCATTATAAAAATAAACGATCGCCGGGGCCAGCGCTGTTGGTTTAAAAATAAATAATTCATATGAGTATGAAATTTAAGCATTTTATAAATAGTTAAACGATCGTTATAAAAATGCGTTGACGTGTGATGTAGATCACATTACTATTTACCTATCGATCGTTAAGTTAATACTTACGACCCTACTAAAAAATTCATCTGCACAGGTATAATAATCATGAAAACCGTTAATACTCTGGCTATTGCCGCCGTTCTTAGCTCACTCTCTTTCGCCAGCTTTGCCGCTGTTGAGGTGCAGTCCACCCCAGCGGGTCAGCATAAAGTAGGCACCATCTCTGCTTCTGCCGGGACCAACCTGGGTTCGCTGGAAGACCAGCTGGCGCAGAAAGCAGAAGAGATGGGCGCCACCTCATTCCGTATTACTTCGGTAACCGGTCCGAACACCCTTCACGGTACCGCCGTTATCTACAAGTAAGCCCGATGCGTCGCTGCCCGGCCCCCTTCACCGGACAGCGATGAGTAAGACCCTGTTGTACCCCTGTTTGACCCTTGCCAACAAAAAACCCGCCATCAGGCGGGTTTTTTGTTTTCTGCAACATGAGACTACATCGACTGCGGGCCTGGCGCGAAATGACGGGTGACGTCAATGGGCATGCCCGAGCGGTAATTCATCGCACGCTCCATCACCGTCCCGTCGGTCTGCGGCGCCTGTTTGAACTCCGTCATGGCCGCGTTAAGCGTAATGGGCAGGGTCTGCGGGTCGTCATCGATATGCTCAGACAGCGGCTGATGGACCTCAACCAGACGGCGACCATCCGGCTCTACCGACGCCTTGATTGGCGTGTTGATGATATTCACCTTAGTGCCTGGCGAGATGGCGTTGTACAGCGCCTTAATATCATTGTCGCGCAGACGAATGCAGCCGGAGCTGACGCGCATGCCGATGCCGAAATCGGCATTGGTGCCGTGCAGGAGATAGACTCCGCCATAGGCGGCGAGGCGGATGGCGTGATGGCCCATCGGGTTGTCAGGACCGGCAGGCACCACCGCCGGCAGCTCAATTCCCATTGCCTTGTAGCGGGCGCGAATGTTAGCGGTAGGCGTCCAGGTCGGATTGGCCCGCTTGTCGGACACGGTCGTGACCATCGTCGGTGTGATGGTGGTTCCACCCAGCTGGCCGATGCCGATCGGGTAGACGGTCACTTCATTCTTGCCCGGCGGGTAATAGTAAAGACGCAGTTCGGCGAGGTTAATCACCAGCCCTTCGCGCGGCGCATCGGGCAGCAGCGTCTGCAGGGGGATGGTCAGCACGCTGCCGGCGCGGGGAACATAGGGGTCCACCCCGGGATTGGCCTGCAGCAGGGCCAGAAAGCCGACATTGTACTTTTTGGCAATCGCCTCCAGCGAACCGCCGTTATCCTGCACCACATGGAACGCATTCTGACCTACCAGCCGGCTACCCGGCGGGGGAAGGGGCCAGGTGTTGGCGCGCGCGGGCAGTGCCAGCGCGGCGACCAGCGCGACCAGCGCCAGCCAGAGCGTAACGGGGAAACGGTTTCTCATTACCATAACTCCAAAATATATAATTGGTTATTTTTATATGAAAAGCAGATGAGATTATGGCGTGAGTCTGTGTGGGGAAATCCAGGCGGATTGCAAAATGTTTGTAAAGATTGCCAGGTATGTAGGAAGGGAGATACGGCTCGGGGGCCGTATCTCCTGCCAGTCAGGCGACGGCGTTCTCTTCCAGCTGACGCATAAACTGGCGAACCCAGTCCATCCGCGTTTTACGCTCTTCCAGATCCTGCATGAATTTCAGGCGCGTCGGCCCGTCCAGCCGGAAGTGCTGCGGCTGCTTCTGCAGCAGGCCGATCAACCACACCGGATTGACGTTGTTTTTCTCGTTGAACTCGACCACGCCGCCTTTTTCGTTGCTTTCCAGTTTGCGGATCCCCAGTTTCTGCGCCTGCTGACGCAGCCGGGCAATATCCAGCAGGTTGCGGGCGGCATCGGGCAGGCGGCCAAAACGATCGATCAGCTCGACTTTGATCTCCTCCAGATCGAGTTCGTTTTTGGCGCTGGCAATGCGCTTATAGAACGACAGGCGCGTATTGACGTCGGGGATGAAATCGTCAGGCAGCAGGGAAGGCATGCGCAGTTCAACTTCCGTTTGCTGGCTGGTGAGATCTTCCAGCGAGGGCTCGCGTCCGGCTTTCAGCGCATCGACTGCGTTCTCCAGCAGCTCCATATACAGAGAGAAACCGATGGTTTCCATCTGGCCGCTCTGATCTTCGCCGAGCAGTTCCCCGGCCCCGCGAATCTCCAGATCGTGGGTCGCCAGCGCAAAGCCGGCGCCAAGATCTTCCAGCGACGCAATGGCTTCAAGGCGCTTTTGCGCATCGGTGGTCATTGCTTTCGGATGCGGCGTCAGCAGCCAGGCATAGGCCTGATGATGCGAACGGCCAACGCGGCCGCGCAGCTGGTGCAGCTGGGCGAGGCCAAAATGGTCGGCGCGTTCGATGATGATGGTGTTGGCGGTGGGAATGTCGATCCCGGTTTCGATGATGGTGGTGCACACCAGCACATTGAAGCGCTGGTGATGGAAATCATTCATCACCCGCTCCAGTTCGCGCTCCCGCATCTGACCGTGACCGATGGCGATCCGCGCCTCAGGCACCAGCTCCGCCAGCTTGTCGGCGGCTTTCTGGATGTTTTCGACGTCATTAAACAGATAGTAGACCTGGCCGCCGCGCAGCGTTTCGCGCAGGATCGCCTCGCGCACGACCAGGGCGTCGTATTCGCGAACGAAGGTCTTCACCGCCAGACGACGGGCCGGCGGCGTGGCGATGATCGACAGATCCCGCATCCCGCTCATCGCCATGTTCAGCGTCCGCGGGATCGGCGTGGCGGTGAGGGTCAGGATATCGACATCGGCGCGCATCGCTTTGATGCGTTCTTTGTGACGAACGCCAAAGCGGTGCTCTTCGTCGACGATCAGCAGCCCCAGATCGCGTAGCTTCACTTCGCTCTGCAACAGTTTGTGGGTGCCGATTAAGATATCGATTTTGCCTTCCGCGGCCTGTTCGAGGATCTGCGCCTGCTCTTTAGCGCTGCGGAAGCGGGAGAGCATTTCGATGCGTATCGGCCAGTTGGCGAAGCGATCGCGGAAGTTATCATAGTGCTGCTGAGCCAGCAGGGTGGTCGGCACCAGCACCGCCACCTGCTTGTGGTTTTCCACGGCGAGGAAGGCGGCGCGCATAGCCACTTCGGTCTTACCGAAGCCCACATCGCCGCACACCAGGCGGTCCATGGCCAGCGGCTGGCACATATCGCTGAGGACGGCGTTAATCGCCTGCGCCTGATCCGGCGTGGTTTCAAACGGGAAGCCGTCGCAGAACAGCTGATACTGTTCGCGGTCGTGTTTAAAGGCAAAGCCTGCCTTCGCCGCGCGCTGGGCGTAGATATCCAGCAGCTCTGCCGCTACGTCGCGTACTTTCTCAGCCGCTTTTTGTCGCGCCCGGGTCCAGGCATCGCCGCCCAGCTTGTGCAGGGGCGCGTTCTCTTCCGCCCCGCCGGCGTAACGGCTGATAAGATGCAGGGAGGATACCGGAACGTATAGCTTGGCATCGTTGGCGTAGGTCAGCATCAGGTATTCGCCGGTGATGCCGCCGGCTTCCAGGGTGGTCATTCCCGCATAGCGGCCCACGCCGTGCTCCAGATGGACAACCGGCTGGCCGATATGCAGTTCGGCGAGGTTGCGAATCAGGGTGTCAGGGTTGATGGTGCGACGGGAATCCTGACGACGGCGCGCCACCCGCTCGCCGAGCAGGTCGCTCTCGCAAATCAGCGCCAGATCGCGCTGGCTGTCGATAAACCCGTGCTCGGCGGCGCCAATCATCAGATAGCGGCCGCTGCCGGTGGCTTCCTCCAGCCGCCGCACGTGTTTTGGCGCAACTTTGATCCGCGCCAGCATTTCGCTCAGCGCTTCACGGCGACCCTCGCTTTCCACCGAGAAGATCACCGGGCCGGTAAACGCTTCGAGGAAGCGACGCAGATTATCCAGCGGCGCTTTGTTTTGTGCCTGCACCGCGAGGTCCGGCAGCGTCTGGTAGCCCAGATTGGTGTTCGCCGCTTTGTCCGCCAGACGCTCGGTTTTCAGCTGCACGCGCGGCCATTTTTTCAGTTCGCTAAACAGCTCATCGCTGCGCAGCCACAGCAGCTCAGGCGGCAGGAGCGGGCGCATCGGGTCGACGCCGCGGTTTTCAAAACGGGCCCGGGCTTCATTCTGGAAGCGCTCCGCGCTGGCTTCCAGATCGCCAGTGTTGACGATCAGCGTGCTGGCCGGGAAATAGCTAAATAACGGCGGCAGCGGCTCGCTGAAGAACAGCGGCTGCCAGTATTCGATACCGGCAGGCAGCGTCCCTTTACTGACCTGCTGATAGATATGTTCGGCATCGCGCTTCACCTCAAAGCGATCGCGCCACTGGCTGCGGAACAGCTCGATGGCGGTCTGGTCGGTGGGAAATTCGTGTGCCGGCAGCAGGTTAATGGCCGCCACTTCCTCCAGTGTACGCTGGCTGTCGACGTCGAACAGGCGCAGGCTGTCGATTTCATCGTCAAAGAAATCGAGGCGGTAGGGCTGATCGCTGCCCATCGGGAACAGGTCGAGCAGCGCGCCGCGAGTGGCATATTCGCCGTGCTCCATCACCTGATCGACATGGCGGTAGCCGGCGCCCTCCAGCTGAGCGCGCAGCGCATCGCGCGACAGGCGCTGGCCCTTTTTCATCACCAGCGCGTGGCCGTGAAGGAAACTGTGCGGACAGACGCGCTGCATCAGGGTGCTGACCGGGACGATCAGCACGCCGCGCTGCATAGTGGGTAACTGGTAAAGGGTGGCAAGACGGGAGGAGATGATGTCCTGATGCGGCGAGAAGCTGTCGTAAGGGAGCGTTTCCCAGTCCGCCAGCCCCATCACCATGCTGTCGGTGAACTGCCTGATTTCGTCGTTCAGACGCAGCGCGTTTTGCATGTCAGGCGCCACCAGCACCACCGGGCCGTTGTGGCGTTCGGCCATCTCCGCCACCAGGGTGGCGCAGGCTGCGCCGGTCAACTCGCCAAGCTGGCGCTGATCGCCGGCTTTGACCGGCAATGAGTATCGATATTGTTCAGGCATAGACGGTTTCATGATCTCTTGGGGATTCGCTCTGCCGATATGGAGGGCAACTCGCTGATATTCAATAGTGAGATTATCCGCGATTGGCCTGGATTCGCCAACCCGAATTGCCATCAGGTATTGGGTGAAGAAACGTCAGCGCCGTGGATAAGCGTAAAGATAAATAAGTAAGTACTTATCTATCCGTTTGTATTTGCTTGGTTTTTAGGATTATTGCTAATAAAGTCGTCAGGTATCAGTCATTTACGCTGCTCGTATTCGCTTATATACTCGGGCATCGGCTATCAGCAACCAGATGGATGACATGTACCAACCTGCCGCACTCTTTATCGGCCTGCGCTATATGCGCGGGCGCGCAGCCGACCGCTTCGGTCGATTCGTCTCCTGGCTCTCAACCATCGGCATTACGCTTGGCGTAATGGCGCTGGTGACGGTCCTGTCGGTGATGAACGGCTTTGAACGCGAGCTGCAAAACAATATCCTGGGGCTGATGCCGCAGGCCATTCTTAGCGCCAAACAGGGCTCGGTGAACCCTCAGCAACTGCCGGAGCGCGAGGCGAAACTCCAGGGGGTGACCCGCGTGGCGCCGATCACCACCGGTGACGTCGTCCTGCAGAGCGCGCGCAGCGTGGCGGTCGGGGTCATGCTGGGCATTGATCCGGCGCAGAACGATCCCCTGACTCCGTACCTGGTGAACGTCAAACAGAGCGATCTGCAGGCGGGCAAATATAACGTTATTCTCGGCGAACAGCTGGCGGGCCAACTGGGGGTTAATCGTGGCGATCAAATTCGTGTGATGGTTCCTTCCGCCAGTCAGTTTACGCCAATGGGCCGCGTGCCGAGCCAGCGTCTGTTCACGGTTATCGGCACCTTCGCCGCCAACAGCGAAGTCGATGGTTATCAGATGCTGACCAACATCGACGACGCCTCTCGTTTAATGCGTTATCCGCTGGGGAATATCACCGGCTGGCGCCTGTGGCTGGATAAACCGCTGCAAGTGGATACCCTGAGTCAGCAGACGCTGCCGCCAGGTACCCAGTGGCAGGACTGGCGCGAGCGCAAGGGCGAACTGTTCCAGGCGGTGCGCATGGAGAAAAACATGATGGGCCTGCTGCTGAGCCTGATCGTCGCCGTCGCGGCCTTCAACATTATTACCTCGCTGGGGATGATGGTGATGGAGAAGCAGGGCGAAGTGGCGATCCTGCAGACCCAGGGGCTGACGCCGCGGCAGATTATGGCCGTCTTTATGGTGCAGGGCGCCAGCGCCGGGATCGTCGGCGCGCTGTTGGGAGCCGCGCTTGGCGCGCTGCTCGCCAGCCAGTTGAATAATTTAATGCCAATCATCGGCGCCTTCCTTGACGGCGCAGCGCTGCCGGTGGCGATTGAGCCGCTGCAGGTTATTGTTATCGCCCTGGTGGCGATGGTGCTGGCCTTGTTGTCTACGTTGTACCCTTCCTGGCGCGCTGCCGCCACTCAACCCGCTGAGGCTTTACGTTATGAATAAGATCCTGCTGCAATGCGACAACCTGTGCAAACGCTATCAGGAAGGCAATGTGCAAACCGATGTCCTGCACAATGTCAGCTTCAGCATTGGTGAAGGCGAGATGATGGCCATTGTCGGCACCTCCGGCTCTGGCAAAAGTACGTTGCTGCATCTGCTCGGCGGCCTGGATACGCCCACCTCTGGCGACGTGATTTTCTCTGGCCAGCCGATGAGTAAGCTTTCTACCGCCGCGCGCGCCGACCTGCGTAACCGCGAGCTGGGCTTCATCTATCAGTTTCACCATCTGCTGCCGGATTTTAGCGCGCTGGAAAACGTGGCGATGCCGCTGCTGATTGGTAAAAAGAAGCCGGCGGACATTGAACGCCAGGCGAAAGCGATGCTGCAGGCGGTCGGGCTTGAACACCGCAGCCATCACCGTCCGTCGGAGCTCTCCGGCGGCGAACGCCAGCGGGTGGCGATTGCCCGCGCGCTGGTGAATAAACCGCGGTTGGTGCTGGCGGATGAACCGACCGGTAACCTCGACGCTCGCAACGCCGACAGCATCTTCCAGTTGCTGGGCGAACTGAACGTCGCGCAGCGCACCGCGTTTCTGGTGGTGACCCACGACCTGCAGCTGGCGAAACGGATGAGCCGCCAGCTGGAGATGCGCGATGGCCGTCTGACCGCCGACCTGACCCTGATGGGGGCCGAGTAATGGCGTCTCCGTTATCGTTACTGATTGCGTTACGTTTCAGCCGCGGACGGCGGCGCGGCGGCATGGTGTCGCTGATCTCGGTGATCTCCACCATCGGCATTGCGCTGGGGGTGGCGGTGCTGATCGTCGGCCTCAGCGCGATGAACGGTTTTGAACGCGAGCTGAATAACCGCGTGCTGGCGGTGGTGCCGCACGGTGAAATCGAACCCGTGAACCAGCCGTGGAATAACTGGCAGGAGGCGCTGGCGAAGGTGCAGAAGGTGAAGGGAATTGTCGCGGCGGCGCCCTATATTAACTTCACCGGCCTGGTGGAGAGCGGCAGTAATATGCGCGCCATCCAGGTGAAAGGCGTTGATCCGCAGCAGGAAACCCGGCTCAGCGCGCTGCCTACCTTCGTGCAGAATAACGCCTGGGCCGGATTCAAGGCTGGTGAACAGCAGGTGATTCTGGGTAAAGGGGTCGCCGATGCGCTGCACGTGAAGCAGGGGGACTGGGTGTCGATCATGATCCCTAATGCCGACGCCGACCATCAACTGCTGCAGCCAAAACGCGTCAGGCTGCATGTGACCGGAATTTTACAGCTGAGCGGCCAGCTCGATCATAGTTTTGCCATGATCCCGATGCAGGATGCGCAGCAGTATCTGGAGATGGGCAGCAGCGTGACCGGCATCGCCATCAAGGTCACCGACGTTTTCCACGCGAACAAGCTGGTACGCGATGCGGGAGAAGTGACCAACAGCTACGTCTACATCAAGAGCTGGATCGGCACCTATGGCTATATGTATCGCGATATCCAGATGATCCGCGCCATTATGTACCTGGCGATGGTGCTGGTGATCGGCGTGGCCTGCTTTAACATCGTCTCGACGCTGGTGATGGCGGTCAAAGACAAAAGCGGCGATATTGCGGTGCTGCGCACGCTTGGCGCAAAAGACGGCTTAATTCGCGCGATTTTCGTGTGGTATGGTTTATTAGCCGGATCGGTAGGCAGCCTGTTCGGGGTAGTGATCGGCGTGATCTGCGCGTTGAACCTGACGTCAATCATCAACGGCATCGAATACCTGATTGGGCATAAATTCCTCTCCGGCGACATCTATTTTATTGACTTCCTGCCGTCAGAACTGCACTGGCTGGACGTCTTTTATGTGCTGGTGACAGCACTGTTGCTGAGTTTGCTGGCCAGCTGGTATCCCGCCCGCCGCGCCAGCCGCATCGACCCGGCGAGGGTGCTGAGTGGCCAGTAATTTATCGTCATCGTCGGCTTTGCTGACGACACAAGAGGAATTGCTGAAATGTATTATGGATTTGACATTGGCGGCAGCAAGATAGCGCTGGGCGTATTTAATCAGGAGCGGCGACTGCAGTGGGAAAAACGCGTCGCCACGCCGAAAAGCAGTTATGAGGATTTTCTCCAGGCGGTGGAGGCGCTGGTCCGCGAGGCCGATGAGCGCTTCGACCAGCAGGGGTCGGTCGGGATTGGTATCCCGGGGATGCCGGAAACGGCAGACGGCACGCTGTATGCCGCTAACGTGCCAGCCGCCAGCGGCCGGCCGCTGCGCGCCGACCTTAGCGCGCGGCTGGGGCGCGATGTGCGCCTCGATAATGACGCTAACTGTTTTGCGCTGTCTGAAGCGTGGGACGATGAGTTTACGCAATACCCGCTGGTGATGGGGCTGATCCTCGGCACCGGCGTGGGCGGCGGCCTGGTATTGAACGGTAAATCGATTACCGGACATAGCTATATCACCGGCGAGTTCGGCCATATTCGCCTGCCGGTGGATGCCCTGGAGGTGGTCGGGCGCGATTTTCCGCTGCTGCGCTGCGGCTGCGGCCAGCTGGGCTGCATTGAAAATTATCTCTCCGGCCGCGGTTTCGCCTGGCTGTACGAACATTTTTACCAACACCCGCTCTCCTCGCCGGAGATTGTGGCGCAGTGGCAGCAGCACGATCCGCGCGCCCAGGCGCACGTTGAGCGCTATCTCGATCTGCTGGCGGTGTGTCTGGGGAATATACTGACCATTGTCGACCCGGATTTACTGGTGCTCGGCGGTGGATTATCTAACTTTACGGCCATTAGCGAAGGGCTGGCGCAACGATTGCCGCGCCATCTTCTGCCGGTCGCCAGGGTTCCGCGCATTGAGCGCGCGCGCCACGGCGATGCCGGGGGAATGCGCGGTGCGGCCTTCCTTCATCTGACCCATTAATCACAGAGGTAGCTATGCAGTCGCGCCGTTTACATCGATTGAGCCGTTTTCGTCGCAATAAACGTCGGTTGCGTGACCGTCTGCGTCAGCGGATTTTCTTTAGGGAGGACAGGATGAAACCTGAAGCGATGGCAAAACCGAGAGTGGTGGTGTTAACCGGCGCGGGCATATCGGCGGAGTCGGGGATCAAAACCTTCCGCGCGGCCGATGGCCTGTGGGAAGAGCATCGGGTGGAAGATGTGGCGACGCCGGAAGGCTTCGCCCGCGATCCGGCGCTGGTGCAGGCGTTCTACAACGCCCGTCGTCGTCAGCTGCAGAGTCCGGAAATCGCGCCGAACGCGGCGCATCTGGCGCTGGCGCGTCTGGAAGATCTACTGGGCGACCATTTCCTGCTGGTCACCCAGAATATCGATAATCTGCACGAGCGCGCCGGCAACCGCCGGGTGATCCATATGCACGGCGAGCTGTTGAAGGTGCGCTGTTCGTGGAGCGGCCAGGTACTGGAGTGGACCGGCGACGTCACCGCTGAGGACAAATGCCACTGTTGCCAGTTCCCGGCGGCGCTGCGTCCGCACGTAGTCTGGTTTGGCGAAATGCCGCTGGGGATGGACGAGATCTACAGCGCGCTGGCCGACGCGGATATTTTTATCGCCATCGGTACCTCCGGCCATGTCTATCCGGCGGCTGGCTTTGTGCACGAGGCGCGGCTGCACGGCGCCCATACGGTAGAGCTGAACCTGGAGCCCAGCCAGGTGGGCAGCGAGTTTGCCGAGAAGCACTACGGGCTGGCAAGCGAAGTGGTGCCGGCCTTTATCGATAAGCTGCTGCAGGAAAACCCGCTATAAACTGAAGCCGCCTGCCGGTAGCCAGGGCCCTGGCCACTGATTCCGGCAGCGCTGCTGACAAGGATGAAACGTCATGACAGGAGTCAGACCATGCACAATCCGCTGGTTATCGAAGCAATCATGTTGATCGCGGCCATTCTCGTTGGCGTCTGGAGCCAGCGTGCTTTACCACTACACGCCGATAGCCGACCGATCCTCTTCCTGCTGTGTCTGTTCGTCGGCACTGGCAGCGCGTTGTGCCTGCTGCTGGATATCTTAGCCCTGCTGTTCACTGGTCAGGTCGCGACAGGTAGTGTGCGGATATACGGCCCCATGCTGCTGCTGGTGGTGTTGTGGAAACCTCTCAACTGGGTTGTCGGCATCATTGAAGATTTTGTGCAGCGGCGAGCCGAAAAAGGGAAGGGCAAAGGCCAGCGTGACGGTGGACGACGCTGATCCGCCGCCTGCGCTGTGGCTTATTTATAGCGCCTTTTGCATATTAATGACCGAACGGGCGTTCGAGGCGCTGGTAGCCAGCACATCGATAACCCCGGTGCGTAATGCCCCCAGGATCGCCGTCGCTTTCGTGCTTTCGGAGGCGATAGCGATGACGCAGGGAATGGCCCGCAGCTGTTCGAGACTTAAGCCAATGACCCGGTCATTCATCACCGTATCGACGGGTTTGCCCTGAATATTGAAAAAGCTGTACCCCGCCAGATCGCCCACCACCCCCTGTTCCTGACGCGCGGTGGCAATTTCCTGCGGCGTAAACCAGCCGAGCTGGACCATAAAACTGTTTTCATTCATATCGCCGAGGCCAATGATCGCCACGTCAGCTTTGCTGGCCTGTTCGAGCGTGGCCTTAATCAGGCGGTTTTGCATAAAGGCGGCGCGCAGCTCCGGGGTTTCCACATAGGCCGGGGCGTAAAGCGTTTCGCTGAAGCCGTTAAATTTGCGCGCCAGATTCCGGCTGATGTGGTCGGCGTCGATCAGCTGATTGTCGCGCTTGGTTCCGCCGATGCCGCAGATAAAGCGGCAGTGGCGCTCAGGAAACACGCCGACGTGATTCGCCACCGCGGCCACATTGCGCCCCTGACCAACGGTGACGGTCATATCGTTTTTTAACACCCCAGCCAGGTAGTTACTGACCAGGGCCGCCACCTGCTGGCGCTGTTCATCTTCATCATGGTGATCCAGGGCAATCAGCGCGCGCTTAATGCCAAAGTGCGAAATAAACTGCTGCTCAATCTGGGAGCTGAAGACCGGATGGTATTTGACGCTGATCTCAACAATCCCTTCCTGGCGCGCTTTTTTCAGCAGGCGCCCGACTTTGATACGCGAAATGCCGAATCGTTTGGCGATCTCTTCCTGCGTTTGTTCCTGATCGTAATAAGCCACCGCAATTTCAGTGAGCAGGGCGTAATCTGAGTCTTGTTCAATCATGGCCTGGAATTTCCATCTCTGGTGTCCCTCTTATATTACTGCGCCTGCAAAATAAATTCCTGTGTAACGCGTTGAACAATGTCGCAATAGCCTTGTGCGTCCCAGGCCGCGCGGCCGATAAACAAGCCATTGATCTCCTGCTGGCGCAGCAGTTCCACCGCGTTTTGCAGCGTAACGCTGCCGCCATAGAGCAGTGGGATACGGATCCCCGTCTCATGACCAAACCGCTCGCAAAGCGCCTCACGCAACGCCTGATGAATGACGCCCGCCTCCTGCGGTGAAGCGGACGTACCATGTTCGCCAATGGCCCACACCGGTTCATACGCAATCAGGGTCTGCAGCGCTTGCTGGTGGCTCAGGCCATACAGGGCGATCTTCATCTGCCGCACCACGCTTTCACGCGACACCTGCCAGCGTTTCTCCTCGGCGCTATCGCCAATACAGATCAGTGGGCGCAGGCCATGACCTAAGGCGCTATGTACTTTTCGATTAATCGCGGCATCGCTTTCATTAAAGGCGGCGCGTCGTTCTGAATGTCCCAGCTCAACAAGCGTGGCGCCGGTTTCTGCCAACATGGCCGCCGAGATTTCCCCGGTCCAGGCGCCCTGATCCGCTTCATGCATATTCTGCGCGCCGGTCAAAAGTGGTAACTGATGCATTTGCAGAAAATGGCTGACGGGTTGGATAGCGGTGAAGGGGGGAATGACGAAGGGCTGAATAGCAGGGTGACAGCCCTCTGGCATCCGCGCTGCCAGCGTTTCGCACCAGGCCATGGCCTGCGACAGCGGCTTATTCATTTTCCAGCTGGTTCCTAACCATATCGGGGTCATCTTTGCTTCTCCTCTTAATAAAATCAAACACTTGCCAAATGTGGGTGTTATACCCTGTATTGAGATTGAACTTTTTATCAGTACATGAACATATGTTAGATCACATTTTTCGATGAAAAAAATCTATGAATTTTTTTATGTGATCCTCATCACTAATGGCGGCTCATTCATCAGGTAATGTTTTGAGCATATGATTTGACTATGAACATATGAACAATCAACTGAGACAAGAGAGGCGCATGATGTCAGCAGATAAAAAACCCGTTGTGGCGATTACCATTGGCGATCCGGCAGGGATCGGCCCAGAGATCACCGTGGCCACCATGATGGACAAAAGCGTGTATGACGAGTGCAAACCGTTCCTGATCGGCTCGGTACCGATTATCAGCCGGGCGATGAAAATCATGGGCTGCGATTTTGCTATCCATAAGATTGCCCATCCGCAGGAGGCCCGTTTCAGCTGGGGGACGCTGGATGTCCTGGAAACCGGCGACTACGACTGCGACAGCATCGAATGGGGCAAGGTGCAGAAGCTGGCGGGGCAAATGTCGCTGGATTATGTGATGAAGTCGATTGAACTGGGCAAAGCGGGGCTGATCGACGTGGTCTCTACTGCACCAATTCATAAGGAAGCCATCAAGCTGGCAGGATGTAAGCTCCCGGGCCATACCGAAATCTATCAGGTGGAAACCCAATCTGATTACGGTCTGACCATGTTCCACGTCCACAACCTGCGCGTCTTCTTCGTGAGCCGCCATATGGCGCTAAAAGCTGCCTGTGACTATGCCAATAAAGCGCGGGTGCTGGCCTGCGTTCAGCAGATCCATCATGAATTTACTGCCCTTAACATCAACAATCCGCGCATTGCCGTGGCCGCCCTGAACCCGCATGGTTCCGACAACGGTCTTTTTGGTCACGAAGAGGCAGACAATCTGATCCCGGCGGTGAAAGCGGCCCAGGAGATGGGGATCAACGCTATCGGGCCGGTACCGGCCGATTCCGTGTTCCATCTCGGCAAACAGGGGCGCTACGACGCCATTCTCTCGCTGTATCACGATCAGGGGCATATCGCCTGCAAAACCCTCGACTTTGAACGTTCGATCACTATTACCTTCGGCTTGCCGTTTATGCGCAGCTCCGTTGACCATGGGACGGCGTTTGATATCGCCGGTACCGGTAAGGCGGGTACCGTCAGTATGCTGGAGTCGACGCTGGTGGCGGCCCGTTACTGGAAAATGAAGCATCAATAATCGCTGAGGTTCATGCGAATCACGAGGACAGAGAAATGGAAAAACATCTGTTGATTAGCAAGGGCTGTAAGGGCTGGGGTGGGCCTCTGACTATCACGCTGGGTCAGGGGAAAAAGATTGCGTACATTACCGGGGGGATCCGTCCCCCCGTCGTCGACCGCCTGAGCGAACTGACCGGCTGGCCCTCCATTGATGTATTCAAAAATGGCGAACCGCCGGCAGAAGAGATTGGTTTAATGGTCATCGACTGCGGCGGCACGTTGCGCTGCGGACTCTATCCGAAGCGGGGAATTCCCACCATTAACCTGCATCCCACCGGCAAAAGCGGCCCGCTGGCGGAATTTATACACGAAGGGATCTACGTCTCCGGGGTGACGCCTGCCTGCATTGAGATGGTCTGGCCACAAGGGGAAGGCGGAAAGCTTGGGATCGTGGCTGACGATTTGACCGGGGCGACCACCGTCGGGGTGCTGCTGGCGCGCAGCGGTTTAAAAACCGCCGCGTTTTTCGATACCGAATCCTTCTCCCGCAATGAGGTCGAGTATCCGGCGATGGTCGTCAGCAGCGACAGCCGCCCGTTGCCGAAAGCGGAGGCCCAGCATAAAGTGAGCGCTGCGGTGAAACAGCTGCAGGCTCGCGGCGCGCACTACTTCACCAAGCGGATTGATACCACGCTGCGCGGCGGCATCGGATTTGAAATCGATGCCATGCTGGAACAACTGCCGCAGGAGACGGTGGCGGTTGTGGTGCCGGCGATGCCGCAGTCACGGCGTATTCTCGTTGGCGGTTATTCGGTGATTGATTCGGTAGCCCTGTCGCGGACCGATGTGGCTCGCGATGTACGTACCCCGGTCACCGAGTCGTGGGTGCCGGGACTGTTGGCGGCGCAGACCCATCATCAGGTCGGGCATATCGCGCTGACGTCGGTGATGAAAGGCGAAGGGCAAATCCAGCAGGATTTGCAGGAGCAACAGCAGCGCGGCGTGCGGGTGATAGTGGTCGATGCGATTACCGTCGACGATGTTGATGCCATCGCCGGGGCAGTAGTGGCCCTGAACTGGAACGTGCTGGCCGTCGATCCGGGGCCCTTTACCGAACGGCTGGCGGTTCGTCGCGGCTTGATGCGCGAAGCGCGGAGCAGCGCGCCCACGAGCCTGACCGCGGACAGTCAGCGCGGCTCGGTTCTGATCGTCGCCGGCAGCGCAACGCCAGTAACCAAAAAGCAGCTCCAGTATTTGATCGCCAGGGATGACCGGGTCTGCCATATCCCGGTTGATGCCGAGCTGTTGGTTGACAGGAAAAACGCTGCTGAGATTGAAGTCAATCGCGTGGTACAGCATGCCCGACAGTGCGTTCCGGCGCAGCACAACGCGCTCTTTGTTTTTGAATCCGCGTTGACCGGGCGGTTGCTAAACCTTCAGGAAGAGGAGCAGAGATTTGGTCTGGCCCACGGTGAGGCTGCGCAAAATATTAACCACGGATTGGGCAGTATTGTACGCGAGGTGCTTAACTGTGCGTCGGGTGAAATTAAAGGATTGTATATGACCGGCGGTGACACCATGGTCAATGTACTAAAAGAGCTGGGCGCGACCGGAATAGAAATGATTGACTATGTCATCCCACAAACCGATATGGTGCGGATTATTGGTGGTGATTATGCCGGCTTAATTTGTGTCGGAAAAGGAGGGTTAACCGGACCGGAAGATATTATTAGCATCATTGTTGACCGAATTTATCAAAAAGCACAGCAATAACCCAGTCATCTAATAAATAATAAGCGACGTAATGGTCGTCAGGGTAGTATTGCGTCGTTGTCTCTGTTAAATCTTAATTTAAGAGTTACCCTATGAATATTAATATACTTGAGAAAATGAACAAGGTGCCGGGTGGGTTAATTATTATTCCACTGTTGGTAGCCATATTGATTAATACTTTCGCGCCCCAGGTGCTCAGCATTGGCGGCCCGACCACCGCCTTATTTAAAGTCGGATCCAGTGCCATGATGGGCATATTTTTGCTCATTTGCGGAACCTCGATCAATATCCGTCAGGCCGGGTTGCCGCTCTATAAAGGCGCCGTGCTGCTGTTTCTCAAATGTTTGGCCGGGGCCCTGGCGGTATGGGCTGCGGGAACGTTGTTTGGCCCGAGTGGTTTTCTCGGTATATCGACCCTGGCGCTGATTGCCTGCCTGACCAGCTCGAACAGCTCCCTCTATATCGCATTGTGCAGCAACTATGGCGATGCCAGTGATGCCGGGGCGATCTCCGTGTTCTGCATCAAGGATGGTCCGTTTGTTACCATGATGGTGCTGGGCGTCAGCGGCCTGGCCAATATTCCCTTCGCCGCGCTGCTGTCGATGCTGATTCCACTGCTGATTGGCATGCTGTGGGGCAATCTGGACGAACGTTTTAAACAGTTATGCGCCGCGGCGCAGCCGCTGGTGATCATTATTATGTCGTTCGCCATCGGCGCCAATTCCAGTATCAATACGGTGTTCACCGCCGGGTTGTCCGGGATCCTGTTGGGGATTATCTCCGCGCTAACCGGGATTGTGTTCTACTTTATCTACAACCTGTTTTTGAAGAAGAAAAGCGCGCTGGGCGCTGCGCTGGGAACCACCGCCGCCAGCTCAGCGCTGACGCCGGCGATGGTTGCCCAGGCGGATCCTTCTCTGGCGATGTATGTGGATGCCGCCACCGCGCAGCTGGCGACGGCGAGCATTATCACCATGATCACCGCGCCGATACTGGTCGCCTGGTTTGATAAACGGCTGAAAAAGCGGGCGCCAGCCGCTGAGCCTTTGAAAGACGCGAAAAGTGAAGAGAGCGTGACATTATCTTCCCCTGCCGCCAAAGGACACAAATAGCATGAGCGTGCCGTTGTATTCATTACGAATTACCGCCGTCGGGGAATACGTTGAGTGCTCTTTGCGGGAGCAGCGGCTTATTTTATTCTCCGATGCCGTTCCCGACGATATTGCGAGTTATTGCGCCGTACACCAGGCTAGCGAACTGACCGCCGAGTTAGCGCCAGGTCAGCGAATGAAATTAAATGATAAAAATTATCGGGTGACCGCGGTAGGTAGTGTGGCAACGGCAAATTTACGACAGCTTGGCCATATCACGCTAAATTTTGATGGCGCAGATATCGCTGAATTACCCGGGACGGTACACCTTTACGGCGAACCACCACAAATTATTCAGCCCGGCGACCAAATTTCGTTTTACCCGAATTGTCATTAAGACGTACTGTTAAATTAAGGAAATAACCATGAAAACAATCGCTATTGGTGCGGATGATGCCGCCTATGCTTTTCGCGATACTATCGTCGCTTATTTGAATGGGCTGGGAATTAACGTCGCGGATTACAGCAGCGATAAACGCCAGGGGAGTACCGTTTATCCGGATGTTGCCCATGCGGTGGCGATGTCGATTAAACAGGGCGAACACGAGCGCGGCATTCTGATCTGCGGTACCGGCATTGGGATGAGTATTGTGGCCAATAAAGTCCCCGGGGTCCGTGCCGCCCAGTGTCACGATACCTTCTCCGCTGAGCGAGCGCGTAAAAGTAACAACGCGCAGATTATTACCCTCGGCGCGCGCGTGATTGGCACCGAGCTGGGTAAAAAAATCATTCAGGCGTGGCTTGAATTCGAATATGAAGGCGGCGGATCCGCGCCCAAAGTGGAACGTATTGATTATTACGAACACCAGCATGCCAGAGATTAACCTACGCAGTCGTAAAATAAGGAACAGATGATGAGCCAGTTAGACGAACTGAAAAAATACACCACGGTTGTTGCTGATACCGGCGATATTGAATCGATTAAAAAGTTTGCACCCCAGGATGCGACCACCAACCCCTCGCTGGTGCTGAAGGCCGCGCAGCTGCCGCAGTATCAGCCGCTGATTGCCGATGCGATTGGCAAGGCACGCCGCCAGGGAGGCAGCGTAGAAACACAATTGATTAACGCCTGCGATCAGGTGGCAGTGGATATCGGCAGCGAGGTGCTGCGCCATGTGCCCGGGCGTATCTCCACCGAAGTGGATGCCCGCTTTGCCTGGGATCGCGGGATGTGCGTCGCGAAGGCGCGCAAGCTCATCCAGTTATATGAAAAAAATGGCATTGGTCCCGAGCGGATTCTAATTAAGCTCGCCGCCACCTGGGAGGGCATTCGCGCTGCCGAAGAGCTGGAGCAGAGCGGTATAAACTGCAACCTGACGCTGCTGTTCTCTTTCGCTCAGGCCCGGGCATGCGCCGAAGCGGGCGTCTTTCTCATCTCGCCCTTTGTGGGCCGCATCTACGACTGGTATCAGAAGCACCAGCCGCAGTCAGCCTATCAGGTGGACAGCGATCCGGGCGTGGTCTCCGTGCGCCAGATTTATCAGTATTACAAATCCCATGGCTATGACACGGTGGTAATGGGCGCCAGCTTCCGTCGTATTGAGCAGATCCAGGCGCTGGCGGGCTGCGATCGCCTGACCATCTCTCCGGCACTGCTGGACGAGCTGGCGGCCAGCGAAGGGGCGCTGACCCGCCAGTTGGCCCCCGGCTGCGTGACGGAAACCCGTCCCAGCCCGATGACGCAGGCGGAGTTTCTCTGGCAGCATCATCAGGATCCCATGGCAGTGGAAAAACTAGCGGAAGGGATCCGACTGTTTGCTGTCGATCAGGTGAAACTGGAACAACAGATTCAGCAGATGCTGTAAGCCGCAGGGATAAAGACTGATGAAGACGACAAAAACCATTCGCTGCCAATGCGCCAACGCGCTGCGCGCCCTGAGCATGGACGCTGTACAGAAAGCCAAATCCGGCCACCCGGGGGCCCCGATGGGTATGGCTGACATTGCCGAAGTGCTGTGGCGTGATTTCCTGAACCATAACCCGAACAATCCGGCCTGGGCTG
>NZ_PION01000004.1:0-358650 GCF_002810615.1 Klebsiella sp. G-Nf4 | reverse complement strand
TTCTTTGCCAGGTCGATACCAAGAGTTGATACTTTCATGTGGACGCTCCTCATTTTTTAGGACGTATTGCAACGATCCAGTCTGGTACTTTGATACCGTAAAATCTGGAGCGTCCATCTCATTATCCGTGCAAAACACGGCCCTCAGCCCGCATCCATGCGGGCTGCCCCGGCCTTCCGGGAACGTCTCAGCGATGTTGAGGCCGCCAGCACCGGCAGTTTCAGTTGCCCCAGGCCCGGCGGTGATTTGGGACCGTAGGCCGGGTCAGGCGCCAGCCGCCACCCGGCAATAGCATGCCAGCAATGTGAGGCCGCTTTCGCGGCCTTTGTTACCCGTTGACTCCCTTACTGCCAGCTTTTCGCCTGCGCAGGAGAATCCACCATCACCCCGTCGGCGCCCAGTTCCTTCGCCGTGCGGTAGTCTTCTGCACTGTTGATGCCGAAGAAAATAATGTGTGCTTTGCCCTGCGAACGGAAACAATTCATCGCCTCTTTATCCCAGGTAAGCGTCGCCGGGGAGATCCCTTCCCCAAGGGTAAACTTCTCCACCACCTCTACCTTGCGCTTCAACTCCAGTCCATACCACTGCTCACCATCGCGTTGACTCCCTGGCTGGCACTGATGGCTGAGCGAAATATTGGCAAGCCTGGTGCGGGTTTCACTGCGAGTGACAAAGCGAGGGATGGCTGGCGGCAGGGCCGCGATATAGCGGTCTTCGGTAGAATAAACCCGTACGCGATCGAGGCTGTTGGTGGCTTTTAACACTTCAAGCAGGCGCTCACCCATTATCGCCGGATCGGCATCCGGAGATTTGATATCGATATAGAAAAAAGTGTGCGGCCACTGTTGCAGCACGCTTTGCAGGGTCGGGATCGTGGCTAGCTTACCGCGCCACGGGTGGCTGTCATCCCCCCATTTCCAGCCGGCATCGACTGTCGCCAGCTCGGCGGCGGTTAAGCTGGAGATCTTACCCTCTGAGTTGGTCAGGGCGGAAAGATCGCTTGAACGGTAGAGTACCGGTACGCCGTCGCGGCTTAACTGCACCGTGACCCAAATGGCCTCCGCGTGGTTCTCCAGCGCCAGTTTAATAGCCGGCAGGGTATTTTCCGGCGCATCGCCGGTACCGCCGCGGTGGGCAATCAGCTGTGGGTTAGCTAAAGCGCTGGTGGTGGCCAGCAGGCAAAGGGCGGTGAGTCGTTTCTTCATGATGGTATCTTTCAGATTAGTTGATTAACGTTATGAAAATAAACATGATTTATTGCACTTTTATGTTGTCAGCGTTTTTTTGACTACCGCAGTAAAAAAAGCATCAAACTGGCGCGCAGTTTTTGCTATGCTGTATGGGTATACAGTGTTGAGTCTGACGATGCGTAAAATTATCCATGTCGATATGGACTGTTTCTTTGCGGCGGTGGAGATGCGCGACAACCCGGCGTTGCGCGATATTCCCATTGCGATAGGCGGCAGTCGGGTACAGCGTGGCGTGATTAGTACCGCGAACTATCCTGCGCGCAAGTTTGGCGTGCGCAGCGCCATGCCGACGGCGACGGCGCTCAAGCTGTGCCCGCATCTCACGCTGCTTCCCGGCCGCTTTGATGCTTACAAAGAAGCCTCGAACCATATCCGCGAAATTTTCTCCCGCTATACCTCGCGTATTGAGCCGCTGTCGCTGGATGAAGCCTACCTTGACGTTAGCGACAGCGTGCATTGTCATGGCTCGGCCACCCTGATGGCTCAGGAGATCCGCGAGACCATTGAACGGGAGCTGCATCTCACCGCCTCGGCGGGCGTGGCGCCGGTGAAGTTTCTCGCCAAAATCGCCTCCGATATGAATAAACCCAACGGCCAGTTCGTTATCGCTCCCCATCAGGTGGCTGAGTTTGTGCGGGCGTTACCGCTGGCGAAAATACCCGGCGTCGGAAAGGTGTCGGCGGCGAAGCTGGAAAATATGGGCCTGCGTACCTGTGGCGATGTGCAGAACAGCGATCTGGTCATGTTGCTCAAGCGTTTCGGAAAATTCGGGCGTATTCTGTGGGAGCGCAGCCACGGGATTGATGAGCGCGAAATCCATAACGACCGGCAACGTAAATCGGTGGGCGTGGAGCGGACGTTAGTGGAAGATATCCACGAATGGTCAGCGTGCGAAGCGATTATCGAAAACCTCTATCCCGAGCTGGAGCGCCGGCTGGCAAAGGTCAAACCGGACCTGTTGATCGCCCGCCAGGGCATTAAACTGAAATTCAATGACTTCCAGCAGACCACCCAGGAGCACGTTTGGCCGCGGCTGAACAAAGAAGATCTGATTGCCACCGCCCACAAAGCCTGGGATGAGCGCCGCGGCGGACGGGGCGTGCGTCTGGTTGGACTCCACGTGACGCTGCTCGATCCGCAGCTGGAAAGGCAGCTTTTATTAGGGATTTAACCATGCACATTCGTCCTTACCGTGACAGCGATTTGCCCATGCTCTGCGAGGTCTTCCTGCGCGCGGTGCAGGAAACGGCGAGCCGGGACTATACCCCGGCGCAGATTGCGGCCTGGGCACAGGTGGATGAGACGCGCTGGCGGCAAAAGCTGGCTGACTCAATCGGGCGGGTGGCCGTGGTCAACAATCAACCGGTTGGCTTTATCACCGCCATCGGGACGCATATCGATTTGCTCTTTGTCTCGCCGGATCACGCCCGGCAGGGTATCGGCGGCGCGCTTATCGAAGCGCTCTGCGCTAAGTATCCTGAGCAAATCCTGACGGTGGACGCGAGCATTACCGCAAAGCCCTGTTTTACGGCCCATGGTTTTGACATGGTGGCGGAACAGCGGGTGGCGGCTCGCGGGGAGTGGTTTATTAACTACCGGATGGAAAAACGCGTGGCGCTAAGGTGATGCGGGGGAAAACCGGCGGCGGGCCGCCGCCGGTTGTGGTGCTTATTTAGCCGGAATGGCTTTCAGCAGCTCGGTCAGCAGCGTCCAGTACTGGCCGACGCTCTCGATATGTACCTGCTCATCCGGGGAGTGCGGACCAGTAATGGTTGGCCCGATGGAGACCATGTCCATCTCCGGATACGGTTTTTTGAACAGACCGCATTCCAGACCTGCGTGGATGATCTGGATGTTCGGCGTCTTGTTGAACAGACGCTGATAGGTTTCGCGCACCAGATGCATTACCGGCGAGTTGGCGTCCGGCTGCCAGCCAGGGTAAGCGCCTTTGGCTTCGGTTTTCGCCCCTGCCAGTTTACCCAGAGAATCCAGCATGCTGACCACGTAGTCTTTGCCGCTGTCGAGGAGCGAGCGGATCAGGCAGTGGATCTGCACGTTGTCATCGGTCATGGTGACGACGCCGACGTTCAGCGAGGTTTCCACCACGCCTTTCGCCACGTCAGAGTTGCGGATAACCCCGTTCGGCGTGGCGTTCAGCAGGCGGATGAAACCGTCGCGGGAAGCCTGAGTCAGCGCCGCTTTGTCGTTATCGACCGCTTCCAGGAGCACCACCAGGTTCTTCTCTTTGGCCTCCAGCTCGTTTTTCAGCAGCGCCTGGTAAGTATTCACCAGCGCTTTCAGCGCATCGGTTTTATCCGCGGCGACGGCGACGGTAGCGTATGCTTCACGCGGGATGGCGTTGCGCAACGTACCGCCGTTGAAATCGACCAGACGCAGATCCAGCTCATCGGCGTGGCCGGCGAGGAAGCGCGACAGCAGCTTGTTGGCGTTGCCCAGACCCAGGTGAATGTCACCGCCGGAGTGGCCGCCCTTCAGCCCTTTTAAGGTTACTTTAAAGCTCTGGAACCCGGCCGGAATCGCTTCGCGGGTCAGCGCCAGGTTAGAGGTGAAATCGATCCCGCCGGCGCAACCCATGTAGATTTCGCCTTCTTCTTCGGAGTCGGTATTGATCAGGATATCCGCCTGCAGCCATTTGGCCTGCAGACCGAACGCGCCGTCCATACCGGCTTCTTCGGTCATGGTCAGCAGCACTTCCAGCGGGCCATGAGCGACGCTGTCGTCGGCCAGCACCGCCAGTGCGGACGCCATCCCGATGCCGTTATCCGCGCCCAGCGTGGTGCCGCGTGCTTTCACCCATTCGCCGTCAATGTACGGCTGAATCGGATCTTTGGCGAAGTCGTGGACGGTGTCGTTGTTTTTCTGCGGCACCATATCGAGGTGCGCCTGCAGCGCTACCGGCTTGCGGTTTTCCATACCGGCAGTCGCGCCTTTACGAATCAGAATGTTGCCAACCTGGTCACGTTCCGCGTGTAAGCCTTTTTCTTTTGCCCAACCCATAATGTGCTCGGCGAGCTGTTCTTCGTGATAGGACGGGTGCGGGATGGAGCAAATCTTGGCAAAAATATCCCAAAGCGGCTGCGGGGATAGTTGAGACAGTTCAGACACGGTAAGTCTCCTTACAAACTCCTGCATACAGCGGTTGCAGGACGAGGGTTAGCAATAAAATACACAACAAGCCCGGGCTTGCGCGATGAGGTTGAGAATACCACTTTCCACCGCCGCAGGTAGTGTAAACAACGCAAAAAGCGTTGCGCAAACCGCTTAACACTGGTTTTTAGTGCGTCAGATCTCTATAATCTCGCGCAACCATTTTCCCCCTCGAACATTATTTAAGCCGTATTACACAGGCTGGGACACTTCACATGAGCGAAAAATACGTCGTCACCTGGGACATGTTGCAGATTCACGCCCGCAAACTGGCCAGCCGTTTGCTGCCGGTTGAGCAATGGAAAGGCATTATTGCCGTCAGCCGCGGTGGACTGGTACCGGGAGCCTTACTGGCGCGTGAACTGGGCATTCGTCATGTTGATACCGTATGCATCTCCAGCTACGACCATGATAACCAGCGCGAGCTGAAAGTGCTGAAACGTGCGGAAGGCGATGGCGAAGGCTTTATCGTCATCGACGATCTGGTGGATACCGGCGGTACCGCCGTGGCGATCCGCGAAATGTATCCAAAAGCGCACTTTGTCACTATTTTCGCCAAGCCGGCAGGCCGCCCGCTGGTGGATGATTACGTTGTTGATATTCCTCAGGATACCTGGATTGAACAGCCGTGGGATATGGGCGTGGTCTTTGTACCGCCTATCGCAGGTCGTTAATTCTTCAGGACAGTGCTATTTACCACGCCCGGCTTGCCGGGCGTGGTTTTTTTTATCCTTTAGCAGGTTACAATAACAGGAGTGGCACTACGACGGAGACTGCACATGTCACAGGCTAACCTCAGCGAAACGCTGTTTAAACCTCGCTTCAAACATCCCGAAACCTCTACGCTGGTGCGTCGGTTTTCTGCCGGAAAGCCCCCGGCGATGCAGTCGGCGCTAAGCGGCAATCACGTCGATCACTGGTACCGTCTGATCAACCGTTTGATGTGGATCTGGCGCGGCGTGACCCCGCAGGAGATCCTCGATGTGCAAGCGCGTATTGTGATGAGCGAGGCCGAACGAACGGATCCAGAGCTGTTCGATACCGTTATCGGCTATCGCGGCGGCAACTGGATCTTTGAGTGGGCGAAAGAGGCCATGCAGTGGCAGCAAAAGGCCGGGCAGGAAGCCGATCCTTTGCTGAGCGGCCGCCACTGGTTGCATGCATCGAACTTGTATAGCATTGCCGCTTATCCGCATATTAAAGGCGATGAGCTGGCCGAACAGGCGCAGGCTTTAGCCAACCGGGCGTATGAAGAAGCCGCCCAGCGGCTGCCGGGCTCGCTGCGCGAGCTGGAGTTCACCATCCCTGGCGGTTCGCCAATAACCGGCTTTTTGCATACGCCAAAAGGCGATGGGCCGTTTCCGACGGTGCTGATGTGCGGAGGGCTGGACTCGCTGCAGACGGATTATTACAACCTGTATGAGAATTACTTCTCACCGCTCGGCATTGCCATGCTGACGATCGATATGCCTTCCATCGGCTTCTCGTCAAAATGGACGCTGAATCAGGACACCAGCCTGCTGCACCAGCACGCGCTGCGCCATCTGGAAAATGTACCGTGGGTCGATCACACCCGGGTCGCGGCCTTTGGCTTCCGCTTTGGCGCCAATATTGCGGTCCGTCTGGGTTACCTGGAGCCGCAGCGGCTGAAGGCTGTGGCGTGTCTGGGCCCGGTCGTTCATGGTCTGCTGGTGGATCCCCTGCATCAGGGGCGCGTGCCGGAGATGTATCTTGACGTGCTGGCCTCGCGGCTGGGCATGCATGACGCGTCCGATGAAGCGCTGCGCGTGGAGCTCAACCGCTACTCGTTAAAAACCCAGGGACTGCTGGGGCGCCGTTGCCCGACGCCGATGCTTTCCGGCTTCTGGAAGGACGATCCGTTCAGCCCCGAAGAAGAGTCGCGGTTAATCACTTCGTCATCTGCCGATGGCAAACTGCTGGAGATCCCGTTTAACCCGGTGTATCGCAATTTTGATCACGCATTGCGACAGATCGCCCGCTGGATCAATCATAGATTTGGTTAATTTATTGCTAAATTCTATTGGTTTGGTAAAACAGTTGCATCACTAAAGGAGATCGCAATGACGTTACCGAGTGGACACCTGAAAAGTAAGTTGATCAAGAAATTCACGGCGCTAGGGCCTTACATTCGCGAAGAGCAGTGCCATGACAACCGTTTCTTTTTCGATTGCCTGGCAGTTTGCGTCAATGTTAAGCCCGCGCCGGAGAAGCGTGAATTCTGGGGCTGGTGGATGGAAATGGAAGCACAAGAGTCACGTTTCACCTACAGCTACCAGTTTGGCCTGTTCAATAAAGAAGGTTCATGGCAGGCGGTCGACATTGACGACCCGGAAGTGAGCGAGAGACTGGAAAAAACGCTGCGCGAGTTCCACGAGCGCGCGGCAGCGCTGCTGACCACCTTTAATCTGAAGCTGGAACCGGCCGACGATTTCAGCGAACCGGTTCGCCTGCGCGCGTAAACCATACTCTGGTATCCGCTTCCTGTACCGGGAAGCGGATGACTCCCCGAACGATACACTGCTGTTACGCTTTACGTACCTTTATTCTTGCATCTCGCGATGAGTACGCAACACCCGGAATGGCTGGCCGACCACTACCTGACCGGCGGCAATATCTTTCGTCACCACGGTACCCGCGCCAATTTTGACATTATCACCCAACGTCACCGGGCCGATGACCACCACGTGGGCGCCGAATTCGACGTTATTGCCAATCACCGGGCTTGCCCCTTCACGGCCTTCGCTATCCGTCAGGCTGCCGATGGTGGCTCCCTGGCGCAGGATACAGTTTTCACCGATGACGGTACCACGGTTGAGGACGATGCAGTGTGGATGGAACAGCTTCAGCCCGTAGCCGATCCGCGTTTGCCAGGGGAGTTCGACGCAAAACAGACACTCGTTAATCAGTTTATTGAGAATAACGAATGGAATGCCGAGCAGCTTGTAAAACGGGTTGCGGCTGCGATACAGCGTCGCAAGGCGATAGAGCAGAATCGCAATTTTCGCCTTCATACTGCCGGTATGTTTGATCTCGCGGCGGACCTGACTGATGGCATTAGGCATGAATTCTCCGTTTACTTAAGGGAAAAGGTGGTCAGTTGATACCAGCCGTCGGCGGTTTTACCCTGGTTGGCCAGCAGCAGCCGCGGCTTGCCCTGGGCATCGGTAATGGCGGTCTGCAGCGCGTAATCCCCGGCAGGTAGCGAGGCGGGTAGCGCCAGAGTGACAGTGCTTTGCATATCCCCCGGCAGCCAGCGGCGCACGTCATCTTGTGTTTTTAACTGGGTAACTGTGGCACCGAGGGCGTTAACCACGCGCCATTGTACCGGGTAGGGCAGATAGGCTGGGGCGACGCCATCATTACGCCAGGTAACATTGATCGCTAAAGGCCTGCCAGCCTTGACCGGTGTCTCGAAGGCGAGTTTGTTCACCCGAAAGCGGTAGCCGATTCGCAGCAGAGCTTTATCGACAATATCGCGGTATTCCGCCGGAATTGGCCGCGATTTCAGATTCAGGCTGCTGGCATGTTGTTGCAGCGCCCAGTCGAAGGTGGCCTGCACTTCTTCACGTGTGTAGTGCTGTACGCTCTGCCATTCGCTCATGTAGCCGCAGATCTCAAGGCTCACTGGCGCCCGTTTCCAGCTATCGACAAAACCTGGCGCTGCGGCCTGGGCGGCGGCCAGACGCTGCGGATAATCATCGCGCATATGGCTCCACTCGCTGGAGAAGTTATGCCAGTCACCCCAGCAGTCCGCCCGCCAGCCCGCGCCGCGGCGGCTGGCCCAGGCCAGTGAATCGCCGCCGCTAATCAGCATGATTTTCGGCGTTTTCGGGAAGCTATCGAAATGCATATCAACATAGCGATTGAGCTGCTCCGGCGTGTACTTCTCCATTAGCGGCGGAATGTCGCTAAAGTTGGAGTTGTGCCATTCGCCCCAGGAGCCGATCATACCGATATCGATGAAGGCCAGTTCCGGATTGCCGTCATAGCGCTGACCGAGGGCATTCAGCAGTTTCTGCGCATAGGCGATAAAAATTGGATCGCTGAGATCCGGAACGAAGGTTTTGCCGTCGGCGACCCACTGGCCTTTGATCCCTTTGGCGATCAGCCAGTCGGGAATTTTCGATCCCGTTTGCGGCTCGTCGAGCGCCATTACCCGCAGGCCGACGTTCATGGCTGGCTGATGGCTGGCGGCGACGCTAAAAGCGTTATCGATTGGCGCGAAATTGTAGACCCCTTCCTGTGGTTCCAGCTCACTCCAGTAGAAGCGGTCGTACTCAAAACCGGTATCGGGATACTCGGCGCGGGTCGGTTTTTCACCATAGCCATCATGAAAGCTGGCGACGCCGATGCCCGGATTGGTGAGCAGGCCGTCGAAGGGGGGCGGGGTGATGACCGTGGTTTCCGCGCCAACGGATGCTGATGCCAGCGCGCTGGCCAGCAACAGAGAGCGAAACAGGGGGACTCTACGCAGAGATGATATCGCCATACTCAATTCACTTTGTCATATGGTCATGAAGATTAACAAACCACGTCCAGATACCGACGTGGAAATTTTTAAATACATCAATGCCTAACGCTGATTTCAGCATATAGAGCGCCAGCAGGATCGACAGCAGGCAGAATACCACGCCAAGCGTAATCAGCAGGGTCGCGAAGATACGCCCAAACAGAGTGCTATCGCGCGAAACTTTGCGCAGATCCCGACCAAAAAGAAATACCACGAAATAGCGGCGATGCAGGAAGGGAAAGCTGTGGCGAAAATCGATGCGATGGCGTGACGCCAGGTTGGCGCGCACCAGCGCCTGCTCGATTCCCCGTTTCTGCTCCGCGGTTAATGAGGTTTCCACCTCCTGGTCAAGCGCGGCATAAAAGCGCTCGACCACCAGTTCAGCTGTAGATTTCGGCACGAGTAACCTGCTTACGTTAAGCGCTGATAGACTTGCGCGGTTTGCGCGGCAATTTCCGGCCAGCGGTACTTCGGCATAAACTCACTGTAATCCGCTTTTTCACCTGCGGCCCATTGCTGCAGTTTCTGCGTCAGGGCCGGAACGTTGCCGACGGGAAAGTAGTCCGCTGGCGGCAGGCCAATTTCAAGGTTGGCCGGAATGTCGCTGACCACCACCGGCAGCGACCACGACATGGCCTCCAGCAGCGCGATCGGCAATCCCTCATGATAAGAGGGCAGCACGAATAGCCCGGCCTGAGAGAAAAGGGTATGCAGCGGCGCGCCGCTGATAAAGCCGGTCAGGATGACGTTTGGCGTGGCGGTCGCCTGTTGCTTCAGGCGCTCGCTATATTCATCGGCGTGGTCGGCATCGCCAATGAGCACCAGCGGTACCGAACCCCCGGCGGCGGCATAGGCGGCAACGAGATCGTGCAGCCCTTTCTCTTCGACAAAACGGGCCACGGCAACGATATACTGACCCGGTTTTAGACCGTATTTATCGAGGATCGCCGCCTGTTGCTCCGCAGGCGGCAGGTCGACCTGGCGCACGCCGTTGTAGATTACGTGGGCGTTATGTCGGCCATGTTTATGCTTAATCAGATTATTGATGACCTCGGAAATGACGATCACTTCATTGGCGTATTTCACCGCCCATTTTTCGCCCAAACGCAGCATCTCTTTGGCCATCCGGCCCCATTTCTGCCGATCGTAATCTGGGCCATGATGGGTAAAGACGACGCGTTTTCCCAACAGGCGCAGTAACGGCACTACCAGACCGGGGCCGACGGCGTGAACGTGAACCACGTTGGAGCCGTCAAAAACGCTACTAAAAGCCGCCAGCGTTGAGTGGATAATAGCCTCGAATTTACGGCTTTTCGGCGCCCAAAGGCTTTTGAGTTTGACGCCCTGATATTCGCTACGTCGGTAGTTTACATAAGGCGAGCGGGCAATCACGCAGACTTCCGCGCTACCCTGGCGATAGATTTCCGGGTATAAATTCTGGCAGTGCGTTTCGACACCGCCCTGCACATCGGGGATCCCGCGAGTGCCTAATACCGTGACGTTGATGGTCATTTTTTCTCCCCGACAAGTTGCTGATAAAGCGCCTGCAGCACCTGCATGTGGCGGGCGAGATCGTATTTCTCTTCCAGCCGCCGGCGGGCGTTAATGCCCATATTGCGGGCCAGCTCAGGGTCTGCAGCCAGTTTGTCCATCAGTTGCGCCAGCGCGTCGCTATTGCCGGGTTCAACCAGATAGCCGTCGACGCCGTCACGGATCTGTTCCGGGATACCGCCAATATTGCCGCCGATCACCGGGCGGCCAAATGCCATGGCTTCGAGCACCGACATTGAGCAGTTTTCATAATATTCGGAGGGGACGACTACCGCGCGGGCTCCGCGGATCAGGTTATTCAGCTCCTCGCCGTGTTTCATGTAGCCGAGGAACTGCGGGCCGCTGAAATGTGCGCGCAGGTCTGCGCCTAATGGGCCGTCGCCGACAATTTTAAGCGGCATCGTCTCCCGCATTTTTTGCTGCGCCTGCGCCAGCGTCGGTACGCCTTTTTCCCGGCTCAGGCGGCCAATATAGAGAAAATAGTCGCCCGCGGTTTCGCCGGGCACGGTGCTGTTGGCATCTATACCGTTGACGATCACCTCAATGCGGGCGTCGGGCAGCTTACGCAGCAAGGTCTGGCGCATAAACTCGCTCGGGGCGATGATACAGTCGAGCATGGCGTAATTTTTGGCGAACTTCTGCCAATAGGCTTCCAGCGACAGCAGCAGGCTTTTGAAAGTATCGCCCTGCTGGCAGCGGTGACGAAAAGCGTTGATCACCGACCCCGTCAGACACTCTTCGCAGACATGACCATCGCGCAGCATGGTGTACGAAGGACAGACGATTTTGTAATCGTGGGCGGTGAGTACCGTTTTGCAGCCAAAGCGTTTCGCCACGCCAATAACGGCAGGCGTAAGCTGATGATAGATATTATGAAAATGAACAATATCCGGCCGCTCGCGCAACAAAAGCGTGTTGAGCTTCGCGCAGGCCTCGGCATTATAAATAAAGTCCACCCCGGCTTTGATTTTGCTCATCAGGCCGTGACTGTCGTGATAATCGACGTTATGGACGAAAAATTCCTCCCACGGCGACGGTTTATTTTCCGCGTGCTGCATACTGAAGTCGACGACCTGGTAGCCGGCTTGCAACATCGCGTCGCGCTCCTGAAAATAAACGGTTTCCGCGCCGCCTTTGATAAAGAAGAATTTGTTAACGAAGAGAATTTTCATTTTCAGTATCAATATGCTGTGGATTCGAGACGGTCACCGCCGGGCGTTTCATCGGATCGCGCACTGAATTAATCACGCCGCGCACAAGCCCTGCTGAAAATAGCGATAGGTTAATGGCGCTCTGCACCCCATCGCGCAGCGATTTATTTTTAATGGCCTTCAGGGCGATAAACGCCAGCAGCGGCAGCAGGGCAATGGCGATAACTTTACCGTTGAAGGTCAGCAGGCAGATCAGTAAAACCAGAAGATAGAGGGTGAAGATCAGCTCATTACGCACAATCCGCAGCGCCGCCGGAAAATGGGCTTTCCCCCAGCAGTTTCGGAGCAACTCGCCCGGCGCCCACAGGAAACCATTCTTCCAGCGGTAGGTCAGCATTTTAAAGGTCGGCATAGTGTAAGAGGCGTGGCTGAAGTAGGGCGCCGTCAGGCGATGCAGTTTGTAACCCGCCGCCTGCAAGCGAATGCCGAGTTCCGCTTCTTCGTAACCGTGCAGGTTGAGGTTAGTCAGATAGCCGATTTTCTCGATCGCCTCGCGGCGATACAGGCCGCCGCCGCCCAGGTGATCGGTATCTCCCTGCGGATAGATCAGATGCAGGCGCTGTTTGCGCGATTTGAACTCGTAGTTGGAGGCATCATCCATCTCGACGCTACCGGCCACACCCGCATACTCCGGGTGGGTCTGCAGAAACTCAATGGCGGTATCCAGAAAACCCGGCTCCAGTTCCATATCGCCATCCAGCAACAGCAGATAATCGCCTTCACTATACAGCCAGCCCAGCTGGTGGCCGATACCGCAGCAGCGGTCGGCGGCGTTATCCAGGCACACCACCATCGCGCCTTTCGCGATAGCCAGTTCGCGGGTGTTATCGGTCGATAAGCTATCGGCGACGATGATTTGATGCGGGTACGGTTGCAGCTGTTTGCGCACGCTATCGATCGTTTTCTCGATGCCCTGCGCTTCGTTCAGAGTCTTGATGCTGACGGTAATTGATGGCGTTTTATTCATAGTGGGTACCGGAGTTAAGACGGACAGCGCGGTGGATGACAATCAGCGCCCCAAGGGATAACCATAATAAAAACTGTAGCATGGGAATGATCATCAGGATCTGGCTGTACGGCAGGCTCAGCAGACAGCCGATGACAAAAACATAGAATGCCGGCGCTGAGCTGAGAAGCTGGAGATCCTCAAGCTTGAGATCGTGACGCGAAAAGGTTTCTTTGGGGCGCATGGCGACCAGTACTGAGGCAATGGTGCCGATAAACAGAATGATGCCGATAATACCCACTTCCCACAGCAGCATGCTCAAGGCGGTAGAATCGAGGATCAGGTGATACCAGGCGCCGATATAGCCCGGTGAGACCGTACTGCCGCTGTTGGTGGCGTTAAGGCCGTAACCAAACAGCATGCCGCCCGGACCAAACAGTTCGTTATGCTGCAGCCAGAAGAAGACGGTGGTAAAACGTCCCAGTTCACCGCTGGGCATAATGTAGTTGGTATCAAAAATATAGCCCAGCGAATCGATAAATACCGACAGTGCGCTTTTCGTCGGGTCGCCGCCGAAGGCCGAGGAATAGTTGGAGGCCAGCACGGTAATGGCGACAAAAATTAATAGCGCCATGCCGGCGGCGATGATCAGCAGCGATCGCAGGCTGACTTTACTTACGCCGCTCACATAGCCGGGCAGGATCCACAGTAGCGCCAGCAGGAACGGCGACAGAAGAATGACGAACTTCACTTCGCCGACTACGCAGAGGAAGAAGCCCAGCGCGATATGTATCACCAATGATTTGAATGAACAGATACCGTGCTTAAACTCCGACACCTTCATGAGCATGATCAGCAGGCAGAACATCCCCATCGCCGCGGTATTGCCCCCACCCATCGGATCGCCGCCAAAAGTGCCGACCACCGAGTCCCACTTCTCATCTTCGCCGCGAAACGCCACCCGTTTAGGCACCACGAAAATCACCTGATAAATAGCGACCGGGATCTGCACATAGTAGATCCAGTAGAAAAGCCGGGTAAGACGGTACAGCTGTGATTCACTAAACATCCCCAGCAGCATGCACAACATCAGCAGCGAGAGCGCCAGCTCGTTTTTAAAACCGACGATGGCGGTGACAATACCCGACTGTAGAACGGTGGACACCAGCCCGAGAGCGATAAACGTCAGATACAGGGCCAGTATCAGCTTTTCACGCCCGGTGAGTGCCAGTGGCTGCGGGCGGCTCTGCATCAGGAGCAGCACCGCCATCGCCAGCACCATAAAAAATGGCAGCCACAGCACGGCCGCGACACCGGTGAAATACTGGACCGTACCGCAGAACACCAGCGTCATTAGGGCATAGGCTTCGAGATAGCGGCCGGTATTTAGCTGCATATTTTCTGCTCCTGCAGCGAAAGCGTTTTCGCCCGCTGATTCATTTTGAGCAGAATGAACAGGTAACGCGCGAAGGTCAGGAAGGAGAAGGCCAGCAGGGCGATTTCATAACTGACGCCAAAGTACGGCAAGGCGATGAAGGTGATGACGATAATCAGCAACTGCTCAATCTGAATGCGCAGGAAGTAGCGCCGGGAGCCAAAGATCAGCTCGATCACTGTCAGCGGGCTGACCGCCAGCGCGGCGAACAGATAAGGCAGCATGTAGCGCGAGGTGGGGATCGAATTCAGCCACTCCTCGCTAAAACCCAGGCGCATCACCAGCGGATAGAAAATCCAGATGCCAAGGATGCACACCGCGGCGGCGCCCAGCAGCAGCAGGCGAACCTTTTTATATTCCGGATAGTTAAAGGTGTGGTTGCGAAAATCCATCGACCATTTAGAAAAAATAGAGTTGCGCACGGCGTTACCGATAATCATCACCGGCGACAGGCAGAAGCGGCTGACCACCGAAAAGTAGCCGGCGACCAGCGGCGAAAACCAGATGTTAATCAGCATCGTCGGCAGGTTATTACTGGCCATCGCCAGCACCTCGGCGCTGCCGACGCGACTGATATGCTGCCAGTGCTCGCGTAGAAAACGCAGATTTGCCGCAGGGGAAAAGTGGTGCAACGTTAAGCTCTTGAAGTTAAACAGACGAATCAGGCAGACGAGCAGCAGTAGCAGGATCCCGACCATCCACGCCAGATAGAACAGCGTCGGGTTGGGCATCACCAGCAGCGCGATGGCGACCACCAGCGACACCGCAATACGCTGGAAGGTGAGGAAAGGATAGTTGCCGCCACGCAGGGAAAGGTTTTCCGCCACCAGCACCAGCGCATAGCCGAAGGTCAGCAAATAGAGAAACGCAATATTAAGCCCGAAGATAAGCCCGGTGATCACCGCCCAGGGGATTGCCATCAGCAGGCTCTGCAACAGGCAAAACACCACGTTTTGCCCCAGTTCGTGATCCTCCTGGCGGGGTAGCAGCAATTGCGAGGCAAAGGTGCAGACCTGCGCGCCGATCAGCACATTGCTGTAAATCATCGCGTAATGGCCGACCTCAGCCATCCCGTAGCGGTGGGAGATAAGCCAGACCGAAAAGGCGCCGATCAGCTGCGAAAGCACGGATGAACTGGCGATGGATGAAATACTCTTAATCAGATTCATAGGCGCTATTTCGGGGCAATGAGTTCGCGCATCTGGCGATCGAGCAGGCGTTTACCTTCCTGCGTTTCCAGGTGCTCTTCTTGTACCAGGTTGAGCACGTTCGCCACCTGGACCTTGCCAGCGCCTTGCAGGCGACGTTCTGCCTCACGGATGTGTGCCGCCTGCTCGCCCGCTTTCACCACCAGCAGACTGATATCGCTTTGCGCCGCCAGGAGTAAGCTATCCTGCGCCTGACTGAGCGCCGGGGTGTCGATGATCAGCGTATCGTAAGTCTGATGCAGATCCGCCAGCAGGGTGGGTAAACGTTCGGCAGTCAGCAGCAGTAGTGATGAGTCCTGAAGTTTGCCGCGTGGCATAAAATCCAGTTTCTCATCCAGTTTGACGATCGCCTGTTCCTGCGTACAACTGCCGTTCAACAACTGGTTAAACCCTTGCTTATGCTGAGGAAATTTTGCCGACAATCCCTGAGACGCCAGATAATCGAGGTCAATGAGCAGGGTTTTGCGCGATTTGCTGGCGGACCAGGCCAGAAGTTCAGCAATAAGTGAACTGCCGGAACGGGATTGTACCGAGGTGACCAGAATGGTAGCGGGCTTATCGCGCTGATTAAGTAATGCCAGCCGCAGACTGTGGATCATATCGGCATACAGCACGTTATGGAAAATCTGCCTGACATTCTCCAGATGCGTCAACTGCGGAAATTCACCGCTGCCATCGAGGGCGGTTTTCGCTTTCAGCTCGCTGAGGCTATTCACCGTTTTATCCAGCGCGGTGCTGACGATCAGGTACATGATATAGAGCGCCAGCGCCAGCATCGTAACCATGATAATTAGCAGGCCGCGCTGCGGTTTAGACGGCCGATCCGGCGGTACCGCAGCGTCGTAAATGACCTCATCCGGAACTGAGAAGCTCTCCGACAATTTTTGCTCGTTGGCGCGCTGGTACAGCGACTTATACAACTCTTCGGTTTTGTTTAGCGCGGTGGTCATGGTGTTGTACTGGTCGCGTTTGGCGCCGAGCGCCTGGAAATCAGCCTTCTGATCGTTGAGCATTTTCTGATAGTGCTGCTCATCGTCGAGAGCGATTTGATACTGCTGACGCAAACCGTTAAATAGCTCGCCCAGTACCTGGCCTAGCTGCACGTTAACGGCCTGCAACTGCGCCTGGGCTTGCAGATATTTCGGATGCTGTGGCCCGTAATGCTTAGCGGCTTCAGAGAGATTACGCCGGGTCTGGATGAGCGCAATGCGTAAGTCCTGAATCTGCGGATGTCCGGAGATTTCCGGCAGTGAGATAATTTGTTCTACCGGTTTACCCTGCTGGCGGCGGACTTTGTCCCACACTGTCTGCGCTTTCAGGCGGCGCTGGGTGGCGTCGGCGAGGTGGTTTATCACAATCCCCAGGCGTTCGGTTTCATAACCATCCATGCTGCGGAAGGTCAGTAGCCCATTCTCTTTGAGAAAATGGTCGATGTCCGCCTTTTGCTGCTCCATTTTGCGCTTCAGGTCGTCCATCATTTTTTCATTCCAGCCCTGTGCCTGAAGCAAGGTGTTTTGCTTCTGCTGCAGGCTGTAGTCAATGAAGGCCTGGGCGACGCCGTTGGCGATATCGGCGGCTTTTTGCGGTGATTTGGCTTCCATTGATACGGAAACCAGCTGGGTGGTACGCACTCCAGAAATTGTCAGACCTCTTTCCAGCGCCTGAATGGCATTGTGGATGCGCGTGGCTTCGTCGAGATAATCACCGCCGTTAAATTCGCTATCCTGATACAGCTTTAATTTGCGCACCGCGGCATCAAGTACCACGCGTGAACCCATTAATGCGTACTTGGTCTCGTAATAATCGCTGCGCGTGGAGTCGTAGTTTTCCAGCCGCGGCAGGGGAGAGATGTCCTGCGACTGCGCTTTAAACAGCACGGTGGCCGTCGCTGTGTAGCTTGAGGACATAAAGCGCGTCAGAATAAACGATGCCACGGCGGCGACAATCACTACCGCCAGGCACCAGATAAGCTTGTGCTTAATTTTGTTGAAATAAGGCGTGAAGTCGATAAAACCTTCTTTCTTTTTTCCATTTTCGACCAATGAAATTGCCATATCAGAAGAAACTCATGCCAATAATGATGGTATCTCCAGCCTGCACGGAGGAGTCGGCGGCGACATTTTCCAGCAGCCTACCGCCGCGGGCCTGTCGAATTTGAATATCACGACGGTCGGCGCGGTCGGTGAAACCGCCAGCCAGGGCGATGGCTTTTTCCGCCGTTAATCCCGGCTCCCAGGCATATCCATCCGGTTTTTTCACTTCGCCGAGCAGGTAAACTTTGCGGTATTCGGCAATGCTCACCGTGACCATCGGTGCCTGCAGGTAGTTACCGCGCAGCTTATCGGCGATTTCATTACTCACTTGTTCGGGGGTTTTGCCCTTCAACAACAGCGAACCGATGTAGGGATAATCAATGCTGCCACTGTTATCGATTTTTACCCGCATAGTGAGATCCTGTTCCCCGGAGACGGCAATATTCACTTCATCGCCCTGGTCCAGAAGATAAACCGCGTCCGGCGGCGTTTTGATCGTCTGCGGCGGAGTGGAACAACCCGCCAGCAACAACGCCAACAGCGAAAGCATCGCCAGTTTTCTGTTGAAAAGGATCATATCTGTACCTGCGTCATAAAAATAATGGCCGAATCGTCGTAGCCCAGGGTGCGGTCAACCGCATGCGAGTAGTCCGGGCCAATATAAAATGTGTCCGTGTCTTTATTCGAGTGCATAGTGTTCCATTGCAGCTTCAGCTTAAAGTTAATCGATGGTCGGAAATCGTAGTTAAGCGTCAGTGACAGTAGATTGCTCTGGTCTTTGCGCTTATTGCTCTGATGCTTATAGTCTTCAGTGATATATGAATAATCGACCAGGGTTGAGAATCGATCCACCAGCCAGTGATGCTCATAGCCAACGCCAACATTAGAAACCAGGATATAGCCGCCGGAGTCGGTAGGATCTTTGATGCGCTGGGAACTGTGTAAGTTAAACTTCATCTGCTCCAGCGGTTTCCAGTCGGCGGTGATATCCCAGTTCAGACCGTTGAAACCCTGTGAGTTCGGGTTATGGATAAAGTCTTTGTACAGCCAGGCAACGTTACCATTAATCTCGGTTTTGCCCGACAATCGGTTTTTCATCCCAAACAGCAGATAATACTCATTGCTGTCTTTTAGCGGATTCAGCTCGTAACGGCGCTGGTTGGTGATAAAGCTATAGCGGTAGCGCAGCGTTTTGGCTTTCTGATCGAACAGCTCGGCCACCAGGCTGTTTTCATTCCACTCCTGGTCGTGCATGTAGTAGTCAAAGTCATCGCTGGCGGCTTTAATGCTGTCGAGGTCGCGAAAGCGCAACTGCTTATGCAGCAACGCGACTTCAACTTTACCGCGTCCCTCCGGGGCACCATAGCTGTAGCGTAGCTCGCTGTTGAAAAAACGGGTGCCGATAGGTTTATTAATACCAAACTCTTTAAACTGCTCAGGTAAAAAACCTTCGGTCGTGTCCTGACCGCGTTCTTCGTGACCCAGCGTCTCATCAAGGTCCAGCGAGAGCCCGTGCATGCTGCCGAAGCGCCATTTACCATTGAACATGAAAAAATGATTATTACGATTGTCCGCGCTATCGTTGGCATAGTTGCGATAATCGCCGGAGTACATCAGCAGGTAGCGGTCTTCATAGCGTTCACCGATGGCTTTGACGATCGGTTTAATGTTCTGGTAGCTGGAGCCGATTTTATTCTGGTCATACCGCTGCCAGGTCACGTTGTCGTTGTAACCAATGTCATAACCCAGTTGGCTCTCGAAATCGATGCCGGCAATACCGGTATGCGGTTTCCCCTGCAGGTCAGCATGGACCCAGGGGATATAAAGCAGCACCGTCAGAGCCATCCCTTTAGAACGCATTTTTGCCCACAAAACCACGGAAGAAAGTCAGAAAAATAATTTTTAAATCCAGTAACAGTGACCACGACTGAATATATTGCAGATCAAACTGGATACGTTTTTCCATCTTATCAAGCGTATCCGTTTCGCCGCGAAAACCATTGATTTGCGCCAGCCCGGTGATACCAGGCTTCACCTTATGACGAATCATGTAGTTTTCGACGAGTACGCGATATTGCTCATTATGTGCGACAGCGTGCGGACGTGGGCCGACAATAGACATTCGTCCCTGCAGGACATTAATAAATTGTGGCAATTCATCCAGTGAGGTTTTACGCAAAAAAGCGCCGAATTTGGTGATTCGTGGATCGTTACGCGTGGCTTGCGTGACCACGGCGCTGTTCTCCATCACGCGCATGGTTCGAAATTTCCACACTTGTATCTGTTTACCGTTCAGACCGTAGCGGTTTTGTTTAAACAACACGGGACCAGGCGAGGTGAGTTTAATCCCTATGGCCACAATCAGCATCGCCGGCAGGCTGAGTAAGGTAAAAAAGAGGCCAAGAATGATGTCTTCAATACGTTTGAGTACCGCGCCTTCCCCTTCAAACGGCGAGGTGAAAATACTGATGGTTTGGATGTTGCCAAACATGCGTAACTGGGAAATATGTGCGCTATACGAGAAGAGATCGGGTACCAGAAAGACATCCACCGTGGTATCGGAAAATTCGTTCAGGAACTGGCGAATACGCTGTTGGGCAACCATCGGTAGTGCAATATACACTTCATCTACCTCGCCTTTCTTCGCCAGCGCCAGTAGATCTCTTGAGTTACCCGATTTCTCGATATTGATAAGGCGGCTGTCGCGTTGCACGGTGCGGTCTTCGAAGAAACGAATATCGATACCCTCAGCTGAGAATTCTTTATGCAGTTCCTGAAGGATCGCCAGCCCCGCAGGCGTTATCCCCAGAATGGCGACTCTGCGTTTGCTCTTAAAGAAATAGCGACTGGTTACGACACGGATCAGAAACATACTGATGAAAACGGCAACGGAGCACAGGGCGATCGTTTTGGCTAATGCCAGGTGATGAAGCGAGAGGGGGCGGCTGGCCAGCTGTTCAGCGATGACAATCAACAGAAAAGATAACACCCCCCCCACGCCGGCACTAATAAGCAGTTTAGCGAAAGTGGATAAGTATCTTCCTTTCATTTGCCCCGAATAGAGCTGAAAATACTCATTGGTACGTATAAATATTAATGAATAAATAATCCCAAGTAATATAGACGAAGGGGTGGGGACAAGATCAAGAACGATAAGGTAGACATAGATAAAGATGTTTACAGAGAAAAAATCAAGCAATTTCATTATGTTACTATAGCGGGTGCTATAAATTTTAATTTTGCTATCTGTCATTTTTCGCTCATTTTATCGTCAATTAAATAATGTTTTCTTATCATTCAGTAGAGGGGAAAGGAAAAATTATTTATTAACGTGATTTTGAATAAACTATCTATAACTATAGATGATAGGTTATAAGATGTCGACTTGACAGTTAAAAAATATATAGATTTATCAATGAATAAAATAACCATGAATATTGCGATGTTTTGCGCGATTCATGATACTTAATTCAGCGTTTGAGCGTGCCGGGAAAGTTAGGGGAGAAAGACACGCCTTGGCAGGCCGCAGCCGGATTATAAAATACAGCCGCCTGACTCAGGATGACGACAGCTTGCCGGCCATCGCCTGTTGAATAATCGGGATAGGGGTCAGTAAGTGCTCGCGCATCAATGCGCTGGCCTGCTCGGCATCGCGCGCCAGAATGGCGTCCAGCAGGGTCTGGTGTTGAACATGCTTGTCTTCCAGCATCTCCACCGACAGCACGGTGGTGCGCAGCCAGATGAAGCGGTAGCGCGCCGCCAGATCGAACAGCCTTTCGCGCATCTGCAGCAGATACTGGGAGCCGCAGCCGGCGACGATGGCGGTGTGAAACGCCTGATGGCGCTGGTCCCATTCATCGAGTAAGCGCTCACTGGCGTCACAGGACTCCAGCTTGTTGAGCAGATGGGCGCGGGCCAGCAGCTCGGCTTCCCACTCGTCGCCGCCGCGTTCGATGGCGAGGCGCACCAGCATGGCTTCAATGTTGGCGCGCGCGTCGAAGATATCGAGAAGCTCCTGCTCCGACATGGGCGCCACCCGATAGCCTTTCTGATTAACCACCGTCACCAGCCTTTCCGCCACCAGCTGCGAGAGCGCCTCCCGCAGCGGCCCGACGCCGAGCTCATAGCGCGACGTCAACAGGCTCATCCGCAGCTTCTCATCGGGTTGGTAGACCCCGCGGATGATGTCGTTTTTCAACCAACGGTACCCGTCAATGGCCGTCGCCTGGGGAATGGCGGTCATGTTCTTACTCCTGAATACTCTTCCCGGCAGGCGCCGGGAACAGGGTTAACGCGTATTTTGCAGCGGCAGTTTTTGCCACAATACCAGCTTTTTCCAGCGTGACATAATCGGTACTGTACAAATAATTCCCAATGCTAACAGCCCGGTAGAGATCACCTCCAGCTGCTGCGCCGGACGGAACAGCATCACCACCAGCACGAAGGTGATAAAGGCGATAACCAGCCAGGTCAGGTACGGGTAGAGCCACATCTTAAGACGAATTTCCCCCCCTTTCGCCAGCAGGATTTTGCGCATCCGCAACTGAGAAATGGCGATCACCAGATAAACCAGCAGGGCGATAGCGCCGGAGCTGTCGATGAGGAATTTAAACACCTTGGCGGGGGCGTAGTAGTTCACCACCACGGTTAAGAAGGCTGCGCCGGTGGAGAGCAGCACCGCCACGTACGGGGTTTTACTGCGGTTGGTTCGGCCCATGATGGCCGGCGCATCGCCGCGGCGGCTCAGGGAGTAGAGCATCCGCGAGGCGGTATACAGCGCCGAGTTCAGACAGCTGGTGACCGACAGGAGGATCACGCCGTCCATAATCAGCTTCGCGTAGGGAATATGCAGCAGCTCGAGCACCGAGCGGTAGGAACCGATGCTCTTCAGCCCCGGCATATTCCATGGGATCAGGGCGACCACCACGAAAATGGAGCACAGGTAGAAGATAGAGATGCGCCAGATAACGGAATTGGTGGCACGGACGATGTGTTTATCCGGGGTATCCGATTCGGCGGCGGCAATGGTGACGATCTCCGCGCCCATAAACGAGAACATGGTGATCAGCATCGCGCTGAGTACCGCGCCGAAGCCGTTCGGCATAAAGCCGCCGTGATCCCACAGACGCGAAATCCCACTCACTTCGGCATAGGGGTAGAAGCCCGTGATGGCGATGGCACCCAGCACGATAAAGGCCAGAATGGCGATGACTTTACAGATAGCCAGCCAGAACTCGAATTCACCGTAGTTCTTGACGCTCAGCAGGTTACTGCCGGTGAGGGCGAGAGTGATGACCAGGGAGAACAACCACACCGGGACGCCCGGCACCCACGAATGCAGAATAATCGCCGCGATATTGGCTTCCAGCGGAATAACCAGTACCCAGAACCACCAGTACAACCAGCCGATGGTATACCCCGCCCAGCGGCCGATGGCTTTGTCGGCGTAGGTGGAAAAGGAGCCCGTATCCGGGGTGGCGACGGCCATTTCGGCCAGCATACGCATAATCATCACCACCAGCAGCCCGGCAAACAGATAGGCCAGCAGCACTGCCGGGCCCGCTTCGGCAATGGCGACGCTGGAACCGACAAATAAACTCGCGCCGATCACCCCGGCGATAGATAACATCGTGACGTGGCGCGACTTCAGCCCCGCCCCTAAATCCTGTGATTGCGACAGTTGCCCCATCATTTACCCTCTCGAAGTGTGTCACCTGGGAGAGCGCCCCGACATTCCCGCGCCGGGGCACGCGTATTATTGTTGTTTTGCAGGTCTCGTCTTCATTCCTTTACGAACGTACTTCGCTTCCGCATGTGTTCTGTTCTATACCTGTTTCGCCTCGGTAAAGCAGTCGGCGATGATCTTGAGACCCTGCTCGATCTGCGCCTCTTCGATGGTCAGCGGCACCAGGATGCGCAGCACGTTGTAGTACGGCCCGCAGGAGAGCAGGATCAGGCCTTTGTCGCGGGCGCGGGCAACGATATCCGCCGTCAGCCTGGCGTTGGGTTTGCTGTGGTCGCCCTCTTCAAACAGCTCAATAGCGATCATCGCCCCGAGGCCGCGAACGTCGCCGATCTCCGGATGATCTTCCGCAATCGCCAGCAGGCCCTGGCGCAGGGTGTCGCCGAGCTGGTTGGCTTTTTCCAGCAGGTTCTCCTGCTCGAAAATCTGCAATACCGCCAGGGCGGCGGCGCAGGCGATGGGGTTACCAGCGTAGGTGCCGCCGAGTCCGCCGGGGGCGATGGCATCCATCACCTCCGCCCGTCCGGTGACGCCCGCCAGCGGGAAACCGCCGGCGATGGATTTGGCGAAGGTGGTGATATCTGCTGCCACGCCCATCTGCTCCATGGCGAACAGCGTGCCGGTACGGCCCGCGCCGCTCTGGACCTCATCGGCGATCAGCATAATGCCGTGCTCGTCGCACAGGGCGCGCAGGCGCTGCATAAAGGCCGGGGAGGCGGCATAGAATCCGCCTTCACCCTGCACCGGCTCGATAATGATGGCGGCGATATCTTCCGGCGCGGCGTCATTTTTGAAGATGCGATGGATGCTGGCGAGCGCCTCGTCATCGCTGACGCCGTGCAGCGCGCACGGGTAGAGGGCGCGGTAGACGTGGCCCGGCATTAACCCCATACCGGCGGAGTACGGGTTCACTTTCCCGGTTAGCGACAGGGTGTAATGAGTACGGCCGTGATAGGCGCCGGTGAAGGCGATGGCGCCGCTGCGCCCGGTTGCCGCGCGGGCGATTTTCACCGCGTTCTCCACCGCTTCCGACCCGGTGGTGACCAGCAGGGTTTTCTTGGCAAAATCACCAGGCACCTTCTGGTTCATCTTTTCGCACAGCGCCAGGTAAGGCTCGTAGGCCAGTACCTGAAAGCAGGTATGCGACAGCTTTTTCAACTGGTCTTCGACGGCGGCGACAATCTGCGGGTGCAGATGGCCGGTGTTCAGCACCGCGATACCGCCGGCAAAATCGAGATATTCCCGGCCTTCGACGTCCCATACCCGGCAGTTCTCCGCGCGTTCGGCGAAGATAGGGTGGATCTGGCCGACGCCGCGCGGCACCGCATCGCTGCGACGCGCCATCATTGCTTTATTGCTGTTCATCCATCGCTCCTGTTAAAGGCCAATACACATGTATTTGATTTCTAAATAATCTTCGATGCCGTACTTCGACCCTTCGCGGCCAAGGCCGGAGGCCTTGACGCCGCCGAACGGCGCGACTTCGGTCGAGATAATGCCGGTGTTGATGCCGATGATGCCGTACTCCAGCGCTTCGCCGACGCGGAAGACGCGGCTCAGATCGCGGGCGTAGAAATAGGCGGCGAGGCCGAATTCGGTATCGTTGGCCTGGGCAATGACGTCGGCTTCATCCTTAAAGCGGAACAGCGGCGCCAGTGGGCCGAAGGTCTCCTCTTTCGCCACTTTGGCGCTGTCGGGAACGTTGACCAGGATGGTCGGCTGGAAGAAGTTGCCGCCCAGAGCATGCGGTTTGCCGCCGGTGACTACTTTCGCGCCTTTGGCGATGGCGTCGGCAATATGTTCTTCAACTTTGGCGACGGCTTTCTCGTCGATCAGCGGGCCGGTCGTGACGCCATCCTGCAGGCCATCGCCGATGCGCAGTTTTTCCACCGCCTGCTGCAGTTTTTCAGCGAAACGGTCATACACCCCGTCCTGCACATACAGTCGGTTGGCGCAGACGCAGGTCTGCCCGGCGTTGCGGAACTTCGACGCCAGCGCCCCCTCGACGGCTTTATCGAGGTCGGCGTCGTCAAAGACGATAAACGGCGCGTTGCCGCCGAGTTCCAGGGAGACTTTTTTGATGTCTTTCGCACACTGCTCCATCAGCTGGCGGCCAATTTCGGTCGAGCCGGTAAAGGAGAGCTTGCGCACCAGCGGATTGCTGGTCAGTTCGCCGCCGACCGTGCCGGCGGAGCCGGTGACCACATTGAACACCCCGGCGGGGATCCCGGCGCGATTGGCCAGTTCGGCCAGCGCCAGCGCGGAAAACGGCGTCTGGCTGGCCGGTTTCAGGACCATGGTGCAGCCGGCGGCCAGCGCCGGGCCCGCTTTACGGGTGATCATCGCCGCCGGGAAGTTCCACGGGGTGATGGCGGCGGTAACGCCGATGGGCTGCTTAATCACCAGCAGGCGTTTGTCGGCCTGATGGCCGGGAATGGTATCGCCGTAAATGCGCTTACCTTCTTCGGCGAACCACTCAATAAAGGAGGCGGCGTAGCTGATTTCGCCTTTGGCTTCCGCCAGCGGTTTTCCCTGCTCGAGGGTCATCAGGCGGGCGAGATCGTCCTGGTTCTCCATCATAAGATCGAACCAGCGGCGCAGAATGTTCGCCCGCTCTTTGGCGGTCAGGGCGCGCCAGGCGGGAAGGGCGCGGTTAGCGGCCTCGATCGCTTGTCGGGTTTCGTCGGCGCCCATTTTCGGCACACTGCCGAGCTGCTCGCCGTTGGCCGGGTTGGTCACCGCAATCACATCGCCATTGGGGGCATCGCGCCACTGACCATCGATCAGCGCCTGCTGGCGAAACAGTGTCATATCGTTGAGTTGCATAATCGCTTCCTGTCTTAAGGGGGTTAACGGGTAAAAGCGGCGTGTAGTGTCTCCACGCTACGTGCCGCACGCAGCGTGCGTCCGGGGTTGCTCTGGCTGGCCAGCAGGGTCTGTACCTTGCTGACGATATGCGCGCCGATCGGGATAGCGGAGGTGGCCGCCGGCGATGGCGCATTGCAGGTATGTATCGAACGCGCGGTGGTGACGAAGAGAAAATCGTCGATCAGCTTGCCCTGCGGCGAGACGGCCTGCGCCCGCACGCCGGCCGGCCACGGGCGTAAATCGCTCAGCGTCAGGCTCGGGCAGTATTTTTGCACCAGCCGCAGATAGCCGCTTCTGCACAGCGAATTCTTCATTTCGCCCAGTCCGGCGCGCAGGTTGTTTTGCAGTACCCGGCGAATGCCGGGCGAGGTGAGGATCTCCAGGGTATCGGCCAGCGAGATATCGCGCTTGCGGTAGCCTTCGCGCTTGAGGGCCAGCACCGCATTGGGGCCGACGGTGACGCTGCCGTCGATCATGCGGGTCAGGTGGACGCCGAGAAACGGCATCGCCGGATCGGGGATTGGATAGATCAGATGATTGACGATCTGGTTGTGCTGCGGCGCCAGTTGAAAATATTCGCCGCGGAACGGACAGATGATAAAGCCGGGATCGACGCCGAGCATTTTCACCAGCCGATCGGCCATCAGCCCGGAACAGGCGATCAGCGTCGAGGCCTCATATTCGCCGCCCTGGCGGGTGCGGATCACCACGCCGCTGGCATGTTCTTTCAGGGCGCTGACTTCGGCGTCGTAGACGATCGTTCCGCCTTTCGATTCGAAGATCTTCGCCATTGCCGCCGCCACGTCGCGGTAGCTGACGATGCCGCTGGAAGGGACGAAGATCCCGCCGAGCCCGGTAATGTTCGGTTCCCGCTCGCGTAGCTCCCCGGCGCTTAGCCACTCGCGCTGCAGGCCGTTGGCGGCGGTGCGATCCCACAGGGCGCGCATCCGCTCCATTTCCAGCGGCGAGGTGGCGACCAGCATTTTGCCGCAGACGTCGTAGCGGATGCCGTTCTGCTCGCAAAAGGCTTTGGTGGCGCGGTTGCCGGCGAGGCAAAACTGCGCCTTGAGGCTGCCGGGGGTGTAATACACCCCGGCGTGGATCACGCCGCTGTTGTGGCCAGTCTGATGGCAGGCCGGGCCGGACTCTTTTTCCAGCAGCGCAATGCGCGCGTCCGGGTAAATCTCAATTAACTGCATGGCGGTCGACATGCCGATGATGCCGCCGCCGATAATCACGAAATCATACATCCGCTCAATTCCTTCGCCTGAGAACCCTTATTGATGAGTCTGGTAATGATTCGTGGAATACGCAAAGTAGCCGCGCTGGCGCATCAGTTCGCGGCGCAGGTCCGGGTGCGGCGTAAACCGGTCGCGGCCATGCAGCCAGAACAGGTTGTTAATCAGCAGGAATTTGCCCACCGGCACCGGCACGGAAAGAATGTTTTTACTGGTCTCCAGCGCGTCGGAAAGGCGGCTCAGCCAGGTGCCTTCTTCGAAATCTTTCGGCTGGACGAACTGGTCGATATAGCGCATGACCGGGCGGCCCAGCGAATCGACGTCGAACACCGGGTGGAAAACATCCTTGCTGACGTTTTTGCTCGGCGGCGCGGCCCAGCGCATTGGGCGGCGAGCCAGCGGGTCGCGGAAAAATTCGTCGAGATGCTCCCAGTCGTCGAGATGCAACAGCAGGGAATTGCCGCCCTGCATGTTCTGCTCGTCGATCTTCATCATCAGCACGTAGTCGGTAATTTCTTCGACATAGGTACCGTCATTGTGCAGCTCCATCACCCGGTGCGGCTGGCGCAGGTAGCTGTCTGAGTTATCGACATTTTTCACCACAAAGCGGGCGTAATACTGGCCGCTCATGGCGTCGAAATTGGAACGGCCAATCAGATGCGCGACGGCGGTGGCCAGCTTGATCATCTCCTCGGCCTGGCTGACGTTATCGATGCCTTCGCCGTTGATCAGCAGCGCGCCTTCCGCGCGATCGAGCAATGTTTTGATCAGCAGCGGCTGCAGCTGGTTGCCGCACAGATCGTCGAGGATCTTGCCGACCTGGAAGCGTAAGAAAGATTTGTACTCCAGCGCCTGCACTGGCCACTGCGCGACCTGCTGCAGGAACCGGGAGGTTGTTTCGGCGGAAAAGGTGAGTTCCAGCAGGCGCGGCGACTGGGCGGAAGGGGCGAAGGAAAAGCCAGGGTATTGCTGGGCTAATGATGCGGGTGTCGGTTTTACTGCGGTCAGGGCGTTCATCAGGATCGTTCCTCGCTGTAAGGTCAGGGTGATGTTCATTTCGTAGCCATAAATTAAAAATATCTACATTTTTATAAAATGCGTACGAAATGGCCTTTTTGTTTCTATTTTGTGATCTGACAACAATTATTTAACAATGCAGGAGGGAGATAAGGTGGTGGTTAACGTTGAGGAACAGAGCGGGTGGCGGAAAGCGCAAAATGCGGGGAAGGCTGAGGGTAAATCGTAATACCGGTCACAGTTTTTAATCTGCACAATGTCCTTACCAAATGAGGGTGTTAGTATTCAGCCGGTAAATACCTTTCAATGCTCACTGAGGCTTCGATGCTGGAGAATGTCATTATCAGATAATCAGTTTCCCGACCTGCCCAGGCCGGACTGATTATCGCTGCGCCTAAACCTTACGCACACACCTGCGGGTGTAGGCATGTTTTCGCACATGATAATGAACAGGTTTCAGTATGAATTTATCCCGTCAGGAACAACGTACATTACACGTTCTCGCCAAAGGTGGCCGTATTGCGCACGTCCGCGACACCTCCGGCCGCATTACCGCCGTCGAATGCTACACCCGGGAAGGGCTGTTGCTGAGCGACTGCACCCTCGCGGTCTTCAAAAAGCTCAAAACCAAAAAGCTGATTAAGTCGGTTAATGGTCAACCGTACCGGATCAACACCACCGGTTTGCACAACGTCCGCGCACAGGTGGACAACTGCTGATACAGCGACCCGGGCAGGGTTGCTGCCCGGGTGTAGGGTTCTCAAGGAGAAAACCTCATGATCGATATCCCTCGCATTTTTACCATTAGTGAAAGCGAGCACCGTATCCATAATCCTTTTACCCCGGAAAAGTACGCCACGCTGGGACAGGCGCTGCGAATGGCGCCAGGCACCGCCATTCTCGACCTCGGCAGCGGCTCCGGCGAGATGCTCTGTAGCTGGGCGCGCGATCATCAGATCGTCGGCACCGGTGTGGACATGAGCCTGCTGTTCAGCCAGCAGGCGGCCACTCGGGCAGAGGTGCTCGGGGTAAGCGACCGGGTAACCTTTGTGCATCAGGATGCCAGCGGGTATGTCGCCAGCCAGCCGTGCGATATTGCCGCCTGCGTGGGGGCCACGTGGATCGGCGGCGGGGTGGCCGGCACGCTTGAGCTGCTGAAGCAGAGCCTGCGGCCCGGCGGCATGCTGCTGATCGGCGAGCCATGGTGGCGTAAACGTCCGGCCACGGCGGAAGAGGCGGTTGCCTGCGGCGCGCAGTCGCCTGATGACTTCCTGACGTTGCCGGCGCTGGTCGCCCACTTTGGCGAACTGGGCTATGACGTGGTGGAGATGGTGCTGGCCGACCAGGAGGGCTGGGATCGTTATGAAGCGGCGAAATGGCTGACGATGCGCCGCTGGCTGGAGGCCAATCCGCACGATGACTTCGCGCCGGAGGTTCGCCAGCAGTTGACCACCGCGCCGCTGCACCATGTCACCTGGACCCGGGAATATCTCGGCTGGGGCGTGTTTGTTCTGATGGCGCGTTAACCGGTATGTCGGTAGCGTCGTAAGGCGCTACCGACCACCTTCAGACCTTCAGTTCGTCGTAGCTGACCATGACGTGTTGGCGAAAGGCAGGTCGTTCGGTTAGCCGTGCATAGTAAGCCGCCAGATGGGGGAGGGAATGACGGGTGATGTCGATAGCGAAGTAGCGGTACAGCACATGGCCAAACTGGATGTCGGCCAGGGTGAACGTATTGCCCACCAGATAGCGACTGCCGGCGAGACGCGTCTCGGCAATCGCCAGCTTTTGCTCCAGAGCCGTCACCGCCGCGGCGATGTCCTGCGGATCCCGCTCGGCGGCAGGCGTGCGCACCACGCGCCAGAACACCGGCGCCGTAAAGCCGAGGGCGATATTCTGCTTTGACCACTCGGCCCAGCGATCAATCTCAGTGCGAGCCAGCAGGTCGCCCGGCCAGAAGGCGTCATCGGCGTAGCGACTGGCTAAATAGCGAAGGATCGCACCCGTTTCCCACAGCGGCGGATTATCGCCATCCTGCAGCACTGGCACCGTGCGATTAGGATTGAGCTGATAAAACGCCTCGCTGTCGGTACCGCCATAGCGATGCCCCACATCGAACCGGAGATAGTCCAGCCCAAGCTCGCCAACACACCACATCAGCGCCTGCACGTTAGAGGAGGTTTTTCGGCCCCAGATGGTCAGCATTGAGATCTCCAGAGAACAGGGAAAGAAGGAGCATAGCAGGTTGGGTTGAAAACGTGAGGGGGCGCAAAAGAAATGAGCCACCTCGCCGCGCAGGGGGCGGACGCGCTGGTCAGATGTTCAAACCAGGGGCTTAGCTGAGCCAGCTATTCAGCGCACAGAATAAGAGGAAGAAACAGAGGGCAACAGTTTGCCCTCTGTTTACTTGAGTGGCCTTGTACTAAGGTGTGGCGCTAAAAAACTCGCCAAATTTGACGGCCAGCCAGCCGACAGGCGTCGTGGCGCCGCCGACGATATTGGTGATCTCGGCCATCCCTTCCGGCACCGGAATATGCGAGTTCACCGCCGCCTGAGTGTATTCTTGCGAAATGTCCGTCCCGACATACAGGATGCTGGTCACGATCAGGGTTCCGGTTATGAACATGCGGAACATATTTCGTTTACAGAACGGCGTGACCATTGCCAGCAGGAACATTAATGAAGCCAGATCGACAAAGGGCAGTACGCGGTTGCCGGGCAGAATGATAGACAGCACCACAGCCATAGGGATTAACAGCAGACCGGTCGCCAGTACCGAAGGTTCCCCGATCAATAACGCTGTATCCATCCCGATGTAAAAATCGCGCCCCGGGAATTTAGCCTTCAGTTTTGCTTCAGCGGCATCACGGACAATCAACAATCCTTGCACCAGAATTTCAATCATTTTAGGCAGCAGCAGCATGGCGGCTGAAACCTTAATGGCCAGTGAAACGGCAGCGGAAACGTCATATCCAGCCAGGAAGGCCAACAGCAGTCCCAGCACAAACCCCAGGGTAAGAGGCTCGCCAAAAACGCCGAATTTTTTATTAATACTTTCCGGATCGAAATTGATTTTATTGATAAGCGGGATCTTATCAATGATGTAATTACAGGCAATGCCAAACGGCACGTAAGCTATACAGGTAAGATGTGGGAATGATATCCCTTTTAGATTATAGTTTTTTTGTAAATACGGAGCCGTTAAATCTGCCGCCAATAGCGTCAACACAAAAATAGCGAATGTAATACCGACCGAAAGCCAGTAATTTCCCGTTCCGGCATAGACCACGGACCCCATGATCAGGAAGATCCAGTAGTTAAAAATATCGATATTCACCGTTTTGGTTAATTTCAACAGAAGCATGGCCAGGTTGATGACGATAAAGCCCACCACGACGGGCAGCATCAGCGGTGAACCCCAGCCAATGGTCGATGCGGTAGGCCAACCGGTATCAACGACCGTTAACTGCAGGCCGATACGCTCAACCATCGCCTGCGATGCCGGGCCCAGGTTTGTCAGCAGCAGGCCAATCACCAGCCCCACCCCTTCAAAACCAATGCCTACCAGCATCCCTGCTTTAAATGCCGTACCGATTTTAACGCCAAAGCAAAGCGCGATAATAAAGAATATTACTGGCATCATTACTGATGCCCCCAGACTAATAATGCTGTTGATAATATCCATAATGATTCCTTAAAAGGCGGGCGAATTGGGCACGAGTAAACCCGTGCCCATTGGGCCCTGTTAATACCTTTAATGGTTCTTTTAGTATTTAACTGAGTTTCTTTAAAAGGATCTCAGCGAAGAGTTTGGACGAATTACTGAATGCGTCAATGGTACTCCCGGCAATATGCGGCGTAATGGTCACGTTATTCAGAGTATAGAATTCACTGTCGTCAGGAAGCGGCTCGTCATCAAACGTATCAAGCGCGGCGCCCATGATTTGCCCGGATCTGAGCGCATCAATCATCTCTTTTTCATTGATTAACCCGGAGCGTGCTGTGTTAACAATGATGGCACTGCGCTTCATCAGCGCGAAATGGTGTGCGTTAATCAGATTTTCGGTTTCCGGCGTCAGGCGAGCATGTAACGAGATAACGTCGGCGCGTTGTACCAGTTCGTCCAGAGAATCGACTTTCTCATAACGTTCATGGCCTGCAACGTACTTATCGTAAAAGATAATCTCCGTGCCAAAGCCGCTGAGAAATCCCGCGACCAGTTGGGCAATATGACCGAGGCCAACCAGCCCCACGACTTTTCCGCCAAGCTCCGGGATCGCCTGATGGTTCGGGCTGTCTTTACGCCAGTATTTGTCACGCAGGGCATCGTGTGAACGGGCGATATTGCGCATTTCCGCCAGGATCATGCCGACCGTGAATTCGGCGACGCTGCGAGCGTTACGCCCCGGGGTGTTCATCACCTCAACGCCCCGGGCGTTCGCCACCTGAAGATTCACGTTTTCCACGCCACCGCGGAGCACGCCTACATATTTCAGCTTTGGTAGTTTATCGAACACCGCAGTATTGACGGGGGCAAACTGAGTGATCAGGATGTCAATATCATCCGTTCCCTGAAGCAGTGCTTCCGGTAAGGCCACGGCTTCTGCTCCTTCCTGTTCAACCCGCAAATTATCTTCCTGAAGTTTCTCAATAGAGTCATGTGACCACTCGCGTACTTCTACTTCAATCCCCTTATCCCTGAGTGCTTTCAGTCCTGATTCCATCATTGCTGCATTGATAAACAGATCGGCAATTGCCAGACATTTCATAATGATTCTCCCTAGATTAACGCATCAACATACCGCCGGTAACGTCCAGAGTTGCTCCCGTCATATAGCTGGTCTTAGGAGAAACCATGAAGACACCGATGTCGGCAATTTCTTGAGGCTGGGCCACGCGGCCCACCGGAATACGACTGACGTAATAGTCAGGGTTTTGCTCAATGTTCTTACGGATCATCGCAGTATCCATGATCCCGACGGCGATATTGTTCACATTGATTTTTTGTTTGGCGACTTCCCGCGCCAGTGAGATAGCAAAGGCAACCAGGCCGGCCTTACTTGCCGCGTAGTGCGCATGTCCCGTCGTGGAGCCATGGAACGCAGCCTGCGAGGTAATATTCAGAATGCTGCCCATCTGGTCATGCTGCAGGCAGTGATTTACAAACAGCTGGCTGAGATGGAAGATGGCTTTCAGATTGACATTCATCACCAGATCCCAGTCCTGCGGGCTGATCTCGGTGACGTAGCCGCTCAGCCAGATCCCTGCGTTATTCACCAGAATGTCGGCTTTGCCCAGTCTGTCGATACAGGTGGCAAACAGATTTTCCCGGCTCTGTTCGTCAGAGAGATCGGTTTTAACCGCGATGATCTCTACATTCGCGCTGGCCTTCACCGTTTCGATCAGCCGTTCGGGACACTCTTCCTCACGCATATAGGTAAAGCAGATATTGACGCCTTCTTTGGCGAGAGAAAGAACAAACTCTTTCCCCAGGCCGGTTGCGCCGCCTGTCACGATGGCCGTACGATTCGTTAAATTCAGATCCATTTTTTCCTCACTTAGTGCGCGATGTAGTTGCTGCAGCTTTTCCACGGCGACTGCATTTCTGATAACAGGTTTTTATAAAGCTGGTATTTGGTCTGGTAGACCCGGTGGCTTTCCGGATTAGGGGAGACGGTGCGTGAGACATGGACCATTTCGTTTGAGGCAGCAAATACCTCTGCAAACCAGCCCACCATGACGGCGGCGGTCATCGCGGTACCCAGGGTTCCGTGCTCTTTGACGTCAACGATTTCCAGCGTGGCCTGGAAGATATCGGCGAATATCTGCAGCCAGACCGGGGAGTTCGTGACACCGCCAGCAATACGAATTGTGCGGCTTAGCTTCGGGTTAATATTGCGTAAGCGCTCGGTGTGGTAGAGATGGCTGAAGGCCACGCCCTCATAAATCGCCCGCAGAAAATGGGCTTTTTTATGAAAGCTGTTTACACCGATAAAGCCGGCCGAGGCGTCGGGAATGGTGTTAGAGCCAAACACGAACGGAAAGAACAGCAGGTGGCTTTCATCCGGCGTCGTTGACGAAACCAGCTTATTGCACAGGTCATAGACCGACGATCCTTGTTCGGCGGAGGTTTTCCGATCGCTCTCCATAAAGTTGTTAATAAACCACTCCAGGTTGCTCGCGGAGGTAGGGCTGGCCTCGGTGATGAGCCAGTTACCCTCAATGGGATAAATGGAGGTCATAAACAGATCTTTATCAATAACCGGGTGGTCGGTAACGTATTCGTTTATGCTCCAGGTGCCGGTGACGATCGCCATCTTATCGAGACTGTTAATCCCCGAGGCAATGGAAGAGGCCGAGATATCAAACACCCCGCCAGAAACCGGCGTACCTGCGCATAAACCGGTCAGACGGGCCACGTCGTCAGTGATTTTTCCGCAGTATTCTGTTGAGCGTTTGATGGGGGGCAATTTATCCCGCAGTTCATCAAGTCCCCACCATGCCAGTAGTTCATCGTCATACTTGCAGTCACGTACGTTGATCAGGTTGGTCCCTGAGATATCGGTCAGCTCAAGAAAAGCCTCTCCGGTCAGGTAAAAACGGATCAGGTCCTTGACCATAAAAATATAACGCGCTTTTTGCAGAGTCTCGGGCTCGAAGTCCTTCAGCCATGCCAGCAGGGCGACAGGTTGTCCGGCCCAGATGGACTGCATTGTTTTTGGCAAAATGTCGGTAAGGAATTCTGGCGAGCGTTGCCATCTCTCAACGTACTCTTTTGCCCGGCTATCGGTGGATATAATGCCGTTACGCACCGGGTGACCTTCTTCGTCAACCAGATACAGACCGTTACCATGACCGGTGACGGCCACTCCTTTTATCTGGCTGGCGTCGATACCTGACTGCTCAATCGCCTTTTTAATCACCTCGACATTAGCGGCCCACAGCTCATCGATACTGCGCTCTGTGTGGAATTCCCGGGGTGTCAGCATCTGCGTGGATTTTGCGGCGATGGCGAGCACCTGTCCTTTACGGTCATAGATGGCTGCCTTGGTGACGGTTCCACCATTGTCGATGCCCATGACGTATTCATCTTTCATTCGCGTGGACTCCTTATTGGTTACCATAAACCGGGCTCGCTGGTGGTTATCCCTTTAAATCCGGCATGGAATATTTTATCTACAAGGTATTTGCGCTTAACAAAGCCTCCGGCGATGAATACCACATCAAAGCCTTTCAAATTTCGGCTAATCAACTCCAGACACTGGCAGGCATATTCAGCAGGTAAGATTTCAATTGCGTCCGGTGGACTGTGTTTAACAATATCGAGCGACTGATCAAGCGATCGCGAATCGATAAGTAAAACCCGATATACGGTCAGCAATCCCTCTTTTTTGGCGTAGCGTAGCGCGGAGAGATTGGAAGAAATAACACCATCAACCTTGTAATAATTTTTCAGTAGATTGATCCCCGCCTGATCCGGTTTGAAGCCGCCCAGTAATTCAAGGTGAACGAGAACCTTCTTACCGCTTTGATGGCATTTGCCAATCAGCGACTGCAGATTGCCGATATTCGCTTCGGATAGCAGCACATATTCTGACTGGCAGGATAATGCTTTCTCAAAGTATTTATACTTCCTGATGGAAGGGATGATGGTGTTATTTGAAATCATATTAATTTCCGATGTTATTTAGCCATGTAGAGGCTGTATGCATCTTCCGCTGTTGCGTTTTCATGGATGATGGCATTCAGGCCTGCTACCACTTTCGCCGGCTGCGGATCCTGGGTAATGTTTCGTCCCACAGCCACGCCTTTCGCACCCATCTGCATACAGTGCTGAACAAATTTGAAGTAACCATCGATGCCGGTTTTTGGCCCCCCTAAGGCAAGCACCGGCACGCCAGCAGCTTCAACGATCAGTCGGTCCTCTGGTGAACCGGTAAAACGCGTTTTGATGACGTCCGCACCCAGCTCCACCGCTGCGCGGGCCGATGCAGCGATGATGGCCGGATTGTTAGAGTCATCGCTGGTGACGGGATAACCATACGGGAGCGATTCGACAATCAGCGGTACGTTCCAGCGATCCGCTGCTTGCGCGAGTTGCATCGCCATAATGTGGGTTTTTTCTTCATTGAAGGCGCCGGGGAAGGTCATGCAGACCACGCCCTCGGCAGCGACTTTAAGCGCATCTTCGACGGAAAAAACGGGGGTAGTATCGGGAACGGTATTGTCAAAGATACTCACCGTGCTGTCGACGCGTAACACAACGGGAACGCTGTTCAGTGCTTCCCGATAATTCTTCAACATGCCGTACGTGACAAGCGCGCAATCCAGGCCGTGTTCCACCAGAGCAGGGAGCTGATTTATCGTATTATCAATACCATTTGTTTTCGTGGAAAAATAGTAGCCATCCAGCGCTAAGGTCACGGATTTACCGTCTTTTGCGAATATTCTTGAGAGACGACGTTCTTTAGACATTTATTTACTCCTGAGATAAAAAACAAAAAAAAGCCCTCAGAGACTCGCGTCTCTGAGGGCTTTCTGTTCACATACCCTTTTGATAATGGTTCAGGGATCCAAAGCATTATCAATGCAATTTTTTAGCAAGGTGAGAAAGGTTTAACTTTTTTAAATTAAATCTGTTCTCTTGCGTGATTAAATAACTAACACACGCGATAACTTATTGTCCAGTTGGTATCGTTGAAATGAGAGATTCATCACATCAATATGTTGTATTCCATGAGAAGTGCTGGGTTAAATACAGAAACAGAACCTTTAAAAACCAGGCAATAACGCATCCGGACAAGGGGGAGAACGCCAGGCGTTTATTTCATCCGAATGAAGAACGCATCCATGCATGCTCCAGCCTGCAGGTCGTCATCCACAAACGCGCATTTATTCCTGTCCGGATGGCGTACGAAAACGCTATAGCAATGTTGTCGGCATGGCGGTCTGTCCCCGGGATGGTTTCTTCCTGCCGCCCGGGCAAATTACTCGTCCGCTTTGTGCGCCCAGGCAGGCATCGCCGTCAGGTAACGTTTTGCCCGTTTCCGTGATTCCGCTACGCCCACCTTTTGCCAGGAGTCGAGAAAAGCCGCCAGACCGGATACGGCTTCTTCCCAGGATTTCAGATTACCGTCGCTGTCGCTGCAATACGCGCAATATTTATCGCTGGCCCCTTGCGCATCAGGTGCGGACATCGGCATTCCGCAGGCCTGGCAAAACCTTTCGTGCTGTGTCATAGATCACCCCTCCTGTCGTTTGGTTGTCTACTAAACATACAGAATTTACGCATGGCGTTTAGCGTTTCAGATCAATAGATCCTGCCGTAACCGTTGTTGTGGATCTTCTGCCAGGGAGTGCAGGAGGGATAACGGGCAACTTACTCCGTATCACGACGCTATCGCCTCCCTTATTTCTTATTGATGCAACGGTTGGTCACAGGCCGCGAGTATGGATTCATGCATCGCTTCGGAAAGTGTCGGATGCGCAAAGATCATCGACAGGAGACTTTCATCGGTGGCCTCCAGGTGACGGGCGATGCCAAATCCCTGGATCTGTTCCGTGACCTGTGCGCCAACCATATGCGCGCCCAGCAACTCGCCGGTTTCAGCATCAAAAATGGTCTTCACAAAACCCTCTGTCTCGCCGCTGGCCAGCGCCTTACCATTGCTCTGATAAGAGAACTTACCGATCCTGACGGGCCGTCCTCTAGCCACGGCCGTCGATTCCGTCAGGCCCAGACTGGCAACCTGAGGCCGGGAATAAGTGCAACCGGGCACATAGTCGCGATCAAGCGGATGGGTGCCTTCGACACCAGCCAGCGTCTCAATGCAGATCACGCCTTCGTGGCTGGCCTTGTGCGCCAGACACGGCGGGCCGGCTACATCGCCGATGGCATAAAGCCCAAATACGTTAGTGCGACAAGCCGCATCCGTCTTGATAAAACCGCGGTCTAACTCGACGCCCAGTGCTTCCAGCCCCAGATCTTCAATATTCGGCTGTACGCCAACCGCCAGCAGCACACGTTCGACTTCAAGGAAAGATTCGGCGCTCGTATTTTTCATTGTACAGCGCACCCCGGTATCGGTGAGCTGGACTTGCGTCACCTGGGTCTGGGTATGGACCTGAATCCCGCGCTTTTCGAATGACTTACGCACCGCCGCTGACACTTCGGCATCCTCCACTGGCAAAATCTGCGACGCTAGCTCGACCAGCGTCACTTTACAGCCCAGATCGTTATAAAGGCTGGCGAACTCGACGCCAATCGCGCCTGAACCGATGATTAATAGCGACCTGGGCAATCGCTTAGGCTGTAGTGCCTCGAAATAGGTCCAGATATGTTCGCCATCTGGCTCTATGCCTGGTAATGCGCGTGGTCGGGCGCCCGTGGCCAGGATCACGTGATCGGCCCGGTAATCGTGCGCTTCCCCCCGGGCATCCGCTACCGTTATTTGTCCCTTACCGCGCAGCCGCGCGGTACCATCAATCACCCTCACGCCATTTTTCTTCAACAGATATTCAACCCCGCCGGTGAGCTGTTGCGAAACGGCACGGCTAAACTGCACCAGTTTCTGCAGATCGACATTCACCTCACCCACGCTGATGCCCAGCTGACTGGCATGGGTGATACTGTGCGCGACCTCAGCGCCATGCAACAGCGCCTTGGTTGGAATGCATCCCCAGTTCAGGCAGATGCCGCCCAGATGTTGTTTTTCCACTAAGGCGGTACGAAGTCCTAGCTGGCCGGCCCGGATGGCGGCAACATACCCCCCAGGACCCCCGCCGATGATCAGCACATCGTAATTATCGTGCATAGCTCGTCTCCTGGATAAACATCAGGGTTGGGGTTTCAGTCAGTCGCTTGAGTTCCCGGAGAAAAGCTGCACCTGCCGCCCCATCAATGACCCGGTGATCGCAGGATAGCGATACCGTCAGTTGGTGGCGCGCGACGATTTGCCCGTCGCGTACTACCGCCCGCATCTCGCCGGTGCCAATGGCGAGGATTGCGCTTTGCGGTGGATTGATGATGGCGTCAAACTGCCGTACACCGAGCATACCCAGGTTTGACACGCTAAAGGTTCCCCCCTGGAACTCTTCCGGCTTCAGCGTGCCCGCTTTGGCTTTGGTCACCAGGGCGTGAATTTCGGCCGATATGTCGCGGATCGATTTCCGGTTCGCCGAGCGAACAATAGGGGTAATTAGCCCGTCAGGCAGCGCAACAGCCACTGAAATGTCGGCATCCGCAAAGCGGCGGATACTTTGTGTCGCTTCATCAAACTGGATGTTGACGTCTGGCACGGCCACCAGCGCCAGGGCACAAGCCTTCACCAGCAGGTCGTTAACCGAAATCTTGACGCCGGGTACTTCGCGGTTAATTTCCTGACGAAACGCTAACAGTCGTTCCAGATCGAGATCGACACTCAAACGGAAATGGGGAGACTGTTGCTTGGACGTTTGCAGACGAGAAGCGATAGCCCGCCGCATACCGGACATGGGGATGCTCTCAAAGGGCGCCGGGGCACTCTCCTGTACAGGGCTGGTCTGCGGGTGCCCGTCGAGCAACAACGCCGCAGCCAGCACATCATCGCGACTCACCCGACCACGTGAACCACTGCTTCGGCAGTCATGCAAGTTGATACCCAGTTTGCCGGCCAGACGGCGGGCCAGCGGGGTGGCCGATACCTGGCTATCATCGGCATGCGAGCGGGGCGCTTTGCTGCGACGAACGGGGGGCGTCGGAGAGGCCAGGCGACCGCCGGCGGCAACGATCGCGCTTTCCAGATCAGAAACAGAGATACGATCCCCGCGTCCGCTGCCGCGGACCTTTTTCAGGTCGACACCCCAGCGGGCGGACAGTCGTAACGCATGGGGCGTGGCATTAACCTGAGTCACATCGGTCACGCCTTGCAGACTGACGGGGATGACCGTCTGCCCAATAGGGGGTTCCGGGCTGTTGGATGGCGGCGAAACAACGGAAGGTGGCTTAGCGCCTGCCTGTGCCGCTACGTCCGGCGCGGCAGCCTCCGGGCCAGGGGCTGCGGGTTTCACCGTCGCCAGACTGGCAGCAAATTCGTCCAGTTCAGCATCGCTGACCGAAGCGTCAGCCGCCAGAGCCAGCACGGCGCCAACCTGAAGCGTCTCACCCTCTCGGGCGATTATCCGGCGTAATGTACCGGCAAAAGGTGCCTCCAGCACATTGACGATTTTACTGGTTTCAATCTCACAGATTTCCTGCCCTCTGGTGAAATCGTCACCCTCCTGGATTGCCCATCGAGCGAGCAAGCCTTCCTCCATGGAAAGCCCCCACTTTGGCATTTCAAGCGTCTTGATTTCGCTCATAGGTTAATCCTCCAGCACTTGACGGACGGCGGCTTCGATACGTTCAACGCCAGGGATCCAGAGTTTTTCGAGAGCAGGGGAGAACGGGACCGGCGTGTGTGGCGGTGTCACCAGCAGAACGGGCGCTTTGAGAAAATGGAATGCCTGGGACGCAATCAGCGCCGCGACATCATGAGCAAAACCGAAGCGTGCAGCGGATTCGTCGACAATCACTACCCGCCCTGTGGAAGCCACCGATTCCAGAATACCTTCCTCATCCAGCGGCGAAATGGTTCGCGGGTCGACCACCTCGACCGAGATCCCCTCTCTGGCCAGTTTGTCCGCCACCTGGTTTGCTTTATGTACCATTGCCGACAACGCAATGATGGTGACGTCCTCTCCTTCGCGAGTGTAGTTGGCTACACCTAGCGGGATGGTATAGATCTCGTCCGGTACCTCGCCCTTGAGGTCGTACAGCATTTTATGCTCGCAGAATACCACCGGGTCGTCGTCGCGAATGGACTGGATTAACAGACCCTTGACGTCATAAGGCGTCGAGGGCACCACCACCTTCAGTCCAGGCGTGGTGGCAAAGATATTATAGGGTGACTGTGAATGCTGGGCCGCGGCGGAAAACCCCGCGCCTATCATCCCTCGCATCACCAGCGGAGCTCTGGCTTTACCACCAAACATGTAGCGGAACTTAGCCGCCTGGTTGTACAGTGCATCGTGACTCACACCAAAAAAATCCATGAACATCAGTTCCGCGACCGGCCGCAGACCCGTTGCTGCGGCGCCGGCCGCCATACCGATGATGGCCGACTCGGTAATGGGCGTGTCGATAACCCGATCGGAGCCGAACTGCGTCCACAGCCCTTTAGTGACACCCAGCACACCGCCAAAGGCTTCAATCTTCGCCTCTTCGGGCGCATTTCCGCCATGACCGCCACGCAAGTCTTCACCGATGAGCACCACGCGTTCATCGCGTTCCATTTCCTGAGCCAGGGCTTCCTTGACCGCTTCACGATAGGTTTTTATTGTCATGGTTATCACCCTCAGTATGAGACGTACACGTCTGTCAGCAGGTCTTCCGGAGCCGGGTAGGCAGCGGCGCGGGCCTTCAATACGGCATCGTTGACCAGGGCTTCTACTTCCTCGTCAATCGCCGCCAGTTCTTCCTGGGTGATATGCTGCTTGACCTTAGCGGTGAAAATCTTCAGCGGATCATGTTGTTCACGCAGGCGTTGCACTTCACCTTCCGCGCGGTATAGCGCGGGATCGCCCTCAAAATGACCATGCCAGCGGAAGGCTTTGGCCTCAATGACGCTTGGGCCACCGCCTTCTCGCGCACGCTTGACCGCCTCTGAGGTTGCCTCATAAACGGCAAAGAAATCGGTGCCATCGACGGTCACTGCCGGCAGGCCGAAGCCAGCGGCGCGCCGGGCGATATCACGCCCACCCACGGCGTAGTCATGGCCGGTCCCTTCGCCGTAACCGTTGTTCTCGAAAATAAAGACGGCTGGAAGCTGGAGCACGACGGCCATATTGATGGCTTCAAAGACCAGGCCCTGATTAGAACCACCATCGCCCGTAAAAGAGACACCGACGTTGCCGGTTTTTAGCGTCTTTGCTGTTAGCGCGGCGCCGATGGCCAGTGGAGGGGCTCCCCCAACGATAGCGTTCGCCCCCAGCATTCCTTTCGACAGATCGGCAATGTGCATCGATCCACCCTTACCGCGACATAACCCACTGTCCTTACCGAATATTTCGGCCATCATGCCGTGAATGTCACAACCTTTAGCAATACAGTGGCCATGTCCACGGTGTGTTGAACCAATGAAATCTGCGCTCGTTAAATTTTCGCAGACCCCCACCGCGATGGCCTCTTCACCGGTGTAAAGGTGAATGAAGCCCGGAATATCACCGCTGGTATTTTCCTGATGTAACCGCTCTTCAAAGGTCCTGATCTCCCGCATCTTGCGGTAAGCCTGCAATAACGCCTGTTTGCTGAGCATCGTTTAATTCTCCTCAATAAAGGTCACCCAGGCGGGGCCAACAGACAAGGCGGATAACCCTGGCCACACCCATGCAATGAATCTACGAGCGGTTAAAGGGAGTGCGAAGCCACCTTCATGGGGGGGTAGGTGGGGGTTTTCATGCTTGAGGTCAAACTTTCTAAATTTTGTGTAGCAATAAAGTTTGGCTGCCCCATGTCATCCCGGGGGCTGGCGTACAATTGAAAAAAACAAAACGAGTAGACACCACGGATGAAGCCATTGGATTTAGAAGGTCGCCAATCACCCTCACTGGTCTCCGGGCCATTGCGGCTGACGCGAGGCTTGCCGCTAATCCTGACCAAATTCGTCCCGCCTCGCTCCTCGATACAATTGCTGGAGCGCCCCCGGCTTCTTCAGCTTCTCAATCCCGTTCAGCAGTGCCGGCTGGGCGTCGTTTGTGCCGGCGCTGGATTTGGCAAAACCACGTTGTTGGCGCAATGGCATCAGCAGATGGTCGCCCAGGGGGAACGTATCGCCTGGCTGAGCCTCGATGAGGATGATGATGACGTATGGCAGTTTATTCCTTATCTGCTGCAAGCATTGCGTCCTCTCTATGCTGACTGGGACGCCGATTTCTGGCGTGACATGGAAGAACAGAAGCTCTCCAGCTCCGAGCAACTGCTGGCCGGGCTCATTAACCAGCTACACTACTGCCCGCATGACGTATACCTGATCATCGACGACTTTCACGTGATTAACGATCGTGGGGTCTATGAAGCCCTGGGGTATTTAATCAAGCATGCGCCTGCCGTCTTGCATCTGATCATTGGCAGCCGTTTCCACCCGAATCTTGCGCTGAGCCAGCTGCAGGCCCAGGACCAACTGGTGGAAATCTATGATCGAGACCTGCAATTCACGCTCGAAGAAACAAAACACTATTTTAGCCGCACGGTTGCGCTACCCCTCAGCAACCACCATGCACAGCGGCTACAGTCCGTGACAGAGGGCTGGATTGCAGGGATGAAGATCGCTTCATTGTCCGCAGAATTACAGCATGATCCCGAGCATCTGTTGCGCAATATGCATGGAGGAACACGGTCTATTGCCCGCTATCTGAAAGAGGTGGTACTGGATCCACTGCCGGAAGAGGTTCTCGATTTTCTGGTGAAAACGTCCTTCCTCAGTCGGTTAAATGCCGAATTATGCAACGCAGTGACTGGACGTGATGACAGTAAAGCGATGCTGGCATGGATTGAGCGACACAACCTTTTTTTGTCAGCCCTTGACGAACAAGGCTACTGGTTTCGCTACCATCCTCTGTTGCAGGAAAATCTTCGGACCATGCTGCAGCAGAACAACGATATTGATCGCAAACAGCTACATGAATTAGCCAGTCATTGGTTCGTCGAACAGAAACTGTGGTCTGAGGCGGTACGCCATGCGCTCAGCGCAGGCAAGCCGGTGCATAGCCCCGTACAGGACGGCGCAAGCGCTCAGTCACTGGCGGAAGAAGGGGATATCGATACCCTGATCTCATGGATGCATCATTTACCGCCCAGCACCGATCCTTCGCGCATTGACCTGCAAATTAATCTGGCCTGGGCACTGGCGCATTATTTCCACTTTGATGAGTCGAGGCAGCTGCTTGATAACCTCGATCAGATGGTACTTCATCATCGTGAGGATTTAACCCGCAGTACCTGGTGTAAATTGCGGGTTGTACGGGCAATTTGCGAAGCCTTTGCGGAAAACATCCCGGAGAGTCTGGCTATTGTTCAGCCGTTGCTGGCCGAAGTGCCCTGCGGCGACACCTGGGTTGATGGTCTGATATGCAATATTCTCAGCTATTGCCATGTTGTTAACCAGCGCTATCACGACGCGCTGGAGGTTCAACAGCATATGCCCTCTCCGGAAAGTCCTTTAGATAATCTGTTTGTCTCGGTATATCGCGCTTTTATCATTGCCCAGTGCCATCTTTGTCAGGGCGATCTGGGGAAAGCCGGGTGGTACGCAGAGAAAACGTTGCGTCAGGCTGAATGTTATACCGGTACCCAGTCGACCAGTGGCGCGACGCTGGCACCGCTGCTGGCGGAGATAGCCTATGAATGTCAGAGTGGTGACTCGCCCGATCATCTGTTAGCCGACCGGCTCGAATTCATCGACCGTTTCAGTCCACCCGATGCGCTGAGGCGCTGCTATACCTATCTCGCGCGTCAGGCCCTGGATGGCGATATGCCGTATGAGGCCGAGCGATTGCTGGAGCATGCGCAGCGTCTTGCCGTGTCTCGCGGCTGGCAACGGCTCCAGGCCATGATGTTAGCCGAGCAGGTGAGAGTGCGGCTGCAGTGCGGCAATTTCACAGGCGCAGAGCAACTGCAGCGACAACTTGAACAAATGACCGCCAGCTTCCGAATGGATGCCGAACATCCCTGTCAACGCGCTATCGCTCTGTCTGCATCCCTTAGCCACTGTCGCCTTCTTCTCGCCAGAGGCCAGGCGCCGCAAGCCTGTATTCTCCTGGCTGACATGGTCTCTGATCAGGAAAGCCGGGGGGACGGGTTAACCGCAGCGCGTCTGCGTACGCTCTGGTCATTAGCCTTGTGGAACAGTGGCAAAACTGCGGCAGCGCGCACGACATTTCAGCCAGTCGTGCAGCTGGCTGAACAACAGCATCTCAAGGGGCTCTTTCTTGACGCTGGCGATACCTTGCAACCTTTGCTTATCGGTATGAACGATTCCTCTTTGGCTTGTACAGAGGAAGGGATAATCCATGAACCCTGGGCCGGCAAGCGCGCGCCTGCAGATGGAACACCGTTTAATAGTGGAAGCCCCGATATTCATGGCGAGCTGAGCGAGCGAGAGTTGCAGATATTACAACTGATCGCTGAAGGTCAGATGAATAAAGAAATTGCTCGCTCCCTCGCTATTTCTGCCGAGACGGTCAAATGGCACATCAAAAATATCTACGCGAAGCTCAAAGTGAATAGTCGCACTCAAGCGATGAGCCGGGCGCTGGAGATGAAATTACTGGATTAACGGTTTGAAGAGGGGGCAGTTTTGATGTCCTTGCTCAGCGATAAGTGCGTTGAGTTTAAGGGGGCGACGCAAGGGGAAAGCAACCCTGGTGTAAACCCAGAGAGGCTTTTATCTTGATGTAGAGTGGTACTGTTTTCCGGGAGGAGATCAATTAAACCGTTTTCTCATGCTTATGACTGGCATAAGCGGGGGGCATTATCCTTGCACCAGAGATAATAGAAGCGCCTGAGCAGTTCTTGTGGCCAGGCTGGTTCGCCGGACATCTCGGCCATTTCCAACCCTTCGCCGCACTGTTTGAGGCAGGCGGCCATAATATCCCAGGTAAATTCCGGGTGGAACTGCACCGAATACGCCGTGTCGCTATAGCGCAGAATCTGGCAGACGTCCCGGGTGGAAAAAGCCAGTACGCTGGCACCTTCCGGCGGCCGTAGCACGGTTTGCCGGTGAGAAAGCCAGGCCGCGAAGCGACCGGGACATGTCGTTAGCAGCGGGGCAGTGCTGTTTTCGGCGATCTGGATCAGCTGAAGCCCGTGTTCACTCCCCTGCGGGTTATCCGCAACCAGCCCTCCCAGCGCGTGGGCAATCAGCTGGTGGCCATAGCCGACGCCAAGCAATGGCAGGTTCAGGGCGTGGGCGAGGCGTATCCATTGCGCGGTCTCCTCGCTCCACGCCAACCGGTCGGTGACCATCGCCCAGGAGCCGCTGATGATGGCGCCGCAGATTGTGTCGATAGCGGGCAGGAGCTCATGGCGATCCGGGCGAAAAACCCGGTACTCCCCGCGGTTTAAGGCGAGCACCTGAACGAACCATCGGCTTTGCTCGCCTGCCTCCTGGCGGATGACCGCCGGCGGATCGCCCATTTGAATAATCGCCAACGGCCTGGCCATCTTAATCCTGCAGATAAAAGTCGATGCTGGAGTTCAGTACCGGGCGAATAATCCCCGTCTGTATCGCAAAGTCGCCGAACGCCTCATCCGGGTTAGCCGCCTGCGCCCAGGCGCTCAGTAACGCGTCAAGGTCGCGGATAATCTCCTCAAGCGGCTGGTTCTCTTTATAGAGGCGAGGAATACGCGTTCCCTCGCGGTTGCCGCCGAGGTATATGTCATAGCGGCCCACGGCACGGCCGACGAGGCCGATTTCGGCCAGCATCGCCCGGCCACAGCCGTTAGGGCAGCCGGTGACGCGAAATATCACGTCCCGATCGGCAATCCCGTTACGTATTAAGATAGCGTCAAGGCGATCGACGATGTCCGGCAGCACGCGTTCGGCCTCGGCCATCGCCAGCGGACAGGTGGGATAGGAGACGCAGGCCATCGCGCTTTTTCGCTGCGGCGATACCGTGTCATCAATCAGGGAATAGCGCTGCGCCAGTGCGTCAATCTGTGCTCGGTTGCGCTCGCTGACGCCGGCGATAATGATATTTTGATTGGGGGTTAAGCGAAAATCGCCCGTGTGGACGGCGGCGATGGCGGCCAGGCCCGATTTGAGCGGCTTGCCGGGCTTATCAATCAACCTGCCGCTGGGGATAAACAGGGTGAGATGGTGCTTACCGTCGATCCCTTCGACCCAGCCGATACGATCGCCGCGACTGCTGAAAGCGTAAGGGCGCAGCGGTTGGAATGCCAAGCCTGCCCGCAGCTCGACTTCCGCTTTAAACACCTCAATGCCGAGTCGATCGATAGTATATTTTGTTTTAGCGTTGCGTCGATTTGCGCGGTTTCCCAGGTCTCTTTGGGTGGCGACAACGGCGGTGGCAACCGCCAGCGTAGCGTTCAAAGGAATATACCCCAGCTCCGTCGCCAGGCGCGGATAGGTACTCTGATCGCCGTGGGTCATCGCGAGGCCGCCGCCTACAAGCACGTTGAAGCCCGTCAACTGCCCATTGTCGCCGATAGCGATAAAGTTAAGATCGTTGGCGTGTAAATCGACGTCGTTTTGCGGCGGAATGACCACCGCGGTTTTAAATTTGCGCGGCAGATAGTTGTTGCCCAGAATGGGTTCTTCTTCCGGCTGTGCGATCTTTTCACCGTCCAGCCAGACTTCGGCATAGGCGTTTGTTTTCGGCAACAGATGCTCCGATATCTTTTTAGCCCACTCGTAAGCCTGATGATGAAGCCTTGACTCCACCGGATTTGAAGTACACAGCACGTTACGGTTGACGTCGCCCGCCGTCGCCCGCGAATCGAGACCCAGCTGATGCAATAGCCGATGAACCGGCTTGATATTGCGTTTTAGCACGCCGTGTAGCTGCAGTGCCTGGCGGTTGGTGATGCGGATGCTGCCGTAAAGCGTATGCTGCGACGCAAACTCGTCAATCCCCAGCCACTGCTGCGGGCTGATGATCCCGCCGGGTAAACGCACCCGCAGCATCACCGTATGCAGCGGTTCCAGCATTTGCGCCGCTCTTTCCTGGCGAATATCGCGATCGTCCTGCTGGTACATACCGTGGAAGCGGATCAGCTGAAAGTTATCGCCGAGAAATCCGCCGGTTAATTCGTTATGCAGATCTTCTTTAATCGTGCCGCGCAGAAGCTGGCTCTGCTGTTTCAATCGTTCATTATCCGAAAATTCATCATTGCTCATTATAGTGTTCTCAACAGAGTGCGGGTTAATTCACCCGAAAATACCAGTGAATTACATCACAGCGGATCCTTCACCAACATGAACAGTTTGTTTGTTAATCGATATAACAGTTGTTATAACCACTGATTCTAATTAATTATTATTCGTTCTGAGTTATTTTTCCGCTATTCGTTAGCGATTATTTTGCTAATGGTTGAGCGCATCGCCGATAGATGGTATCAGGGAGGCAGTGATATTGGGGGGCAGCGCGCAGCGATTTATTTTTTATGTGCTGCGACTGCCGGCAGGCTATGTAAGGCAGGAGTGGTATGGATATAGATGCTGAATCTGATTGATAAACGCATGTTTACTTTTGAAATTATATTTAAGGTAGGCCGAGTCGGCATCCTCAATACCGAGGATGATATCCATCATCGCATATTCGATTTTTTTATGGCTGATAAAGGTGTTGACGGTCATTCCGGTTTGTTTTTTGAAAATGCGATGCACATATTGCCGGGAAACTTGCAGATATTCAGAGATATCATAAACTGAAATGTTATTCTTTATATTTTGATAAATATATTGTATTGCGGAATTAACCAATGTCTGGCTGTTGGATATTATGCTGTCGGAGAGTTGAACATGGTGTTGCATAGATACTACTTCTTTTTTAACTATATCTTTTTTATTGTAGGTAATTTAAAACAAAACGAAATATACAATGTTGTGGTTTTTATGGATAACAGTATTACGAGTCCGTGATGATCGAGATTTTAGCGCAGGCGTTTTGTCGGCGTCATTTCCGTTCGCACAGCAGAGTATGGCCTGAAGCATGGCCGATCGCAATCAACCATGCTGCAGCAGGGGCGAGTTAAACGATTTCGTTTATCTGCAGATAATTCCGGCCGTGAAATTGCTGAGCGGCGGCGTTGTCCCGGCACTGCTGACTGTAGCGGCCGGGGGTGACCCCTGTGATGCGTTGAAATGCGCGATTAAACGCAGCCTGGGATAGATAGCCGACTCGTTCCGCGCTCTGCGTCAGGCTTACACCGCCGGCGATGTGCTGGCAGGCCAGTGCAATGCGAATATGGCGCACAATTTCTGCAGGTGACAGCGGCGAAACCTGGTTAAAGCGCTGAATAAACCACGAGCGCGACAGGCCCGATGCGCGCGCCATGGCTTCCACCGTCCAGGGGCGTGCCGGAAACAAGACAATCTCCGCCATCAGATTGAGGAATTCTGTTGTCAGCGGAATATTATCCAACGGCGTCTTCACCGTATGGCTGGATAAATAGTGGCGGATCACCATAAAAAAGAGTAATTCCGTCAGCGAAGCGATAAGCTTTTCACTGCGTAGCGCCGTCTGTGTCGCTTCCCGATTAATCACCGCCACCAGTTTGCCGATGGAGCCGGACCGGTCGTCCTGTGCTTTAAATACGATAACCTGCGGCAAAAAGCTCAACAGCATCTGGCTAATGGTGGTTTTAAAGGTAATAAAACCGCAGGCTAATGCGGTGCTGGTCTCATCTTTGTAAGTCAGCGGCTGCATTTCCTGCACCGGCGCGCGGTAGGCGCTTTGCGCATTTTCATGGGAGGAAAGAACGAATGGACAATCCTGTAAAATAAAAACCATGTCGCCTTTTTCAAGACGTAACGCGCTGGAATGCTGGGCGCAATGCAGCCAGCAGTGCCCCTCCATCACCAGGTGATAGCTGGCCTTTCCACTGCCCGAAGTGCCGCCTTTCCACGAGCCGCAATACTTGCCCACATGGAAAACGGAGTTCTCAATGCTCAGATTATCTAATAACCATTCGCTATTTAGCATAGTAAAAAAGAATAAATAAAGGACGAATGAACAATAATCAACTTTTTATCAGTATTGCTCCCCATGTTCAATAAAAACATACTGATTGTAATTCAACAGGAGGCTAATTATGACAAGAATTACCTTGCAGACCCTGGCAACGGCTCCAGAGGAATCAAAAACTTATCTGGAAAACGCCCAGCGTTCTTCAGGATTTATTCCCAACTTATTACTGGCGCTGTCTAATTCGCCGCAGGCGCTGCAAACATATATAACAGTTGGCGCTATAAATAATAATAACAGTCTATCCGCAGCGGAACGAGAAACGGTGCAATTAATTGCTGCAACTGTCCATGGTTGCGGTTTTTGCGTGGCGGGACACAGCGCAACGGTCGAAAAGAAAAAGATCATGTCTCCGGCCGATTTACAGGCGCTACGCAAGCGGCAGCCGCTGCCAGACCCGCATCTTGAAGCCATTGCCAGCTTCGCCCGCGAAGTCATCGCCACGCGCGGCGCGGTTAGCGAGGCGGCATGGCAGGCGTTTCGCGCGGCGGGTTACGGCGAGCGCCAGGCGCTGGATGTGATCCTCGGCGTCAGCTTGGCCACGCTGTGCAACTTCGCCAATAGCCTGGCGCAAACGCCGCTCAATACCGAGCTAAGTCCGTGGGCCTGGTCCGACTAAATCTGGCCCGTTCTCTGCTGAAGGAGAGTACGCATGCTACATCATTCATTACGCGAGTGGCTTGACGACCGGGCGGCGGAACTCGACCGTTCCAGTGAACTTAGCCACGCGTTATTGCTAAAGCTGGCGCAAGCGAACCTGTTTCGTATCGGGATCGCGCCGGCGCTCGGGGGCAGCGGCGGTACGCTGCTGGATGCGATTGATGCCATTAGCGCGGTGGCCCGCCATTCGCTGACGGCGGCGTTTATGTTTTGGGGACACCGTACCTACATCGACATCCTGACGCAGGCGCCACAGAGCGCGTTATGCGATCGCATATTGCCCGATCTGCTGGCCGGCCAGCTGGCGGGGGCGACGGGTTTATCCAACGCGATGAAATTCCTCTCCGGGCTCGAAGAGCTGCAGATCGGCGGCGTAGCTGACGGGGAGGGGGGCTGGCGGCTCTCCGGGCAGCTTCACTGGGTTACCAATTTACAAAACCGCGGTTTCCAGGCGGTGACGGTTGTTCAGCCTGTTGGCGGCGGTGAACCGTTCATCGCCAGCATCGGATCCGGCCTTGCCGGCGTGTCGCGCTCTGCCGATCTTGCGCTGATGGCGATGCAGGGCAGCGCCACGGCGGCATTGCACTTTGACGATGTCGCGCTGGAAAAAGACGGGGTGATCCATTCTGCCGCCCGGACGTTTTTGCCCGCGGTGCGCCCGCGTTTTCTCGGTTTGCAGTGCGGCATGGCGCTAGGGCTGGCCGAATGTATTCTTGACGAGTGCCGCGACCGATTAAGCGACGGCCATGTGCTGCGCGGGGAATGGCAGACGCTGGCACAGCGCTATCGCCAGATCCGCAGCGACCTTTACGCCGGTGTGGAAAGCCAGCGCTTTGTACAGCAGCCCGGTGAACTGTTCCGGCTACGTATCGGGCTGGTCGAACTGGCGATAAACGGCATACAGCTGGAACTCATGCTCGCGGGAGGGCGGGCCTATCTATCGCCGCAGGGCGATCGGACCGCGCGCCGCTGGCGCGAATGTGCTTTCCTTCCGCTGGTCACCCCCAGTGTTGTGCAGCTGAAACAGCAGCTGGCAAGGCTGCCGGCATGAGCGTGTTACTGCATGCCAGCCACCTTGAGGTGGGGTATCACCGCGGGCAGGCAACGACCCGCCTGCTGCAGGATTTCAACTTTTCGCTGGCGGAAAATGAAATTGTCGCCGTAGTGGGAGCCAGCGGCGTCGGGAAGTCGAGCCTGCTGCGGATCCTCGCCGGGCTGGAAAAGCCGCTGGCTGGAGAGGTGAACTACCTCGGCCAGCCGCTGGACGGCCCGCATCCCCACCTTTCGGTGGCTTTCCAGGACCCCACGCTGCTGCCTTGGCGCACTCTGGAACAGAATGTCGCTTTTGGCCTCGATTTCCGCCATCAGCCGCGGCTTGAGGCGCACGAACGTCAGGAACGCGTGCGGCAGGCGATTGCGTCGGTCGGTCTGATTACCCATCTCAGCAAGCTACCGACCCAGCTTTCCGGCGGGATGGCACAGCGCGTGGCGCTAGCCCGATGTCTGGCGCGGCGGCCGAAAGTGATGCTGCTTGATGAGCCGTTTAGCGCGCTGGATGAAGTCACCCGCCATGATATGCAGCGGCTGCTGATCGCCGTGCTGAATCAACACCGGATGTCGGCGCTGCTGATTACCCATGACATTGATGAGGCGCTGCTGGTGGCGGACCGAGTTATTTTGCTGGGCGGCGCTCCGGGCCGCCTGATGGGCGAATGGCGCCCGCAGATCCCGCATCCGCGTGATAATGCGCTGGAGGCGCTCGCTGCCCTGCGGCTGGACATATTGAAGAAACTGCGTGATGTGCGCGCGGATACCGATGCGGAGAAACGCTATGTGCCTGATGTGTGATGCGATGTCGCGCCGCGACTTTCTGAAATTGAGCGCGCTGCTGAGCGCTGGAGCCGCACTACCGCTGGTAATGCAACAGCAGGCGCGCGCCGCCGCTGAACCGGACGCGCCGGTCAGAGTCGGCTATCTGCCGATCGTCGACGCGGCGCCGCTGCTGGTGGCGCACGGGCTGGGCCTGTTCGACAAGGCCGGGGTGAAGGCCGAGCGTCCGGTGATGTTCCGCAGCTGGTCGCAACTGACAGAGGCGTTTATCGGCGGCCGGGTGAACGTGATTCATATGCTTTCGCCGGTAACGATTTGGGCGCGCTACCAGGCGAAGCTGCCGGCCAAAGTGGTGGCCTGGAACCATACCAACGGTTCGGCGCTGACCGTAGCGCCGCAAATTAGCCGCGTCGAAGAGCTGGAGGGGAAAACCGTCGCCGTACCTTTCTGGTACTCAATACACAACGTGGTGCTGCAGCAAATATTGCGCAGCGCCGGGCTGCAGACAGTCACCGGCGCGCCGGGGAAAAAACAGGTTCGCCTGCTGGTACTTTCACCCGCGGATATGGTGCCCGCGCTGGCGGCCGGGCAGATTCAGGGTTTTATCGTCGCTGAGCCCTTTAACGCGCTAGCCGAAACACGCCATGTCGGGCGGATCCTGCGCTTTACCGGCGATGTCTGGCAAAACCACGCCTGCTGCGTGGTCATGATGCACGAAAGCGATCTCAGCATGCGCCCGGCATGGAGCCAGAGCGTGACCGACGCGCTGGTTAACGCCCAGCAGTGGATCCGCCAGCACCGGGCGGAAACGGCCCAATTGCTGTCGCACAGCGATGAACATCGCTATACCCCACACGACGCCGACGTGCTTCGCCAGGTGCTGTTGCCGACGCCAGCGATGCAGGCTAGCTGGCAAAAGGACGGCGCTATCCGCCACGATGCGTGGCACCAGCAGCGGATTGATTTCCAGCCATGGCCGTACGCCAGCTATTTCGCATCGCTCACCGACCAGCTAAAGCAGACGGTGATGGAGGGCAATAGCGATTTTCTCGCCCGACTCAACGGGCAGCAAGTCGCCGCCGATCTGGTAGCGTCGGATTTTGTGCGTCAAAGTATCGTCCGCGCCGGCGGTATGACCGCGTTTGGTCTTCCCGACGGCGAGTTTGACCGTGAGGAAACGATCGCACCATGAAACCGATTTTAATCCGTATTGGCTGGGCGCTGCCTGGTCTGGCGCTGCTGCTGCTGATCTGGGGGGCAATCACTCACTTTGCCGGCGGAATGGCCGGGCTATTCGCGCCGGAAAACGCCTTGCGTAGCCTTCAGGAGATGCTTGCCCAGGGGGAGCTGGCGCGCAATATTGCCATCAGCTTGTCGAGGGTGGCGGTTGGCTTGGGGCTGGCGCTGATCGTCGGTATCCCGTGCGGCTTGCTGATGGGCTGCTCGGCGGCAAGCGAACGCCTGGCGATGCCGGCTCTGCAGTTTTTGCGCATGATCTCGCCGCTCTCGTGGATGCCCGTCGCCGTGATGCTGCTGGGGATCGGCGATCGGCCGATCTGGTTCTTGCTTAGCTTTGCCGCCGTGTGGCCGGTGCTGCTCAATACCGCCAGCGGCGTCAGGCAACTGCCGCCCGGCTGGCTGCTGCTGGCCCGTTCGTTGAGCGCGACGCGCCGGGAAACGCTTTGGCATATTATTCTGCCCGGTGTTCGCGCCCATATTCTCACCGGCGTCCGGCTGGCCATCGGCATCCTGTGGATTGTGCTGGTGCCTTGTGAAATGTTGGGGGTCAGCTCAGGGCTGGGATATGCCATCCTTGATGCTCGCGACCGGCTGGATTATTCCGCCCTGATGGCGGTGATTGTGACTATTGGCGCGATCGGCTTTTTGATGGACTGGCTGGCCAGGTATTTTATCCGTACGGTTAGCGCCTGATCGCCCTTAACCCCCTGCCGAGGGCGAATGTTCTCGGCATGCCGTAGCGTACCAGCCCATCGGCATGGAAATCAGGGACGGTGCTTGCATGGATTGGGTCAGCCCAGCCACCTTGCGGCGTACGCATCTGAACTCGAGGCTGTACCTTCCCACAGATATAGCCCGGCAAGCCTGCTGGACTGACCCCGAACTATCCGCTTTGTGTAAGCAACGGCGCTCTAAACACAGGAAGGCTATTACCATGTTATAACAGCGCTGGAGCTGAAATGACTCTCTTACAGGACCGGCTTTCTGGCGGTCCCTCTGAAACCTGATCAGGCAATAAACCTCTTCGAAACCCTAACTCTTCTGTTAGATACAAGAGAGAGCGTTCCTGTGATAAAAACTCGATTTTAACCTTAACAATTCTAAACATGTTTAACGTTTTTTTAAGAAATGAAATGCTATTAATTTATTGATATTTTATAAAAAATATTTTTTCAGGCTGGATATATAAAAGCGTATGCATGCCATAAGACACTTCATATCGAAGCTACAGTCTTTTTAAACATCGCATCGTGGGGGTCTCTATCCAGAACAGTGTATGGCAGTTTTGATGCCCTGGTTCAGCGATAAGAACAGTGAGCTTAAGTGCGTTGGTTGCGGGGGAAAAAGTAACCCAGGCGTAACCCCAAACAGGTTTTTAAAGACAGTGGCTTATGTAACTTTTTGATTGAAATGGTGCCGATAATAGGAGTCGAACCTACGACCTTCGCATTACGAATGCGCTGCTCTACCAACTGAGCTATATCGGCCCTGCAAGAGGTGTTCACGAGCGTGAATCACGAGGCAAAAGGTTAGAACTTAGCGGGCGATGCGTCAATAGCCAGTGGAATCAACTGCCTATTTTTGCATCGCCCGTTCTCATTTACGCACGAATGGTATCGTCGCCGAAACCAATCCACTTATAGGTGGTTAACGCTTCCAGTCCCATCGGGCCGCGGGCGTGCAGCTTCTGGGTACTGACCGCCACCTCCGCGCCGAGGCCGAACTGGCCGCCGTCGGTGAAGCGCGTGGAGGCGTTCACGTAGACGGCGGAAGAGTCCACTTCATTGATAAAGCGGTTGGCGTTACGCAGGGTGCGGGTCAGGATGGCGTCGGAGTGCTGGGTGCCATGCTCGCGGATATGGGCGATAGCCTCATCCATATCAGCCACCACTTTGACGTTCAGATCCAGCGACAGATACTCGTCGTCGTACTGCTCCGCTTTCACCGGCTCGACCTTCGCCGGGCCGTTCTGCAGCGCGGGGAGGGCGGAAGGGGCGGCGTGCAGGGTGACGCCGCTCTCGGCCATCTGCTTGCTTAACGCCGGCAGGAAGGTGTCGGCGATGTTGCGGTGCACCAGCAGCGTTTCCACGGTATTGCAGGTACTCGGCCGCTGGGTCTTGGCGTTGACGATGATCTTCAGCGCGGGGGCGATCTCGGCGGTTTCATCAACGAAGATATGGCACACGCCAATCCCGCCGGTGATCACCGGGATCGTTGACTGCTCGCGGCACAGCTTGTGCAGGCCAGCGCCGCCGCGGGGGATCAGCATATCGATGTATTTATCCATCTTCAGCATTTCGCCCACCAGCGCGCGATCCGGGCTCTCAATGGCCTGTACCGCGGCGGCCGGCAGACCGCACTCCTGCAGCGCCTGCTGGATCACCTTCACCGTGGCGGCGTTGGTGCGCCAGGTCTCTTTCCCGCCGCGCAGGATCGCCGCGTTGCCGGTTTTCAGGCACAGGGAGGCGACGTCGACCGTCACGTTGGGTCGCGCTTCATAAATCACGCCAATCACCCCCAGCGGGACGCGGCGACGTTCAATACGCAGACCGCTATCCAGCAGCCCGCCGTCGATCACCTGGCCGACCGGATCGGCCAGATTGCACACCTGGCGCACATCGTTGGCGATGCCGCTCAGACGCGCCGGGGTCAGCGCGAGGCGATCAAGCATCGCTTCACTCAGGCCATTGGCGCGAGCTTCGGCTAAATCTTCCGCGTTGGCGCGCAGAATATCGTCGGTCTGCGCTTCCAGATAATCGGCGATCTTTTCCAGTACCTGGTTCTTTTCCCGGCTGGAGAGTAACGCCAGCTGCCAGGAGGCCGCTTTGGCGGCAATGCCCATTTGTTCCAGCATTTTCAGCTCCTTAACGGATGATCATATCATCGCGGTGGACGGCCACCGGGCCGTATTCGTAGCCCAGAATGGCATCGATTTGCTGCGAGTGCTGGCCAGCGATAAGGCGCAGCGCGTCGCTGTTGTAGCGGCTGACACCGTGAGCGATATCGCGTCCTTCGCTATTGCGAATGCGGATCACTTCGCCGCGGGAGAAGTTGCCGCTGACGATTTTGATGCCTTTTGGCAACAGCGAGCTGCCTCTTTCGAGGATCGCCTGAGTCGCGCCCGCATCGACGGTCAGTTCACCGGCCGGCGGGGCGCCGAAGATCCAGCGCTTACGGTTCTCCAGCGGAGACTCCTGAGCGTGGAAGCAGGTGCCCACCGGCAGGCCTTCCATCGCGTGGCCGATGACGTCCGGACGGTTGCCGGCGGCGATAATGGTATCAATCCCCGCACGGCAGGCGACGTCCGCGGCCTGCAGCTTGGTGCCCATGCCGCCGGTGCCGAGTCCGGAGACGCTGTCGCCGGCGATGGCGCGCAGCGCGTCGTCGATGCCGTAGACGTCTTTAATCAGCTCCGCCTGCGGGTTGCTACGCGGGTCGGCGGTGAACAGGCCTGGCTGGTCGGTTAACAGCAGCAGCTTATCCGCCCCGGCGAGGATCGCGGCCAGTGCGGAGAGATTGTCGTTATCGCCCACTTTGATTTCCGCGGTGGCGACAGCGTCGTTTTCGTTAATGACCGGGACGATGCTGTTATCCAGCAGCGCGCGCAGGGTGTCGCGGGCGTTGAGGAACCGTTCTCTGTCTTCCATGTCGGCGCGGGTCAGTAGCATCTGGCCAACGTGAATGCCATAGATAGAAAACAGCTGTTCCCACAGTTGGATCAGACGGCTTTGTCCCACCGCCGCCAGCAGCTGCTTGGAGGCGATGGTGGCGGGCAGTTCCGGGTAACCAAGGTGCTCGCGCCCGGCGGCAATGGCCCCGGAGGTCACGATGACAATACGGTGTCCCATGGCGTGCAGCTGTGCGCACTGGCGCACGAGCTCGACGATATGGGCGCGGTTCAGGCGACGGGACCCGCCTGTTAAAACACTGGTGCCCAGTTTTACCACCAGCGTCTGGCTTTCACTCATGATTCTCTGCCGTTCAAAAGGAATATCGATATCGAGCTGATGTTGTAGCAGGAGTCGGCCCGCTTGCCAACACCCGGGGCGGCGGGCGCGCCATTTTATTGCGCGGGATCGGGCATTCTGGAGAGGGTATGTGACAAAAATATGTCAGATACATTTAAATACTCTTTTTTATAAAAAGTTCCACATTGTCATAAATATTTAATATCCCGGCGTTAAAAAAACTCCTGTTTTTGATGGGCGAGTGCCCGCAATTGAATAGCGCGTATAAATAAATCACCAGGACTGAATAATGAAAAAGAGTACTCTGGCATTAATGATGATGGGCTTTGTGGCTTCAACGGCGACGCAGGCAGCGGAAGTTTATAACAAGAACGCTAACAAGCTGGATGTGTACGGTAAGATCAAAGCCATGCATTACTTCAGCGATTATGACAGCAAAGATGGCGATCAGACTTACGTGCGTTTCGGGATTAAAGGCGAAACGCAGATTAACGATGACCTGACCGGCTATGGCCGTTGGGAATCTGAATTCTCCGGTAACAAAACCGAGAGCGACTCCAGTCAAAAAACCCGTCTGGCATTCGCCGGGGTGAAGCTGAAGAACTACGGCTCCTTTGACTACGGTCGTAACCTTGGCGCCCTGTACGACGTGGAAGCCTGGACCGATATGTTCCCGGAATTCGGCGGCGATTCCTCTGCCCAGACCGATAACTTTATGACCAAACGCGCCAGCGGCCTGGCGACCTACCGCAACACCGATTTCTTCGGTCTGGTGGATGGTCTGGATATGACCCTGCAGTACCAGGGTAAAAACGAAGGCCGTGAAGCGAAGAAACAGAACGGCGACGGCGTTGGTACCTCATTAAGCTATGATTTCGGCGGCAGCGACTTCGCCGTCAGCGCGGCCTACACTAGCTCCGACCGTACCGATGCGCAGAACCTGCTGTCCCGTGGTCAGGGTTCCAAAGCGGAAGCCTGGGCGACCGGCCTGAAATATGACGCCAACAATATCTACCTGGCGACCATGTACTCTGAAACCCGCAAAATGACCCCGATCAGCGGCGGCTTTGCCAACAAAGCGCAGAACTTTGAAGCGGTGGCGCAGTATCAGTTCGACTTCGGTCTGCGTCCGTCCCTCGGCTATGTGCTGTCGAAAGGGAAAGATATTGAAGGGGTGGGTAGCGAAGATCTGGTTAACTACATTGACGTGGGCCTGACCTACTACTTCAACAAAAACATGAACGCCTTCGTGGATTACAAAATCAACCAGCTGAAAAGCGATAACAAACTCGCCATCAACGATGACGACATCGTCGCGCTGGGCATGACCTACCAGTTCTGATTAACCGCAGAACCACCCGCCGCAGCCCTGGCTGCGGCTTTTTTTTAGCGGCGATTCTTCGCCAGATGCAGGGTGTCGCTGTTCATGGTGATCTGCGCGTTATACTCCTTCGGCAAACGGCGCGCCTGGTAGAACGCCGACTCCCAGTAAGGGTTGTCCAGCGAAGAGCGCATCACGCCCTGGCTGCTCGAGGCGTGAAGGAAATTATGATCGGTATCGTAAAAGCCAACGTGCATCCCGGCCCGGGTGCGGAAGAAAACCAGATCGCCGGGACGTAAATCGCGCTTATTGACCCGCACGCCCATGTGCAACAGCTCGCGGGTGGTGATCCGCTCCATCGGCAGGTTAAAGCGATCCTTCAGCGTGCGCCAGACGAAACCCGAGCAGTCGACGCCGCTTTGTTCAGTACCGCCCCATTCATAGGGGGTACCCTGCCAGGTGTGCATCTGGTCATGCAGGGCCGCCACCACCGGGATCAGATCGTCCGATCCGCCGTCAATGGTCATATCCGCATGAGATTTTGTGTTCTTTGCCTGTTTCGGTGAGGAGGAGCATCCTGCCAACAACAAAAAAGGAATTAAAAAGAGAGCATGCGTCAGTTTTGGCTTCATATCGTTATTTTCGAAGTAGCAAGCAGACTGCTTTGTTTTATAGCCGATTAAAAAGAACGGCTGAATAAGCCGAGGCCGCCTTTACGTTTATTTACGATTAAAAATAAACAACCAGCCGAGAGATCACCCATAAAAGGCAGTTGTCACTTCCGAACGGCCTGTGCCAGGATTCTGATTAAACATTTGACGAGGCATTCCATGACGCATTACGCCATCTCTGGTGAGACTTTGCCCGGCGCCGCTTTCGACGCGGGGTGGATGACGTCTGCGCCTCATCATTGCTTCACCACGCTCTGCCCACCGCCTCCCCCTCCAGACCGGGTTGTTTTCGGCGCTTAACGCCGTCTTTAGCAGGCGCTTACCTGCCGGTATGACGCTTGATACCTTGTGTTTGACGTTCTGGAGCATGCTATGCACGTTCGCTATTCTCTGCTCGCCTCGCAGGCGACAACGGCCATTTTTGTGCTGCTGTGGGGCAGCGCGGCCATCTTCACCCGCTGGGGACTGGACAACGCTTCGCCGATGGCGCTGCTGGTCTTTCGTTTTCTGATTGCCCTGGTCGCGCTGACGCCGCTGGCCATCGCCCGTCGGCGCTGGCTGCCTGCGCCGGGCACCCGCCTGCAGACAGCGGCCACCGGCCTGATGCTGATTGGCGGCTATTCGGTCTGTTACTTCGAGGCGATGGCTAACGGTGTGACGCCGGGACTTATCGCCACAATCATGGGGATCCAGCCCATCCTCACGCTTTGCGTGGTGGAGCGTCGCCTGCAGGGGCGGCGGCTGTCAGGACTGCTGATTGCCCTGGCGGGGCTGGTGCTGCTGGTGTGGCGCAGCCTGGCGGCCTCGCCGATGGCGATGGTGGGGATCCTGTTTGCGCTAGCGGCTCTGCTGCTGATGACCTCTGGCGCGCTGTGGCAAAAGCGCAGCCGTCAGGCGCCGGCGGATGTCCTGCCGCTGCAGTACGCCGTCAGTCTGGGGTTGTGCCTGCTGATTGCCCCGGTCAGCGGCTTCCAGTTTACCGTTAACGCCGGGTTGATTATTCCGGTGCTGTTTCTCGGGCTGCTGATTTCGGTGGTCGCCCAGCTGCTGCTGTATCGTCTGCTGAGCGCGGGAAATATTGTCAATGTCACCAGCCTCTTTTATCTGGTGCCAGCGATCACGGCGCTGCTGGATTATCTGCTGCTGGGCAACCGGCTGCCGGCGGCGGCGATGGTCGGTATGGTGGCGATCATCGGTGGGATTGTGCTGGTGTTCCGCACCACGAAGGTCAGCGCCGGCTGATGGTGAGCCGGGCGCTGCGGCGTCCGGTTCATTTTCCTGTCATCTTTTTTACGCATGCTCCCGGCAGCTTATTTTGATCAACAAGGGAAAGCAGATGGGCAACACGCTGACGATTTTCGATCTCGACAACACCCTGATACAGGGCGATAGCAGTACGGTCTGGAGCCAGTTTATGGTTCGCGAAGGATTAGCGACGCAGAAGGGGTATCTTGCCCGCGAGGCGCGGCTAATGGCGGATTATGACCGGGGAGAGATGAATATCGCCGATTATGTGGCTCTGATCCAGGCGCCGCTGGCCGGAATACCGAAATCGGACGTTGACGCGCTGGTGGCCCGCTGCGTGCGCGAGGCGATCCTGCCCCGGGTCTATCCGCAGGCGTGGGAGCTCATTCGTCGTTTGCGGGCCGAGGGGGAGCAGATGCTGATTATCTCCGCCTCGGTTAGCCTGCTGGTGCAGGCGGTGGCCGCCGCGCTGGAGATTGATCAGGCGCTGGGCATTGACGTGGCGATGGTCGACGGCGGCTACAGCGGGGTCATTGCCGGGATCCCCAGCTATCAGCAGGGGAAGGTGGCGCGTCTGGCGCAGTGGCGCGAGGCGCATCCGCAGTATGACGGCGAGGTGACTTTCTATACCGATTCCATTAACGATCTGCCGCTGTGCCTGCATGCGGATCGCGTGCGGCTGGTCAATCCTTGTCCGCAGCTGCAGGCGGCGGGTGCCGGATACGGCTGGCCGGTGCTGAGCTGGCGGCTGGAATAGCGGAGCGGATAAATGCTTCTGCGGGTTCAGCTGTTCCAGGCCGGATAAGCTCTGTAGGCCGGGTAAGGCGCAGCCGCCACCCGGCGAAATATCGGCGCAACCGGAGATGTCCCTGCTCGCGCTGCGCTTAGCAGGGCTACCACTCCTGTGTTATTTCCGGGCAGATTGCGCTCCCGGTTAATTTTTCTGCATTCTTTTTTCCATGGGCAGGGAACGTCTCAGCGATGTTGAGGCCGCCAGCACCGGCAGTTTCAGTTGCCCCAGGCTCGGCGGTGATTTGGGGTTGTAGGCCGGGTAAGGCGCAGCCGCCACCCGGCATAAAAGCAGCTCCGTGCCTGATGCCATCGCCCGGCGGCGCAGTTGTTTGCCGGGCCTGGAGACAGTCAGAGCCGGACGAGTAGGCCGGATAAGGCGAAGCCGCCATCCGGCGCAAAGGCGCGCTAGCGTCCGCCCTGATACAGCGGCACCGCGGCGCCGCCGATATAACGACGGCGCAGCCAGGCGGAGAGGGTGTCCATGATCATCACCACCGCCACCAGCAGCAGGGTGATAAACATCACCACATCCCAGTTCCACAGGCGCATGTTCTCGGCATAGATAAGCCCAATACCGCCGGCGCCGACGAAGCCCAGCACCGCCGCGGAGCGGGTGTTGGATTCAATCTGATACAGGCTCAGGGCGAGGAAGGTCGGGAACGACTGGGTAAAAATGCCGAAGCGATGCTTTTGCAGGCCGTTCGCGCCCACGGCGGTCAGCCCGCGTCCGGGGGAGCGGTCCACGGCTTCGTGTCCTTCCGCGTACAGCCGTCCCAGCAGACCGGTGTCCTGCATGATGATCGCCAGCACCCCGGCCAGCGGCCCGAGGCCTACCGCGCGCACGAAAATCAACCCCCAGATAGCCATATCGATCCCGCGCAGCACATCAAACAGGCGGCGCATCAGCAGAGCGAGGGTCCCCAGCACCATGCCGCGCATGATGTTGCGGGCGGCAAAGAAGGAGAGCAGCAGCGCCAGCACCGTGGCGGTCAGCGTCCCGGCGAAGACGATAGCCAGGGTGATGCCGATTTGCGTGAAGTAATAGCCGAACGGCCAGTTCCAGAAGTCGTGCCAGACGAACATCCGCGCCAGGTAGCGGCCAATCTGCTGCAGACCGGTGGTCAGCTGCTCGCCGCTGATGCCAAACTGCAGAAAAAACCAGACGTAATAGAGCACGCAGGCCAGCGCCACCAGCCCGACGTAGCGCAGGTAGCGCCCCTGGACCTGATAGAGCTGCTTATGCTGCCGACGGCTGGCGGCGATATCCGGTTGCATGTGCCAGATGCTCATTTTTTTCCCTCCAGTACCCACAGGCGCAGACGACCGGACAGCATGTCCAGCGCCGACACCACCAGAATGATCAGCAGCAGGGTGATGCTCACCTGATCGTAACGGTCGAGTTTGATGTTGGTCATCAGCTCCTGACCGATGCCGCCCGCGCCCACCAGGCCGAGAATGGTTGACGAGCGGAAGTTGATTTCAAGCCGCATAAAGCCGTAGGAGAGAAATAGAGGTTTCACTTGCGGCCACAGGGCGAAGCGGATTTTCTGCAGCGGCGACGCGCCGCAGGCCGCCAGGCCGCGTACCGGTTTGTTTTGCGCGCTCTCCACCGCCTCGTAGAACAGTTTGGTCAGGCTGCCGACGGTGTGCAGCATCAGCGCCAGAAAGCCCGGGATCGCACCGATGCCGAACGCCATGACAAAGATCACCGCCCACGCCAGCTCGGGCATGGTGCGTAAAAACGCCACCAGTACGCGAATGGCAAAGCGCACCGGCGCCGGGGTCCAGGCGTTGTTGGCGGCGAGGAACGCGAAGACGGTGGCAATGGCGACCGCCACCAGCGTCGAGGCCAGCGCCAGCTGCAGGGTTTCCCAGATGAGCGGCAACTGGATCGGCAGGCGATAGCCCCACCAGGCCAGCGACCCTTTGGTCTGCACATCGGCGAACAGGTTGCCGGCACTCAGAGGCGGAATGGTCTCTGCCATATAGTCAAAGAAGTGGGGCAGCGAGTGCCAGATGGTCAGCAGATTAAATTCTGCGGCGCTGCCGGCGGCAAAATAGAGCGCCAGCAGGAGTAACGACCAGCAGACGGTATCGCGCTTTTGCCGCGAGCGTACCTGCTGGTAATAGCGTTCAAATTCGGTGTGGGTCGTCTTCATGCGTCGGGGATCTTCAACGTAGCGCCGCCGTTCACCCTGGAGGCAAGCAGGCGGCGTTGAGGCAGGATTAACGCGCGCTCACCAGCTCGCGTTTCATGTCGATAATCTGCTGGAAGTCAGCCACGCTGCCCGGACCGATGTGCTGGGTACCGCCCATCGCTTTGATAAAGCAGGCGTGGTCCTCGGTGTCCAGTTTTTTCACTGCCGCCACGACCTTCGCCTTAAAGTCCGCCGGCAGCGCATTGCTCACCAGGATCGGGCCGTTCGGGATCAGCGGCGATTGCCAGATAATGCGGATCTGCTTCATCAGATCCGGATGATCCATGCGAATCAGACGGTTGAACGCGCCGGTGGTGTAGCCGGTGTTGTAATCGCCAACCATCGAGGTCCAGGTGACCGCGCCCGCGAACTGGCCGTTCAGCACGCCGAGGATGTCCTGCTCGTGGCCACCGGAGAAGGTAACGCTGGAGAAGGTATTGTTGTATTTGTTGTCGGCGTTACCGCCAAATTTTTCTTTAAACGCATGGTTAGGGATCAAATAACCGGAAGTGGAGTCAGGATCGGCGAAGCCGAACGCTTTACCTTTTAAATCGTCCAGCGTTTTGTACGGGGAGTCGGCTTTGACGATCACCACGGAGTGATAGCCGCGAGACTGATCTTTATCGTCCACGGCAATGCCGACGATATCCACCGCTTTCGGATTATTGATATAAACCGAGGCGTAAGAGGAGGGGGACATGCTCAGCACCACGTCGACTTTGCCCCCCAGCAGACCCTGGATCACCCCGGAATAGTCGGAAGAGTTACGCAGTTTGGTATCCACGTTCAGCTCTTTATCGAGGAAGGTCTTCACACACTGGTTATCACCGATTTGCTGGGTGGCGTTCTGGCCGCCGAGAATGCCCAGATTCAGCTCTTTCGGCTGCGCTGCCGCCGCCTGCCATGCCATCATCATGCCCGCGACCACTGCGGATAAACGAACTGCGCCAGTCATATATTTTTTCATTATGTTGCCCGTGTGAGTGAAATTAATGCAATTGGCTAACTTCATCGCCGTACAGCTGCTGCAGCACATCCTGCGTCAGCCGGGAGGGGTGATCGTCAAAAATAAGCTGGCCGCTGGCGACGCCGATAACCCGGGTGCAGTAGGCCTTCACCAGCTCTACCGAATGCAGGTTCACCATCACGCTGATGCCCTGCTCGCTAATCTCGCGCAGCACATCCATGATGCGCTGGGTGTTCTTCGGATCCAGCGAGGCGACAGGTTCGTCGGCCAGCAATATGCCGGGGTTTTGCATCAGCGCCCGGCAGATTGCCACCCGCTGCATCTGTCCCCCGGAGAGGTTCTCCGCCCGCTGCAGCGCATGCGGCAGCATGTTCATCCATTCGAGCAGCGCAATGGCGCGCGCCCGGTCGGCGGCGGGGAAAATTTTAAACAGCGACTTCAGGGTTGAAGTCTGGCTGAGGCGGCCAAGCAGGACGTTGGTGAGCACGTCGAGGCGCGGTACTAGGCAGAAGTCCTGAAAGATCATCCCGCACTGACTGCGCCAGGCGTTGAGTGAGCGGCCTTTCAGCTTTGAGACATCGTGTGGCATACCGACTTCCGGATAGCTAAGAATTTCGCCGCCGCTGGCGCTGTGCGTACCATTAAGGACATGCAGGAGCGTCGATTTGCCGGCGCCGGAGCGACCAATGACCCCGACCATTTCGCCGGCGTGCAGGTCAAAGCTAATGCCGTCCAGCACCTTGTGCTGGGCATGATAGGCTTTAGTCAGGTTACGCACGCTTAAGACCTTCCGCTGCAGGCCTGCATCGAGATCGGTGAACGGCTGGAAATCAGTTTCGGCCACCGCGGCAAGAGAGCTGTTCATAAGAGTGTCCAGGTTCGTCATTAACTGGGCACTATTAATAGGTCTTTATATGAAATTTCGATGACGGTATTGCGAACAAACCGTGAACAGGCGGGAAAGGGCGGGGATGACAGGCCGACCGCGCGGCTCGCTGGCCGCTGGCGAAGCCTTGAAAAGCGGCTATGCTTTCGGGGGACGCAGAGGCAGGTGCACCCGTGACGGCAGGAACCCATCGGCAAAACTCGTTTTATCTTGCTAATGAGGTCTGTTTAATCGAATAGATAATGCGTCTGCCTTTGTTTAGCATTCATCATTCCGCAGAATTAACATATGTATAACTATTTTGTGCGGCAGGTTAATCTATTCATTGGTCTTATGTATTGGTGAATCATCCTGGTTATTGCTAATTTCCAGATTTATATTCTTTATTTTTATATAAATTTAGTCTATTTGATAACTCCATCCGGTGCACCATTAAGAATATTCCTAACATAATAGGGCGAAGATCCTGGGTAATATAAAGCACAAGTAAGAATTGAGGGTTATATTGTCAATAACCTCATGAAAATAAATGTCTTTTTCATCTTCTCAAAAATCCGATATTTTCAGTTTTTGTAAATATTGACCCAGGCACGAAATTGATTGCCTGCCCGCGTGTTGACACTCCATAGGAAAAAACTTAAATTCAACCCATGCCGAAAATAATTAAAATTAAACCCGGCTTATCAAATATTGATAAGTAATGTGTGTCTTATTTAATGGCGATTTATTAAAGGAAGCGAATACGCCAGTTAACTTTGTAGGCCTGGCAAACAGTGAAGTTGTAAAAATGATTACTTCAAGGACTATGAGGTTAAAAACTATATGGAATATAAATGCTGTTCCGATAAGTACATTTGGTCTGCCCATGACTCCTACTTCTATAAAGGGCTATCCGAACTGATTATGGATATCGACGAATTAATTTATCTGTCGTTGGAAAAAATCAGAAAAGATTTTGTTTTTATCAATCTCAATACGGCTTCTTTAAACGAATTTATCAGGCGCGATAGCGAATGGCTATCCGCGGTAAAGGGGAAACAGGTCGTATTGATTGCGGCCAGGAAATCAGAAGCCTTAGCAAATTACTGGTATTACAATAGCAATATTCGCGGTGTGGTATATGTTGGCCTGAGCCGCGATATTCGAAAAGAACTGGCTTACGTCATTAATGGCAGATTTCTCCGTAAAGATATTAAGAAAGATAAAATTACAGACCGCGAAATGAAAATTATCCGCATGACCGCCCAGGGCATGCAGCCGAAATCGATCGCCAGAATTGAAAATTGTAGCGTGAAGACAGTATATACCCATCGGCGCAATGCCGAGGCCAAACTGTATTCCAAAATATATAAGTTAGTTCAGTAACACCCAGGCAAGTTTGTTTTTTTAAATGGTTCACCGGGACATCATGTCCTTAATTCAACTCAGGATGAAAAAGCGATGAAAAAAAAGGTTCTGGCAATAGCTCTGGTAACAGCGTTTACCGGTATGGGTGTGGCGCAGGCTGCTGACGTAACGGCTCAGGCTGTTGCGACCTGGTCGGCGACCGCTAAAAAAGACACCACCAGCAAGCTGGTTGTGACCCCGCTCGGCAGCCTGGCGTTCCAGTACGCCGAAGGCATTAAAGGTTTTAACTCGCAGAAAGGTCTGTTTGACGTGGCGATTGAAGGTGACGCAACGGCGACCGCCTTTAAGCTGACCTCGCGCCTTATCACTAACACCTTAACCCAGCTGGATACCTCCGGCTCCACGCTGAGCGTGGGTGTGGATTATAACGGCGCCGCGGTCGAAAAAACCGCAGATACCGTGATGATCGATACCGCTAACGGCGTACTGGGCGGCAACCTCAGCGCGCTGGCAAATGGCTACAACGCCAGCGGCCGTACCACCGCGCAGGATGGTTTCACCTTCTCCATCATCAGCGGCACCACTAACGGCACTACCGCAGTGACCGATTACAGCACCCTGCCGGAAGGGATCTGGAGCGGCGACGTCAGCGTCCAGTTCGACGCCACCTGGACCAGCTGATCCTTCTGATGCACCAGCAGGGGGGGCTCCCCCTGCTTTTTTCACGGACGGAATTGTTATGAAAAAGCACCTTCTGGCCCTCGGGCTGCTGCTTGCCGGGGTGTCGCCGGCGCAGGCGCTGGATGTCGGCGATATTTCATCCTTTATGAACAGCGGCAGCAGCACGCTGAGCAAAACGATCAAGAACAGCACAGACAGCGGTCGACTGATCAATATCCATCTCGAACGGCTCTCTTCCCCGCTGGACGACGGGCAGGTTATCCCGATGGATAAACCGGATGAGGTGCTGCTCACCCCCGCCAGCCTGCTGCTACCCGCCCAGGCCAGCGATGTTATCCGCTTCTTTTATAAAGGCCCGGCGGACGACAAAGAGCGCTACTACCGCATTGTCTGGTTCGATCAGGCACTCAGCGATGCCCAGCGCGATAACGCCAACCGCAGCGCGGTAGCGACGGCGTCCGCCCGCATCGGCACCATCCTGGTGGTGGCGCCACGCCAGGTGAACTACCGCTTTCAGTACGCCAACGGCTCCCTGACCAACACCGGGAATGCGACGCTGCGGATCCTCGCCTACGGCCCTTGCCTGAAGGCCGCCGACGGTAAGGAGTGTAAAGAGAATTACTACCTGATGCCGGGTAAATCGCGCCGTTTTACGCAGGTGGACACGGCGAATAAAAAAGGACGGGTTGCGCTTTGGCAGGGTGAGCAGTTTGTTCCCGTGAAATAGACAGTTGTGCAGATGGATAACGACGATGCCTCTACGACGGATTTCCCCAGGACTGAAAACGCAGCTTGCCTTCGGCATGATCTTTTTGTTCGTTCAGCCCGACGCCAGCGCTGCTGCCGTACGTGCCCAGCAGATTGGTGGGGTGATTATTCCGCAGGCCTTCAGTCGGGCGCTGCAGGACGGTATGAGCGTCCCGCTCTATATTCATCTTGCCGGCAGCCAGGACACCCGGGACGATCAGCGGATCGGCAGCGCCTTTATCTGGCTGGACGACGGCCAGCTACGCGTCCGGCAGATCCAACTGGAGGAGAGCGAGGGGAACGCCAGCGTCAGCGAACAGACCCGACAGCAGCTGATCGGCCTGGCCAATGCCCCGTTCAGCGAGGCACTCACCATTCCCCTGACCGACAGCGCGCAGCTGGATCTCAGCCTGCGCCAGCTGCTGCTGCAGCTGGTGGTCAAGCGCGAGGCGCTGGGCACCGTGCTGCGCTCACGCAGCGAAGATATCGGTCAGTCCAGCGTGAACACTCTCAGCAGCAACCTGAGCTATAACCTCGGCGTCTATAACAACCAGATGCGCAATGGCGGGAGCAACACCTCCAGCTACCTGTCGCTGAACAACGTCACGGCGCTGCGGGAGCATCACGTGGTGCTCGACGGCTCGCTGTACGGGATCGGCAGTGGTCAGCAGGACAGCGAATTATATAAGGCCATGTATGAGCGCGATTTCGCCGGCCACCGTTTTGCCGGTGGGATGCTCGACACCTGGAACCTGCAGTCCCTGGGACCGATGACCGCTATTTCGGCCGGCAAGATTTACGGCCTTTCCTGGGGAAATCAGGCCAGCTCCACCGTCTTCGACAGCAGCCAGTCGGCCACGCCGGTGATTGCCTTTTTACCGGCGGCGGGCGAGGTGCATCTCACCCGTGACGGCCGGTTGCTGAGCGTCCAGAACTTCGCCATGGGCAACCACGAAGTGGATACCCGCGGCCTGCCGTACGGTATTTACGACGTGGAAGTGGAGGTGATCGTCAACGGTCGGGTGGTCAGCAAACGCACCCAGCGGGTCAATAAGCTGTTCAGCCGGGGACGCGGCATCGGCGCGCCGCTGGCGTGGCAGGTATGGGGCGGCAGTTTCCATATGGATCGCTGGTCGGAAAGCGGCAAAAAGACCCGGCCGGCAAAAGAGAGCTGGCTGGCAGGCCTCTCGACCTCCGGGTCGCTCAGTACCCTGAGCTGGGCGGCAACGGGCTATGGCTACGACAATCAGGCGGTGGGGGAAACCCGCCTGACGCTGCCGCTGGGCGAGTCGATCAACGTTAACCTGCAGAATATGCTGGCCAGCGACAGCTCCTGGAGCAGCGTCGGCAGCATCAGCGCCACGCTGCCGGGGGGCTTCAGTTCAGTGTGGGTCAACCAGGAGAGAACCCGCATTGGCGATCAATTGCGGCGTAGCGATGCCGACAACCGGGCGATCGGCGGGACCCTCAACCTCAACGCGCTGTGGTCGAAGCTGGGGACGTTCAGCGTCAGCTACAACGATGACCGCCGCTACAACAGTCATTACTACACCGCGGATTACTATCAGACGGTCTACAGCGGCGCGTTTGGATCGCTTGGTCTGCGGGCGGGGATCCAGCGCTATAACAATGGCGACAGCAGCGCCAACACCGGGAAATATATCGCCCTCGATCTCTCGCTGCCGCTGGGCAACTGGTTCAGCGCCGGGATGACCCATCAGAACGGCTACACCATGGCTAACCTCTCAGCGCGTAAGCAGTTTGATGAAGGCACCATTCGCACCATCGGCGCCAATCTGTCGCGAGCCATCTCCGGCGATACCGGGGATGACAAAACCCTCAGCGGCGGGGCGTATGCCCAGTTCGACGCCCGCTACGCCAGCGGCACGCTGAACGTCAACAGCGCGGCGGACGGCTACGTCAACACCAACCTTACCGCCAGCGGCAGCGTCGGCTGGCAGGGCAAAAACATCGCCGCCAGCGGACGAACCGACGGTAACGCCGGGGTGATTTTCAACACCGGGCTGGAGGACGATGGTCAGATCAGCGCCAGGGTTAACGGGCGGATTTTCCCGCTCAGCGGCAAACGTAACTACCTGCCGCTCTCTCCCTATGGTCGCTATGAGGTGGAGCTACAGAACAGCAAAAACTCGCTCGACAGTTACGACATCGTCAGTGGGCGCAAGAGTCATCTGACTCTCTATCCGGGCAACGTCGCGGTGATTGAGCCAGAGGTGAAGCAGATGGTCACCGTCTCCGGTCGTATTCGTGCAGAAGACGGCACGCTGCTGGCGAATGCGCGGATTAACAACCATATCGGCCGTACCCGGACCGATGAAAACGGCGAGTTTGTCATGGACGTGGATAAGAAATACCCCACTATCGATTTCAGCTACGGCGGCAATAAAACCTGCGAAGTGGCGCTGGAGCTCAGCCAGGCGCGCGGCGCCGTCTGGGTCGGGGATGTGGTCTGCAGCGGCCTCTCGTCGTGGGCGGTAGTGCAGCAGACAGGAGAAGAGAATGAAAGTTAATGCACTGATGGCGCTGGCGATCCTCGCGCTACTCTGGCCGGCAGCCGCGCTCAGAGCGGCGGTGTCCAAGACCACCTGGTCGGATGCGCCGGCGCGCGAGTTTGTGTTTGTTGAAAACAACTCCGACGACAACTTTTTCGTCACCCCCGGCGGGGCGCTGGATCCGCGCCTGACCGGCGCTAACCGCTGGACCGGCTTAAAATACACCGGTTCCGGCACCATCTATCAGCAAAGCCTCGGCTATATCGATAACGGCTACAACACCGGGCTCAATGCCAACTGGAAGTTTGATATGTGGCTGGAAAACTCGCCGGTTTCGCACCCCTTAACCGGGCTGCGCTGCATCAACTGGTACGCCGGGTGCGATATGGCCACCAGCCTGATCCTGCCGCAAACCACCGACGCCAGCGGGTTTTATGGCGCGACGGTGACCAGCGGCGGCGCGAAGTGGATGCACGGCATGATGTCGGACGCGTTTTATCAGTATCTGCAGCAGATGCCGGTCGGCGGCAGCTTTACGATGACCATCAATGCCTGCCAGACCTCGGTGAACTACGATGCCAGCAGCGGTGCGCGCTGTAAGGATCAGGCCTCCGGTAACTGGTATGTGCGCAACGTCACCCACACCAAAGCGGCGAACCTGCGGTTGATTAATACCCACTCGCTGGCGGAGGTGTTTATCAACAGCGACGGCGTGCCGACCCTGGGGGAAGGGAACGCCGACTGCCAGACGCAGACCATCGGCAGCCGCGCAGGATTAAGCTGTAAGATGGTGAACTATACCTTGCAGACCAACGGCTTAAGCAACACCTCGATCCATATTTTCCCGGCGATCGCCAACTCGTCGCTGGCCTCGGCCGTCGGGGCGTACGATATGCAGTTCAGCCTCAACGGCAGCTCATGGAAGCCGGTGAGCAATACCGCTTATTACTACACCTTCAACGAGATGAAGAGCTCAGACTCAATCTATGTTTTCTTCTCCAGCAACTTCTTTAAGCAGATGGTGAACCTCGGGATCAGCGATATCAACACCAAGGATCTGTTCAACTTTCGCTTTCAGAACACCACCTCGCCGGAGTCAGGCTGGTATGAGTTTTCCACCTCCAATACGCTGATTATCAAACCCCGTGATTTCAGCATCAGCATTATCTCCGACGAATATACCTCGGCGCCGTCGCGCGAGGGGTATGTCGGCAGCGGCGAACCGGCGCTCGATTTCGGCTACATCGTCACCACCAGCGGTAAAACGGCCGCCGATGAAGTGCTGATCAAGGTGACCGGACCGGCGCAGGTGATTGGCGGACGTTCCTACTGTCTCTTTAGCTCCGATGACGGTACGGCGAAAGTGCCGTTCCCGGCGACGCTCTCTTTTATCACCCGCAGCGGGGCGACGCAGACCTACGATGCCGGGTGCGATGACAGCTGGCGGGATATGACCGATGCGCTGTGGCTGACCACGCCATGGACCGATATCTCCGGCGAAGTGGGGCAGATGGATAAGACCACGGTGAAATTTTCGATTCCGATGGATAACGCCATTTCGCTGCGGACGGTAGACGATAACGGCTGGTTTGGCGAAGTCAGCGCTTCAGGAGAGATTCATGTCCAGGCGACGTGGCGCAACATTAACTAAGGCCCTGCTGACGGTGGGCTGCCTGCTGGCAGCGCCGCTGGCGCAGGCGATCTCGGTCGGCAACCTGACCTTTTCCCTGCCGGCCGAAGCGGATTTCGCCAGCAAACGGGTGGTCAACAACAATAAAAGCGCGCGGCTGTACCGCATCGCCATCAGCGCCATCGATCGCCCGGGCGGCAGCGAAGTACGCTCCCGGCCGGTGGATGGTGAGCTGCTGTTCGCCCCCCGCCAGCTGGTGTTGCAGGCAGGTGAGAGCGAGTACTTCAAATTTTACTATCATGGCCCGCGGGATAACCGCGAGCGCTACTATCGGGTCTCGTTTCGCGAAATCCCCACCCGTAACCTGACGAGGCGCAGCCCGACCGGCGGCGAGGTCAGCATGGAGCCGGTGGTGGTGATGGATACCATTCTGGTGGTGCGCCCGCGCGAGGTGCAGTTTAAATGGTCTTTCGATAAGGTGGCCGGGACGGTGAGCAACACCGGTAATACCTGGTTTAAATTGCTGATTAAACCCGGATGCGATTCGACCGAAGAGGAGGGGGACGCGTGGTATTTGCGTCCTGGCGACGTGGTTCGCCAGCCGGCGTTGCGCCAGCCGGGGAACCACTATCTGGTTTATAACGACAAATTTATTAAGATCAGCGATACCTGCCCGGTGAAGCCCCGCCCCGCGGAGTGAGCCTTATCCGGCGGTCGCGCGGCGGGTAAAACGCCGGCTGGCCAGCAGACTCAGACCGCAGCACAGCAGGTAGTACACCGCGCCGGTGAAGACGAAGATCGCCAGGGGATAGATCTGCACCCGGTTGTTGACCTGGCCGGCCACGGTGGTCAGCTCCGGGACGTTGACGATAAACGCCAGCGACGTGTCTTTCAGCAGGCCGATAAAGATCCCCACCAGCGAGGGCTGAACGTTGCGCAGCGCCTGCGGGAGCAGCACCAGGCGCAGCGTTTGCCCGGGGGCGAACCCCTGGGTCAGCGCCGCCTCATACTGTCCTTTCGGCAGCGACTGCAGCCCGGCCAGCACTGAGTGCATCACCGAGGCGGCGGTAAACCACGCCAGCGCCAGGGTCACGGTCACCGCGCCGGGCAGATCGCCGCCGGTCAGCATCGGCAGCAGATACCACAGCCAGAAGATGACAAATATCAGCGGGATGCCGCGAATAATCTCCGCCCACAGAAACAGCAGACGCCGCACCAGCCCGCCGTAGCGCCAGGCCAGGCCCGCCAGCGCAATGCCTCCCGGCAGCGCCAGCAGGGTGGCGCCGATGGCCATCAGCAGGGTCAGCGCCACGCCGCCGGGCTGGCCCTCCGCCAGTCGGCCCCACAGCAGGTAATCGAGGTTATCGGCGATCACCGCCAGATTAGCGTTCATGTTGGGCGCTCCGTTGCAGTTTTCTTCCCGGGCCGAGACGCGTTAGCGCCACGCCCATCGCCACCCCCAGCGCCAGGTACAGCGCGGTACCGACGGCAAACGCCTCCAGCGCGTGCGCGTTATAGCTCTCAATCTGTCGTACCTGATAGGTCAGTTCCGCAAAGCCGATGCCGCTGGCCAGCGATGAGAGTTTCATCAGGTTAAGATACTGGCCGACAATCGGCTGCCAGGCGTTGGCCAGCCCCTGCGGCAGGAGGATAAAGCGCAGCTCCTGCCACGGCGTAAAGCCCTGCGACAGCGCGGCTTCCCGCTGCCCGTGGCTGACGGCGCGCAGTCCGGAGGCGATCTCTTCCACCAGAAAGGCGGAGGTAAAGACCCCCAGCCCCCACATTGAGCAGAGAAATTCCGGCGTCAGCCACCAGACGTTACCCGGCAGAATGGACCAGGCGTGTTCGTCGTTCACCACCTCCTTCACCGCCAGCGGCAGCAGATTCCAGGCGGCAAAGTACCAGAACAGCAGCTGGACCAGCAGCGGGGTATTGCGAAACAACGAGACCCACGCGGCCACCAGTCCGCGCCCCGCGCGGCCGCCGCCGAGGCGCAGGGCCAGCAGCAGGACCGCCAGCAAGGTGGCGAGCAGGATCCCGGCGACGCTGACCCAGACGGTGGTGAGAAAACCAGAGATAATCCATTGCAACGGCTGCCCGCTCAGGACGCCGTGCCAGTCAAGCATCGGCGTCACGCGAGGCTCTCCTGGTGCAGCGGATCCAGCACCTTCTGCAGAAAACGCCGTGCGCGGGCATGCTGCGGATGGGCGAAAAACTCAGCCGGCGGGGCGACCTCGAGAATGTCGCCGCCGTCGATAAACACCACCCGGTCGGCAATTTCGCGGGCAAACTGCATCTCATGAGTCACCACCAGCATGGTGATCCCGCTGTGGGCGAGGGTTTTCATCACCTGCAGCACTTCGCCGATCATCTCCGGGTCGAGCGCCGAGGTGGGCTCATCGAACAGGATAATCTGCGGCGAGGAGGCCAGGGCGCGGGCGATCGCCACCCGCTGCTGCTGGCCGCCGGAGAGCTGCGCCGGCATCTGCTGCGCTTTTTCTTCCAGTCCGACCTGGCGCAGCAGCGCCAGCGCCCGCTCCTGAGCCGCACTTTTCCCCCAGCCGTGGACGCGCTCCAGCGCCAGAGTGATGTTCTCCTGCGCCGTCAGGTGGGCGTAAAGGTTGAACTGCTGGAAGACAAAACCGACGCGGCTGCGCAGCTGGCGCAAGGCGCTGCCGCTCAGCCGGCTGGTCGGTTTATCGTCGATCAGGATCTCGCCGCCGCTTAAGGATTCGAGCTGGTTGATCAAGCGGATCAGCGTCGATTTTCCCGAACCGGAAGGGCCAAGGATCGCCACCACTTCGCCGGGTTCGACCTGCAGGTTGATGGCGTTTAGCACCTGATGATCGCCGTAGCGCTTGGCCACATCACGAAACGTAATGCTGGCGCGCTGCAGACGTGAAAAATCCGCGGCCGGGGCCGCGGAGTGGGAGAGTAAACCCGAGAACATATTATTTCGCTTCTATGGTAAAGGCGCGCGGCTGCGGCGTTTTAGTGGCAGGACCAAACCAGACATCATAGATTTTCGCGGCTTCGCCGGTTTTCTCCAGCTTCACCAGCTCATCGTTAACGGCTTTCAGCAGGGCCGGTTCGCCTTTCTTCACGCCCACGCCAATCTCTTCTTTGCTGAGCAGGTCGGGCAGAATTTTAAACTTGGCTTTATCCGGCGCTTCCGCCAGCAGACCGGCGAGGATGGTGCTGTCCTGGGTGATGGCCTGGACGTTGCCGTTGCGCAGGGCGGTCAGGGCCAGCGGAATATCGTCATAGGAGAGAACGCGAGCCTGCGGGAAACGCTGGTGCAGGGCCTGTTCGCCGGTGGTGCCTTTCACCGCGCCGATGCGCGCTTTGCTGTACTCATCGAGCTTATCCGGAGAACCGGCCGGCACGAGGAACTGCTGGCCGGTGACGAAATACGGCGTTGAGAAATCAATAACCTGGGCCCGCTCCGGGGTGATGGTTATGTCGGCGACGATGAGGTCGGCTTTGCCGGACTGCAGCAGCGGAATACGGTTAGCCGGGTTCGTCGCCACCAGCTCGAGTTTGACGCCGAGCGCTTTCGCCAGCGCCTGGGCAAAGTCGACATCGTAGCCGACGATATGGTGGGTTTTAGCATCCACGGAGCCGAACGGCGGGTTGGCGTCGAAGGTGGCGACTTTCACGACGCCGGCGGCTTTGATGTCAGCCAGCTGGTCTGCCTGTGCCTGAGACGCAAGCAGCAGCATACCCAGCGCCAGTGCAATTTTTGTGGTTTTATTGCGCATGTTTTTTCCCCTGAATCCCTGTTTTGTTTTGTGGACATCACGCTCCCACAAATTCCCCGTCGGCGGCAAAGAAGAAAAAATTCTTATCTATAACGAAAAAGAACTTAACAAACCTGTGGGTATTCTTTATGCGCCGCTGGCGTTTTACCGGCGCGGCAACGATTGCCGGGCGGTTCCCTCTCCCTCAGGGAGAGGGTTAGGGTGAGGGGAAAGGACCGGGCGTAATATGCGCCAGCCAGGATTGCAAATTCGGAATTAATATTTCCCGCGCCCGGCCAACTGTGGTTGAAATAGACCCAAGCGATTCGCTTCCCGACAGAGGAGAAAATGAAAGTGGCATTGTGGCAACGATTAACGGGCTGGCTGGCTTTGATGTCCAACGGTGAAGCCGGACAGCAGGATACCCAGCGCGTCATGGAGGCGATACTGCCGGTGGCCAGCCTCTACGGCGTGGACATTGGCAACGTGGAAACCCGGTGGTTCCGTCATGATAAGACATACTGAGCGACGCAGGACGCGAGAAGCCTACTGGAACGAGGTGTGCTTTGTGTAGCAAGAGACTGCCTGAGGTTGCGGCATCATAGGATGCGCCGCCGCAGCCCAGGCAGTTTTGACCACGCTTATCCCCCCAGATACATCCGCTTAATTTCCGGGTTAGTCAGCATCTCCCGCGCCGCGCCTGACAAGGTGATCCGGCCATTCTCCAGGACATACGCCCGATCGGCGATAGCCAGCGCTGCCGTCGCATTCTGCTCCACCAGCAGCACCGTCATATTCTCTTCGCGCAGTTGCTTAATGATGCCGAACAGCTCGCCGACAATTTTCGGCGCCAGTCCGAGGCTCGGTTCATCCAGCATCAATAACACCGGTTCGCTCATCAGCGCCCGGGCGATGGCCAGCATCTGCTGCTCGCCGCCGCTCATGGTGCCCGCCATCTGATGGCGCCGCTCCTTGAGCCGTGGAAAGAGGGCATACATGCGATCGCGCAGGCGGGTGTAGCCGGCGAGATTATTGTAAGCGCCCATGCGCAGGTTCTCTTCGATGGTCAGGTTGGTAAAGACCCGGCGTCCCTCCGGCACCAGCGCCAGCCCGCGGCGCACAATCTGGTGGGTCTGGCTACGTGAGATATCGTCGTTGAGGAAGCTGACGCGCCCACTGGAGCGCACCAGGTTGACGATCCCGTTCAGGGTGGAGGTTTTACCGGCGCCATTGCTGCCGATCAGGGTGACGATTTCCCGGTCATAGACGTCGATATCAACGCCTTTCAGCCCCTGGATCACGCCGTAAAAGACCTTAAGTTCCCGGGCGTTAAGCATAATTGGCTTCTCCCAGATAAGCGGAAATGACGTCAGGATGCTGGATCGCCTCGGCCATCAGGCCGCTGAACAGCGGCTTACCGTACTCCAGGACCATCACCCGCTCGCACAGGCGGTTGACGAAGGGCATATCGTGCTCAATCAGCAGGACGCTGAGCTGATAGTCATGGCGCATGCGGAAGATAAGTTCTGCCAGATCCTCGGTCTCCTTCGGGTTCATCCCGGCGGCCGGCTCATCGAGCAGCAGCAGCTTCGGCGCGGTGGCCAGCGCGCGGGCGATCTCCACTTTGCGCTGGTTGCCATAGCTCAGGTTTGTGGCCTGCATATGGGCGAAGTGGGCGATGCCGATGTCCTCCAGAATGGCCATGGCTTTGGCTTTCGCCGCCCGCTCGGCCGGAAAGTAGCGGCCAATATGCAGCGCCGCCTCCAGCAGCGAGTAGCGGCTGGCGCGGTCGAGTCCGACCATCACGTTCTCCAGCACCGTCATGGAGTTAAACAGACGGATATTCTGGAAGGTACGGGCGATCCCGGCGTTCACCACCTGGTTGGGCTTCAGCCCCTTCAGCGACGTACCCGCCAGGGTGACGTTGCCGCTGGTGGGTTTATAGTTGGCGGTGATGACGTTAAACAAAGTGGTTTTGCCCGCGCCGTTGGGGCCGATAAGACCAAAGATCTCCGCTTCATCAACATGGAAGCTGACGTTGTCGATGGCCCGCAGGCCGCCAAACTGCATGGTGACGTCCTGCACCTGCAGGATAACGTTATTTTCCGCCATAGCTGCTGTTCCTTCTTCCCATCTGCCAAATCTCTTTTTTCCCCAACAGCCCTTCGCGGGCGAAGAGCATGATGATCAGCAACAGCAGCGAGAAGACCACCATTCGCAGGCCCGGATACGCGCCGAGATCGTGACCGAAGAACTGCAGCGGCTGGTCGAGGAAGCGCAGCCATTCGCCGCTGCCGACCACCAGTACGGTGCCGAGCAGGGCGCCGGTAGTGCTGCCGAGTCCGCCGAGGACGATAATAATCAGCAGCTGGAAGGTGAGCATAAAGTCGAACAGCCCCGGGGAAATGGTGGTCAGCAGCGAAGCCAGCAGACCGCCGCCGATCCCTTCGAAGAAGGCGCTGGTGGCGAAGGCGCAGGTTTTGATGCGGAAGGTGTTGACCCCCATGGCGATCGCCGCATCTTCATCGTCGCGAATGGCTTTCATCATCCGGCCATACTTCGACCACACCAGCTGGAGGATCATGCCAGTGGCCAGCAGGGCGAACAGCCCGCACCAGAACAGGAGATGCGGCTGCTGCGGAATATCGTTCAGCCCGATGGCGCCGTTGGTGATTTGCGGGTTGTTAATGGCGAGGATCTTGATGATAAACCCAAAGCCGAGGGTGACGATGGCCAGGTAGTCGCCACGTACCCGGAAGACCGGTACGGCGAGGCACACCGCCAGCGCCGCCGCGCACAGGCCGCTTATCAGCAGGGCAGGGAGGAAGCCCGCGTGCAGGCTGAGGATCCACGGGCTGGGGGCGGCCATTTCAAACATGTCTACCTTGCTGTCGCTGGAGAGGATCAGCAGGGCGGTCACGTAGGCGCCCACTGCCACGAAGCCGTTCGGCTCCAGCGACAGCTGGCCGGTCACGCCGTTGATCAGGTTGTAGCTGACCGCGAGGATCATAAAGATGAAAATGGTACTGATGACGCGAACAATGTAGTCATTGAAAACCACGTTGATTCCGGCCAGCAGCGCGATACAGATGACAATAATGGCCAGGTTGCGCAGTTGCGCCCCGGCGGTCGTCGTCGCGTTGAGCATCAGAAACGGCTCCTTTCCAGACGTTCGTCGCCCATAATGCCGACCGGGCGGAACAAGAGGACCAGAATCAAGAACAGGAAGGCGAAAGCGTCTTTATAGCCGCCCAGTTCGGGGAAGATCGCCACGGCGACCACCTCGGTAAAACCGAGGATAAAGCCGCCCAGCACCGCGCCGGTGACGCTGCCGATCCCACCCAGCACGGCGGCGGCAAAGGCCTTCAGGCCGATAAGCACGCCCATCAGGGGATCGATAGTGGGGTAGCTGATGGAGTAGAACACGCCGCCGAGCGCCGCGAGACTACTGCCGAGGGCGAAGACCAGGGAGATGATCCGGTTGGCGTCAATGCCCATCAGGCGCACGGTGTTGACGTCAAAGGCCACCGCGCGGATCGCCATCCCATAGCGGGTGCGGTACAGCAGCCAGAGGATCGCCAGCAGCAGCAGGACGGTGATCAGCGGCACAATCCACGCCACGTTGGTAATGATGACGCTGCCGAAGGCGCGGGTCTGGTTGAAAAAGTCAGGGGCGGAGAAGAAGCGTGAGCTGCCGCCGAACAGCACGTTAAACAGGTTTTCGAGGAAGAAGCTGACGCCGATGGCGGTGATCAGCATGGAGATTTTCGAGGCCTGGCGCAGCGGACGATAGGCGACCCGGTCAATCAGCATACCAAACAGACCGCACAGCCCGAGGGTCAGGAAAACGGCTACCCCGAAGGGTAGCCCAACTGAAGAAAATAAAAACAGCGTACTAAACGCGCCGACCATCATGACGTCCGCATGGGCGAAGTTGATCAGCCGTAGCACGCCATAAACCATCGTATAACCGATGGCAATCAGGGCGTACATGCCCCCAAGACTCATTCCATTGACCACTTGCTGGAGAAAAATGGCGCCGTCCATTTTGTAGCCTCGTCACAACTTAAGGGTTAACCACGGTACGAAACGCCAGCTTGCCATCTTTCACTTCGTTGATGACCGCGCTGCGAATGGCATCGCCGTTCTGTAACGTCAGCGTGCCGGTCACGCCCTGGAAACCTTTGGTGGCGCGGATTTTTTCATTCACGCAGACCCGATCATGGGGATCGCTGCACTGGTTCATGGCGTTGACGATGACGTTATAGGCATCCGCCGCCATTGCGCCCCAGGTATGGGTCGGCTGCTGGTATTTGGTTTCCCAGGCTTTGATGAAGGTTTCCCCGGCCGGGGTCTGCTCTTTGGCGTTCGGCGAGTAATAATCGGTGGTCATATAGCCGTTGACCGCGTCTTTACCGACATCGAAGAAGACCTGATCCGCGGCCAGACCGTCGCCGCCTACCACCGGTTTGTTGAGCCCCAGTTGTTTAGACTGCACGGCAATCAGCGCCCCTTCGGTGTAGTAGATCGGCATGTAAATCATGTCGACATTCTTCGCCTTGACGCTCGCCAGCTGGGCTTTAAAGTCCTTGCTGCCGCCCGGGGCCTGTACCTCGATGGGAATGGTGCCGCCGTTTTTCAGGAACTGGGTGCGGAACGCTTTCGCCAGGCCGACGGAGTAGTCGTTGCTGCTGTCAAACACGATGGCGGCGGTTTTGGCTTTCAGATCGCGGGAGGCCAGATTGGCCCCGACCACCCCCTGGAAGCTGTCCGAGAAGCAGACCCGGCTGACGTACGGATGGTTACGGGTGACGCGGTCGTTGGTGGCGGTGGAGGAGACCAGCGGCGTTTTGCTGTCGTCGGCGATTTTGGTCATCGCCAGGGTGTTGGAGGAGGTGACTTCACCGATCACGGCATCCACTTTATCGCTGGAGACCAGCCGCTGCATGGCGTTGGCCGCTTCGACTTTGTCGCTTTTATCATCGATAACGATAAGCTTAATGGTATCGCCATTTTTTAACGTCGGGGTGATGGCTTGAATAATGTCCAGCCCTTTCTGCGACGGCTGGCCGTAGCCGCTGAGGGCGCCGCTCAGGGGTAATACCACCCCGATTTTAATTTCCGCTGCCTGCGCGCTGCTGGCGCCGACCAGCGCGGCAACCAGCGTGGCCATTAAAGACGCTTTCCCGGAAAACGATTTCATTGGTATTTCTCCGTCGGTCGATTATTTATCTTTAACCATCAATGACTGCATAACATTGACGAATAATTCGCCAGCGTGTCCGGCGAATTATTGGCTGTTATGTTGAATAGATAACGAGATATATACCCTAAATAATTCGCGTCGCATGAAGGCGGCAAGTGAGCGAGTCCCCAGGCGCTTACAGAAGTCAGTGACTGGGGGGAGAAAACGCCGCCAACGCACATGCAACTTGAAATATGACGGATATTGTTAATGCGCTGATTTACCTTACAACGTCCGTTTCGTTTTTACTCATGCAATATTCTTATTACCTGCAGGGAAGGGCATAGGGCTGGCGACAACACGGTTTTTGGTACGGTGAACGCATTTTATCGGCGGGCGGCTGACGCCTTACCCAGTCTGGGAAATAGGCCATATAAACCGGTTGAACGGTTTGCGCAGGCCCGCGCAAGCGAAGCGTCGCCGGGCAATTTCAGCGCGCACCCGAATATAATATTCAGGTGCGCCAGGTCATATTGAAAATCTATTCTGCTGCTCACGTGACTTATTATTTTAAAGGGGTCAACGGTTTTATTTTCCCATGCAGCGCTGGATTATCACTTTCATCTTTTAACTGCACGCCGGTGACGCGGCGTAAAAAAGCCTGCTCCAGCAGCCAGGCCAGTTTAAAGGCGGCGGCGTCATGGCTTAATCCCTCCGGACGAATATTGGAGATACAGTTGCGCTCAGATTCCAGACGCTGACGATGGGGCTGCCAGGTAAGGTAGACGCCGAGGCTGTCCGGCGAGGAGAGACCCGGTCGTTCGCCAATCAGGATCGCCACCGCGCGGGCTTTCAGGGTTTCGCCAATATCATCCCCCAGCGCCACCCGCGACTGATGCGCCAGCACTACCGGCGCCAGGCCGATACCCAGCGTCTGCAGATAGGGCAGCAGGGCGCGGATCAATGGCACCGCCTGGCGCTCTACCGCCCAGGAAGAGAGGCCATCGCCGATCACCAGCAGCAGATCGGCGGGGCGGACGCCGCTGGCGGCGAGGTCGGCGCGGCTTTCGTCGGCGAGCTGCCGCCCGAGATCCGGACGCCGCAGATAGGTGTGACGGTCCGGCGCGGCGCTGTGCACCGTCAGGGCGTCGAGGCCGAGCGCCGCCAGCGGCGCCACCAGCTGCTGGCTGGCGAACGGCTGATGAATGGCATCCCGCGCTCTGGCGTGGGCCAGACCAAAGTTGAGGACTTCGCGGGTCGGCAGGCTGGCGCCGCTGCGCCCCAGGGCGATCCGCGCATCGGTAAATTCACGCAGCGGGTTCCAGGCATCGGGACGGTTCATACGGGGGCTCCTTGCGGCAGGACGGACAACAGCGGATGGCGGGCGTCGGTGAGCCGCAGCGCGCCGTGCGGATCGATAATCTGCATCTTCGCCAGCCAGTCGGCGAACTCCGGGGCATGCTTTAAGCCCAGCAGGCGACGGGCGTACAGCGCGTCATGGAACGAGGTGCTCTGGTAATTGAGCATGATATCGTCCGCTCCAGGCACGCCGATCAGGAAGGTGAGCCCGGCGGTGCACAGCAAGGTGAGCAGGGTGTCCATATCATCCTGATCCGCTTCCGCGTGGTTGGTATAGCAGACGTCGCAGCCGATCGGCAGGCCCATCAGCTTGCCGCAGAAATGATCCTCCAGCCCGGCGCGAATAATCTGCTTGCCGTCGTAGAGATACTCCGGACCGATAAAGCCGACCACGGTATTGACCAGTAGCGGTTCAAAGTGGCGGGCGACCGCGTAGGCCCGCGCCTCACAGGTCTGCTGGTCGACGCCGTGGTGGGCGTTGGCCGACAGGCAGCTTCCCTGGCCGGTCTCAAAATACATCACATTGTTGCCGAGGGTACCGCGCCTGAGGCTGAGGGCCGCCTCGCGGGCCTCCTGCAGCATGGCAAGATTGATGCCGAAGCCGCTGTTGGCCGCTTCGGTTCCGGCTACCGACTGAAACACCAGATCCACCGGTGCGCCGCGCTCAATCAGCTGCAGCGTATTGGTGACATGGGTCAGAATGCAGGACTGGGTGGGAATGGCGAAGCGCTGAATAATATCGTCCAGCATGACGTTCAGCTGCGCCAGCACCGGTAAGCTGTCGCTGGCCGGGTTGATGCCAATCACCGCGTCCCCGGCGCCGTACAGCAGCCCGTCGAGCATACTGGCGGCGATGCCTTTCAGATCGTCGGTGGGATGGTTGGGCTGCAGGCGCACGCTGAGGTGGCCGGGCAGGCCGATGGTGTTGCGAAAGCGCGTCACCACCTGGCATTTGCTGGCGGCAAGGATCAGATCCTGATTGCGCATCAGCTTACTGACCGCCGCCGCCATCTCCGGGGTGATGGCGCGGGCGACCCGCTGCAGCGTGGCGGTATCGGTGGCATCATCCAGCAGCCAGTCGCGAAAATCGCCGACCGTCAGGTGACGCAGGGCGGCAAAGCCCTGCGCATCATGGGTGTCGAGGATCAGGCGGGTCACTTCATCCTGCTCGTAAGGGATAAGCGGGTTGTCGAGAATGTCGGTCAGCGGCACCTCGGCGAGGGCCATTTTCGCCGCCATCCGCTCTTCGGCTGAGGTGGCGATAACCCCCGCGAGGGCGTCGCCGGAGCGGGCCGGCGACGCTTTTGCCATCAACGTTTTCAGACTATCAAAGCGCCATACCTGGCCCGATAGCGTGGTTTTATACATGCCGCCTCCTCAGGAGACCGTGCGCAGTTGAGGATCCACTGGCGCCCGTTCACGGGCTGCTGCGGTTTTGCGGAACCATAGGTAGCCGCCGAGCATCATCGCCGCGAAAATCAGCGCCAGCAGCAGGTTATACCAGACCATCGCTACCAGGCAGATCACCGCCATGCCGAGGGCAAAGGCCGGCGCCAGCGGGTAGAGCGGGGCGCGGAACGGACGGATCAGCTTCGGCTCGCTACGGCGCAGTTTGAACAGCGCCGCCATGGAAGTGATATACATAACAATAGCCCCAAATACCGACATGGTGACGATACAGGCGGTCAGCGGCATGCCGCTGATGGTGATCAGCGAGTCGGAGAAGATCGCGGCGATACCGACCACGCCGCCGGCGAGGATCGCCAGATGCGGGGTACGGGTGCGGCGGTTGAGGGTCGCCAGCCCGGCGGGCAGATAGCCGGCGCGGGCGAGGGAGTAGATCTGCCGCGAATAGCCCATAATGATCCCGTGGAAGGAGGCGACGAGGCCAAACAGCCCCAGCCACACCAGCATATGCAGCCAGCCGCTGCCATTGCCCACGACCGTCTTCATCGCCTGGGGCAGCGGATCGTTAATATTGGAGAGCGCGCGCCAGTCGCCGACGCCGCCGGCGAAGACCATCACGCCGATCGCCAGCACCGTCAGCGTCAGAATGCCGCCGCCCAGGGCGCGCGGAATGGTGCGCTGCGGATCTTTGGCCTCTTCGGCCGCCATGGAGGCCCCCTCAATGGCGAGGAAGAACCAGATAGCGAACGGAATGGCGGCGAACATCCCCGGCAGCGCCAGGCCGCTGAAGCTTTCCGCGCCCGCCCAGCCGTTAGTGGTGAAGTGGCTCCAGGAGAAGCCGGGCGCGACCACGCCCATGAACACCAGCAACTCGAAGATGGCCAGCAGGGTGACGATCAGCTCGAAGGTGGCGGCAATGCCGACGCCGAGAATATTGAGCGTCATAAAGATCACGTAAGCGCCGCAGGCGACCCATTTCGGATCCAGCGCCGGAAACTGCACGTTGAGGTAGGCGCCGATGGCCATGGCGATGGCCGGCGGGGCGAAGACGAATTCAATCAGGGTGGCAAAACCAGCGATAAAGCCGCCGGTGGGCCCGAAGGCGCGGTAGGCGTAGGCGAAAGGGCCGCCAGCGTGCGGGATGGCGGTGGTCAGCTCGGTAAAGCTGAAAATAAAGGCGCAGTACATCGCGGCGACCGCCAGGGCGACGACCATAAACCCCATCGTGCCCGCCTGTGACCAGCCGTAGCTCCAGCCGAAGTACTCCCCGGAAATCACCAGTCCGACGGCGATCCCCCATAAACGAAAACTGCCGAGCGTTCTTTTTAAGGTGGTGGTTTGCTCTGTCATACGTGTTGCCTCGCCAGATAGAAAGGTTCTGAACGACAGGCTGCAAAGAGAGTGCCAGAACGTTGTCTGTCGCGAGGAGGCGTCAGTCCGTGGCGCGCCAGCCGGCGCTGCGCAAAAATGGGGCAGGCTGCACGCTGTCGGCGCGTGCCCTGGTGCAGCGGTTTTGCTTTTTCCGCGGCGTCACGGTATAACTCTTCTTCTTTTGGATGTTTAGATGTCTATACGTTTATACGCATCATGACCCGGGCAAGCGGGCTGGCGTGAGAAAATAAAATGCAAAGCACAACACAACAACAAGGTGGGCAACTGAAGCGCACCATGAAAACGCGCCATCTGATCATGCTGTCGCTCGGCGGCGTGATTGGCACCGGCTTATTCTTTAATACCGGCTATATCATTTCTACCACCGGCGCGGCTGGGACGCTGCTGGCGTACCTGATTGGCGCCCTGGTGGTTTGGCTGGTGATGCAGTGTCTCGGTGAACTGTCGGTGGCGATGCCGGAGACCGGCGCCTTCCACGTGTACGCGGCGCGCTATCTTGGCCCGGCGACGGGCTATACCGTGGCGTGGCTCTACTGGCTGACGTGGACGGTGGCGCTGGGGTCGAGCTTCACCGCGGCGGGCTTCTGCATGCAGTACTGGTTCCCGCAGGTGCCGGTCTGGATCTGGTGCGTGGTATTCTGCGCAGTGATCTTCGGCCTTAATATCATTTCTACGCGCTTCTTCGCCGAAGGCGAGTTCTGGTTCTCACTGGTGAAAGTGATCACCATCATCGCGTTTATTATTCTCGGCGGCGCGGCCATTTTCGGCTTCATTCCGATGCAGGATGGCTCCCCGGCGCCGGGCCTGCATAATATCACCGCCGAAGGCTGGTTCCCGCACGGCGGCCTGCCGATCCTGATGACCATGGTGGCGGTGAACTTCGCCTTCTCCGGAACGGAGCTTATCGGCATTGCCGCCGGAGAGACGGAAAACCCGCACAAGGTCATTCCGGTCGCCATCCGCACCACCATCGCCCGGCTGATTATTTTCTTTATCGGCACCGTGTTTGTGCTGGCGGCGCTGATCCCAATGCAGCAGGCGGGGGTGGAGAAAAGCCCCTTCGTGCTGGTGTTTGAAAAGGTGGGCATCCCTTACGCGGCGGACATTTTCAACTTCGTGATCCTGACGGCGATCCTGTCGGCGGCTAACTCCGGCCTGTACGCTTCCGGACGGATGCTGTGGTCGCTGTCGAACGAGAAGACGCTGCCGGCCTGCTTTGCCACAGTCAATAAACGGGGCGTGCCGGTGACCGCGCTGTCGGTGAGTATGCTGGGTGGCGTGCTGGCGTTGTTCTCCAGCGTGGTGGCGCCCGATACGGTGTTTGTGGCGCTGTCGGCGATCTCCGGCTTTGCGGTGGTGGCGGTGTGGTTGAGCATCTGCGCCTCACACTTTATGTTCCGCCGCCGCCATCTGCAGCAGGGTAAGGCCCTGGGCGATCTGCAGTATCGCGCTCCCTGGTATCCGGTGGTGCCCGTTCTGGGCTTTGTGCTGTGCCTGGTGGCCTGCGTGGGCCTCGCCTTTGACCCGAGCCAGAGAATTGCGCTGTGGTGCGGGATCCCCTTTGTGGCCCTGTGCTATGGTGCCTGGTATCTCACTCGTTCACGGAATATGACTCAGGAGTCCCAACATGTCGCAGACTAATCCGTTCACTGCCCTTCTGGCCGCCCAGCCTTATGTCCTGCTGGACGGCGCTATGGCCACCGAGCTGGAGGCGCGCGGTTGCGATCTGGCCGACAGCCTGTGGTCGGCGAAAGTGCTGCTGGAGAACCCGCAGCTGATCCGCGATGTGCATCTCGACTACTTTCGCGCCGGCGCGCAGGTGGCGATCACCGCCAGCTATCAGGCCACTCCCGCCGGCTTTGCCGCACGCGGGCTGGATGATGCGCAGTCCCGGGCGCTGATCGGCAAAAGCGTCGAACTGGCGCGCAAAGCGCGCGAGGCGTACCTCGCCGAGAACCCGCAGGCTGGCACGCTGCTGGTGGCCGGTTCGGTAGGGCCGTATGGCGCGTTTCTCGCCGACGGCTCGGAGTATCGCGGTGATTATCAGCGCAGCGCGGCAGAGTTCCAGGATTTCCACCGCCCGCGCGTCGAAGCCCTTCTGGATGCGGGCGCCGACCTGCTGGCCTGTGAAACCCTGCCGTCCTTCGCTGAGATCCAGGCGCTGACGGCCCTGCTGCAAGACTATCCCCGCGCCCGCGCCTGGTACTCTTTCACGCTGCGCGACGCCGAACATCTCAGCGATGGCACGCCGCTGCGCGAGGTGATGACTGCCCTGGCGAATAACCCGCAGGTGGTGGCGGTGGGCATCAACTGTATCGCCCTGGAAAATACGCCCGCGGCGCTGGCGCATCTGCACAGCCTGACGGCCTTGCCGCTGGTGGTCTATCCTAACTCCGGCGAACATTATGATGCGGTGAGCAAGACCTGGCACCATCATGGCGAAGCCTGCGCCACCCTGGCGGATTATCTGCCGCAGTGGCTGGCGGCCGGGGCGAAGCTGATTGGCGGCTGCTGCCGCACCACGCCGAAGGATATCGCCGCGCTTAACGCGAAGCGCTGAGTTTTGTGCCGGGTGGCGCTGCGCTTACCCGGCCTACACATTGCGCGATCCGTCGCCGGCACGCGGCGCCAACCCACCGCACAAAACCAACTATCCTTTCCCGCTTTTGTTCTAAAAACGATTCGCTATTAGCCAGAATTTTTAATTACTTCATCTGCATCCTGATGCCGGAAATACTGCACCTATAACAACTCAGGGGAAGCAGACACTATGGCATTCACATCGCGAATTACTCTTCTGGCGGCGCTGGCCGTCGCCGCCTTCCAGGCGCAGGCGGTCAACGTGACCGTGGCGTATCAAACCTCCGCTGAGCCGGCGAAAGTCGCCCAGGCGGACAATACCTTCGCCAAAACCAGCGGCGCGACCGTCGACTGGCGGAAATTTGACAGCGGCGCCAGCGTGGTGCGCGCCCTGGCCTCCGGCGATGTGCAGATCGGCAATATCGGCTCCAGCCCGCTGGCGGTGGCCGCCAGTCAGCAGGTGCCGATCGAAGTGTTCCTGCTCGCCTCAAAGCTCGGCAACTCCGAAGCGCTGGTGGTGAAAAAGAGCATCACTAAACCGGAAGATCTGATCGGCAAGCGCATTGCCGTGCCGTTTATCTCCACCACCCACTACAGCCTGCTGTCGGCGCTCAAACACTGGGGCATCAAGCCGGGACAGGTGCAGATTATTAACCTGCAGCCGCCAGCGATTATCGCCGCCTGGCAGCGCGGGGATATCGATGGCGCTTACGTCTGGGCGCCAGCGGTTAACGAACTGGAAAAAGAGGGCAAGGTGCTGACCGATTCCGCGCAGGTTGGGGAGTGGGGCGCGCCAACCCTCGACGTCTGGGTGGTCCGTAAGGACTTCGCCGAGCAGCATCCGGAGATCGTCAAAGCCTTTGCTAAAAGCGCCATCGACGCCCAGCAGCCCTACATCGCCAACCCGGAAACATGGCTGAAACAGCCGGACAACATCAGCAAGCTGGCGCGCCTGAGCGGCGTGCCGGAAGCCGATGTTCCGGGGCTGGTGAAGGGGAACACCTATCTGACCGCCGCTGAGCAGGCGCAGGCATTGAACGGCCCGGTCAATCAGGCCATCGTCGATACCGCGCGCTTCCTGAAAGAGCAGGGCAAAGTGCCTGCGGCGGGAACCGATTATCGTCAGTACGTCACTGACCGTTTCGTGAAGTAAAGGAGGCGGCGATGCTGCAAATCTCGCATCTTTCCGCCGACTACGGCGGTAAACCGGCGCTGGCGGATATCAACCTGACGCTGGAGAGTGGGGAGCTGTTGGTGGTGCTGGGGCCCTCGGGCTGCGGTAAAACTACCCTGCTGAACCTGATTGCCGGATTCGTGCCCTATCAGCACGGCAGCATCACCCTCGAAGGTCAGCGGGTGACCGGGCCGGGCGCAGAGCGCGGCGTGGTCTTCCAGAATGAAGGCCTGCTGCCGTGGCGCAATGTGCAGGATAACGTGGCGCTGGGCCTCCAGCTGGCGGGCGTGGATAAAGCGCAGCGCCGGCAAGCGGCGGCGCAGATGCTGAAGAAGGTCGGCCTCGAAGGGGCGGAAAAGCGCTTTATCTGGCAGCTGTCCGGCGGTCAACGCCAGCGGGTGGGTATCGCCCGGGCGCTGGCGGCGAATCCGCAGCTGTTGCTGCTGGATGAGCCCTTCGGCGCGCTTGACGCCTTTACCCGCGAGCAGATGCAAACGCTGTTGTTGACGCTCTGGCATGAGACCGGCAAACAGGTGCTGCTGATCACCCATGACATTGAAGAAGCCATTTTCATGGCGACCGAGCTGGTGCTGCTGTCGCCGGGGCCGGGTCGGGTGGTGGAGCGGCTGCCGCTTGATTTCAGCCGTCGTTTTGTCGCGGGAGAACCCTGCCGCAGCATCAAATCCGACCCGCGCTTTATTGAACAGCGGGAATACATTCTGAGCCGGGTGTTTGACCAACGGGAGGCTTTCTCATGAGCGTGCTACTGAACGACAAACCGCGTCAGTCGACGCTGAAGTGGCGCTGGCCGCTCTCCCGTCAGCTCACCCTCAGCGTGGCGACCCTGGCGGTGCTGCTGGCCGTCTGGTGGGCGGTCGCGGCGCTGCAGCTGATTAGCCCGCTGTTTCTGCCGCCGCCGGGCCAGGTGCTGCAGAAGCTTATCACTATCGCCGGGCCGCAGGGTTTTATGGATGCGACGCTCTGGCAGCATCTGGCGGCGAGCCTGACGCGGATCGTCATCGCCCTGCTGGCGGCAGTGCTTATTGGCGTCCCAGTGGGGATCGCCATGGGGCTCAACCCGACGGTGCGTGGGATCCTCGATCCGCTGATCGAACTCTATCGTCCGGTGCCGCCGTTGGCCTACCTACCGCTGATGGTGATCTGGTTTGGCATCGGTGAAACCTCGAAGATCCTGCTGATCTACCTGGCGATTTTCGCCCCGGTAGCGATGTCGGCGCTGGCAGGGGTAAAAAGCGCGCAGCAGGTGCGCATTCGCGCCGCCCGTTCGCTGGGCGCCAGCCGGGCGCAGGTGCTGTGGCTGGTGATCCTCCCCGGCGCGCTGCCGGAGATCCTCACCGGGCTGCGCATTGGTCTCGGGGTGGGTTGGTCAACGCTGGTGGCCGCTGAGCTGATCGCCGCCACTCGCGGGTTAGGGTTTATGGTGCAGTCTGCTGGCGAGTTTCTCGCGACCGATGTGGTGCTGGCGGGGATCGCGGTGATTGCCATTATCGCCTTTTTACTGGAACTGGGTCTGCGCGCGCTGCAGCGGCGCCTGACGCCCTGGCATGGAGAAGTACAATGAGTGAACGTCTGAGCATTACCCCGCTGGGGCCGTATATTGGCGCGCAGGTGACCGGGGCGGATTTAACCCGTCCGCTGAGCGACAACCAGTTTGAACAGCTGTATCACGCGGTACTGCGTCATCAGGTGGTGTTCCTGCGCGAGCAGAATATCACCCCGGCGCAACAGCGCGACCTGGCGCTGCGGTTTGGCGACCTGCATATCCATCCGGTCTACCCTCACGCCCCTGGCGTGGAAGAGATTATCGTCCTCGATACCCACAACGATAATCCCCCGGACAATGACAACTGGCATACCGATGTCACCTTTATCGATACGCCGCCCGCTGGCGCCATTCTGGCGGCGAAAGAGCTGCCGACAACCGGCGGAGACACCCTGTGGACCAGCGGCATCGCCGCCTGGGAAGCGCTGTCAGAACCTTTCCGGCAGCTGCTGAGCGGCCTGCATGCCGAACACGATTTCCGCAAATCGTTCCAGGAGTATAAGTACAACAAGACCGAAGCCGAGCATCGGCGCTGGCAGGAAGCGGTGGCGAAGCATCCGCCGCTGCTGCATCCGGTAGTGCGTACCCACCCGGTGACCGGCAAGCAGGCGCTGTTCGTTAATGAAGGGTTTACCACGCGAATTGTCGAGGTAAGCGAGAAAGAGAGCGCGGCGCTGCTGAATTTCCTGTTTGCCCATGTGACTAAACCGGAGTTTCAGGTGCGCTGGCGCTGGCAGCCGAACGATGTCGCTATCTGGGATAACCGGGTGACCCAGCATTACGCCAACGCCGACTATCTGCCACAGCGGCGGATCATGCACCGGGCGACGATCCTCGGCGATAAGCCGTATTACCGGGCGGGGTAATGCTTGTAGCCGGTTAAGGCATCAGCCGCCCTTTTTCGGGCTACCGATCCGCCGGAAACGGTGAACCGTAGCCCGGCTAAGGCGCAACGCGCCGCAAGCCGGGAAAAGCGTTTATGCCGATTTTTGCGCACCCAGATGCGCGCCAATATAGCGCTGATAGCGATTGGCCTTCAGGTAGGTGAGATCCACCAGCACCAGACCATCCACGCAGTTATTGAAATCCGGGTCGCTGCCGAAATCGATAAACTGCACGCCGCCCGGCTCGCACACTTCCGAGTACTGCTTATACAGCGGTGGGATCGCGCAGCCGAGATTGCCGAGCAGGGACTTCAGCCGGGCCAGGTCGTCGTTGTAATCCTGCCCGCCAAACTGCGCCAGCACGTCGGGCAGCGATGCCGGATAAGGTCGACGCGACTCCGCCAGCGGATGCGTTGCCGGGAACCACAGCCGGTAGAACGCCACCAGCAGATCGCGGGCGGCGGGCGGCAACCCGCCAGAAATCGACACCGGACCAAACAGATAGCGATAGTGCGGATAGCGCGCCAGATAAGCGCCGATGCCGGACCACAGATAATCCAGCCCGCGACGCCCCCAGTAGCGCGGCTGGATAAAGCTGCGCCCCAGCTCAATGCCCTGCTGCAGGACATCGTCCATCCGCCCGTCGTAATGGAACAGGCTGTAACTGTAGATCCCTTCCAGGCCGCGCTTTGCCAGCTGGATGGCCGTCGGCATAAAGCGGTAAGCGCCGACGATTTCCAGATCGTCTTCATCCCACAGGATCAGATGCAGATAGTCATCGTCATACCCGTCGATATCCCGCCGTTTGCCGCTGCCTTCCCCGACCGCGCGGAAGGCGATTTCCCGCAGACGTCCCAGCTCGCGCAGCAGCGGCGCTTCCTCCTGGCCGTTGCGCTGCCAGAGGTAAATCATTTTGCCGTCGGCGGTACGGCCCAGGCATTCGGCCTTGTTCAGCTCACGTTTGAGCCGCGCCCGATCTTCCGGGCGGGCGATGGCGCTTGCGGTTTTGAACTGCCCCGGCAGCCCTTTGCGCAGCTGTTCAAGATGCTGATAGCAGCGGCCGGTAAGATCGCGAGCGCTGGACTGCGCATCGAACCAGTTCGACCAGGGGATCTGCTGGCCGATGCGCACCGGCAGGCTGCTGTTGCGCCGGCGAAACATCTGCTGCATCAGCAGGAGCAGCGGCAGGTTGTCTGATATCAGCGTGCTGGCATAAAACAGGGCGCTGTTGTGGGCGTTAATCCATGCAGGCAGCAGCGGGGCGCGATATTTTGCCGCCAGCTTAATAAAACCGGAGTGCCATTTTCTATCGCGGATACCGCGGCGGGTCAGACGGGAGACTTCCCCCGCCGGGAAGAAGATCAGCACCCCGCCGGCCTGCAGCTGGTGATCCATCTGCTGCAGCGCCGCTTTAGCGGTGCGGCCATGAATGTTATCCACCGGGATAAACAGCGAGCTCAGGGGCTCAAGGTGGGTGAGCATGCGGTTGGTGACCACTTTGACGTCGCGGCGCACGCGGGATACCGCATACAGGAGCGCCAGGCCGTCGAGGGTGCCGGTGGGGTGGTTGGCGATAATGACCAGCGGGCCATCTTCGGGGATTTGTTCGAGATCGTGCGCCGGGATGGCACAACGGATATTGAGGTATTCCAGTACCTGTTCGACCGTATCAAGCCCCTTCAGGTGGCGATGACGATCGGCAAATTGTTGAAACTCTTCCTCATGAAACAGCTTTTTTAACAGTTTCTTTTGCCAGGGGGCGGGCCTCGCCTGAGGCCACAGGTCATCGAGTACGTTGTCGAGACTAAACATAGTGGCTCCTCCTCCGTCCTGCCCAGACAGTAGAAGGTGGAGATGTCGTTCAGATTACAGTTGAGTGAAGTTTCGGTCGCAGCGGGGGAGGTTTCCCGGATAGCGGCTAACGCCTCATCCGGGCTACGGTTGGCGCCGATTTGTAGCCCCGGTAAGCGTCAGCGCCACCGGGGAGAGGCTATCGGCGTTCACCACAGATAAGATCAAAGCTATCGCCAGCCCAATTTGGGGGATATAGCCCGCGCTGGACATCGCGATGAAAGGTTGAAAATGGCCAATCGATCACTCGGGTGACCCAGCCATGCTTAAGTGGATTGATATGGATGTAATCAACATGTCGGCGGTAATCATCTTCATCGCGTATGGCATGCTCCCAGAAGCGCGGTTGCCAGAGGCGTTGCCGTTTTAACGTTCTGGTAAAACAGCCTTTGATATCTCTCCAGCGTGAAGAAAAATCGTCATCATGATGAGGTAGTGTCCAGATGCAATGGAGATGTTCAGGCAACACCACCCAGGCATCAATAGTAAAGGGTCGATGTTGTTTAACAACGGCGACAGAGTAGCGCAATAATTCTATGTTTTCAGTTAGGTGCATGCTTCTACGGTCTTTAAGATTAACGGTGAAGAACCAGGTTCCCCCCTTAATGTAATAACGTCGATAAGCCACCACAGGATCTCCTGGAATTCGGTATTTATGATGTGGTTTAACACGGTAGAAGGCGAAATCCGGTACGCCAAGGAGAAGGCGCAGAAGATGGAAAGCGGCGCGCAAAATTTTAGCTACAGATATTGGTTAGCGCCTGTCCCCGGATAGCGGCGCAAGCGCCTTATCCGGGCTACGGTGTGGTGGTCGCGATAAATGCAGCGCACCGGGGATGAGGTTTGGTAGCCCCGGTAAGCGAAGCGCCACCGGGGAGGGGCGGGTTTAACGGAGGATTTTTTTCTCGGCCAGATCGAGGGCGAAATAGCTGAAGATCAGGTCGGCGCCTGCACGTTTGATAGCGCCGAGGCTTTCCAGAACCACTTTCTCTTCATCGATAGCGCCCGCCTGGGCGGCGAATTTGATCATCGCGTACTCCCCGCTGACCTGATAGGCGCCGAGCGGCAGATCGCTGCGTTCACGGATATCGCGCAGAATATCCAGATAGGCGCCAGCCGGTTTCACCATCAGGCAGTCGGCGCCCTGGGCTTCATCGAGCAGGGACTCGCGAATGGCTTCCCGGCGGTTCATCGGGCTCATCTGATAGGTTTTACGATCGCCTTTCAGCGCGGTACCGGCCGCTTCGCGGAACGGGCCGTAGAAGGAAGAAGCGAACTTGGTGGAGTAGGACATAATCGCCGTATTAGTGAAACCGGCGGCATCCAGCGAGCGGCGAATCGCCTGTACCTGACCGTCCATCGCGGCGGAAGGGGCGATGAAGTCCGCCCCCGCGGCGGCGGCGACAACAGCCTGCTTGCCGAGGTTTTCCAGGGTCGCGTCGTTATCCACCCCGTGGTCGCACAGCACGCCACAGTGGCCGTGGGAGGTGTATTCGCAGAAGCAGGTATCGGACATGACGATCATCTCCGGCACCGTGGACTTGCAGATCCGCGACATACGCGCCACCAGACCATTTTCATTCCAGGTATCGCTGCCGGTGGCATCGGTGTGATGAGAAATGCCAAAGGTCATCACCGAGCGAATACCGGCGTTGGCGATGCGTTCGATTTCACGCGCCAGATATTTTTCCGGAATGCGCATCACGCCGGGCATGGCCTCGATCGCTTTGTAATCATCAATTTCTTCTTCAACAAAGATCGGCAACACCAGGTCGTTCAAACTCAGTGTTGTCTCTTCAAACAGGGCGCGCAGCGCAGCGGATTGACGCAGGCGGCGGGGGCGAGTGATTAAATCTGTCATGGTTTGCCTGATTTTGTGAAATGAAAGACGTTAGTGTAACTGAAATGGCATGGGGATGTTTCGCCAAAACGATCGTTATGTCGTGTCGGCGAAACCCCCACGAACTTACTGGCTGGCCGTCTGCATGTTGGGCTGCGCGCCGCTCAACTCGCTGACCAGGTCGTTGATGCCATCGCTCATATTGTTGAAGCGGGTTAACGGCGAGCGGGTCACCACCACAAAAGCGCCGACGTTAGCCTGCGGATTCATCGCCATATAGGTGATAAACCCACCGCCGCCGCCGGTTTTCTGAATAATCCCCGGATGGCCATTCTTCGGCTTCATATACACCCAGCCAAGTCCCAGCGCGTCGGCGCGGCCCGGCACGTCCATACCAATCACCCGGGTCAGCTGGTTACGCTGATAAATCAGCGTCTGCATCCGGTCGGCCTGCTGGCTGCGGGTATAGAAATCGGATGACAGGAACTGCTGCATCCAGCGCATCATATCGCCTGGTGTCGAGTAGACTCCGCCGCTACCGATCGCCGCCAGGGTATTGTTGCATGGGCTGGCGCCTTTTTCCGGGATCATCAGCCGCTGGCACTGATCCGGTGACGGGGTAAAGGTGGTGTCCTTCATCCCCAGTGGCCGGGTGATCTGCTCTTCGAACAGCTGCGGATAAGGTTTGCCGGCGGCGTTGGAGAGGGCGTCCGCCAGTAAATCGAAGGCCAGGTTGGAGTAGGCGGCCTGCGAGCCGGGCGCCGTCTTCAGGGTCGCGGTAGAGAGCCAGTTCCAGCGCTGCTGGCGGGTCGGCCAGACAAACACCGCGCGATGAGCGGCGCCGCCAGGCTGCTCGCGCGGCAGGGCGCTGGTATGGGTCGCGAGGTTCGCCAGCGTGATCGGCGTCCCCTGCCAGTCAGGCACCCGGGTGCCCGGCGGGGCGTATTTGCTTAGCGGATCGTTGAGTTTCACCACCCCCTGATCGAGCAGCTTCACCAGCATCTCGCTGGTCATCAGTTTGCTGAGGGAGGCGATACGGATCACCGAGTCGAGCTGCGGGTGCTGATTATTCCCCGGGCGGGTTTCGCCAAAGCTGCGAAAAACGCGCTGATTGCCATCGATAACCACCAGCGCCATACCGGTGGCGCCGCTGCCGTAGTAGATATGATTGGCGTAACGATCGACCACATCCGAGGCGAAAACCGGATCAACGGTGGGCTGTGCGGCCTGTACCGAGGTCCACGACGCCGCGCACAGCGCAGCAAAAATGAGCAAACTACGTTTCAACGGAGATCATCCATTAAATAAATAAAAGAGAAGAGGGTATTTATACTACGAAGTGGCGCAGAACAAAGTGGGATTCACGACATTCCTGCAGGAAAAAGGTAACGGTGCGTAAAAAAGACTTTTTTACTCTTTCAGATATCGGCTTTTTCCGCTGCCGCGTATGATGACCGTTTGGCTGAAAGTTCGTGGGAGAGAACAATGACGGCTCAACGGGTAGTGATGGTCGTGGATATGCAAAACGGCGTGTTCGCCACGCCGCGTCTGGCGCGCGAGCGCTGCGTCGCGCAAATTAATCGTCTGGTGCGCGCGGCGGACAAGGTTATTTTCATTCAGCATGATGAAGCCGGCGGCCTCGAAGCCGGCAGCGAAGGCTTCGCCCTGCTTCCCGAGCTGGAACAGCCAGCTGGCGCGCTGTATGTCACCAAAACCGCCTGCGACGCCTTCTATCACACCTCGCTGGCGCAGGTGCTGGACGAACACGACATTCAGCAATTCGTCATCTGCGGCTGCGCCACCGACTACTGCCTCGACACTACCATTAAAAACGGCGCCAGCCGCGGGTACGGTATTGTGATCGCGGAAGATGCCCACACCACCGCCGACCGCCCCGCCGCGCAGGCCGCGACGCTTATCGCCCACTACAATGAGGTGTGGCGTACGCTGACCGTTCCTGGCAATCCTTTACAGGTGAAACCCACAGAAACAATTCTGCACGCCTGGCAGCAGAACTAAGCTGTTGATATCCGGTCTTATCATTCGTCTGCCCCGCGAGAGCGCATCCACGCGGCGGCCGACGTATGCGTCGTACACAGCAATAGCAGAACGATAAGAGGTTAGCAGGAGACAATAATGTTTAAATCTTTTTTCCCCAAACCGGGGCCGTTTTTTATTTCTGCCTTTATCTGGTCGCTGCTGGCCGTGATCTTTTGGCAGGCGGGCGGCGGCGACTGGCTGCTGCGGGTCACCGGGGCATCGCAAAATGTGGCGATCAGCGCGGCGCGCTTCTGGTCGCTCAACTATCTGGTGTTCTACGCTTACTATCTGTTTTGCGTCGGCGTATTTGCACTGTTCTGGTTTGTCTACTGCCCGCACCGCTGGCAGTACTGGTCGATTCTCGGCACGTCGCTCATCATCTTCGTCACCTGGTTTCTGGTGGAAGTCGGGGTGGCGATCAACGCCTGGTATGCGCCGTTCTACGACCTGATCCAGAGCGCGCTGGCCACCCCGCATAAGGTCAGCATCAACCAGTTTTATCAGGAGATCGGCATCTTTCTCGGCATCGCGATCATCGCGGTGATCATTGGCGTGATGAACAACTTCTTCGTCAGCCACTATGTCTTCCGCTGGCGTACGGCGATGAACGAACACTATATGGCCCACTGGCAGCATCTGCGCCATATCGAAGGCGCCGCGCAGCGTGTGCAGGAAGATACCATGCGCTTTGCTTCCACCCTGGAAGATATGGGGGTGAGCTTTATCAACGCGGTGATGACCCTGATCGCCTTCCTGCCGGTGCTGGTGACACTCTCCGAACACGTTCCCGACCTGCCCATCGTCGGTCATCTGCCGTATGGCCTGGTGATTGCCGCTATCGTCTGGTCGCTGATGGGAACCGGCATGCTGGCGGTAGTGGGGATTAAGCTGCCTGGCCTGGAGTTTAAAAACCAGCGCGTGGAAGCCGCCTATCGTAAAGAGCTGGTCTATGGTGAGGACGATGAAACCCGCGCCACGCCGCCGACGGTGCGCGAGCTGTTCAGCGCGGTGCGTCGCAACTATTTCCGTCTCTATTTCCACTATATGTATTTCAATATCGCCCGCATTCTCTACCTGCAGGTGGATAACGTTTTCGGCCTTTTCCTGCTGTTTCCGTCGATCGTTGCCGGTACGATTACCCTCGGGCTGATGACGCAAATTACCAACGTTTTCGGCCAGGTGCGCGGCTCGTTCCAGTACCTGATCAGCTCGTGGACGACGCTGGTGGAACTGATGTCCATCTACAAACGTCTGCGCAGTTTTGAACGCGAGCTGGACGGCAAGCCGCTGCAGGAAGCGATCCCGACATTACGTTAATCAAGACAAGGAAGCATGATGGCCGCACGTTTATCGCGCATTATTCCCGGTTCATTGACGCTGCTGGCGGCCATGGTGCTGAGCGCCTGTACCAGCCAGCAGGCCCCGACGCTGAAAGAGGGCGAGAAGCCCGTTGACGTGGCGTCGGTGGTGCGGCAGAAAATGCCGGCCAGCGTCAAGGATCGGGAGGCCTGGGCGCAAGCCATCGCCACCGCGTTTGACAGCCAGAAGCTGGCGCCGACGGAAGAGAACGTTTGTTCGGTGCTGGCGGTCGCGCAGCAGGAGTCTAACTATCAGTCCGATCCGGTGGTGCCGGGGCTAAATAAAATCGCCTGGCAGGAAATTGACCGCCGGGCGGAAAAAATGCACATTCCGCCGTTTCTGGTCCATACCGCGCTGAAGATCACTTCGCCAAACGGCAAAAGCTACAGCGACCGTCTGGACAACGTGAAGACGGAAAAGCAGCTGAGCGCCATTTTTGATGACTTTATCGGGATGGTGCCGATGGGGCAGAAGCTGTTCGGTTCGCTTAACCCGGTGCATACCGGAGGCCCAATGCAGGTCAGCATTGCCTTTGCCGAGCAGCACACCTCCGGCTACCCGTGGAAAATGAGCGGTACGGTGCGCCAGGAGGTCTTCAGCCTGCGCGGTGGCCTGTGGTTTGGCACCTATCATCTGCTGAACTACCCGGCCAGTTACAGTGCGCCGCTGTACCGCTTTGCCGACTTCAACGCCGGCTGGTATGCCAGCCGTAACGCCGCCTTCCAGAACGCGGTGGTGAAAGCCAGCGGGGTAAAACTAGCGCTCGACGGCGACCTTATCCGATACGACAGCGATGAACCGGGCAGCACCGAACTGGCGGTGCGTCGCCTGGCGGGCCAGTTGGGAATGAGCGACAGCGAGATCCACCGCCAGCTGAAAAAGGGTGACAGCCTGGCGTTTGAGAAGACCGACCTTTATCAGCAGGTTTTCCGCCTCGCCGAGAAAAAGGCGGGCAAGACCCTGCCGCGGGAAATGTTGCCAGGGATCCAGCTGGAGAGTCCGAAAATTACCCGAAATCTGACGACGGCGTGGTTTGCAAAACGGGTTGATGAGCGGCGGGCAAACTGTATGGCGCGGCGTTAACGGCGTTGACGCCAGCGCACGATAAGCGCGAGCAGCCCGATGAACGAGCAGCCGATCGCGAAAGGGATCAGTCCAAAGAGAGTGCCAACGGCGAGGCTGATGTCGACTTGCGGACGGCTGGCGTCCTGCGTTTGCATCAAGCGTTCAAATACCCCCGGGGCGTGGATCAGCATGCTGAGCATCTGCGCGCCGGCCCAGCAGCAGACCAGGACGAACAGCCCGTAGGCGATATGGCTGCCGGTCAGCGCCCCTCTTTTTTTATTTCCCAAAAGCGATTTTGAAAAACTGAATTCAGCCATAGGCCCTCCCACCTCTGCGCTGCTGGTTTTTTCTCCAGCTCTATGGCAGGTATTCTGGCAGTGAGGGGCCTTTGTCAGTATCAGATTGCTGGTAATTGCCGTCCAGGAATAATCCTGTTTTCGCCGTTGTGTTAACCGCGCCACAGGATCCAAAAGGGAGAGCGGCGTCGCAATCCAGCAACATTCTCCCTGGCGCTACAGACCGCCGCGGGCGGCTATGCGAAGATGCGTTTTTTGCTGTTGGAGGCCGCATGAAGCTCACTGATAAAATTCGCCGCGACTGGCACTACTACGCGGTGGCGCTGGGGTTAATTTTTATTCTCAATGGGGTGGTGGGGCTGCTGGGGTTTGAAACGCAGGGCTGGCAATCTTACGCCGTTGGTCTGGTGACCTGGGTGATTAGCTTCTGGGCCGCGGGCCTGGTGATCCGCCGCCGCCCGGCAGAAGAGGCCTGAGACCCCTGCTGCCAGGCGCGGTAAACGCGTTTTAGTTCATGGAGGTTTTCAGCGCCCGGTCCGCGGCATGGCGCTCCAGCGCCAGCTCAATCAACCGGGTGATCAGGCTGGTGTAGTCGAGGCCGCTGGCCTGCCACAGCTTCGGATACATGCTGATGTTGGTAAAGCCCGGCAGGGTGTTGATCTCGTTGATCACCACCTCGTTGTCGGCGGTGAGGAACACGTCAACGCGGGCCATGCCGCTGCAGCCCAGGGTCTGGTAGGCCTGCACCGCAATAGCGCGGATCTTGTCGTTGATCTCAGGGGCGATGGCGGCCGGGACCACCACCTGCGCGCCCTGGTCATCGATATATTTGGTGTCGTAGGCGTAAAACTCGCTGTTGAGGACAATTTCACCGCAGGTGCTGGCCTGCGGGTGGTCGTTACCCAGCACCGCACACTCAATTTCCCGCCCTTTAATGCCTTGTTCCACCACCACTTTATGGTCAAATTCAAAGGCCAGGGCCACCGCCTGATGGTACTGCTCTTCGTTTTTAACTTTGCTGACGCCAACCGATGAGCCCTGATTGGCCGGCTTCACGAACAGCGGCAGGCCCAGCTTCGCTTCGACATCGGCAAAGCTGAACTGCGCGCGGTTGGCGCGGGTCAAGGTGATAAACGGGGCGACAGCGAGCCCGGCATCGCGCAGCAGACGTTTGGTCACGTCTTTGTCCATACAGGCCGCGGAGCCCAGCACATCGGAACCCACGAAAGGCAGATTCGCCATGCGCAGCATGCCCTGCAGGGAGCCATCCTCGCCCAGCGTGCCGTGGACGATGGGGAAAATCACATCGATAGCCGCCAGCGGCTGGCCGCTGTCGGCGTTAATCAGCTGCTGTGCTTCGCGGCCTGGGATCTGCGCCAGAGTCACTGTGGAAGGGCGCAGGGCAATGCGGGCAGGATCCTGAGCATTGAGCAGGTAGTTGCCGGCGTCGTTGATGTGCCATAGCCCCTGTTTATCAATGCCCAACAGAACCACATCGAAGCGCGATTTATCAATCGCTTCCACGATATTCTTCGCTGACTGCAGCGACACTTCATGCTCCGCCGACTTGCCGCCAAAAACGATCCCAACCCTCATCTTTGCCATTTCAACTTCCATCCAGATAACATCAAAGGGCATAACATACCATGTGAAACCGCTGCCTGCCTGCCATAATATTTACCTGATCAATTGACGGGAGTGGGCGTGAGAGGAAAGACGCTGCTGGTGCTGGCCGGGCTGCTCGGCGCGGGCCTGTTGGGATACCGCTATCTGCCGCCGCACCTGAATCCTCTGGTACCGCTGGCGCTGGACGATCCCCCGGGCTGGCTGACGTCATTCAAGCTGCGCAGGCTGACGGCAGATCAGTGCGCCTCCCTGCTGGCGGAAGCCAATCGCCGGCGGCTTATCGCCAGCCGGCCGGTGGCCGACAGCGAGGGAAGCTGCCCGCTGCATAACGTGGTGCGAGTGGCGAATTTTGGCAGCGTGATGCTGAGCAGCAGCTTCCTCGCCAGCTGCCCGCTGGCGCTCAGCACTGCGCTGTATGTCGAGCAGCAGGCGAAACCGCTGACCCGCCAGCTGATGGCGAGCGATCTGCGCCAGATCGATCATCTCGGCAGCTTCGCCTGCCGCAATATCTACCATCGGCAACAGGCGCGGCGCAGTGAACACGCCACGGCGGACGCGCTGGACGTCAGCGGTTTCCGTCTGGCGGACGGCCGACGCGTCAGCGTCCTGCAGGGCTGGCGGAACGAGACCTCGCATCCTTGGCTGGCGGCGCTGTTGAGCAACAGCTGCCACTACTTCGGCAACGCACTGGGGCCAGAGTACAATGCGGCTCACGCCAATCATTTTCATCTGGGGATGCGCGGACAGGGCTTCTGCTTTTGAGCATAAAGCGCTGTGAGCAGCCTAAATGACCAGAAAATGCTTCGTCAGGTTCTCATCCGCACTCATAAAACACCAAACTCATCGCCAGCGCATCTATGGTAGTACACCAGTGGAATGAAATTGCTAAGCTAGGTAATAATTGGCAAATCATTAATGAATACGCGTAGTTATGGAATCCTGGAAGGTTAATCTTATCTCCGTCTGGTTTGGCTGCTTTTTTACCGGCCTGGCGATCAGTCAAATTCTCCCTTTTTTGCCCCTCTACGTCTCCCAGTTGGGCGTCACCTCGCATGAAGCGCTGTCGATGTGGTCGGGGCTGACCTTCAGCGTGACTTTTCTTGTCTCGGCGATCGTTTCGCCGATGTGGGGGAGCCTGGCAGACCGCAAAGGCCGCAAGCTGATGCTGCTGCGTGCCTCGCTGGGGATGGCGATTGCTATTTTACTGCAGGCCTTCGCCACTAACGTCTGGCAGCTGTTTATCCTGCGGGCGATCATGGGCTTAACCTCCGGTTATATCCCCAACGCCATGGCGCTGGTGGCCTCCCAGGTGCCGCGCGAGCGTAGCGGCTGGGCGCTGAGCACGCTATCAACGGCGCAAATCAGCGGCGTGATCGGCGGCCCACTGCTCGGCGGCTTCCTGGCTGATCATGTCGGTTTGCGCGCCGTATTTATCATCACCGCGATTTTGCTGACCGTAAGCTTCCTGGTGACGCTGTTTCTGATTAAAGAGGGCGCCCGCCCGCAGGTCAGCAAAAGCGAGCGCCTCACCGGGAAACAAGTCTTTGCCTCCTTGCCCTACCCGGGGCTGGTGATCAGCCTCTTTTTCACCACCCTGGTGATCCAGTTGTGCAACGGCTCAATTGGCCCAATTCTGGCGCTGTTTATCAAGTCGATGGTGCCGGACAGCAACAATATCGCCTTTCTGGCCGGGATGATCGCCGCGGTGCCCGGCGTGTCAGCGCTGATTTCTGCGCCACGGCTGGGTAAGTTAGGCGATCGCATCGGTACCTCGCGGATCCTGCTCGCGACGCTCTGCTGCGCAGTGGTGATGTTCTTCGCCATGTCCTTTGTCACCACCCCACTGCAGCTGGGGACGCTGCGTTTCCTGCTTGGCTTTGCCGATGGCGCGATGCTCCCGGCGGTGCAGACCTTATTGCTGAAATACAGTAGCGACAGCGTCACCGGGCGCATCTTTGGCTATAACCAGTCGTTTATGTATCTGGGCAATGTCGCCGGGCCGCTGATTGGCGCCTCTGTATCCGCCATGGCCGGCTTCCGCTGGGTGTTTATTGCCACCGCCATTATCGTCTTCATCAACCTCTGGCAGCTGGCATGGATGCTGCGCCGCACCCGTCGCGCTGCGGCGTAATTCTCTGTTGACGGTATTTCATCAGAATACCGTCAACATTATTCACCGTCGTAGATTAACCATTACTTTTTGTTATCGCCATTTCGTGAGCGATATTCCATTTCATTATTTCCCGCACCATCTGGGTATAACCATCCCCGGCCATGATTAAACAATACTATTTATAGTGGTATTTTGTTGTGGTAAAACGTTTCGCTGTATATTGGGTGTTGCGATGATTCTTATTTTAAGTAATTCTGAGGTCCGTCATCGGGTATGACATCCCAATCAAAAACAGGCCTCGCATAAGGAACTGGTGCTATGAAGAATCTCATTGCTGAGTTACTGGTTAAACTGGCGCAAAAGGAAGAAGAAGCAAAGGAACTGACGGTGCAGGTTGAAGCGCTGGAGATCGTGGTCACCGCATTATTGCGCCATATGGAGCATGATGCCCAGCAGGCATTGATTCAGGATATTGAGCAGGCAATAGACCAGGTGACGCCCTGTCCGCCGGTCAACGACCAGGATGCGATGCTGCTGCAGCAATATCTAAAGAAGCTGTTGCGGCATCCTCGTAGCTAGTCTTTGTGACACGACAAGGATGCCGTCATTTTTCTGTCATCTCCCTTTTATAAAGTCTCCCCCGTTTTGTTTTTTTAAGTATTTTTTACATGGAGATGACAAAAGTGAAATTAAGCGCCCTGTTTATTGCCCTGGTTCCTCTGCTGGGCTCGCCGGTTATTCATGCAGAAACCACTGCTGCGCCGGTTCTGGAAAATCGCGCTGCGCAAGGAGATATCACCACTCCCGGCGGCGCGCGTCGTTTAACAGGCGATCAAACCGAAGCGCTGCGCGCCTCGTTAATCAATAAGCCGGCTAAAAACGTTATTTTGCTGATTGGCGATGGCATGGGTGATTCGGAAATTACCGCTGCGCGAAATTATGCGGAAGGGGCGGGCGGTTTCTTTAAAGGCATTGACGCCCTGCCGTTAACCGGACAATACACGCACTATTCGCTGGATAAAAAAACCGGTAAACCGGACTACGTGACCGACTCGGCGGCGTCCGCCACCGCCTGGACCACCGGCGTGAAGACCTATAACGGCGCGCTGGGCGTCGATATTCATGAAAAAGATCACCAGACCCTCCTCGAGCTGGCGAAAGCGGCGGGGCTGGCCACCGGCAACGTTTCCACCGCCGAGCTGCAGGATGCCACCCCCGCGGCGCTGGTAGCGCATGTGACATCGCGTAAATGCTACGGCCCCACGGTCACCAGCGAAAAATGCCCCAGCAATGCGCTGGAGAAAGGGGGCAAAGGCTCCATTACCGAACAGCTGCTGAATGCCCGGCCGGATGTCACCTTAGGCGGCGGGGCGAAGACCTTTGCCGAAACGGCGACGGCGGGCGAGTGGCAGGGCAAAACCCTGCGCGAGCAGGCGGAGGCCCGCGGCTACCAGATAGTGACCGATGCGGCTTCTCTTGCCGCCGCGACTGACGCCAGTCAGGCTAAGCCGCTGTTGGGACTCTTCGCCGACGGCAATATGCCGGTACGCTGGGAAGGGCCGAAGGCGTCTTATCACGGCAATATCGATAAGGCGCCGGTGACCTGTACGCCAAACCCGAAACGCGACGCCTCGGTGCCGACGCTGGCGCAGATGACGGAGAAAGCGATTGACCTGCTGAGCCGCAACGAGAAAGGTTTCTTCCTGCAGGTGGAAGGCGCTTCCATCGATAAACAGGATCATGCGGCGAATCCGTGCGGCCAGATCGGTGAAACCGTTGACCTCGACGAAGCGGTGCAGAAGGCGCTGGAGTTTGCGCGAAAAGATGGCAATACCCTGGTGATCGTCACCGCCGACCATGCGCACGCCAGCCAGATCATTCCGGCGGACAGCAAAGCCCCGGGACTGACCCAGGCTCTGAATACCCACGATGGCGCAGTGATGGTCATGAGCTACGGCAACTCTGAGGAAGAGTCGATGGAGCATACCGGCACCCAGCTGCGCATTGCGGCCTACGGTCCACACGCGGCTAACGTCGTCGGCCTGACCGACCAGACCGACCTGTTCTCGACCATGAAAGCTGCCCTGAGTCTGAAATAAGTCGCTGCCGGTGGCGAAATTGCGTCACCGGCTGGTTTTTTTTCTATCTGCGTCCAGACTTACAACGATCCACTCACAGAAGGATGGTGCGATGAAAATAACCTTACTAATGACCCTACTGTTTGGCTTGATCTTTATCAGCGCGGTTGGCGCGGCAGAAAAAACGCCCACTCCACAGCAGCAAAAGATGACGGACTGCAATCAGCAAGCGTCATCCAAAGCGCTGAAGGGAGATGAGCGCAAAACGTTTATGAGCCAGTGCCTGAAAAAAGAGACCACCACGTCGCAAGGAAAAGCGCTCACCCCTCAGCAGCAGAAGATGAGCGACTGCAACAAAGCGGCCTCGGCAAAATCGTTGAAGGGTGATGAACGCAGTACCTTCATGAGTACCTGCCTGAAGAAAGCCTGAAAAAAAGGGAGCGCTTATCCGCTCCCTTCTTCTTTGAATACTCAGGGTATTACTGCCTACCCTCTCAGGCTCAGGCGCGGCTCAGTTTCTCTGATTTCTCCATACACTGGGTGATGGCTTCGATCACGGCGGAGCGGAACCCTTTCTCTTCCAGCACGCGGACGGCTTCGATGGTGGTCCCGCCAGGCGAGCAGACCATATCTTTCAGCGCCCCCGGGTGCTCGCCGCTCTCCAGCACCATTTTGGCGGAGCCCATTACCGCCTGGGCGGCGAATTTATAGGCCTGGGCGCGCGGCATCCCGCCGAGGACGGCGGCATCGGCCATCGCTTCGATAAACATAAAGACATAGGCCGGCGCGGAGCCGCTCACGCCCACCACCGGATGGATCATCGGCTCGGCAATTTGTTCCGCCTGGCCAAAGCAGCGGAAAATGGTCAGCACTTCGGCCACATCTTCGCTGCTCACCAGCGCGTTAGGCGTGACGGAGGTCATACCGGCGTTGACCAGTGACGGCGTATTGGGCATCGCGCGAATAATTTTGCGATCGTGACCGAGGGCGCGCGCCAGTTGCTCAAGCGTGACCCCGGCGGCGATGGAGACCACCAGCGACTCTTTATTCAGGCTTGAGGCGACGTCGCCCAGCACTTTGGTCATGATCTCCGGCTTCACCGCGCCGAAGACGATATCGGCAATCTGCGCCACTTCCTGAGCGCTCCCGGCCGCGTTAATGCCATACTGGTCGCGCAGAGCCGCAACCTTGTCCGGCGACGGGGTGTAGACCCAGATTTGTCCCGGCTGTACCTGGCCGCTGGCGATCAGTCCACCCAGAATGGCCTTACCCATATTGCCGCAGCCGATAAAGCCAATTTTCTTATCCATCACCATTCCCCTCTGCTTTTTTCGTTACGATCTGATTAGCTTACCATCCTGGCGCTTTCATGGGGGAGAAAAGCAGGTAACATTGGCGTCACTTATTGCAGGTAACAGGAGCTGGCATGGCTATTTGGGTAGATGCGGACGCGTGTCCGAACGTGATTAAAGAGATTTTGTTCCGCGCGGCAGAGCGAACCCAGATCCCGGTGACGCTGGTGGCGAATCAGCCGCTGCGCGTACCGCCGTCGCGTTTCATCCGCACTCTGCGGGTTGAGCAAGGTTTTGACGTGGCGGATAACGAAATCGTCCGCCAGTGTGCGCCGGGGGATTTGGTGATCACCGCCGATATCCCGCTGGCGGCGGAAGTGCTGGCGAAGGGCGGTGCGGCGCTGAATCCGCGCGGGGAACGCTACAGTGAGGCGACGATCCGCGAGCGGCTGACAATGCGGGATTTTATGGAGACATTGCGGGCCAGCGGCGTTCAGACCGGCGGCCCGGATAGTTTATCGCAGCGCGATCGGCAACAGTTTGCCGCCGAGCTGGAGAAGTGGTTGCTGGCGGTTAAACGTCAGCAGGGTTAGACCCAGCTATCGTCGTCGCTGCCAACATCATCGTCGCCAAAGCCGGCGTCGAAGTCGTCGTTCCAGGTATTGTCGGCAAGGAACTGATCGTCTCCCTGGCGGAACGGATCGTCACCTGCGGTGGCGTCCTGCGCGGGAGTGGCATCAGGCTGCGGCTTCTCTTCGATGATATTGACGATCTCCTGCGGGTGCGAGCCGCTGAACATATTGGTCAGCATATTGCCCAGCACCACGCCGCCTGCTACGCCTGCGGCTGTTTGCAGCGCGCCCGCCATAAAGCCGCCGCCGCGTGCGGCTGCCTGCGGGGCATAGTTCTGCTGCTGTTGCGGCGGGGCATACTGCGGCTGGGCGCTGGCCTGCGGGCGTCCGTATTGCTCCGCGCCCGGGATAGGGTCAGAACCGCGTGACGAGCCGCCTCCGCCAAACAAGCCGGAGAGGAATCCGCCGCTGCTGGGCTTCGCCGCCTGCAGCTGGCTGACCTGGCTTTCCAGCGCCTGGATGCGATCGTTAAGCTGTTTAATCGCGGCTTCCTGGATAAGAATGGTTTGCGCCATATAGTAGGGTGCCGCCGGCTGCGCGCTCACATGTTGGGCAATCCGCTCCTCGGCGCTGGTATCGCGCGATGCACTGTGTGTCTCAGCCTCTTTCAGCCGGGAAAACAGCCCATCAATAAGGCGTTGTTCTTCAGATTGCATGTTACATTCCTCTGTCACACTGTTGAATTGGCATCAGGGTGCGTCTGAAACACGATGTTGTAAATATGTTGCTTCGTAAAGCTATGCATAAATGTGTTACCGTTTACGCCAGCGTTGGATAAAAAATAACGCCCAGCCGAAAGTAAAGCTGGTTAAACACTTAATGCAATGATAAGTTTACATCAAGAGCCCCTTTTCTCACTGTGGTAATAGGGGTGTAAAGAAGTTGTGTAACGTTTAATTTACGCATGCGTTGCGGAACAAACAGCGATAATACGTTCTTTCGTTTTCATTTTTTACGACAGGCGGAACCAGGGGGTCTTCGGTCATGACACAGCCAATCTTTCTCATCGGGCCACGGGGCTGCGGTAAAACCACCGTCGGCCATGCGCTGGCGCGAGCGCGGCATTTTCAGTTCTCCGATACCGATCATCGGCTGCAGGCTCATGAGCAGCGGACGGTGGCAGAGATCGTGCAGGCAGAAGGGTGGGCGCGTTTTCGCGAACTGGAGACCCTGTCGCTGAAGGCCGTGACTCTGCCGAATACGGTGATCGCCACCGGCGGCGGCATTGTGCTGGCGGAAGGTAACCGCCAGTTTATGCGGGAGAATGGCGTGGTGATCTATCTGCAGGCCTCGGTGTCGGCGCTGATTGATCGTCTGGAGGCCTACCCAAAAGCCGAGCAGCGGCCGACGCTGACCGGGAAACCGGTACGTGAAGAAGTGGGCGAGGTGCTGGCGCAGCGCGAAGCCTTATACCGTGACGCCGCCCATCACATCGTGGATGCCACGGCCTCCCCGGATCGGGTGGTGGAGCAGATTATGACCATGCTGTGTGGCGTGACGGCGACCCCGGTAAGTTAAGAATTTACTTACATTAAGACGGTGAGGGGCGCCTATACTTGATAGTTCTGACGCCAGAAGAAGGAAGAACTATGCCAAACAGGCCCCCTTATCCGAGAGAAGCCCGCGTTGTGGCGGTAGAGAAAGGCCCGCAGGGTCAGACCGTCACCTGGTATCAACTCCGCGCGGATTATCCTGAACCCAATTCGCTGATCAGCGAACATCCTACCGAGCAGGAAGCCGTGGATGCCAAGCGGCGCTATGAAGATCCTGACAAGTCGTAACCCCTGAGCCCGGATTGCCTGCCATACTGGCAATATCGGGCGTATCTCACATTTTTTATTTATCAGTCGTACTAATGAATATCTAACACACGGATTTTTCAGGCACGCCGCTGCCGCCGGTCAATCTTTACATTCAACGGCGGCGCGGAGCTGCTACGCTTCTCGACGGTTGATTTTTACTCAACAGGGGGGCGGATGCTGTGTGTGGTAAGTCTGTCTTGAAGCAGTGGTAGTGAAAAGGTACATGATATGAGTAGTGCAACGATGGCAATTTTGACCATCGGCGTTGTGCCGCTGGCGGGAGTGTTGCCGCTCCTGACCGAACATATCAGGGAAGAACAGATCACCCACATTAGTCTGCTGGGCGATATGACCCATGCTGAGGTAAGCAAAGAGTACACGGTGGGTGACGGCGAGCAGGGCCTGCTGACCTTGCTCAGTGATAACCAGCTGGCGATGATATCGCGGCAGAAAATTGAACGGGATATCCGCAGTGTGATCGCGATGCTGGATCGGCAGAACTATGATGTGATCCTGTTGCTTAGCTCCGAACAGTTGAGTGGTTTTACGACCCACCATGCGATCCTTCTTGAGCCGCAGCGGATCATCCCGCCGCTGGTGGCGTCGATCGTCGATGGGCATCAGGTGGGGGTGATCGTGCCGGTGGAAGAGATCATGCCCATGCAGCGGCAAAAGTGGCTCTCGCTGGAAAAGTCGCCGTACTACGCGCTGGCCAACCCCTTTACCGGCAGCGACAGTGAGCTATTAAGCGCCGGTAAAGCGCTGCTGGAGCAGGGCGCCGACGTCCTGGTGCTCGACTGTCTCGGTTACTATCAACATCACCGCGATGTGTTACAAAAAGCCCTGGACGTCCCGGTTTTGCTGTCGAATGTGCTGGTTTCCCGACTGGCGGCAGAACTATTGGTCTAATGTGTTAATTTCACGTGACAGGGGCAAGGAGCGCCCCCTATATTGAGCCTTTAATCGACGATCAGAAGGGCTTGTTTATGCTTCAAAGCAATGAATACTTTGACGGAAAAGTGAAATCCATTGGCTTCACCAGCAGCAGTACCGGTCGCGCCAGCGTTGGCGTGATGGCGGAAGGGGAATATACCTTTGGTACGGCGCAGCCGGAAGAGATGACGGTGGTCAGCGGGGCGCTGAATGTCCTGCTGCCGGGTGAGACTGAGTGGAAAGTTTACGCCGCCGGCGAAGTTTTCAATGTGCCAGGCAACAGCGAATTTCATCTGCAGGTGGCTGAGCCAACCTCTTATCTGTGCCGCTATCTGTAAGCCAGAGTGACACCCGGCGCCTGCCGCCGGGTTGTTTTTTCCTTCCTGCCTGGCAGGAAGGAAAGCGGCGCTTAGCGCTGTGCTTCGCCGCCGAGCCCTTCTACCAGGCTTTGGATCAGAGCGGCCAGCTCGCCGGTCATTAAGATAAAGTCGGCGTCAAAGCGCTGGGCGAAATCTTCCCGATCGATATCTTCGTTTTGATCGCGTAATTCATCGCAGAACTTGAGGCGCTTAATCGACGCGTCGTCGCAGATCACAAACTGAATACGCTGCTGCCAGTCCAGCGCCAGCTTGGTGACGACCTTCCCGGCCTCAATGTGCACGGCGATTTCGTCGCTGACCAGATCCTGTTTCTTGGCGCGGATCACGCCGCCATCTTCCAGCATCGCTTTCAGCTCGGCTTCATCCAGCAACTGGAAGCCCTGCGCCACGGTGCCGGAGCGGACCCACTCGGTCAGCGTCAGCTCAATCGGATTCTCCAGGGTCAGCGGCACCACCGGCAGCGAACCGAGGGTTTTACGCAGCAGGGCCAGGGTGTCTTCCGCTTTCTTCGCGCTGGCGCAGTCCACCATGATCAGGCCGTTAACGGTGTCGATCCACATCATCGTCTGGCTGAAGCGGCTGAAGGCGCGCGGCAGCAGCGAATGCAGCACTTCATCTTTCAGGGAATCTTTCTCGGTCTTCTTCAGCTTGCGGCCCTGATCGGCTTCCAGCTTCTGGATCTTCGCTTCCAGCGCCTGCTTGATCACCGGCGACGGCAGGATCTTTTCTTCTTTACGCGCGCAGATAACGATCTGGCCGTTTGCCGTATGCGTCAGCGCGTCGCTGTGCGATCCCATCGGCGACACCCAACCGGTTTTCGCCATATCCTGGCTGCCACAAGGGGTAAATGTCAGCTCGGCCAGCTGTTTTTCCATCTCCTCGGCGCGCAATTCGATATCGCGGCTGAGACGGTAAACCATTAAATTTTTGAACCACAGCATGATAATTTCCACGGCTTTGTCGTTAAATCAGGCGGGCATGATAGCGAATTGTCGCTATGCTTGCATTGTTAATCGGGGTGAGGAGCTGAGCGTGCGTATTGGTATTGATTTAGGTGGAACAAAAACCGAAGTGATAGCCCTGAGTGACCAGGGAGAGCAGCTGTTTCGCCACCGGTTACCCACGCCGCGTGAGGACTACCGGCAAACCATCGAGACTATCGCCACCCTGGTGGCGATGGCCGAGCAGGCGACCGGACAGCAGGGTACCGTGGGGATGGGCATTCCTGGCTCAATTTCGCCCTATACCGGGGTGGTGAAAAACGCCAACTCGACCTGGCTCAACGGCCAGCCCTTTGATAAGGATCTCAGCCTGCGCCTTGAGCGTGAAGTCCGGCTGGCCAACGACGCCAACTGTCTGGCGGTGTCGGAAGCGGTGGACGGCGCGGCGGCGGGGGCGCAAACGGTGTTCGCGGTGATTATCGGCACTGGCTGCGGCGCCGGGGTGGCGCTCAACGGGCGGGCGCATATCGGCGGCAACGGTAATGCCGGCGAGTGGGGGCATAACCCGCTGCCGTGGATGGACGACGATGAGCTGTGCTATCGTGCGCAAGTGCCCTGCTACTGCGGTAAACAGGGGTGTATCGAAACCTTTATCTCCGGCACCGGCTTTGCCACCGACTACCAGCGGCTGAGCGGCAAGGGGTTAACCGGCAGCGAGATTATGCGCCTGGTGGGTGAAGGTGATGAAAAGGCCGAACTGGCGCTGAGCCGCTATGAACAGCGGCTGGCGAAATCGCTGGCTCACGTGGTGAATATCCTCGACCCGGACGTTATCGTGCTGGGCGGCGGGATGAGCAACGTCGAGCGACTGTACCAGACGGTACCGGACCTGGTGAAGCCGTGGGTCTTCGGCGGCGAGTGTGAAACACCGATCCGCAAAGCGTTGCACGGTGACTCCAGCGGAGTACGCGGCGCGGCCTGGCTGTGGCCGCTCCAGGGGACCTGAACCGTTTCCCCGCATCCGGGCCCTCCGGGAGAGGGCCGGGCTGCGGGAACATCGCAATAACCCAGACCTCACTCCACGGCAAACGCTCTGTCCAGCCGACTGTAACCCAGGCCATTTATCTTCTTCACTTTGATCTGCACCGGAATACGTTCCTTCATCGCCTCCACGTGGCTGATCACCCCGATAATTTTGCCGCTGGCGTTAAGGGCATCCAGGGCGTCCAGCGCCGTATCCAGCGTTTCGCTGTCGAGGGTGCCGAAGCCTTCATCGAGAAACAGGGAGTCAATCCGCGTTTTATGGCTCACCAGGTCAGACAGCGCCAGGGCCAGCGCCAGGCTGACGAGGAAACTTTCGCCGCCAGAGAGGGTGCGGGTGTCGCGCACGGCGTCGGCCTGCCAGGTATCGACAACCTCCAGCTCCAGCGCCTCGCTGGCCTTGCGTTGCAGCAGATAGCGGCCGTGCAGGCGGTTGAGCTGCTGGTTTGCCAGCCAGACCAGATTATCGAGGGTCAGCCCCTGGGCGAATTTGCGGAACCGGTCGCCGGTGCTGGATCCGATCAGCGAATTCAGATAGCCCCAGTCGTCCGCCAGCTGCGTCGCCTCTGCAATCTGCTGTCCCAGCGCCTGCTGATGCTGGCGGCTTTCATTATCCTGCCTGAGCTGCTGGCGGATCTCACCCTGGCGGGTGGTATTGTCCCGCAGCCTCTGGGCCAGGGCGTGCAGCTGCGTTTGCAGGGTGGGGCCGTCAGTGTCTGATCCTTGCGGACGCAGCGCCAGATGCGCCTGTTGTTGCTGGGTCGCTTGCTCGCAAAGCGCCGTCGCCTGCTGGAGCTGCTGCTCCAGCGTCTGTTTTAACTGCGTCAGCCGCTGGCTGGTCTCGTCATCCAGCAGCGCGGCGAGGAACGCCTCCCGATCGTTAAAGCGGCTGGCGGCCAGGGCAGTCGTGAATTGCGTCTGTGACTGGTGCACGCGCGCCGTTTCTTCAGTCTCCAGCTGCTGCTGGGCGACGAGCTGGCTGTGCAGCGACAGGCATTCCTCGTGGATTTCGCGCCAGTTGTCCGGGATAACCGGCTCAGCCTCCGCGTCATCCTCGTCGCCGGACGGCAGCGTATCGAGCAGCGGTTTCAGGGCGGCGATCTGCTCCTGAATCATGCCATGCTGCGTCTGTTGCGCCTGCCACCGGGAAAATTCGCTTTCGCGAGCGTGCAGCCAGGCGGCTTCTGCGCCTTCTTCCGGCAGGCTGAGTGACAGCGTCTGCAGGGCGTTCTCCAGCCCCTGGCGCGTGGTCTCCAGCTGCTGGTGAGCCTGGCGCTCCAGCGCTTGCTGGTCGTTGAGCTGGCTCTGTAACATCAGACGCTGGCTGAGCTGATAGAGCTGCTGCTCGTAGCGCTCCTGCTCCTGCATCCAGTCGTTTATCTCTTGCGCAATATCCCGGGTGACCTGCAGAGCGGCGCAGGTTTCCTGCCACGCTTTAGTGAGCGCTTGCTCTTCCTCTGTGAGCCGCCGGGCCGCTTCGGTCTCACGCTGGAGCTGCTGCGTCAGGGCGTTGACCTGCCCGAGGACCAGCAGACCTTCTTCTTTCAGCGCGGCGACCTCTTTTTCCAGCGCGTCGCGGCGGCGCTGATTATCCGTGACCGTTAGGGAGGCGTATTGCTCAATCGCCGGATGTTCACAGGATCCGCACAGCGGGCAGGGTTTACCCGCCTCGAGCCGGGCGCGGTAACCTTCCAGATCTTTAATCGTTTCTTCCCGCTGGCAGAGCGCCTTCAGGTCGAGATAGTGCTGGTTTTTGTCTTTATATTGCTCCCGACGTTGCGTCAGGGTGGCGTTGAGTTTTGCCTGCTCCGTCTGCGCCTGCTGGACGCTCTCGGCGTGCTGACGCAGGCGTTTGTGCAACTGCTGATGCTGTTCATGCAGGGAGATCAGCCGCTGGCGCAGCGGCCGCGACTGCGTTTGCTGCGCCATCGCCGCCGTGACTTCCTCTGCGGACAACGACAGGGAACTGACTGGCAGAGCGCTCAGTTTCTGGCGCAGCGCGCCCAGGCGGGTGGTCTGAGCCGTTAGCTGTTGTTTATCCCGCGTCAGCTGCGAGAACTGCGCTCGCCAGCCGGCAATCTCCTGACCCCATAAGCGGAATCGATCATGGGCGGCCAGCCACTGCGCCAGCTCCGTCAGTTCAGCCTGACGCTGCTGCTGAGCGTGCAGGGCGCTACGGCGGATGCGCGCGCGCTGCGCGGTGCAGGCAAGTAAGCGAGCATTTACTTCGTTGATCCGTTGCCGGGTTTGCGCCAGACCAGCCACCTGTTCCTGCTGACGCTCCCACAGGGGGCGCAGCTGGGCGGCGGGCTGGGCCAGCTCAAGCTTCGCCAGCGCCGGGGCGGCGTCGGTCAGCGCCTGGCGGGCCTGCTGCTGCCGGGTGACCGCCTGCTGGTGCTGTTGCGTCAGCTCGTCGCGGCGCGTCAGCCACTGAAGCTGCTGCTGCTGATTTTGCTGCTGCGTCAGCAGGGTTTTCTCTTCGTCAGTGAGTACCTGCAAACTTTCCAGCAACGCCTGCTGCTGCGCTTCCGTCAGCAGGACGATGCCCGCCGCCCGGGCTTCGAACTTCTCCAGCGCGTGGCGAGCGGTTTTGTGCTGTTCGTAGACCATGGCCGAAATCTGGCCGTAGATTTCCGTGCCGGTCAGCTCCTCCAGCAGTTCCGCGCGATCGCTCGGCTTCGCGTTCAGGAAGGCGGCAAATTGCCCCTGGGAAAGCAGCATTGAGCGGGTGAAGCGGCCATAGTCGAGGCCGGTGAGCGTCGCGGTTTGCTCCAGCTTGTCCGAGACCTTATCGGCGAGGATTTTGCCGTCGGCGCAGCGCGCCAGCTCGACGCGGGGCGCCTGCAGATTGCCATCCGGCTGGTTGCGCGCCCGGTTCTGGCTCCAGAAAGCGCGGTAGGCGATGCCTTTTACTTCAAACTCGACTTCCGCCAGACACTCGGCGGTATCGCGGGTCATCAGGTCATTTTGCGACTGGGAGACTTTATTCAGGCGCGGCGTCTCGTGATAAAGCGCCAGGCAAATGGCATCGAGCAGGGTGGTTTTGCCGGCGCCAGTGGCGCCGGTAATGGCGAACAGGCCGTTGCTGGCGAACGGCTCGGCGGTAAAGTCTATCTTCCATTCACCCTTCAGGGAGTTGAGATTTTTCAGACGCAGACTGAGGATTTTCATGCGTTTTCGTCCTCCGCGGTAAGTGTATGCAGCGTATGGGTGAACAGCTCGTGCAGCCGGGCGCGCTTGTCATCGTCAATCTCGGTCAGCGCCAGCCGGCGCTCGAACACCTCTTCCACCTTCAGTTCGCTGAGGGTCTCCCGCTGGGCGTTGAGCAATATTTTCTCGCGCTGCTCGCGGCTGCGGCGTACCAGCAACACTTCCACCGGTAAATCCTCCGTCAGCGCCTGAATATGACGCTGAATATCGTGCAGGTAGTCCTCGGTGGTAATTTCGATATCCAGCCACACCGGCGGGTCCTGCTCGACGCCGCGCCACTGCTCCAGCTGGGCGGTGATGGCGGCCAGATCGCCTTTGATCACTGCCAGCGGCTGGGTCACGGGCACCTCCAGGGTTTCCACGGCGCTGAGGCGCCCGTCGTTAAAGCTCACCAGGTGCACCGATTTGGCTTTGCCGGTTTCATCGAAGCTCAGCGGTAGCGGCGAGCCGCTGTAGCGGATGTGTTCGCAACCACCGACCACCTGCGCGCGGTGAATATGGCCCAGCGCAATGTAGTCGGCAGGCGGGAAGTGTTGCGCCGGAAAGGCATCCAGCGTGCCGATGTAAATGTCGCGGACGGCATCGCTTTTGCTGGCGCCGACGGTGGTCAGGTGGCCGCTGGCAATGATGGGCAGCGGCCGATCGCCGCGCAGCGCGCAGGCCTGCTGATACTGCTCCTGATAATAGTCGCTGATGGCGTGCAGGAGCTGTTGCTGTTTTTCCCGACCGGAGTGGCCGGCCTGACTGGTGACCAGCTCGCGCGGGCGTAAAAACGGCACCGGGCAAAAGATGGCACCCGGGGTGCCGTCGCGCAACGGCAGCTCAATGGGCGCGTAGCCGGCGTTCGCCACCACGGTGGTGTGCAAAAAGGCGAGAATATCGCGGGACTCATTGAGCATCGCCACCGAATCGTGATTGCCCGCCAGCACCACCAGGCGACAGCCGGTCTGCTGCAGCTGGACGACAAAACGGTTATACAGTTCGCGGGCGTAGCTCGGCGGCGAGCCGGTATCAAAAATATCGCCAGCCACGATAATGGCGTCGACTTCATGCTCCTGCGCGCGGTCCAGCAGCCAGGTAAGAAAAGCGTCGTGTTCGGCCGCACGGCTTTTGCTGTAAAAATTCTGGCCCAAATGCCAGTCGGAGGTGTGAAGGAGGCGCATAAATCTTCCCTAGCGAAAAAAGCATGGGCGGCAGTATATCATTTGTCGGCGGGGGGTAAGTCCGCGTCATGCTTCAAATTACCCGATCATCAGACCGTCATTTTTTTCATAAATCTGTCACAAAAGTGACGCATAATGACGCCGCACTTCTATACTGATGGCTAAAAAACACAGGGTAAATAATGGCGAGAAGAATTCTGGTCGTTGAAGATGAAGCTCCAATCCGCGAAATGGTCTGCTTTGTTCTGGAGCAAAATGGCTTTCAGCCCGTCGAGGCGGAAGATTATGACAGCGCGGTGAATCAACTCAATGAACCCTGGCCTGATTTGATTCTCCTTGACTGGATGCTGCCGGGTGGTTCGGGGCTGCAGTTTATTAAGTTGCTCAAGCGCGAGGCGATGACGCGGGATATCCCGGTCGTGATGCTGACCGCGCGTGGAGAAGAAGAGGATCGCGTTCGCGGCCTGGAGACCGGGGCGGATGATTACATTACCAAGCCTTTCTCACCGAAAGAGCTGGTGGCGCGGATCAAGGCGGTGATGCGCCGTATTTCGCCGATGGCGGTGGAAGAGGTGATCGAAATGCAGGGTCTGAGCCTCGACCCTTCGTCGCACCGGGTGATGACCGGCGACAGTCCGCTGGATATGGGGCCGACGGAATTTAAGTTATTGCACTTCTTTATGACCCATCCTGAGCGAGTGTACAGCCGCGAGCAGTTGCTGAACCACGTCTGGGGAACCAACGTCTATGTGGAAGACCGCACGGTGGACGTCCATATTCGCCGCCTGCGCAAAGCGCTGGAACACAGTGGCCATGATCGTATGGTGCAAACGGTTCGCGGCACGGGGTATCGTTTCTCCGCCCGTTTCTGAATTTTGACAGGAGTGTGACCCGTGCTGGAACGGCTGTCATGGAAAAGGCTGGCGCTGGAGCTCTTTTTAGCGTGTATTCCGGCCCTGATTCTGGGGGCATTTTGGGGGCATTTGCCGTGGTTTTTACTGGCGGCAGTGACCGGTTTGCTGGTCTGGCATTTCTGGAATTTGATGCGCCTGTCGTGGTGGCTGTGGGTGGATCGGAGCATGACTCCTCCGCCTGGCCGTGGCAGCTGGGAGCCGCTGCTGTATGGTCTGCATCAGATGCAGATGCGTAATAAAAAGCGTCGACGCGAGCTGGGAAGCCTGATTAAACGTTTTCGCAGCGGAGCGGAATCGCTGCCGGATGCGGTCGTACTGACCACGGAAGAGGGGGCCATTTTCTGGTGTAATGGCCTGGCGCAGCAGATTCTAAACCTGCGCTGGCCGGACGACAGTGGCCAAAATATTCTCAACCTCCTGCGTTATCCCGAGTTCGCCAACTATCTGAAACAGCGTGATTTTTCTAAGCCACTCAACCTGGTGCTGAATAACGCTCGCCATCTGGAAATTCGCGTGATGCCTTACACCGACAAGCAGTGGCTGATGGTGGCGCGCGACGTGACGCAGATGCATCAACTGGAAGGGGCGCGGCGGAACTTTTTCGCCAACGTCAGCCATGAACTGCGCACCCCGCTGACGGTGCTGCAGGGCTATCTGGAGATGATGCAGGAGCAGGTGCTGGAGGGGGCGACGCGGGAAAAAGCCCTGCACACCATGCGGGAGCAAACTCAGCGTATGGAAGGGCTGGTGAAGCAGTTGCTGACACTGTCGCGCATTGAAGCCGCGCCGGCGCTGGTGATGAATGATCGCATTGACGTGCCGATGATGCTGCGGGTGGTGGAGCGCGAGGCGCAGACCCTCAGCCAGGAGAAACAGACGCTGATCTTCACCGTTGACGAGCAGCTCAAGGTGCTTGGCAACGAGGAACAGCTGCGCAGCGCGATTTCCAACCTGGTCTATAACGCGGTGAACCACACCCCGCCTGGGACCGAAATTCGCGTCAGCTGGCAGCGGACCCCGCAGGGGGCGCTGTTCAGCGTTGAGGATAATGGACCGGGTATTGCGCCGGAGCACATTCCCCGTCTGACCGAGCGCTTTTATCGGGTGGATAAAGCTCGCTCCCGGCAAACGGGGGGCAGCGGTCTGGGACTGGCGATCGTCAAACACGCTGTCAACCATCATGACAGCCGGCTGGAGATCGCCAGCACGGTGGGCAAGGGAACCCGTTTTAGCTTCCTGCTCCCGGAACGATTAATTGCCAGAAACGACGCCTGATCGGCGTGCTGTCAGCTTATCTTGCCAATGACCAGCCCCGGCTGGTCATTTTCGTTGGCATCCCTTTTTTCCTCGCCTATTTAATGAACGTGTGCTGCTTTTTTGTTCGCATGATAAGCCACGGGTTTTCCATCAATATGGTAAATGATTCTGGTGCACAACTGATAACCAGCATAATCATCTGCTTTTGCGATCGTGCCTTGCTTTAAAACGTTATAAGCGTTTAAATTGCGCCTGCGTAGTCGATGACAGACTGCTTTTGCGTGGTAATACCAAAAACAATTCTTTCCCACGCCGCTTCGGGAGCATATCTCGCTGAGTTTACCGGCAATAGCCGCTGTATCGTCCCTGAGAGGGGAGCGCGGTATTTTTCCATTTTTTTACAACACCACATCCACAGGCAGTAATGAATTTATGACCCATCAGTTAAAATCTCGCGACATCATAGCGTTGGGCTTTATGACCTTCGCGTTGTTTGTTGGCGCAGGCAACATTATTTTCCCTCCGATGGTTGGCTTACAGGCGGGCGAGCACGTCTGGACGGCGGCGATCGGCTTCCTGATCACTGCGGTGGGTCTGCCGGTGCTGACGGTGGTGGCGCTGGCGAAAGTCGGCGGCGGCGTTGAAAGCCTGAGCACCCCCATTGGTAAAGTGGCGGGTATCCTGCTGGCGGTGGTGTGTTATCTTGCGGTGGGGCCGCTGTTCGCGACCCCGCGTACCGCGACCGTCTCCTTTGAGGTCGGTATTGCGCCGCTGACCGGCGATGGCCCGCTGCCGCTGTTGATCTACAGCGTTATCTACTTCGCGCTGGTGATTCTGGTCTCCCTCTATCCGGGCAAACTGCTGGACACCGTGGGCAACTTCCTCGCGCCGCTGAAAATTATTGCCCTGATTGTGCTGGCGGTAGCGGCCATTGTCTGGCCAGCGGGCCCGATCAGCGACGCGCTGGAAGCGTATCGCACGGCGCCATTCTCCAATGGCTTCGTTAACGGCTACCTGACCATGGATACCCTCGGCGCGATGGTGTTCGGGATCGTGATTGTCAATGCGGCACGCTCCCGCGGCGTCAGCGAAGCGCGTCTGTTGACCCGCTACACCGTCTGGGCTGGCCTGATGGCAGGCGTTGGCCTGACGCTGCTGTACCTGGCGTTGTTCCGTCTGGGTTCTGACAGCGCCACTCTCGTGGACCAGTCCGCCAACGGCGCGGCCATTCTGCACTCCTACGTGCAGCATACCTTCGGCGGGGCAGGCAGCTTCCTGCTGGCGGCGCTGATTTTCATCGCTTGCCTGGTGACGGCGGTGGGCCTGACCTGCGCCTGCGCCGAGTTCTTTGCCCAGTATCTGCCGTTCTCCTATCGCACGCTGGTCTTTATCCTTGGCCTGTTCTCGATGGCGGTCTCCAATCTGGGCCTGAGCCATCTGATTCAGGTGTCAATTCCGGTGCTGACCGCTATCTATCCGCCGTGTATCGCACTGGTTGTATTAAGCTTTACCCGCAGTTGGTGGCATAATTCGTCCCGCGTTATCGCGCCGGCCATGTTTATCAGTCTGATGTTTGGTATCATTGACGGGATTAAGTCATCGGCGTTTGCCGCGATTCTGCCGGCCTGGACCGCGCGTCTGCCGCTGGCGGAGCAGGGCCTGGCCTGGCTGATGCCCACCGCCGTGATGGTGTTCCTCGCGGTGATCTGGGATCGCGCAGCCGGACGTCAGGTGACTTCCAGCGCCCATTAACAGGCGTTAAGGAAAAGCGTTTAACCACGGGACTTCGGGTTCCGTGGTTTTTTATTTTTTGTGTTAAACGGCATTGAAAAAACCACGATGGAAAGTAGTAACAAGCTTAAGCGCGGGCTAAGCACCCGGCACATCCGCTTTATGGCCCTGGGTTCCGCCATCGGCACCGGGCTTTTTTACGGCTCAGCCGACGCCATTAAAATGGCCGGACCCAGCGTGCTGTTGGCCTACATTATCGGTGGCGTCGCGGCATATATCATTATGCGGGCGCTCGGTGAGATGTCGGTGCATAACCCTTCCGCCAGCTCATTTTCCCGCTATGCCCAGGAAAACCTCGGCGGACTGGCGGGCTATATCACCGGCTGGACCTACTGCTTCGAAATCCTGATCGTCGCCATCGCCGACGTCACCGCCTTCGGTATCTACATGGGCGTCTGGTTCCCGACGGTGCCGCACTGGATCTGGGTGCTCAGCGTGGTACTGATCATCTGCGCCGTCAACCTGATGAGCGTCAAGGTGTTTGGTGAGCTGGAGTTCTGGTTCTCGTTCTTCAAAGTGGCCACCATTATCATCATGATCCTCGCCGGGTTCGGCATTATTATCTGGGGGATCGGCAACGGCGGCCAGCCGACCGGCATTCATAACCTGTGGAGCAACGGTGGCTTCTTCAGCAACGGCTGGCTGGGGATGGTGATGTCGCTGCAGATGGTGATGTTCGCCTACGGCGGCATCGAAATCATCGGTATTACCGCCGGTGAGGCGAAAGACCCGGAGAAATCCATTCCGCGCGCGATCAACTCGGTGCCGATGCGTATTCTGGTGTTCTACGTCGGCACGCTGTTCGTCATTATGTCCATCTATCCGTGGAACCAGGTGGGAACCGACGGCAGCCCCTTTGTTCTGACCTTCCAGCATCTGGGCATTACCTTCGCGGCCAGTATTCTTAACTTCGTGGTCCTGACGGCTTCGCTGTCGGCGATTAACTCCGACGTGTTCGGCGTAGGTCGTATGCTGCACGGTATGGCTGAGCAGGGCAGTGCGCCGAAGGTGTTCGCTAAAACGTCGCGTCGCGGTATTCCGTGGGTGACGGTGATGGTGATGACCATTGCGCTGCTGTTTGCGGTGTATCTCAATTACATCATGCCGGAAAACGTCTTCCTGGTGATCGCCTCCCTGGCCACCTTCGCTACGGTGTGGGTGTGGATTATGATCCTGTTGTCACAGATTGCCTTCCGCCGCCGTCTGTCACCCGAAGAGGTTAAGGCGCTGAAATTCAAAGTCCCCGGCGGAGTGGTGACCACGGTAGTCGGCCTGGTGTTCCTGGCCTTTATTATCGCCCTGATCGGCTATCATCCGGATACTCGTATCTCGCTGTATGTCGGTATGGCGTGGATCGGCCTGCTGCTGCTGGGCTGGGTCTTTAAGACCCGTCGCGATCGCCGCCTGGCGCAGGCTCAGTAAATGACACCGCCCCGGTCAGCATCACGCGACCGGGGCGGCTTGCAGTCCCGCGTCCTCCCCCGTTATCCTCCCCCAAAAAATCCTGTGATGATGAGTTCTGCGCCTGACGGCTATGGCAAGGTGTGCCCATTCTGCACAATGAGGATTCACGATGTTGAAGGCATGGCACCTTCCGGTTGCACCCTTTATCAAGGTGCAACAGGACCGACTGTTTATTACCCTGTGGTTAAGCGGTGAGTCGCTGCCGCAGCGGATCACGCTGCGCGCGGAAGAAGATAACGAAGAGCTGTCGCTGCCGATGCAGCGGCTCCGCCAGGCGCCGCAGCCCGGCGTGGTGGTATGGCGCGGTGAAATCTCTCTCGCCAGCGGCCAGCCACGCCGCCGCTACAGCTTTAAGCTGCTGTGGGCTGACCATCAGCGCTGGTTTACGCCACAAGGTTTCACCCGTTTCCCGCCGGCCAGGCTGGAGCAGTTTGCCATTGACCTGCCGGACGCCGGCCCGCAGTGGGTGGTCGATCAGGTTTTCTATCAGATTTTCCCCGATCGCTTTGCCCGCAGCGCCGCACGTGAGGCTGACCAGGATGCAGTCTATTACCATCACGCGGCGGGGCGGGAGATTGTGCGCAAAGCGTGGGACGAACCGCTAACCGGCGAAGCGGGCGGGTCGACGTTCTACGGCGGCGATCTCGACGGCATCAGCGAAAAACTTCCGTATCTGAAGCAGCTCGGCGTCACCGCCCTCTATTTGAACCCGGTTTTCGCCGCCCCCAGCGTGCATAAATACGATACCGAGGATTATCGGCGCGTCGATCCGCAGTTTGGCGGCGACGCGGCGCTGCTCCGGCTGCGCCACAATACGCAGCGGGCGGGGATGCGTATGATCCTCGACGGTGTGTTCAACCATACCGGCGATTCCCATCCCTGGTTCGACCGACACCAGCAGGGCAGCGGCGGCGCCGGCCACTATCCGGACTCCCCGTGGCGCGACTGGTTCACCTTCTCAGAGGAGGGGCAGGCGCACAACTGGCTGGGCTATGCCAGTCTGCCGAAGCTCGACTATCGGTCGACCAGCCTGGTCAACGAGATCTATGCCGGCGAGGACAGCATCGTACGCCACTGGCTGAAGGCGCCGTGGAGCATGGACGGCTGGCGTCTGGACGTGGTGCATATGCTGGGCGAAGGTGGCGGGGCGCGAAATAACCTGCAGCATATCGCCGGCATCACTCAGGCGGCAAAGCAAACGCAGCCAGAAGCCTTTGTCTTTGGCGAACATTTTGGCGATGCGCGACAGTGGCTGCAGGCGGATGCCGAAGATTCGGCGATGAACTATCGCGGCTTTACCTTCCCGATCTGGGGATTCCTCGCCAATACTGATATTTCCTACGATCCGCAGAAGATAGACGCCCAGACCTGTATGGCGTGGATGGATAGTTATCGCGCCGGGCTGTCGCATCAGCAGCAGCTGCGGATGTTCAACCAGCTCGACAGCCATGATACGGCGCGCTTTAAATCTCTCCTTGGCAAAGACGTAGCACGCCTGCCGCTGGCGGTGGTGTGGCTGTTTAGCTGGCCGGGCGTACCGTGCATCTACTACGGCGACGAGGTGGGCGTGGATGGCAATAACGATCCGTTCTGCCGCAAACCGTTCCCGTGGGATCCGGCGCTGCAGGATACCCAACTGCTGGCGCTGTATCAGCGGATGGCAAAACTGCGTAAGGCTCAGCAGGCGCTGCGCTACGGCGGCTGCCAGGTGATTTACGCCGAGGATAACGTAGTGGTGTTTGTCCGGGTCTACAAACAGCAGCGGGTGCTGGTGGCAATTAACCGCGGGGAAGCCTGCGAGGTGGTTATCGAGGATTCCCCACTGCTGAACGTGGCAGGGTGGACGCTGCTGGAAGGCGCCGGCGCCTTCCAGGACGGAGTGCTGACCCTCCCGGCCATCTCCGCCAGCGTCTGGTCCGGCCGTTAACGGTAGAGCTGGCTCAGCAGGTCGTCGCGGAGGAGCGCCTCCCGCCACCAGTGCTGAGCCAGCCCGTCATTGCCGCTGCGCCAGGCCATGTAGGTGATATCTTTTTCCCGCCAGCAGGCGACGCTTTTCTCCACCAGACTGCCTTTTTCCAGCCACGGGCGAGCGATATGGCGCGGTAGAAAGCCGCAGCCCAACCCGGCGCACAGCAGTTCGACTTTACTGGCGAAATCATCGACGCCGATTTGCGGCTGCTCGTCGAGGAGATTGCTGTTTAGCGGATGGCAATAACGGGCGCTGTCGCGGATCACGATGGCCCGATGCTGGCTGAGCTGTTTATTGGTCAGTGGCTCCTTCGCCTGAGCCAGCGGGTGGGCGGGGGCAACCACGAAAATATTATCCAGTGCGCCGAGGGTTTGCCATGACCACTCTGCAGAGGTCGGGGGCTCATTGATGGCGCCGAGGATAATATCCGCGCCATGGTGGGTCAGCTCTTCCCACGAACCGGCGAGGGTGTGATGACTGAAGTTCAGGCGCGTCTGCGGATTTTGCGCATAAAACTCGGCGATCAGCGGCAGCAGGGCAGAAAAGGGAAAGGAAGCATCGAGGGCAATCGCCAGTTCGCGTTCCCAGCCCGCGCTTAGCTGCTGCGCCTGCTTTTCCAGATCTCTGGCGGCACTTAAAAGCTGCCGCCCCTTCTCCAGCATCAACCGGCCGGTATCGGTAAACTTCGCCCGGTGGCCGGAGCGATCCAACAGCACAATATCCAGATCGTTCTCCAGCTTTTGGATCATATAGCTCAGGGCGGCGGGGGTTTTATACAGCGACTCCGCGGCGGTGGCGAAGGAGCCGTGTCTGTCCAGGGCATCAAGGATCATGAGTACATCAAAGTTCACGCGCATAGGGGAGCTATCCATTAATTCATTTTCCCTTGTTGTACCTAAGCGCAATAATCAATGCCAGTGAATAAATCAGAACAGTTTGGCGTAAAAATTTGATTAATGCGGATGCGAGCAAATCCTTGCTACGGGCAAAAAAATAAACCACAAAAAAACTTTAATAACTTGTTAGAAATAACTGGCTATACTCACCATGCTTTATCAGTCAGGATCTACACGACGCATTAACCATCATGTAATCTTTTTAACTTATTGATTAAGAAGGTATTTAATGTCTATTCGTGAACTGCTCGATCCCACTAATTCCGCACTTATCTTTATTGACCACCAGCCGCAGATGTCATTTGGCGTGGCGAATATCGATCGCCAGACCCTGAAAAATAACACCGTGGCGCTGGCAAAAGCGGGCAAAATTTTTAATGTGCCGGTGATTTATACCTCCGTAGAGACCAAAAGCTTCAGCGGTTATATCTGGCCGGAATTATTGGCCGTGCATCCTGACGTCAAGCCGATTGAACGTACCTCAATGAACTCCTGGGAAGACGACGCGTTTGTGGCGGCGGTGAAAGCGACCGGCCGTAAAAAGCTGGTGATCTCTGCCCTGTGGACCGAAGTCTGTCTGACGTTCCCGGCGCTGATGGCGCTGGAAGCAGGCTACGAGGTGTACGTAGTGACGGATACCTCCGGCGGCACCTCTGTCGACGCCCATGAGCGGTCCATTGACCGGATGGTGCAGGCGGGCGCGGTGCCGGTCACCTGGCAACAGGTGCTGCTGGAGTACCAGCGCGACTGGTCACGCAAAGCGACCTACGATGCGGTGATGGACCTCGTACGCGAACACAGCGGCGCCTACGGGATGGGCGTGGATTACGCTTATACCATGGTGCATGGCGCGCCGGAGCGCAAAGCGTAAATCACTTCATCCTTCAGGCTGCCTCTTTGTCGGCTGCGTTTGCCCGTCCCCGGTCACTGCCTCAGCTCAGCTCCGGGGACGTACCACTCTGTCGCCTCGACGCAGCATGAATGATGTTGTGTATATCATTTATGGCCAATGGCGGGAGCAATCCTGTCATTCCCCTGAAGTAAGGAACGCTTTATGGCGCAGCAAAAATCGGTAACCCTGGTCATCAGCCATCTGCTCGATCCGCAACACGGCCAGCGCTACGAAGAGTGGCTCGGTAAAATTATGCCCATTGCGGCCGAGTTTCCCGGCCATCTTGGCGCGAATGTGATCCGTCCCACCGCGGGGCAGAATCTGTGGAGCGTGATTATCCGCTTCGATACCCTGGAGCACCTCTACGCCTGGACGCAGTCGGAAACCCGTCGGCAGCTGGTGGCAGAGATTGCGCCGCTGCTGACGGAAGGCGATCGGACGGAGGTGCGGACGGAGCCGGCCTTCTGGTTTACCCCGCCGGCGGCGAACGTGCGCCAGCCGCGGCGGTGGAAACAGTTTCTGATCACCCTGCTGGTGATTTTTCCCAGCACCAACCTGGTGCCTGCGGTCACCGGCATGCTGTTGCCGTCGCTCAAAGGGAGCCTGCTGCTGCACCTGATCAATGATGCCTGCGTGGTTGCGCTGGTGGTCTGGTTCTGGATGCCCATCGTGACCCGCCTGTTTGCTGGCTGGTTAAAGAAAAACTGAGTCAGCCTCCTCAAGGAGTGCGTTATGTCGCAAACTGCCACACTGATTCTGACCCACGGTCAGATTCATACCCTCGATCGTGCGAATCCCTTGGCGGAAGCCGTGGCCATCGCCGACGGAAAAATTGTTGCTACCGGAAGTCACGATCGGATCATGAGCTTTGCCGCCGAGGGGACGCAAATCGTCGATCTCAAAGGGCATACGGTGATCCCTGGGCTCAACGATTCTCACCTGCACCTGATCCGCGGTGGGTTGAACTACAACCTTGAGCTCCGCTGGGAGGGCGTCCCCTCGCTGGCCGATGCCCTGCGAATGCTTAAGGATCAGGCCGATCGCACTCCCTCCCCGCAGTGGGTGCGGGTGGTCGGCGGCTGGAGCGAATTCCAGTTCGCCGAGCGGCGGATGCCAACCCTGGAAGAGCTGAACGACGCGGCGCCCGATACACCGGTGTTTGTGCTGCATCTCTACGATCGCGCGCTGCTGAACCGCGCGGCGCTGAAAGCCGTGGGTTATACCAAAGAGACGCCGGATCCGGTGGGCGGAGAGATCGTCCGCGATAGCCGTGGCAACCCGACCGGGATGCTGATCGCCAAGCCGAACGCCATGATCCTCTACGCTACGCTGGCCAAAGGGCCGAAGCTGCCGCTGGATCTGCAGGTGAATTCTACCCGCCAGTTTATGCGCGAGCTGAACCGACTGGGGCTGACCAGCGCCATCGACGCCGGGGGCGGTTTCCAGAACTATCCGGAAGATTATGAAATTATCGAACAGCTGCATGCGAAAGAGCAGATGACCGTGCGCATCGCTTACAACCTGTTTACCCAGCGGCCGAAGCAGGAGCTGGAGGACTTCGAACGCTGGACCGATATGCTGAAGCCGGGGCAGGGCACCGACTTCTATCGCGCCAACGGCGCCGGCGAGATGCTGGTGTTCTCGGCGGCGGATTTTGAAGATTTCCTGCAGCCGCGGCCGGATCTGCCGCAAGGCATGGAGGATGAGCTGGAGCGGGTGGTGCGCCATCTGGTGGAGCATCGCTGGCCGTTCCGCCTGCATGCCACCTACGACGAGTCCATCAGTCGGATGCTGGACGTGTTTGAGAAGGTGAACCGCGATATCCCGTTTAATGGTCTGCACTGGTTCTTCGATCATGCCGAGACCATTACCGAGCGTAACATTGAGCGGGTGAAGGCGCTGGGCGGCGGTATTGCGGTGCAGCATCGGATGGCCTTCCAGGGCGAATATTTTGTCGATCGCTACGGCAAAGAGGCGGTGAAACATACCCCGCCGGTAGCGAAAATGCTGGAACTGGACGTGCCGGTGGGGCTGGGCACCGATGCGACCCGCGTCGCCAGCTATAATCCGTGGACTGCGCTGTACTGGCTGGTCTCCGGGCGCACCGTTGGCGGGATGGCGATGTATGACGACGACAACCGCTTGCCGCGCGATGTCGCGCTGGAGCTGTGGACGGCGGGCAGCGCCTGGTTCTCCAGCGAGCAAGGCAAGAAAGGCCGTCTGGCCGCCGGTCAGCTTGCCGATCTGGTGGTGCTGTCGAAAGACTACTTCAGTGTCGCGGAAGAGGAGATCAAAGGCATTGAGTCCGTGCTGACGGTGGTTGATGGCAAAGTGGTGTACGCCGCCGGTCACTTCTCGCCGCTGGCGCCGCCGCCTATTCCGGTGCTGCCTGAGTGGTCACCGGTGGTGAAAGTCCCGGGTCATTACCGTTCCGCTCCGCCGGCGGCGGCTAAAATCGGCGCCATAGTGCAGATGCACCAGTGCTGCGGCAGCTGCGGCGTTCACGGCCACCAACATGATATTGCGCGCAAGTCGTCGATTCCGGTCTCCGATGAGCAAGCTTTCTGGGGCGTGCTGGGCTGCTCCTGCTTTGCCTTCTGATACCTGACGCCTCCGCCCCGGCAGCTTCGGGGCGGAGGTTTCAGCCCAGGCCCGGCGTCAATAGCGCTGCTGTGAGCCAAAAAGCGCCATGCGGCGGGCAATCATCTCGCGTACTGGCTGCAGTCCCTGGGTGATGACTTTCCGCGGATCGTTCACATCGTGCCCGGTGTCGGCGGCAAAGATCGCTTTCACCTGCTGACACCAGGCGTACATGTTTTCGGTATTGACGTTAATCTTGGCGGTGCCGCAGGCAATCGCCCGGCGCATATCCTCATCGGCAATACCGGTGCCGCCATGCAGCACCAGCGGGACCTTCACGCGCTCGGCAATGGCTTTCATCTCAGTAAATCCCAGCCGGGCTTTACCTTTATACAGACCATGGGTGGAACCCAGCGCGGCGGCGAGGCAATCCACCTGCGTTTCTGTCACCAGGGTGTAGCACTCTTCAGGATCGGCGTAAATGACCTCGGAGTTAACGATACCATCTTCACTGCCGGCGATGGTCCCCAGTTCGGCTTCCACGGAGATGCCCTTGCTGTGCGCCAGCGCCACCAGGTGGCGGGTGATGGTCAGGTTTTCCCTGAACGGCAGATGTGAACCATCAAACATAATGGAACTGAAGCCGGCAGCGATCGCGGCTTCGCAGGCCTCCTGGGTAGTGCCGTGATCCAGATGCAGAGCCACCGGAATATCAATATGTAAATAATCTATGGCATTAACCACAATATCATGAATACATTTAAGCCCGAGCATATGCTTAACCGTGCCGCCAGACACGCCCAAAATAACCGGTGAGCGGCACTGCTGGGCGGTGCTTAATACGGCGCCGACCCATTCCAGATTATTAATGTTGAACTGACCGACGGCGTAACCGTTCTTTAGGGCATGCTGAAGCATGTCCTTCATCGACACTAACATATTCACCTCTTGATATGTATTAAACGCAGTTATTCTTCAAAATATTGCTTTAAGTTTCTCTCGTAGCTATTTAGCGAGTGGTGGACGACCGCCAGATCCGGCATCGATTCCCGTACCCCTTTTTTCTCAATAGAAATAGCGGCGGTCAGGCTGGCAAATAAAATAATATTATCAATATGCCATGAATAATGGACGCCATAGGTAAAGGCGCCGTGAAAAACATCCCCGGCGCCAGTGGTATCAACGGCATTGCACAGCCAGGAAGGGACGATCTGCAGCATACCGCTCTTTAAGAAGGCACAGCCTTTTTCGCCAAGGGTGATAAACGCCTCGCCGCGGCAAATTTTATTCAGCTCAATCAGGGCTGCTTTAATGTCTGCTTCGGTGCTCAGTAAACGATAGCTCATATAATCGCGGGCAAAATGTTCGCTTACGACAAAATAGTCAGTCCAGGCCGCCAGTTTAATATTGCTGGCACGCAGTGAACCCCCGTCCATCACGACTTTGGCGTGGGGCAGCTTCTTAATTAAATATTCACTGATTTCTGCCTCATGGCCGTCAATTAAAATGGTGACTGGCTCCTCGCTGGCAATCAATCGCTCGGCGAGGTCGTCCAGTTTCAGTTTTTGATCGTAGGTCAGGGAAGGTGGTGTTTGCATCTTGCGGGTAATAATCGTCCGCGAACCCGTTAAGCGATTGACCAGCACCGAGGCCAGCGGGGTGATCATGTCATCGGAGAAAACCACCTGGCTGGTATCCACGCCCGCCTCGGCAAATTCATCAATAATGCGCTGGCCGTAAAGGTCCTGATGCAGATGACCAATGTAATAGACCTCCTCACCCCACAATCCCAGCAGCCATGCCGCATTGGCCGCTGGGCCGCCGCCGCTTTCTATAAAATCATGACAAAAGTTTTTGGTATTCTCCTGAGGCCATTCATTGAGAAAGAAAAACTGATCGAAACAAGCAAATCCAATGGACAAAATAGCCATAACCACTCCTGATTATTGGTCAGCGGCGGGGGAGCGTGACCTCCCCGCCGGGAAAAATGACGTCGCTTATTCATTTTTCTGCTTCGCCGTGAGCTCCTCATAGCTGAGCGTATCGCCCACCACCCGTACATGACGGAAACAGAAAGGCGCCAGCAGCGCGACGAGCAGCACCAGACAAATCAGATAGATAGTGACCTGGCCAAACTGGGTGAATGCATTGCCGATGATGATGCCCCATACCGCGAAGTCGAAATCGGCGAAGGTGCTGTTTTCAAACCCGAGGTTGCCGAGCGCCGGCAGCAGCATCGCCGGCAGGAAGGCGAGGAAGATCCCACCGATAAAGGAGGCGATGATACATCCGCGCTTACCGCCCAGCTTGTCGGCGAAGACGCCGGACGTGCCGCCGCAGAAGAAGTGCGGCACCATGCCGGGAATAATCAGCGCCATGCCCAGCCCGCCGAGCAAGAGCATCCCGACCAGCCCGCCCACGAAGGAGCTGATGAATCCCACCACCACGGCGGTGGGGCTAAAGGTGAAGAATACCGCGCAGTCAACGGCCGGTATGGAGTCCGGGATCAGCTTCTGGCTGATGCCCTGGAATGCCGGCACCAGATCGCCAAGGATCAGCCGCACACCGTTGTACACAATGGCCACGCCAACGGCGAACTGCAGGCCGGTCAGCACTGAGAAGATCAGCATGTTTTGGTCGGTGATGGTGCTCAGGTATGCCGACCCGGCGACAGCGCTGCAGACAAAGTAGATAACAAACATCACGATACCGGTGGTGACTGTGGTATCGCGCAGAAAGCCCCACTTTTCTGAAATTTCGGTATCCGCGAAGGAATTTGCCGGATTGCCGGTCCGGCTGGCGATCCAGGCCGAGAGGTAGTAGCCGAGGGAGCCGAAATGACCCATGGCGATCCCTCCGTCTTCCGTGACCTGCTTGGTGTAACGCTGACCAATGGCGGGGGAGATGGCGGACCATGATCCCAGCAGGAATCCGCCGATCAGGATCAACATCCAGCCATGGAACTCCGCCGCCTGCAGGACGGCGGAAAACAGGCAGGCGAGAAAGAACGAGTGATGGCCGGTCAGAAAGATATATTTATACTTGGTACAGCGGGCGATAATCAGGTTGAAAATAAAACCTAACAGTAAAATACTCATGGTTTCCACGCCCAGCATCTTCTGGGCGACGGAGACAATGGCTTCATTGTTTGGAATAACACCGCGGATATTAAATCCGGCCTCGATAATACCGCCCAGCGGGTTGAGATTGGCAACGATAACGCCTGCGCCAGCGCTCAACATCAAATAACCTAAAATCGGTTTTAATGTGCCGGTAAGGAGTTTATTACCGGGGGAGCGCAGCGCCACTAAACCGACAAAAGCAATCAGCCCCATTAAAAAAGCAGGTTGACTGAATATTTCCGCTAAGAAACTAAGAATAGCCTGCATGGTCGTTCCCTCTATGTTGATTAAGAGTGAGTCGCCGCAATTTTGGTCAGCGCGTCGGTAATATCCTCGGCGATCTTCGCTTTATGGACGTAGCTACGAATGATGGCGACATGACAGTGGGCCGGAAATTGATTTGCCAGTTCTTTGATCGTGACGTAAAGGTCGGCTTTTTCCCCGACGGCGTTAGCAAAATCGACCGAGGCGACGTCCGCTTTGATACCTAATTCTTCACAGATCTTTTTCACATTATTCGCAGCCATCAATGAACTGCCAATACCGTTACCACAAACCGTTCTGATAACTAACATAATGACTACTCCATTTGTTTTTGGATGAATTGTAAGACTGAATTGACGTCATTTTCCTGCTGAAGGAAGGTCACAATATCTGACTCGATCAGCGAGGCTATCAGTTGGATCATTTTGATATGACTGTCAGCGTCCGCGCCGGCGATAGCAATAATGACGGTAACCGGATCGAACTCATCGTGGCCGAAGGTCACTGGCGTGGCGGTGGTGACAAGCGAAAATCCGGTCTGCAATGCCCCTTTTTCCGGTCGGGCATGCGGCATGGCAATCCCGTCATCTATAACGATGGCAGCGCCGAAATCTTCGTATACCGTCAGCATCTCGTTGACATATTCGGGACTGCAAATCTGGCGCCTGGCGAGTAATGAACCCGCCAGTTCGATGGCCTCTTCCGCACGGGAAATATTCTGCTTAAGGGCGATTAACGTCGGGTCAAAAATAATCTCCATTCTCTGCTCCTGAACGTATTCCTGTTCCTGAGTAAAATCATGACTAAATACATTGATGAAAATGATGGATGAGATCACATCCGGGGTTTTAAATATTGATGGCGATCACATCGGCAGGAAAGTACCGGCAGAAAACGATATAAATAATTTATATATTTTTCAGTGGATTATGCAGGTTGTGTATTTAAACGCTGAAATTTGACAGAGAAAAAGTGAGAGGTAGAGCGAATTTTTTCGGCAGAAGTGTATTGCTGGTCACAATTATCGGCGGGTCATTTTCTTAAATTTTGACGCCGTTAACAAAAAAGGCCCGCCTGAGCGAGCCTTTTATAAAAACGCGTGCCGATTACAGGCTGGAGACGTTTTCGGTCAGGTATTTTGCAACGCCTTCCGGAGAGGCAGCCATACCTTCTTTTCCTTTTTCCCACTGCGCCGGGCAGACTTCGCCGTGCTCTTCGTGGAACTGCAGCGCGTCGACCATGCGCAGCATTTCGTCGATGTTACGGCCCAGCGGCAGGTCGTTAACCACCTGGTGGCGTACCACGCCGTTAGCGTCGATCAGGAAGGAGCCGCGCAGCGCTACGCCTTCGTCCGGATGCTCGATACCGTAAGCTTTCTGGATTTCACGTTTGATGTCAGCAACCATCGCGTATTTAACCGGGCCGATACCGCCCTGGTCGACCGGGGTGTTACGCCATGCGTTGTGAACGAACTCGGAATCGAAGGAAACGCCAACGACTTCTACGCCGCGTTTCTGGAATTCTTCGTAGCGTTTGTCGAACGCGATCAGCTCAGACGGGCAAACGAAGGTGAAGTCCATCGGCCAGAAGAACAGAACGGTAGGTTTACCGTTGGTGTGCTGTTTGAAATTGAATTTCTCAACGATCTCACCATTACCCAGCACAGCGGCTGCAGTAAAATCCGGCGCTTGACGAGTGACCAGAACCATTTGATTCTCCTGTAATTACTAAGGTTATTTGGAACGCAACGCGGGCAAGTATAGAGCCTGCCCGGCAATAACACAAAGAGGCGCTAACAATCGTTCAGCCAGCTTTTACCTATCAATGACGCAACGATTACAGCTGTTTGTTTTCTGCCAGGCGCATCATCTGCGGATAAAAGCGCCAGAACTGCCCCTCCAGCTGGTCGTAGTGGGTATCCAGATCCTGCCAGGAGTCGCGCAGGGCGTCGAGACGCGGACGGCGGCTGGCCATGCCGTTAAGCACGCGCTGAATAAAATCCATCTCCTGATAGCGCTCCAGCCAGCGCTCCGACCACAGGTACTGATTCAGATTGACGAAGCGTGGCGGCGAGTCAGGCAGGATGGGGACGATCTGCTGCTCGGCGTAGCGCACGAACTCGTCCAGCGGCAGGTCAGGGGAGAGCTGCGCCCAGTGCTGCGACAGGAAATGATCCCACATGACATCGAGGGTGATGGGGGCGACGCGACGGGTCTGCGGGCGAAACCACTCCCGTGCCTCTTTGACTTCCGCCAGATTGTCAGTCATCACGTCAATCCGGCGATGCATATAGATGCCGTCGATGATCTCCGCCGGATAGTCGCCCTGCGGGTTGCCGCGCACAAAATCGGCCATCAGGTTGCCGGGCAGCGAACTGTCGGCGAGATGGGCCAAGTGCAGGTGGGCGAGAAAATTCATAAAACGACATCCTTTAAATACGAGCGGGCGGGTGGAATCACCGATGTCGCGCTGAACGGCGCCTCGGTGTCCGAATGGCATGCTGTCTGGCCGCGCGCGGCACCTTTGCCACCGGTAAGGCATCCGGCTGCCGCATGGTGGCATTCGGAATGATTTGGAATATAGATTATGTCATTCATCCGGAGGGGTAAAGGTTGCAGGCGGAACGCCCCGGCACTAGACTACCCGCCTCTTTATTCAGTCTGAGTTACCGTCATGCGCGTTACCGATTTTGCTTTTGAACTACCCGAATCCCTGATTGCCCACTATCCGATGCCTGAGCGCAGCAGCTGCCGCCTGCTCTCCCTGGACGGGCCGACGGGCGCGCTGACGCATGGAACCTTCACCGATATCCTCGATAAGCTCAATCCCGGCGACCTGCTGGTGTTTAACAATACCCGGGTGATCCCGGCGCGTCTGTTCGGCCGCAAGGCCAGCGGCGGCAAGATTGAAGTGCTGGTGGAGCGGATGCTGGATGATAAGCGCATCCTGGCCCATATTCGCGCCTCGAAAGCGCCGAAACCAGGCGCCGAGCTGCTGCTGGGCGATGACGAGAGCATTAAGGCCACTATGCTGGCGCGTCATGGCGCGCTGTTTGAAGTGGAATTTAACGACGAGCGTCCGGTGCTGGAGATCCTCAACGGGATCGGCCATATGCCGCTGCCGCCCTACATTGATCGTCCTGACGAAGACGCCGACCGCGAGCTCTATCAAACCGTTTACGGCACCAGGCCGGGCGCGGTAGCCGCCCCGACCGCCGGTTTGCATTTCGACGAACCGCTGCTGGACAAACTGCGCGCCAAAGGCGTTGAGATGGCGTTTGTCACCCTGCACGTGGGGGCGGGGACCTTCCAGCCGGTGCGCGTCGACAGCATTGAAGAGCACACCATGCACTCTGAATATGCGGAAGTGCCGCAGGAGGTGGTCGATGCGGTGCTGGCGGCGAAAGCGCGCGGCAACCGCGTGATTGCGGTAGGCACCACCTCGGTACGCTCGCTGGAAAGCGCGGCGCAGGCGGCGAAAGACGCCCTGATCGCGCCGTTCTTCGACGATACGCAGATTTTCATCTACCCGGGTTATCAGTACCAGGTGATCGATGCGCTGGTGACCAACTTCCATCTCCCTGAATCCACACTGATTATGCTGGTGTCGGCGTTTGCGGGTTATCAGCACACCATGAACGCCTATCAGGTGGCGGTTGAGCAGAAATATCGCTTTTTTAGCTACGGGGATGCGATGTTTATCACGTACAATCCGCAGGCTATTTCTGAGCGTCCCTGAAAAGGCCGGCCCGCCGGCTTTTTGGACGCCATGACGCATTTTTTAGCCACGGAATCATTCCGTGGCGAGTATGAAAACGTCGGACTGTTTTTCTGACGCAGGAGCAAGCATGAAATTTGAACTGGATACCACCGACGGTCGCGCCCGCCGCGGTCGCCTGGTGTTTGAGCGCGGCGTGGTGGAAACACCGGCCTTTATGCCCGTTGGCACCTACGGCACCGTCAAAGGGATGACGCCGGAAGAGGTGGAAGCCACCGGCGCGCAGATTATTCTCGGCAACACCTTCCACCTGTGGCTGCGCCCAGGTCAGGAGATCATGAAGCTGCACGGCGATCTGCACGATTTTATGCAGTGGAAAGGACCGATCCTTACCGATTCCGGCGGCTTCCAGGTATTCAGCCTTGGCGATATTCGTAAGATCACCGAGCAGGGCGTCCACTTCCGCAACCCGATCAACGGCGATCCGATTTTCCTCGATCCGGAAAAATCGATGGAGATTCAGTACGATCTCGGTTCCGACATCGTGATGATCTTCGACGAGTGTACACCGTACCCGGCGGACTGGGATTACGCCAAGCGCTCGATGGAGATGTCTCTGCGCTGGGCCAAGCGCAGCCGTGACCGTTTCGATGGCCTCGGCAATAAAAACGCGCTGTTTGGCATCATTCAGGGCAGCGTTTACGAAGATTTACGTGATATCTCGGTGAAAGGTCTGGTAGAGATTGGCTTTGATGGCTACGCTGTCGGCGGTTTGGCGGTCGGTGAGCCGAAGGAAGACATGCATCGCATTCTGGAACACGTCTGCCCGCAGATCCCGGCCGATAAGCCACGATACCTGATGGGCGTCGGGAAGCCGGAAGATCTGGTGGAAGGGGTACGTCGCGGTATCGATATGTTCGACTGCGTCATGCCGACGCGCAACGCGCGTAACGGCCACCTGTTCGTCACCGACGGCGTGGTGAAAATCCGCAACGCGAAGCACAAAAGCGATACCGCACCGCTGGACGCCGAGTGTGATTGCTATACATGTCGCAATTATTCACGCGCTTACTTGCATCACCTCGACCGTTGCAACGAAATATTGGGCGCGCGTCTCAATACCATTCATAACCTGCGCTACTATCAGCGTTTAATGGCTGGTTTACGCAAGGCTATCGAAGAGGGTAAATTAGAGAGCTTCGTGACCGATTTTTACCAACGTCAGGGGCGCACCGTGCCTCCTTTGAACGTTGATTAATTTTAATAATGAGGGAATTTCAATGAGCTTTTTTATTTCTGATGCGGTAGCGGCAACGGGTGCACCGGCGCAGGGCAGCCCGATGTCTCTGATTCTGATGCTGGTGGTGTTCGGTCTGATTTTTTACTTCATGATCCTGCGTCCACAGCAGAAGCGCACCAAGGAACACAAGAACCTGATGAACTCCATCGCCAAAGGTGATGAAGTGCTGACCAACGGCGGTCTGGTCGGTCGCGTGACCAAAGTAGCGGAAACTGGCTACATTGCTATCGCGCTGAACGATACCACTGAAGTGGTTATCAAACGTGACTTCGTTGCTGCCGTTCTGCCGAAAGGCACCATGAAGGCGCTGTAATCTAACTTTTCCCAAAGGGAACTGCCGTGTTAAACCGTTATCCTTTGTGGAAGTACGTCATGCTGGTCGTCGTCATTGTCGTCGGCCTGATCTATGCGCTTCCCAACCTGTATGGTGAGGATCCGGCTGTTCAAATCACTGGCGCGCGCGGCGTCGCCGCCAGTGAGCAAACGCTGATCCAGGTCCAGAAAACTTTACAAGAAGAAAAAATAACCGCGAAGTCTGTGGCACTGGAAGAGGGCGCTATTCTTGCGCGCTTCGACACCACTGATACCCAGCTGCGTGCGCGTGAAGCGCTGCTTACCGTGCTGGGTGACAAATACGTCGTGGCGCTAAACCTTGCTCCGGCAACCCCACGCTGGCTGGCGGCGATGTATGCCGAGCCAATGAAGCTGGGTCTTGATCTGCGCGGCGGCGTGCACTTCCTGATGGAAGTCGACATGGACACCGCGTTAGGCAAACTGCAGGAACAGAACATCGACAGCCTGCGCAGCGAACTGCGTGACAAAGGCATTCCTTACGCGACCGTGCGCAAGGAAGACAACTACGGTCTGAGCATCGTCTTCCGCGACAGCGCGGCGCGCGACCAGGCTATCTCTTATCTCAGCCCTCGCCATCGCGATCTGGTGATTTCCTCTCAGGGTGACAACAGCCTGAAAGCGGTGATGACCGATGAGCGCCTGAAAGAAGCCCGTGAGTACGCGGTTCAGCAGAACATTAACATTCTGCGTAACCGTGTGAACCAGCTGGGCGTCGCCGAACCACTGGTTCAGCGTCAGGGTGCTGACCGCATCGTGGTTGAGCTGCCGGGTATCCAGGATACCGCGCGGGCGAAAGAGATCCTTGGCGCAACCGCGACCCTCGAGTTCCGTCTGGTCAATACCAACGTGGACCAGTCCGCCGCCGCCTCTGGCCGCGTGCCGGGCGACTCGGAAGTGAAAGAGACGCGTGAAGGCCAGCCGGTGGTGCTGTACAAGCGGGTGATCCTGACCGGTGACCATATCACCGACTCGACCTCCAGCATGGATGAGTACAACCAGCCGCAGGTCAACATCTCGCTGGACAGCGCGGGCGGTAATATCATGTCTAACTTCACCAAGGACAATATCGGCAAGCCGATGGCGACCCTGTTCGTGGAGTATAAAGACAGCGGTAAGAAAGATGCTAACGGCCGCGCTATCCTGGCGAAAGAGGAAGAGGTGATTAACATCGCCAACATCCAGTCGCGTCTGGGTAACAGCTTCCGTATCACCGGTATCAGCAATCCGAACGAAGCGCGCCAGCTGTCGCTGCTGCTGCGTGCCGGTGCGCTGATTGCGCCGATTCAGATCGTCGAAGAGCGGACTATCGGCCCAACCCTCGGTATGCAGAACATCAAGCAGGGCCTGGAAGCGTGTCTGGCCGGTCTGGTGGTCTCTATCCTGTTCATGATCTTCTTCTACAAGAAGTTCGGTCTGATTGCGACCTCGGCGCTGATTGCCAACCTGGTACTGATTGTCGGCATTATGTCCCTGATCCCGGGGGCGACGCTGACCATGCCGGGCATCGCGGGTATCGTATTAACCCTTGCGGTGGCGGTCGATGCTAACGTTCTTATCAACGAACGTATCAAAGAAGAGCTGAGCAACGGGCGTTCCGTTCAGCAGGCGATTGACGAAGGTTATCGCGGCGCGTTCAGCTCGATCTTCGATGCCAACGTGACGACGCTAATCAAAGTGATCATCCTGTACGCCGTCGGTACTGGTGCCATTAAAGGGTTTGCGATTACCACCGGTATCGGTATCGCGACCTCAATGTTTACCGCTATCGTCGGCACCCGTGCCATCGTGAACCTGCTGTACGGCGGCAAGCGCGTTAAAAAGCTGTCTATCTGAGGAGTGCGTTGTGGCACAGGAATATACTGTTGAACAATTGAACCACGGCCGTAAAGTCTGGGACTTTATGCGCTGGGACTACTGGGCCTTCGGCATTTCAGGTTTTCTGCTGATTGTGTCGATTGCCATCATTGGCGTCCGCGGCTTTAACTGGGGGCTCGATTTCACCGGTGGTACGGTGATCGAAATTACCCTTGAGAAGCCGGTCGATCTGGACCAGATGCGCGATTCCCTGCAGAAAGCGGGCTTTGAAGAGCCGCAGGTGCAGAACTTTGGCAGCAGCCGCGACATCATGGTACGTATGCCGCCGGTGCATGACGCCAACGGCAGCCAGGAGCTGGGCAGCAAGGTCGTGACGGTGATTAACGAATCGACCAGTCAGAATGCGGCGGTGAAGCGAATTGAGTTTGTCGGCCCGAGCGTCGGCGCGGACCTCGCGCAAACCGGCGCCCTGGCGCTGATTGCGGCGCTGGTCTGTATCCTGATCTACGTCGGCTTCCGCTTCGAATGGCGTCTGGCCGCCGGGGTGGTTATCGCCCTGGCGCACGACGTGGTGATCACCATGGGCGTACTGTCGCTGTTCCATATCGAAATCGACCTGACCATCGTGGCCTCGTTGATGTCGGTTATCGGCTACTCGCTGAACGACAGTATCGTGGTATCGGACCGTATCCGTGAAAACTTCCGTAAGATCCGCCGCGGTACGCCGTACGAGATCTTTAACGTGTCGTTGACCCAGACGCTGCACCGTACCTTGATCACCTCCGGGACTACCTTGATGGTGATCCTGATGCTGTTCCTGTTCGGCGGCCCGATTCTGGAAGGCTTCTCGCTGACCATGCTGATCGGTGTCTCCATCGGTACGGCTTCTTCTATCTACGTCGCCTCTGCGCTGGCGTTGAAACTGGGTATGAAGCGCGAGCATCTGATCCAGCAGAAGGTCGAGAAAGAAGGGGCGGATCAGCCGTCTATTCTGCCGTAATACGGTTCAGTTGAGATAAAGCAATCCCGGCCCAGGTGGCCGGGATTTTTTTGTCCGCGATAAAACCTGCTGACAGTATGCTGTCAAGAGCCCTCCCATACACTACTTCTGAACTCACTAACGAGCAGGAGGAAGTATGAATAACGTGATTAACTGGTTTGAAATTCCGGTCGCCGATATGGATCGCGCCGTCGCGTTTTATGAGCCAGTGATGCAGGTGACGCTGCGTCGCGAAACCATGGACTGCGCCGAACTGGCGGTGTTCCCGCATCAGGATCCGGCCCCTGGCGGCGCGCTGGCCAAATTTGAGGGTATCGCGCCTTCAGCGCAGGGCGCTATTATTTACCTGCATACTGACCATCTTGCCGCCACGCTGGACCGCGTTGCCTCGGCGGGTGGGGCGTGTGTTTTCGGGCCGCTGACGCTGCCGAATGATATTGGCACCATCGCGCTGTTTACTGACAGCGAGGGCAACCGCGTCGGCCTGCACCAGCCGGCTTAACCTAAACTTTTTGTGAAGTGAGACATGACCCGACGCGCCGACCGTTTATTTCAGATTGTGCAGATCCTGCGCGGCAGGCGGCTCACTACCGCCGCGCTGCTGGCGGAGCGGCTGGGCGTGTCGGAGCGCACCGTGTATCGCGATATTCGCGATCTCTCCCTCTCCGGCGTGCCGGTGGAGGGCGAGGCGGGGAGTGGTTATCGCCTGCTGGCGGGTTACGATCTGCCGCCGCTGATGCTGACCACCAAAGAATCCGAAGCGCTGATCGCCGCGATTCGGCTGCTGAAAACCTGGGGTGGTGAGGCGCTGTCGCAATCACTGGAATCCGCCCAGGAGAAGATGCTGGCGATCCTGCCGGAAGCGCGCCGGCGCCAGGCGGAGCAGACCCGCCTGTTTGCCCCCGATCTCGGCGCCCATCGTTATGCCAAAACCTATTTTGACGTCATTCATCAGGCGGTCTCCGGCCAGCAGGTGCTACAGCTGCGCTATCAGGATGAGTCTGGCCGGGTGACCGAGCGCGACGTGCTGCCGCTGGGGCTGTTTTTTTGGGGGGAGCGCTGGCTTCTGGTGGCCTGGTGCGAGCTGCGTAATGATTATCGTAACTTTCGCCTCGACCGTTGTCTGGCGGTCAGGGCGACCGAGCGTCGATTCAGCGAGTGTGCCGATCGCTCATTAAGCGATTTTCTGCGCAAGGTGCGGTGCGACGTGTGGGAGAAATAAAAACGCCCGGGTGGCCCGGGCGCTGTGTTGCCGTATCAGCAATTAGAAGTTGTAACCGACCACGAAGTAACCACCCCAGCCGGTCGAGCGGACGCTGAAATCGCCATCGCCGAAGTTCAGCTTGGCATCGTCAGCCCACTGGCCGCCGTTATGGAAGTAACGGGCCACCACCGAGTAGTGCCAGTGCGCGTAGTTCAGCGCCAGGATGTGGCTGGAAGCGATGGAGTTGCTGGTGCGCGCGTGCTTCCCGTTCAGATCGTAGAAGTTGTCATCGCCGAGGTCAGAACCCCAGTCGAAGTTGGTGAAGCCGATGTAGCTCAGCGAGCCGCCCCACAGGTCGGTCAGCGGCACGAAGTATTTCACTTTGAAGCGGTAGCCGTCCCACTCGTTTTCGTTGGACGCGCCGTAGTTCTGCCACTGGTATTTGGCGTAGACGTTCAGTGACAGGCTCATCGGCAGGCCGGTATCAATATCGGTACCCAGACCCATATACCAGGTGCTCTGCTCCTGAGAATCGTTGCGGCCCATATCGTAGATATAGTTGTTCGCGAAGTACCACTCTTTGAACGGCCCGAAGCTCAGATCGGTATTGGTCAGCTTATCGATAGAGAAACGCGGTTCGATCTCCATAAACAGCGGCGAGCCGTTGTTCCAGATACCTTTTGCCGTGCTGTTGCCGCCGAAGAATACCGGGGCATCGATATAGCCGTAGAAATCAAACCAGTCTTTTTTGGCGAACGCTTCATATTCCAGGTAGGTATCGTTACGGATCTGCGGTCCAAAACGGGTGTGATAGCTGCCCACCACGTTAACACTCTGGTGCCACCAGTCAGACAGGTACTGCGGTTTATCGTTTTCTGCCGCGCCCGCAGTAAAAGAAGTGGAGAGCGCCACAACCGCACCCGCTGCCAGTAATGTTTTTTTCATAGTAATGCCACTGTTTAATTTGAGCCTGAAGGCGTTAAAAGAAGTGCCGAAGCGTTTCTAAATATTTCGTCTTTCTGTGGGGGTCTATTATAGGAATCATTGCTCACAAAAATACGTGTTGTTTCACATAACCAGAACATGCGTAATCGATTGCGTTCACGATTCTATGCATTTCTTGACAAAATGCTACTGAAAATCGCGGGGCAGAACGATTTCTAATGAACTCTTGTGAAAAGTTGTAAGTGGATAAAAACGACGGGGGCAGGACGTCGCCGGGCAGGGGCTGGCCCGGCGTGAAGGCTTACTGTGCGGCGGCGGGCTGGATATCGTGGACGCGAATAAAACCAACTTTGTCCGGCGTCACGTTCAGGCGCAGCGGGATATCCACATCGCTGGGGGCGAGGATGCTGGCCGGGGCGCTAATCAGCTGATCCTGAACATTGATTTCCTGATAGCTGTGGGTGGTGCCGGTGATCTGCCCGGAGGCGACGGTGGCGGTAAAGGCCGGCAGCGGATCGTTGGATTCACCCTGAATGCGTAAAGTCAGGCGTGACCCGTCGCCATCCGGCGTAATGCTGCCCACCGACATGCGCAGGGTGCCGATCTGGCTCTCCAGCCGCGCCGGGGTTTTGGCATCCGGCAGCAGATAGACGCCGCGGGTGGATTTCGCGTTCAGCGCATTTTGCTGGGTGATTTTAATCGTTTGCTGATTAAGCTGGGTCATCTCCTGGCTCAGCGTACTCACGCTCTGGTGCATCTGGCGGACTTCGCTTTGCTGGGCGCAGGCGCTCAGGGTGAACAGGCTGCCAACGATGGCGAGTTTCAGGTAACGTCTTGTCATGGTCAGGATTCCGTTTGCAGAGGATGCTTAATGGTAGCCAAACCGCCTGCCTCTCCCATAGATCCTTTGTCTCAAAAGCTCTTTCTTTGTAGTCAGGTCACTTCGCGGTAAACTACCCTTCAGTTTAACTACCTGTCAGGACGCGCTATGCATTGCCCTTTCTGTTTCGCCGTGGATACCAAAGTGATCGACTCTCGTCTGGTGGGGGAAGGCTCTTCTGTGCGTCGCCGTCGGCAGTGTCTGGTCTGTAACGAACGCTTTACTACCTTCGAAGTGGCGGAGCTGGTGATGCCCCGGGTGGTGAAGAGTAACGATGTGCGCGAACCCTTCAACGAAGACAAGCTGCGCAGCGGGATGCTGAAAGCGCTGGAGAAACGCCCGGTTAGCGCCGATGACGTGGAAATGGCGGTCAACCATATCAAAACCCATCTGCGTGGCACCGGTGAGCGCGAAGTGGCGAGCAAAATGATTGGCAATCTGGTGATGGAGCAGCTGAAGAAGCTCGATAAGGTCGCCTATATTCGCTTCGCTTCCGTCTATCGCAGCTTCGAAGACATCAAAGAGTTCGGCGAAGAGATCGCCCGTTTACAGGACTAAGCCATGCAGGACGAAATGTACATGGCGCGTGCGCTTAAGCTTGCCGCGCGCGGTCGCTTTACCACCCATCCTAACCCTAACGTCGGCTGCGTCATTGTGAAAGACGGCGAGATCGTCGGCGAGGGCTTTCACTATCGCGCCGGCGAGCCGCACGCCGAAGTGCACGCGCTCCGCATGGCCGGCGAAAAGGCGCAGGGCGCCACCGCCTACGTCACCCTTGAGCCCTGCAGCCACCATGGCCGTACGCCGCCATGCTGCGATGCGCTGATTGCCGCCGGCGTCAGCCGCGTGGTGGCGGCGATGCAGGACCCAAACCCGCAGGTGGCGGGGCGCGGTCTGTATCGTTTGCAGCAGGCCGGTATTGACGTCAGCCACGGGCTGATGATGAACGAAGCGGAAGCGCTGAATAAGGGCTTCCTGAAGCGGATGCGCACCGGTTTTCCCTGGGTGCAGCTGAAGCTGGGCGCCTCGCTGGACGGCCGCACGGCGATGGCCAGCGGTGAAAGCCAGTGGATCACCTCCCCGCAGGCACGACGCGACGTGCAGCGTCTGCGCGCCCAGAGTCATGCGATCCTCACCAGCAGCGCCACCGTGCTGGCGGACGATCCGGCGCTGACCGTGCGCTGGCAGGAGTTGAGCGCCGATACCCAGGCGCTTTATCCCGAAGAGAATTTGCGCCAACCGCTGCGCGTCGTCATCGACAGTCAGAACCGCGTCACGCCTGAGCACCGTATTGTGCAGCAGGCAGGAGAAACGCTGTTTGCCCGCCTGCGTGCGGATGAGCGCCAGTGGCCGGAAAGCGTTCGTACGCTGCTGGTGCCGGAACATAACGGCCATCTCGATCTGGTGTTGCTGATGATGCTGCTTGGCAAACAGCAGGTGAACAGCGTCTGGGTGGAGGCGGGAGCGACGCTTGCCGGGGCGCTGCTGCAGGCTGGCCTTGTCGACGAGCTTATCGTCTATATTGCGCCTAAACTGTTAGGCAATGCGGCGCGTGGATTATGCGCGCTGCCGGGGCTTGAAGAACTGAGCCAGGCACCCCATTTCAAATTCAATGAGATACGTCAGGTTGGCCCGGATGTCTGCCTGCATTTAACCACTGCGTGAGGCTTTCCTGATTATTAGGAAGCAGCGCTCAGAATAATATGATAAAATCCGCCCCCCTTGCGGGGCACATGAACCCGAAGGAAGAGTATGAACATTATTGAAGCTAACGTTGCTACCCCGGACGCTCGCGTCGCCATCACCATTGCGCGTTTCAACAACTTTATCAATGACAGCCTGCTGGAAGGTGCGATTGACGCCCTGAAACGCATTGGTCAGGTAAAAGATGAAAACATCACCGTTGTTTGGGTTCCAGGCGCGTATGAGCTGCCGCTGGCGGCTGGCGCACTGGCGAAAACCGGTAAATATGACGCGGTGATCGCGCTGGGTACGGTGATCCGCGGCGGTACTGCCCACTTTGAATATGTGGCTGGCGGTGCCAGCAATGGCCTGGCGCATGTCGCTCAGGACAGCGAAATCCCGGTAGCCTTTGGTGTTCTGACCACTGAAAGTATTGAACAAGCCATCGAGCGCGCTGGCACCAAAGCCGGTAACAAAGGCGCAGAAGCTGCGCTGACCGCGCTGGAAATGATTAACGTATTGAAAGCCATCAAGGCCTGATTTTTGTAAGGGGAATTCCGTGAAACCTGCTGCTCGTCGCCGCGCCCGTGAGTGTGCCGTCCAGGCGCTCTACTCTTGGCAGTTGTCCCACAACGACATCGCTGATGTCGAATACCAGTTCCTGGCGGAACAGGACGTAAAAGATGTAGATGTTCTGTATTTCCGTGAACTGCTGTCCGGAGTGGCGACTAACAGCGCGTACCTCGACGGCCTGATGAAGCCCTACCTGTCCCGTCAGCTGGAAGAGCTGGGCCAGGTGGAAAAAGCGGTGCTGCGTATCGCGCTGTTTGAGCTGTCCAAACGTGACGACGTACCGTATAAAGTGGCCATCAATGAAGCTATCGAACTGGCGAAAACCTTCGGCGCTGAAGATAGCCATAAGTTCGTCAACGGCGTGCTGGACAAAGCGGCTCCGGTAATTCGTCCCCGCAAAAAGTAAACGCCAGGCCGGGCTTTGCAGGATATCATCCAGCGAACCCGGCCTTATTTTTTTCTTTGCTGAGGCATAACGTATGGCATGCGGCGAATTTTCCCTGATTGCCCGTTATTTTGATCGCGTTAAAAGCGCCCGCCTTGATGTTGAAACCGGCATCGGCGATGACTGCGCGCTCCTGAATATCCCCGAGAAAAAAACGCTGGCAATCAGCACCGACACCCTGGTGGCGGGCAATCACTTCTTACCCGATATCGACCCTGCCGACCTCGCTTATAAAGCGCTGGCGGTGAACCTGAGCGACCTCGCGGCGATGGGCGCGGAACCGGCGTGGCTCACGCTGGCGCTGACTTTGCCAGAGGTGGATGAAACCTGGCTGGAAGCCTTTAGCGACAGCCTGTTTGTCCAGCTGGACTATTACGATATGCAGCTGATTGGCGGTGATACCACCCGTGGCCCGCTCGCCATGACGCTGGGTATTCACGGCTTTGTGCCGCCAGGGCGCGCCATGAAACGCGCTGGCGCGAAGCCAGGAGACTGGATCTATGTCACCGGCACCCCGGGAGACAGCGCCGCCGGCCTGGCGGTGCTGCAGAACCGGCTGACGGTGGATGAACCGTCTGACGCCGACTACCTGCTGGCTCGTCATCTGCGCCCGATGCCGCGCGTGCTGCAGGGTCAGGCGCTGCGTGACCTGGCGACATCGGCTATCGATCTTTCCGACGGCCTGATTTCCGATCTGGCCCATGTTCTTAAAGCCAGCGGCTGCGGCGCGCGCATCGATCTCGATGCCATGCCGTATTCCGACGCGATGCTGCGCCAGGTGGAGCCCGAGCAGGCGCTGCGCTGGGCGCTCGCCGGCGGAGAAGATTACGAACTGTGCTTTACCGTACCGGAGCTGAACCGCGGGGCGCTGGACGTGGCTCTCGGCCATCTTGGCGCGCGTTTTACCTGTATCGGACAGATTGCGCCGGAGAGCGAAGGGCTGCAATTTATCCGCGACGGTAAGCCGGTCGCGCTTGATTTAAAGGGATACGATCACTTTGCGTAGTCGAGACGAGGCGCTACGCCGCCTGAGCATGCGTAACCCGTGGCATCTGCTGGCGACTGGCTTTGGCAGCGGCTTAAGCCCGGTGGTCCCGGGGACGATGGGGTCGCTGGCGGCGATCCCATTCTGGTATCTGATGACCTTTCTCCCCTGGCAGCTCTACTCGCTGGTGGTGATGATGAGCATCTGTATTGGGGTTTATCTTTGCCATCGTACGGCCAAAGATATGGGCACTCATGACCACGGCAGTATTGTCTGGGATGAGTTTGTCGGGATGTGGATCACCCTGATGGCGCTGCCGACCCTGGACTGGCAGTGGGTGGCCGCCGGCTTCGTGATTTTCCGTATCTTCGATATGTGGAAGCCGTGGCCGATTCGCTGGTTTGACCGCAATATTCACGGCGGAATGGGGATTATGGTCGACGATATCGTCGCCGGCGTGATCTCGGCCGGCGTGCTGTATGTCATTGGCCATCACTGGCCCATCGGTCTGCTTTAATCGTCTGTCCCCGGTAGCATCCTGCTGCCGGGGAAACCACACTTGTTACTTAAATCCCACCACCGGATGCGGCTGATACGGCGCCTCCAGCTTGTCGATCTGTTCCGGAGAAAGCGTCAAATCCACCGCCTGCAGCAGGTCGTCGAGCTGTTCCTGACGCGATGGACCGATAATCGGCGCGGCAACGCCGGGTTTGCTTAACAGCCAGGCGAGGGCGACCTGGGCGCGGCTGGCGTCGAGTTCTTCCGCCACGTCCGCGAGATTCCCGGCGATCTGCGCGTCGTTTTCTTCGCTGGTGCTGTAAAGCGATTTGCCGAACTCATCCGAAACCAGCCGGGCGGTGGTCTCTCCCCAGGGGCGGGTCAGTCTGCCGCGCGCCAGCGGGCTCCACGGGATCACCGCCACGCCGTTGTGCTGACACAGCGGCAGCATCTCATTCTCTTCTTCCCGGTAAATCAGATTGTAGTGATCCTGCATGGTGACGAAGCGCGCCCAGCCGTTCTGCTGCTGGAGCGCCAGCGCCTGGGCAAACTGTCGGGCATGCATGGACGAGGCGCCGATATAGCGCGCTTTGCCGGCTTTCACCACCTCGTCCAGCGCTTCGAGGGTCTCTTCAATCGGGGTGGTATAGTCCCAGCGGTGGATCTGCAGCAGGTCGACATAGTCCATCCCGAGACGGCGCAGACTGTCGTCGATGGAGCGCAGGATCTGCGCCCGGGAAAGCCCTTCTGCCAGATCGCCGACCTGGTGATACACCTTGGTGGCGACAACCACCTCGTCACGGCGGGCAAAGTCGCGCAGGGCGCGGCCGACGATCTCTTCACTGCTGCCGTCGGAGTAGCTGTTTGCGGTATCGAAGAAGTTGATGCCGCCTTCAATGGCGTGCTGGATAAGCGGGCGGCTGCTCTCTTCCGGAAGCGTCCAGGCGTGTCTGCCGCGGTCTGGCTCGCCGAAGGTCATACAGCCGAGGCAGAGTCGGGAAACACGTAAGGCAGTATCACCGAGGGGGACATAGTGCATAGTGCGCTCCTGCTATTCATCAAGGGTATCCCTTAAGCATAGCAGGAGCAGGGGGGCAATTATGCCAGCCAGTCGCGGATTTTGGCTTCAATACCGGCGGCATCGAGGCCAAGGTCGGCGCGGATCTCTTCCTGAGTGCCCTGAGGAATAAAGCAATCCGGCAGGCCAATATTGAGCACCGGTACCACCCGGCGATGGGCCATCAGCACTTCGTTCACGCCACTGCCGGCGCCGCCCATGATGGCGTTTTCCTCCAGCGTCACCAGCGCGTCGTGTTCGCCGGCCAACTGCAGGATCAGCGCCGTATCCAGCGGCTTCACAAATCGCATATCCACGAGGGTCGCGTTGAGTTTATCCGCTACTGCCGCGGCTTCCGGCAGCAGGGTGCCGAAGTTAAGGATCGCCAGCTTCTCGCCCTGGCGTTTCACCACCCCTTTGCCGATCGGCAGCGATGCCAGCGGCTCCAGCGTCGCGCCGGTGCCACTGCCGCGCGGATAGCGCACGGCGCAGGGGCCGTCATTGTAGTGGTAGCCGGTGTACAGCATCTGGCGACATTCATTTTCATCGCTCGGGGTCATCACCACCATATCCGGAATACAGCGCAGGAAGGAGAGATCGAACGCCCCCTGATGCGTCTGGCCGTCTGCGCCGACAATCCCGGCGCGGTCGATAGCAAACAGCACCGGCAGTTTCTGGATAGCCACATCGTGGATCACCTGATCGTAGGCTCGCTGCAGGAAGGTGGAGTAGATCGCCACCACCGGCTTGTAGTCGCCAATCGCCAGCCCGGCGGCGAAGGTGACCGCATGCTGCTCGGCGATGGCGACGTCAAAGTACTGATCGGGGAATTTCTTCGAAAATTCCACCATGCCTGAGCCTTCGCGCATCGCCGGGGTGATCGCCATCAGCTTGCTGTCTTTGGCCGCCGTCTCGCACAGCCAGTCGCCGAAGATTTTCGAGTAGGATGGGAGGCCGCCGCTGCTTTTGGGCAGTACGCCGCTGGTATGGTCGAATTTTGGCACCGCATGGAAGGTGATAGGGTCTTTCTCGGCGGGCTCATAGCCGCGGCCCTTTTTGGTCATAATATGCAGGAACTGCGGGCCTTTCAGATCGCGCATGTTCTTCAGCGTGCTGACCAGACCGAGCACATCGTGGCCATCGACCGGCCCGATGTAGTTAAAGCCCAGCTCTTCAAACAGCGTTCCCGGTACCACCATCCCTTTGATATGTTCTTCGGTCCGTTTAAGCAGCTCTTTAATCGGCGGCACCCCGGAGAAGACCTTTTTGCCCCCTTCGCGCAGGGTGGAGTAGAGCTTACCGGAGAGCAACTGCGCCAGATGATTGTTCAGCGCGCCGACGTTCTCGGAAATCGACATTTCATTGTCATTCAGCACGACCAGCAGGTCGGGTTTGATATCCCCGGCGTGGTTCATCGCTTCAAACGCCATGCCGGCGGTGATCGCCCCGTCGCCAATCACGCACACTGCGCGCCGCTGCTTATCCTCTTTCGCGGCGGCGATAGCCACCCCGATACCGGCGGAAATGGAGGTGGAGGAGTGGCCGACGCTCAGCACGTCATACTCGCTTTCACCGCGCCACGGGAAGGGATGCAGGCCGCCTTTCTGACGAATGGTGCCGATTTTGTCCCGGCGGCCGGTCAGAATTTTATGCGGGTAGGCCTGATGGCCGACGTCCCAGATCAGGCGATCGAACGGCGTGTTATACACGTAGTGCAGCGCCACGGTCAGTTCCACCGTGCCGAGGCCAGAGGCAAAGTGACCGCTGGAGCGGCTGACGCTGTCCAGCAGATAGCGCCGTAGCTCATCACACAGCTTCGGCAGGCTCTCTTTTGGCAACAGGCGCAACTCCTGGGTGGAATCTACCAGCGCCAGGGTCGGGTATTTGGCAATATCAAAACTCATCAGAGACTCATTTTTTGTTTATTTATCGCGCTGAATAATGTAATTCGCGAGCGCTTCCAGTGCCGAAGTATCCAGAGATTGTGCAGCCAGCTCATCTAACGACCGGCGGGCATCAGCGATCAGGTCGTGCGCTTTCTTCCGGGCTTGCTCAAGACCCAGGAGGGCGGGATAGGTGCTTTTACCCAATTGCTGGTCGGCACCCTGACGTTTGCCAAGGGTCGCAGTATCCCCTACCACGTCGAGAATGTCATCCTGGACCTGGAAGGCCAGGCCGATATTTTCCGCATAGCGATCCAGCGCGGGCAGGGCGGCGCGGCCGCGTTCGCCGGCACTCAGCGCCCCCATCCGGACGGCGGCGCGGATCAACGCCCCCGTTTTGTGGCGATGGATACGCTCCAGCGCCTGCAGATCCACCTGCTGTCCTTCCGCCTGCAGATCCAGCGCCTGGCCGCCGCACATACCCGCCACGCCGCTGGCCTGCGCCAGTTCGGAGACCATCGCCAGCCGGTCCCGGTCAGAGACGTCGACCATCGGCGCATCACTGAGTATAGAGAACGCCAGCGTTTGCAGGGCATCTCCCGCAAGAATTGCGTTGGCTTCGCCAAATTTAATATGACAGGTCGGCAGTCCGCGACGCAGATCGTCATCATCCATCGCCGGCAAATCATCATGCATCAGGGAATAAGCATGAATACATTCGACCGCAGCGGCGGGGGCATCGAGCGTGGTGCGACTGACGCCGAACATCGTGCCGGTGGCATAGACAAGGAAGGGGCGCAGGCGTTTACCCCCTAAGAGTGCGCCATAATGCATCGCTTCCACCAGCGGAGTGTTCTGAAAAGGCTGCGGCGCGATAAAACGGCGCAATGCCCCATTAGCCTGTTCCACACAGGCCTGCAATTGTTGCGGGAAATCCATTTTATTCAGCGTCCGGCGTAAAAGGCGTGGTCGGGGAATCTTCACTATCCGCCAGCAGGATCTGCACGCGCTGTTCGGCCTTCTGCAGCTGACTTTGCCCCTGGCGCGCCAGCTGTACGCCGCGTTCAAATTCGCTTAGCGCTTCCTCTAACGGCAAATCGCCGCTTTCCAGACGGTTAACGATCTGCTCCAGTTCGCCCAGAGCAGTTTCAAAGCTGGCCGGGGCCTCATTTTTCTTTGGCATAGTGAATGTAGACTCTTGTTATGTCGCGACGGCAATACCGGGTATGGTAACGAAGTCACGCGTGTAAGCAAATAACGCGCAATGGTGATATACTCCGCGCCCAGGATGCAGGCACCGGTGTGCGCTGCTTTACAACTTTTGCTTATAGCCCTGTCGGGCTTGCCAACGAACTATTGTCGCCATGAAGTTTATCATTAAATTGTTCCCGGAAATCACCATCAAAAGCCAATCTGTGCGGTTGCGCTTCATTAAAATCTTAACCGGGAACATTCGTAACGTTCTCAAAAACTATGACGAGACGCTGGCCGTCGTCCGTCATTGGGATCATATCGAAGTTCGCGCGAAAGATGAAAATCAGCGCCCGGCTATTCGCGATGCGCTGACCCGTATCCCCGGCATCCACCATATTCTGGAAGTCGAAGACGTACCGTTCACCTCGCTGCACGATATTTTTGAAAAGACGCTGCCGCTGTGGCGCGAGGCGCTGGAAGGCAAAACCTTCTGCGTGCGTGTGAAGCGTCGCGGTAAACATGAATTCACCTCAATTGAGGTGGAACGCTACGTCGGCGGCGGTCTGAATCAGCATATTGAAACGGCGCGCGTGAAGCTGACCGACCCGGACGTCACCGTCAATCTCGAGATTGAAAACGATCGCCTGCTGCTGGTGAAAGGCCGCTATGAAGGCATCGGCGGCTTCCCGATCGGCACCCAGGAAGATGTGCTGTCGCTGATCTCCGGCGGCTTCGACTCCGGCGTTTCCAGCTATATGCTGATGCGCCGCGGCTGCCGCGTGCACTACTGCTTCTTTAACCTTGGCGGCGCCGCCCATGAGATTGGCGTCCGCCAGGTCGCACATTACCTGTGGAACCGCTTCGGCAGCTCGCACCGCGTTCGCTTTGTGGCGATTAACTTTGAGCCGGTGGTCGGCGAAATCCTCGAAAAAGTGGACGACGGCCAGATGGGCGTCGTGCTCAAACGTATGATGGTCCGCGCCGCGTCAAAAGTCGCGGAACGCTACGGCGTGCAGGCGCTGGTCACCGGCGAAGCGCTCGGTCAGGTCTCCAGTCAGACCCTCACTAACCTGCGCCTGATCGACAATGTCTCCGATACTCTGATCCTGCGCCCGCTGATTTCGCACGATAAAGAGCACATCATCGACCTGGCGCGTGAGATCGGCACGGAAGATTTCGCCCGCACCATGCCGGAATACTGCGGCGTGATCTCGAAGAGCCCGACCGTGAAGGCGGTGAAGGCGAAGATTGAAGCGGAAGAAGAACACTTCGATTTCAGCATCCTCGATAAAGTGGTGGAAGAGGCGAGCAATATCGACATTCGCGATATCGCCCAGCAGACGGAAGCCTCTGTGGTTGAAGTGGAAACCGTGACCGGCTTTGGCGCCAACGACGCGATCCTCGACATTCGCTCCATTGACGAGCAGGAAGACAAGCCGCTGAAGGTCGAGGGCGTTGAGGTCGTTTCGCTGCCGTTCTACAAGCTGAGCACCAAATTTGGCGATCTCGATCAGAGCAAAACCTGGCTGCTGTGGTGCGAGCGCGGCGTGATGAGCCGTCTGCAGGCGCTCTATCTGCGCGAGCAGGGCTTTAGCAACGTGAAAGTTTATCGCCCGTAACGGGTTGCCATCCATATTGAAAAAGGCCTTCCCCGATGGAAGGCCTTTTTGTCATCTCCGGGTCAGCGCATTAGCGCAGGGTCATCGCCAGGTCATTCAGCTGATCGATGACGATATTCCAGCCCTCAAAAAATCCCATCTGCTCATGCTGCTCGCGAGTTTCATCATCCGCATGCAGCACTGTGGCCGTATAGCGACATCCGTCTTTTTCGTCGGCAAAGGTGATGATGGCCGTCATGGCAAAAGGGGACACGGCAGGACGATAATCCGCCGTCAGCATCGAGGTCATGACGATTTTTTGTTGCGGGATGACCTCAAGAAAACAGCCAGGGTTATCGTTGCGTTCACCGTCAGGGCCGTGCATCACGGTGTGAAAAGCCCCGCCAGAGCGAAAATCAAAGGCCAGAACCTCAGTATACCAGGGCTTCGGGCACCACCAGGTTTTGAGTAATGCCGGGTCGGCCCACGCGCGCCACAGGGCAGAGGCTGGCGCGCTGAGCAGGCGGCTGATGACAAGATCGCGAGAATCGGTTGCGCTACGGGACATGCTACGACTCCTCAGGAAAAAGGGGAACCAGTCCGCGGCGCGGACCAGCTATCAGGCTTCGTAGTAATTATAGATGCCGGCGGCCATCACCAGCTGTGAGGCGACTTCATACGCTTTCTCGCGACCCACCAACAGGTCAATCATTTTCAGGGCGAAATCGATCGATGTCCCCGGCCCCTGGCTGGTTAACAGATTCACCCGTGGATCCCAGACCACCCGTTTATCCTGCCACTGATCGGCGGGGATATGCTCCTTCAGCGCCGGAAAACCGGTCATGTTACCGATCGGGAACAGCTGATGGGGCACCAGCACGGTCGCTGGAGCGGCACAGATGGCGGCCACAATGCGGCCAGAGAGATGGAACTGTCGGACGGTTTCCACCAGCAACGGACTGTCGCGGAAGCACTCTGCGCCCTTGATACCACCCGGGAGGACGATGATATCGAAATCACCATCGGCCACCTCGACCAGCGGCGCATCCGCCAGCAGTTTGACGCCGCGCGAGCAGACGATGGCCAGGCCGCCGTCGCTGGCGACGCTGGCGGTGGTCACTTTCACTCCGCCGCGGACCAGCAGGTCGATGGTGGTGACCGCTTCGGTCTCTTCGCTACCAGGGGCGAGGCAAATCAGTGCCGACGCGCTCATATTCATTCTCCTTACGCTTGATCAGTTCAAATAAGCGGGCGTTTTCCGGTACGGCAACGCCGTGGGCGCGGGCGCGGTTGAGCAGAAAACCGGTGATGTAGTCGATCTCCGTGTGCCGCTGGGCGCGAATGTCCTGCAGCATGGATGAGATGTTTTCTGCTGTACTTTCAACGACCTGCCAGACATAAAATAGCAGGTTTTCCGCCGAGGTATGAATACCTTCGCGCTCCATCACCGCCGCCACTTCCTGACAAATGGCGGCAACCTCCTGCGGAGAGTGGCGCAGATCGCCGTTTTTACACCCTTTGAGGGCGGTCAGGGGATTAATGACGCAGTTCACCGCCAGCTTGCGCCAGGTGGCCGAGTAGATATGGTTGTGCCAGGCGACATCCGGCAGTACGCTTTGCAGGACTTCCGCGAGATAGCTGTAGTCCTCCTCGTAGCTTTTCGCCGGACCGATATGGGTGGTGCCTTGGGCGACGTGGATGATCACGTTCCCGTCGCGACGCGCTGCCTGGGTGGTGGAGGCCAGCAGCAAAGGCTGTTTCACGCCGCGCAGCTCCTCGACGGTGCCCATGCCGTTATGCACCAGCACAATTGGCGTGGTGACCGGCAGGATCCCGGCCAGGTGCTTCACCGCATTCGACACCTGCCAGGCCTTTAAGGTGACGATCAGCAGCTCGCTGCTGGCGAGAAAATCGGGGTCGTTGGCCGTCAGCGACTCGTTGAACACCGAGCCGTCGGTTTCAATGACATTGACGCTACAGAATGGCTGCGGTACGCGTAGCCAGCCCTGGACTTCATGTCCCTGTTTGCACAACGCGGTCAGCCATAGTTGTCCCAGTGCACCGCATCCCAGTACGGTTACTTTCATTGTTCCTCCTCATCTGCCGCTACCCCAGGCGCTGATGGCTAAAGTATATCTCGTCGCTTTTCGCATTGTCGGACGGAAAGGGGGATTCGGCGTCGTCGGGCAGCACGGGGAAATAGCGCGAGCGTTGCGTAATCAGCTAAGCTTCCGGGATAACAAGTTGAGTTATGCCGCGTTGCAGGTATTATGCAACGCAAAAGAAACGGAAGGAGAGGAAAAGATGCCATCTTTCGATATTGTCTCTGAAGTTGATCTTCAGGAAGCCCGTAACGCGGTGGACAACGCGAGCCGCGAAGTCGAGTCGCGTTTTGATTTTCGTGGCGTTGAAGCCACTTTTGAATTAAACGACGCCAACAAAACCATAAAAGTACTGAGTGAGTCTGACTTCCAGGTGAACCAGCTGCTGGATATCCTGCGCGCCAAGCTGCTCAAGCGCGGCATTGAAGGCACCTCCCTCGACGTGCCGGAAGATATCGTGCACAGCGGTAAAACCTGGTTTGTTGAAGCGAAGCTGAAGCAGGGCATTGAAAGCGCGGTGCAGAAGAAGCTCGTCAAACTGATCAAAGACAGCAAACTGAAAGTGCAGGCGCAGATTCAGGGCGAAGAGATCCGCGTGACCGGTAAGTCCCGCGACGATCTGCAGTCGGTGATGGCGCTGGTGCGCGGTGGCGATCTGGGGCAGCCGTTCCAGTTCAAAAACTTCCGCGACTAACGCGGCGGACAGACAGCAAAAAGCGGGGATTTCCCCGCTTTTTTTATACCCCTTTGATGAGCTGCTCTATCTCGAAGCGGTTGGTGACCTTGCTGTCGATTTTGATATACACCGAGCGCTCCTCAGGCACCACCAGCGCCTGCTGAACCCCGCTGGCGTTCAGCAGGCGCGTCTGTAGCGCGCTGTCGACCACCACGCCGTCCGGCACTTCCACCCGCAGGCTGCTGACGTACGGCGGCTCGCTCATGGTACTGGCCACCAGCAGCCACAGCATTGCCAGCAGGGCGCCCAGCAGAAAGACCGTTTGCGAATCAAAGAAACCATCGACCCAGCCGCCAAGGGCGCCGCCAATCGCCACGCCGAGGAACTGGCTGGTGGAGTAGATGCCCATTGCGGTGCCTTTATAGCCTGCCGGCGACTCCTTGCTAATTAACGATGGCAGCAGCGCTTCCAGCAGGTTAAAGGCCAGGAAGAAGAGCTGTACGCCCGCCACCAGCTCCCAGAAGTAGCCCCCGGCGCCCCAGAGAACAATTTCCGCAATCAGCAGGATGGCGACGCAGAGCAGGAAGACGCGCTTCATTTTGCGCTTCACTTCGGCATAGATGATAAACGGCACCACCGAGATGAACGAGATAACCATGGTGACCAGGTAAATCTTCCAGTGCTCGGCGGCCGGGAAGCCAGCGGCCTCCAGTTGGCCGGGCAGCGCGACAAAGGTGGACATCAGCATGATGTGCAGGCACATGATGCCAAAGTTGAGCTTCAGCAGGCGTGGTTCCACCAGTACTTTGCTAAAGCAGCCCTTCACCATCCCGGATTCGCGGTTGAGCACGTGGTTATGGCTGTTGGGCACCACCCACAGGGTGAGCAGGATGCCGACGGTCGCCAGAATGGCGATCATCCAGAACAGCGCGTGCAGACCCAGCTGGTGGGTGACAATCGGCCCCAGCACCATGGCGATGGCGAAAGTGACGCCGAAGCTGACACCGATAAAGGCCATGGCTTTGGTGCGGTTCTGTTCACGAGTGAGATCGGACAGCAAGGCCATGACCGCGGCGGCGATGGCGCCGGAGCCCTGCAGGGCGCGGCCAAGAATGATGCCCCAGATAGAGTCGGTGAGCGCGGCGATGACGCTGCCGAGTACAAAGATGAGCAGGCCGCCGACGATCAGCGGCTTACGGCCAATACGGTCAGATAACAGTCCGAAGGGGATTTGGAAAACCGCCTGCGCCAGGCCGTAGATACCGATCGCCAGGCCAATCAGCGCTTCACTGGCGCCCTGCAACGCCATGCCATACGTGGTCAGAACCGGCAGGACCATAAACATGCCAAGCATGCGCAGGGAGAATACCGTCCCCAAACCCCAGGTCGCGCGCAGTTCCCCTGGCGTCATTTTGTTATCGTTCATTACCACCTCAATATAAAAACTGCGCCTAGTGTAGCGGCGGGGGGTAAGAAGCGTAAATAAATGTTTGTTTAACAGATATTACGGGGCTGTTGCGCGATGAGACAAGTTGGTAAAAATCAATAAACCAGTGGAGGGGGACTCCACTGGCGAGGGAAAAAATTAAGGTAAAGTAAAGTCAACCCACTGGCTGCCAGCGTCAGCCGATTTGACGCACTGTTCGACCCAATAGACGCCGTGCAGCCCGGCTTCAACGTCCGGATACCAGAAGTCTTGCAGGAAGGCGCGATCGTCACGGTCCGTGGCGTCAATCGCCAGCGCATAGCGGCGATAGAGGTTGGCCCAGGCTTCGAACAGCCCTTCCGGATGGCCGCCGCCGATGCGGTCATCCGCCAGCGCGTTCGGCGACAGGTAGGGCATCCCGCGTTCCAGAATCCGCGCCGGCTCGCCCTGCACCTCATAGCTGAGCTGGTTAGGATGCTCATCCCACCATTCGATACTCGCTTTTTCGCCGACGATACGCACTTTTTGCGAGTGCATGGCGCCGCTGTTGACGGCGCTGGTCCACATCGAGCCAACCGCGCCGTTGTCATATTCCATCAGGACAAAGGCGTTATCTTCCAGCGGCGCGCGGGAGGGGACAAAGCTCTGACGGGAGCACATCAGCCGTTTGATATTAAGCTGCGGTGCCATGGTTTCGGCGACAAACAGCGGATGGGTGGCCAGATCGCCCAGCACATAGCTGGGCCCGGCAAACTTCGGCGTCACGCGCCAGCGGGTGGATTCAGCCTGCAGCTCGACGGCCTGGTTATGAAAGCCGTGAGCGAACTGCATATTAACGATGCGGATCTCGCCGAGCAGCCCATCGGCAATCATCTGCCGCGCCTGCTGGATCATCTGATAGCCGGCATAGCCGTAGGTGACGCCGACGATTTTGTTCTGTTTTTTGCTCAGGTCCACCAGCTCGCGTGCTTCTTCGGCGCTAAAGCAGAGGGGCTTTTCACAGATGACGTGGAGGCCCGCTTCCAGTGCCGCTTTGGTGATAGCGAAATGGGTATTGTTCGGGGTGGTGACCGAGACGACCTCGATGCCGTCAGGGCGCTGCGCCTCTTCACGAAACAGGGTCTGGTAGTCGGCGTAGCAGCGCTCCGGCGCCATGCCCAGTCGCTCACCGAACGCGCGCCCGCGTTCGGCATCGACGTCAAGCGCGCCGGCCAGCAGGGTATAAACATTGTCACGCAGCGCTGCACAGCGGTGGCTGTAGCCGATCTGACTGGTTCCCCCGCCGCCGACCATGCCCCAACGCAGGGAGCGGGATAAGGGTTTCAGGCCGTTTAACATGGTGCTCTCCTTTTTGAAATCATTCACACTCTGAGGCGCTCAATGCCGACGCCTGCGGCAACGCGCATCCGGATAGACTGACTTAAACTTAAGGAAATATTTGTTCTGTTTCAATTGTAATATGGAATTTATTTTCCATATATGCGAGGGGGATCGAATTAACGAAAGTTTCTTTTGGGCTTCATTGAAAAGGTGAGTGAGGGATTATCGCCCCCGTGGCAGACCAGGTTGTTGTGGGTGGTTTTTCGTTTTTGATAAATATGAAATAAATTTTCTTCTTTTGGCCGCTGAGCCCGGTGCAATCCGCAGATTGCACCGGAGGGAGAATACAGCATTACGCTCCGCGCGCAGACGCAGGGGCAGGTGAAGCGGCGGCGGGGCTACCGGCCGCAAAGATGCCTTTCGCCGCCAGGCCTGCGACGGTGAGGGCTGCCGGGATACCGAGGATCAAAAAGACGCTTTCAAAGGGCAGGTTGAGCGCCATCATCTCGGCACCGGCAAAGGCGCTGAGAATGGCGCCGATGCGCCCGACGCCATGCATCCAGCTGGATCCTGTCGCCCGCGCCTGCGTAGGATAGTAGCGGGCGGAGAGGGCGTTCATACCGGTATTGGCGCCATTCAGGCAGGCGCCGCTGATAAACGCCAGCATACAGAGCAGGGCAAAGCTGCCCGCGGCGTAGCCCATTGCCATGGTGAACAGGCCGCCAACAGCGTAGATCATCCCCAGCGCGCGATGGGGGTTGATCCTGTCCATCAGCCAGCCGGCAAACAGCGAGCCGAGGGTGCCGCCCGCCTGGTAGATCGCTGTCATGATGGCCGCCTGGCTAACGGTCATTCCCACCGCTTTAACCAGCGTTGGCAGCCAGCTACCGAGGATATAGACCAGGAACAGCCCCATAAAGTAGACCAGCCATAGCATCAGTGAGCCGAAGCCGTACTGGCGGGAGAGCACAATGCGCATCGCGTTGCCGGCCGCCGGCTGCGCCGGCAGGGTAAACGTCACGTTGTCGCTCATTTGTCCGGGATAGAGACGGTTAAGAATGGCGCGAATGCGCGCCGCTGGCGCTTGTTTGATCACCAGAAAACGAACCGACTCCGGCAGCAGCCAGATAAGCAGCGGGGCAAACAGCAGCGGCAGAATGCCGCCGAGCGCCATCAGCGAGTGCCAGCCAAACTGCGGGATCAGCCACGATGCTGAGAATCCTCCTGCCGCCGCGCCGAAGGTGAAGCCGCAAAAGATGACGGTAATAATAAATGAACGCTGGCGTTCCGGGGCGTACTCCGACACCAGCGTCCCGATGTTCGGCATCGCGGCGCCCAACCCCAGGCCGGTCATAAAGCGGAAAAACATCATCTGTTCAATGTTGTGCGAGAAGGCGGTGGCGATGGTCCAGAAGCCGAAGAAAAAGACGCTATTGATAATGATTTTCTTGCGCCCCAGCCAGTCGGCGAGCGGGCCAGAGAAAATCGCGCCCAGCGCGAGGCCGATCAGCGCGGCGCTGATCACCACGCCTAGCTGGTGGTTGCTTACCCCCCATTCCAGCTTTAGCGTCGGGGCGATAAACCCCATGATCGCGATATCAAAACCATCGAGAGCGATAACGCAAAAACCGAGAAAAATGATCTGCTTTTGAAAGCGGCTCAGCGGGTTACGGTTTATTAACTCTCTGACATCCAGGCGTTGAGTCTGTGTCATAGCGTATTCCTTATGCGCAGGAGCGCAGGTAGGGCTGCGCGGCATTGAACAGTAATTGTGCCCGCTGGAGGGGCGGCAGGGCGCCCTGCTCACCGTCGAGCGGCACTTCGAGGGAGACCGGCAGCGTCGCCGGCAGGGCCGACATCAGACCGTGCAGATCCAGACCGCCTTCCCCCGGCACGTTGCGCGCCGAGCGGGCCTGGCGGATAAGTTCCTGCTCACTTTCCGGCCTCTGCGCCGCGCCATCGCAGAGTTGCATATAGTTGAGATGATGCGCGGGCAGGCTGGAGAGGGCGGCGAGCGATTCTCCTGCGCGCCAGAAATGAAGGGCGTCCACCAGGATACCGATATCTTCCCGCCCGCTGGCGGCGATCAACGCCTGCGCATCGGCGATAGTGCGCAACTGGGTCCAGGGCATCGGCTCAAGGTTCATGGTCAGCCCATAAGGGCGACTGGCCGCGGCGAGGATGGCCAGGTTGTCGGCGCTACGCTGAAGGTTGTCGTCATTGCCGGCGACCAGCACCTGTCCGGCGCCAAGACGCGCCGCAGTCTCCATAAACCGCTGCAGCCGATCGTCGAGCGTAAATCCGGGGGTCAGGCGGACGATCTCTACGTCCGACACGCGGATGCCGGTTTCCATCAGCGCGGCCAGCGTCGCGCGCACGGCCGGGGTATCGCCCAGCATGTCGTAGTCCGGATCGGCCGGTGTGGCGGGAAGCAACCGCAGACCAACGTGGGTAAAACCGGTTCTGGCCGCTATCCGCACCTGTTCGGGGGGAGGGACATCGAGCAGGGTCAGCGCGGCGAGCGATAGGGTACGCATGTTCATAAAGGGCTCCGGTACAGTTGCAGGTGAGGATAGTTATGGGTATTGCCGTCCCTGGTTGTTTTTTATTGTTTTGTTTTTACTACGTTTGCCGCCAGATTTTTGCCCACCAGATAGCCGAAGGTCATGGCCGGCCCGAGGGTGATCCCTCCGCTGGGGTAATAGCCGCGCATCACGCTCGACATGTCGTTGCCGATGGCGAACAGGCCCGGTATCGGCTGCTGCTGTTCATCCAGCACCCGGGCGCGTTCGTCGGTTTGCAATCCGCTGAAGGTGCCCAGCGAGCCGGGCAGAATGCGCACCGCGTAGAACGGCCCTTCGCGCAGCGGTCCGAGCGTCACCTGATGGTCACCCTGAGCGCGGTTATAGGCTGATGCCCCGCGGTGAAAATCGACATCTTCGCCAGTGCTGGCGAAGTGGTTAAAGCGTTCAACGGTTTCCGCCAGCGCATTGGCGTCGATGGTGCACTGCTTCGCAAGCTCCCCCAGCGTGTTTCCCCGCTGCAGATAACCGGTACGCAGCCAGGCGGTGGGGGTGAAGGGGAACGGTCTGGCATGGCCCAGGCCGTAGCGACGCAGCGCGCGACGATCGGCCAGCAGCCAGGCCTGCGGCGTGTCGCCCGCGGGTGTGGCCGCCAGCAGGGCGGTGATAAAGTCATGATAAGAGTCGGCCTCGTTAACAAAGCGTTTGCCGTTGGGCAGGACGGCGATCACCCCGGGCTTGGCGCGTTCCACCAGATGGGGAAACATCAGCTGCTGGCCACTGGCCAGGGTGACGCGGGACACCGGCGCCCAGGCCAGCGGGTGGCGCAGGCGGGTGTCGAACTGGCCGCCGACGGATTCGCCAAGCCTGATCCCCTCGCCCTGATTGTCCGGCGGTGCGGCGGAAAAATGGCCGTAACCCTCCGCCGCGTGGGGCACTACCTGCGCCAGCCGTTGCCGATCGTGGGGAAAACCGCCGCAGGCCAGTACCACGGCACCTGCTTCGACGTGAATCTCCCCACCGTCGCTGCGCAGCACCGCGCCGGACACGCCCTGCGGACCCTGCAGTAGCCGGACCACCGGGGCATTAAGCTGAAAACGCACCCCGGCGTCGAGGGCGGAACGCAGCAGACGGGCGACCAGCGCATTGCCATTGACCAGATGCTGCCCTCGTCCGGCGCGCAGCCGCTGCCAGCCGTGGCGCAGCAGGCGGCGGACGGCATACAGCGCGGAGCGCGGTGAGCGGGTGGCATTGAAAAAATGCGCCATATCCGCGCCGCCGGCGATGCCCATCCCGGCAAGGCTGATGGTCTCCAGCGGCGGACGCAGTCGGTGGAGCCAGTCGCCGAGCTGACGGCCATCGTAGGGCTGAGCGGTGACCGACCGCCCACCGCTCGCCGCACCCGGCGACGCGTGAAAGTCCGGCATGGCGCTGCCCGAGAGAAACTGCACCGCCGTCCTGTGATGGAAAAAATCCACCATCTCCGGCCCGTGGCGCAGGAAGGTCTGCAGGCGAAGGTCGGCGGCTTCGCCCCCCATCTCATGCTGCAGATAGGTCAGCGGGGCGTCAGCCGCTTCGTCGATGCCCTCCGCCCGCGCCAGCGGGTTGCGGGGGATCCACAGCCAGCCGCCGGACCAGGCGCTGGTCCCGCCGAGCACCGACGCTTTCTCCGCCACCATGACGCTGGCGCCGTGCATAGCTGCGGTGACCGCGGCAGAGAGTCCCGCCGCGCCGGAGCCGACCACCAGCACATCCACCTTCACAGGCCCACTCATGATGGGCTCCTTACTGCAATGGTGAAAAAGCGGTGGGGCGCATCAGCACCGACTCCAGGCGTTCAACGGCGGCCAGTTCGCGATTTTTCCGCGAAAAGGTCTGCCAGCGTTCGTCCTGCGACATTCGCGCGCGGCGCACCAGGCGATCGTCCAGGCTTTCATAAGCCCAGATGTGCACCACCTGATTGACCACGCCGATCTCGGTAAAAAAGAAGCCGATCAGTTTGCCGAGATGGTCGGTCTGCACCGCCAGGGCATCGCTTTGGTACAGCGCCAGCCAGTCGGCCATTTTCAGCGGATTGATGGTGTACGTGCGTTTTTCGTAGATCATGATGTTTTCCTGATTAGTGGGGGGAGTGTTGTGCCAGATGGCAGGCGGCGAGGTAGCCAAACGTCAGCCCCGGGCCGAGGGTGATGCCGGGACCCGGGTAGGTGCCGGCCATCAGCGAATCCATGTCATTTCCCACCGCGTACAGCCCCGCGATGGGTTTTCCTTCCGCGTTGACGACCTGTGCATCGGCGGTGGTGACCAGGCCCCGCGACGTCCCCAGATCGCCGGTATAGAGTTTGATGGCATAGAACGGCGCGCTGAGCAGGGGGGCGTTACAGGCGTCAGGCTGATGACCTGGATCGCCCATCGCCCGGTTATAGCTGTTGCCGCCTTTAGCAAATTCCCGATCCACGCCCTGCGCGGCGTCGCGGTTGTAGCGGGCAACCGTCTCGCTCAGCGTTTGGGCATCCAGACCAAGCTGTTGCGCCAGCGTCTCCAGGGTGTCGGCTTTGTACAGATAGCCGGCGGCGATCAGGGCGTCATTGTTGACCGGCGCCGGGCGTGCCAGCCCGAGGCCATAACGCTTCATCGCCTGGGCGTCGCAGAGTAAAAAGCAGGGGGCATTTTCCGCAGCGCGTTGCATCGCGCTGGCGAAATGGTGATAGGAGTTAGACTCGTTGACGAAGCGTACCGCCCGCTGATTGACGGCAATCACGCCCGGTTTGGCCCGGTCGGTCACCAGATGGGGAAAGCGCTCCTCGCTGCCATCGGCACGGGTCAGCACGGATACAGGCGCCCAGAAAAAATTGGATTGCCGATCGGCTCCCTCGCGAGCGTTAAGCGCCGCCGCGAGACGTAGCGCGGCGCCATCGTTGGCCGGTGGTGACATGGTGAAGTGCTCGCGGGTGTGCGGCCGATAGCGCGCCGCCAGCGCGCCCGCGGCAAAGCCGCCAGCGGCCAGCACCACCCCGCGGCGGGCGTGCAGCGTCTCTTTTTGCCCCTGATACTCGATCTCCACCCCGGTGACCGCGCCTTGCGCTTCGCACAGCGCCAGAACATTGACATTCAGCCGCAGGTTCATGCCTTTTCGCAGCGCCGTTGTCGCCATGCGAGCTATCAGCGCATTGCCCATCGCCAGGCGGGTGCCGCGAGGGTACTTCACCCGGTCGCGGGCATAGCGCAGCAGCAGCCGGGTGCAATGGGCCAGGGAGCGCAGCGAGCGACGCATGTCGAGAAAATGTTGAATATCGACGCGGTTGACCATCATCCCGCCAAACAGCAGCATCCCCGGCGGCGGCGAACGCAGGTCGCGAAACGCGTCACCCAGTTCACGGCCGTCATACTCCACCACCTCCAGCGCCCGACCGACGTCGACCGCGCCGGGTTCATCCGGATAGTAATCAGGTGAGAGCGGGCGCAGGCTGTATTTCACCGCCCCCTCGCGCTCCAGAAAGGAGAGCGCCTCCCGCCCGGCGCTGACAAACGCCTCGGCGATATCGTCCCGATAGTGGGCCTCGCCGATGATGGTCCGCAGATAGGTTTTGATCGCCTCGGTGCTGCCGCTTTTGCCCAGGGCGCGAGCCTGATCGGTATCGTGCAGCCACACGGCGCCGCCGGAGATGGCCGAGGTGCCGCCGAACTGGCCAGCTTTCTCCAGCATCAGCACCGACAGCCCTTTGCAGCTGGCGGTGACCGCGGCGGCAAAGCCAGCGGCGCCGCTGCCGATGACGATCACATCCCAGCTCTTCATGCTGCCGCTCCCTGCGCCTGCGGGATGGCGCCGATAAACTGGCCCATCAGCGTCATCTGCGCCAGCGCCATTTCCGGCCCGGTCTGCACCCGGCAGCCGCGAGCGGCGGCGAAAGTGAGCAACGGCGTCATCACCGGGGCGGTGACAACGTCAGCCACGTGAGTAGCGCTGTCGAGCGTATCCAGCAGCGCCTGCGGCAGGGGCAGCTCATCAAATCCGGCCATGCCCGCCGGCGAGCCATTAACCAGCAGATCGACGCCATGAAGAGTGTCCGGCAGCGCGCTCAGTTGCACCGCCGGAAAGGCCTCGGCAAGGAGATCGTGCAGGCGTTGCCGGGTGGCCGGGTTTTGATCGTGCAGGGCCAACTGACGGATCCCCGCCTCGCACAGCCCCCAGGCGATGGCGCTGCCGACGCCGCCGCACCCGGAGAGTAGCGCCTGCTTTCCAGCTGGCTGAAAACCCTGCGCCTCGGCGGCGAGCTGAAAGCCGACGCCGTCCAGCATATCGCCCTGTAACCGGCCATCCGCCAGCTTACGGATCACATTGACGGCGTTGAGACGACGCGCGCGGGGGGTGAGGTCGTCGACCAGCGCGGCGGCGCGCTGCTTATGCGGTACTGTCACCAGCACGCCGGTCATGTTCTGCCAGCCGCGCAGGGCGTTGAGGTAGGCGACCACCGCTTCCGGGGCGATATCCACCGGGATCATGACACTGTCCATGTGCTGTTCAGCAAAGTAGCGGTTGAAGTTATCCGGTGATTTCACCTGGGCGATCGGATGACCAATCACGGCGACAACCTGGGTAGTTCCACTGACCATTTCAAACCTCATTTGTTAAATGAATGTTGTGAAAGTATTTCAGTGGAAGCTGAGAGCGACAACGCAGAATTCGGACATGTCGGTTGTTAATCGCACGATCGCTGCGATAATCGCAGGAAATCGATAATGATGTTGCAAAAATGTGAGCGAATATGCAAAACACCATTCATCCACGCGATCTGATCGTCGGTTTACAAAAAGGGCTGGCGCTTATCCAGCTTTTTTCCAAAACTTGCCCAAAGCTCACCGTCGCCCAGGCAGCGAAAATGAGCGGCCTGACGCAAAGCGCCGCACGGCGTTTTCTGTTGACGCTGCTGCATGAGCGCTATCTGCAAACCGACGGACGCTATTACTGGCTTACTCCGAAAACGCTGCGGCTTGGTCAGGCTTACGTTGATTCGGCGCAGTTTCCCCGCATGGTGCGGCCGATTGTCGAATACATCGCCAGCCGGACGGAGGAGCATGCCTCGGTGGGCGTGGTGGATGAAGATGAACTGGTCTATATCGCCCGCAGCCGCCATACGCCGTTTAACTCCACGTCGGTGAGGCTCGGGGAGCGGGTACCCATTTTCTGTACCGCCGGGGGGCGACTGTGGCTGGCTTCGCTGCCGGAAGCCGAGTGCGAGGCGGTCTTGCAGCGCATTACCCGGGAACAACGCACGCCCTATACGGTGACCGACGTCGCGTCGCTGATGGAGAAAATCGCGCAGGTGCGGTGCCAGGGATATGCCACCATCGAACAGGAGTTTGAGATTGGCATGCTGGTGCTGGCGGTGCCGTTAACCGACAGGGAAGGGACCTGGTGGGGAGCGCTGAGTCTGACTAGCCATCAATCGCGTACTTCACTTGAGGCTTTATGCCGCGACCACCTCGATCTGCTCTACAGTGCGCAGGCGATGCTGGTGAGCTAAACAGGGCAGCGAATCGTGCTGCCCTCAGAGAGACGTCGCTTAGGCTGGCGCTTAGCTCAGGAAGCTGTTCCAGTCGCTGGCGGCGTTATCGACAAAGGTGTTCCAGCTGTTGCCTGCGGTGTTAACAAAACTTCCCCAGTTTTCCTTACCGGCGGTCACAAAAGTTTCCCAGTTTGACTGCCCTGTCAGGAAGGAGCCAAACGCCATCGCGCTGTCGACGACGAAGGAGGCAAACGCGCTGCCGGAGGTGAGAACAAAAGAGGTGAAGCCGACGGCCGAGTTGGCGACAAAACTGGCAAAGCTGCTGGCCGAGCCGGTCAGGCTATAGCTACTGACTGAGCCGGTCAGGCTAAAGCCACTGATAGAGCCGGTCAGGCTAAAGCCACCGGAGATGTACTCCATTTGATTCAATGTTAACTCTTTCATTGCAATTCCTTGTAGTGGTTATTTTCCAGGTGGGCATAAGCCCGGGGCGAAAGGTAGCATTGTAGGACCGTGCGGCGCGAGTGATGCCCGGTGTGTACTGGCTCATTTTTTTCTCATTTTTTGGCCGAAAAGGGAGTGAGAAGGGCACGGGGGAGGGGAGGGAAATATGAATTGAGAAAGAAAGCGGTGAGGAAACAGAAAAGAAAAAGCCCCGTAAAAACGGGGCTTTATATCGCACTTGAGTGGGTGATTATCTCACGTAAGCCAGCAGACTATGTGAATCCGGCACCATAAAGTCAACGGACATCATCACGGACAGCGCGGTGATGGCGACGATGGAAAAGACGAACAGCTTACGCGCCCAGACTTTGTCATCTGCCACTTTATAGCCACGCAGCGCCATGCCCAGCCACCAGACGCTGACCGCTGCCGCCACGACCAGGTATTTATACCCGGCGTAACCGCCCAGCGAGAGCATCAGGGTCGCCACGGCAAAGGCGACGATGTACAGCGTAATATGGTTTTTGGCGACCGAAATGCCTTTCACTACCGGCAGTACCGGAATGTTTGCCGCCTGATAATCCTTAAAGCGGAAAATCGCGATGGCATAGGAGTGAGGCATCTGCCACAGGCTAAAGATAGCCAGCAGGATCGCCGCACCGCTGTCGAAATCACCGGTGACCGCGCAGTAGCCAATCACCGGCGGCGCGGCGCCGGAGAGTGAGCCAATCAGCGTGCCGTAGACGGAGTGGCGCTTCATGTACAGGCTGTAGACGCCGACATAAACCACGAACCCCATCACCCCCAGCCAGCAGGCCAGCGGATTTGCGCCGAACCACAGCAGCATGAAGCCAGCAATACCCAGCAAGGTGGCGTACACCAGCGAAGCTTCTGGCGAGATCAGCCCTTTGACCAGCACCCGGTTTTTCGTCCGTTCCATCTTACGATCGATGTCCCGGTCGATGTAGTTGTTGAATACACAACCCGAGGCGACCACCAGGGATACTCCAAGGAGCGTCCAGACGAACAGCGGATAGTCGATGTGGCCTTTGGAGGCCAACAGGAAACCGCCGATCACGGAGATCAGGTTGCCAAAAATAATGCCTGGTTTCGTTACTTGCAGGTATTGCTTAAACATACTCGCCGCTCTTAGTGCATCATCATGTTGTAGTTCAGGTTCCACATAATCCAGATGGAGCCAACAACCACGATCGCAATGATGATTACGGTGAAGATAAATGCGGTCAGGTTCCAGCCTTCATCGGACTTGCTGTTCATATGCAGGAAGTACACGAGGTGTACCACGATCTGCACCACAGCAGTCACCAGAATGGTGCCAAGAATAACCGCATGCGAGGCGGAGCCACTCATCACCATGGCGAACGGAATGGCCGTCAGGATGATGGACAGGATAAATCCTGTCATGTAGCTCTTCACGCTGCCGTGAGAAGCGCCGCTATGATCGGTAGAATGACTCATTACATCGCCCCCATCAGATAGACAACCGAGAACACGCAGATCCACACAACGTCCAGGAAGTGCCAGAACAGGCTCAGGCACAGGATACGCGTGCGGTTAGTGTTGGTCAGGCCACGACGTGAAACCTGGAACATCAGTACAGCCATCCAGATCAGACCCGAGGTCACGTGCAGACCATGGGTGCCGACCAGCGCGAAGAACGCTGACAGGAAGCCGCTACGATCCGGACCCATACCTTCAACAATCAGGTGATGGAACTCATAGAGTTCCATCGCGATGAACCCTGCCCCGAAGAGGAAGGTCAGCGCCAGCCAGGAAACCACCTGGCTCTTGTTGTTTTTGTACATGGCGATAGCCGCCATGCCGTAGGTGATGGAGCTGAACAGCAGCAGTGCGGTTTCAACCAGAACGAACGGCAGTTCGAAAATATCTTTGCCCGTCGGTCCGCCGGCCGTGCCGTTCACCAGAACGGCATAGGTAGCAAACAGCGTAGCGAAGATGATGCAGTCGCTCATCAGGTAGATCCAGAAACCGAATACCTTCATCGGTCCTGTATCATGGTGCCCGTGTTCATGCGCGTGGGCAGTATGCGCAAGAGTATCAGTTGCCATTTTTCAGCCCTGCTTTGTTAATCTCATCGAAATGCTGTTTTTCCAGTTTTTCGACTTCTGCAACCGGTACGTAGTAATCCACGTCCTCGTCAAAGCTCTTAATAATCCAGGTCGCTACGATGCCGATGAAGCTTGCGATCGCCAGCCACCAGATATGCCAGATCATGGCGAAACCAAATACCGTGGCGAAGGCGGCAATGACGATACCGGCGCCGCTGTTTTTCGGCATATGAATTTCTTCATAATGGGCAGGCTGTTTGTACGCTTCACCTTTCTCTTTCATTTCCCAGAAGGCGTCACGCTCGTGAACCTGAGGAACGATAGCGAAGTTGTAGAACGGCGGCGGAGAAGAGGTTGCCCACTCCAGCGTACGACCACCCCATGGGTCACCGGTCAGGTCACGGTTCTGTTCGCGGTCGCGAATAGACACGTAGAACTGAATCAGCTGGCACAGGATACCGCAAGCGATCAGCGCCGCACCGCAGGCTGCAACAACCAGCATCGGGTGGAACTGCGGATCGATCTGCTGGCTCAGACGACGGGTCATACCCATGAAGCCCAGCACGTACAGCGGCATAAATGCGACGAAGAAGCCGATGATCCAGAACCAGAAAGCGCGTTTGCCCCAGGTTTCGTTCAGGGTAAAGCCAAAGGCTTTCGGCCACCAGTAGGTCAGACCTGCGAAGCAACCGAATACCACACCGCCGATGATAACGTTATGGAAGTGCGCGATCAGGAACAGGCTGTTGTGCAGAACGAAGTCCGCGCCCGGTACCGCCAGCAGCACGCCGGTCATCCCACCTACGGAGAAGGTCACGATAAAGCCGATAGTCCACATCATCGCCGAGTTGAAGACGATGCGACCCTGATACATGGTGAACAGCCAGTTGAAGATCTTAACCCCGGTCGGGATCGCGATAATCATGGTGGTAATACCGAAGAAGGCGTTAACGTTCGCACCCGCACCCATGGTGAAGAAGTGGTGCAGCCAAACGATGAACGACAGAACGGTAATACACACGGTTGCCCACACCAGAGAGGTGTAACCAAACAGACGCTTACGCGAGAAGGTCGCCGCGATTTCAGAGAAGACCCCGAACACTGGCAGAACCAGGATGTACACTTCCGGGTGACCCCAGGCCCAAATCAGGTTGATGTACATCATCATGTTGCCACCCATATCGTTGGTAAAGAAATGGGTGCCCAGGTAACGATCCAGGGTCAGCAGCGCGATGGTGACGGTCAGAATGGGGAAGGAGGCGATAATCAGGATGTTGGCGCACAGAGATGCCCAGGAGAATACCGGCATCTTGAACATGGTCATGCCCGGGGCACGCATCTTGATAATGGTCACAAAGAAGTTAATACCGGTCAGGGTAGTACCGATACCGGAGAGCTGCAGCGCCCAAATCCAGTAATCGACCCCTACGCCAGGACTGTATTCAATTCCCGACAGCGGCGGATAGGCCAGCCAACCAGTCTGCGCGAACTCACCGACGCCCAGAGACAGGTTAACCAGAATCACGCCAACAACGGTGAACCAGAAGCTCAGGTTGTTGAGGAACGGGAAGGCCACGTCGCGCGCGCCGAGCTGAAGCGGAACCACCAGGTTCATCAGACCGATAACGAACGGCATCGCCACGAAGAAGATCATGATAACGCCGTGGGCGGTAAAGATCTGATCGTAGTGATGAGGTGGCAGGAAGCCAGCTTCCCCGGCCGAGGCCAGCACTTGCTGGCTACGCATCATCACGGCATCAGCAAAGCCACGCAGTAGCATGACGATTGCCACGATAACGTACATGATACCGAGACGTTTGTGGTCGACAGAAGTCAGCCACTCGTTCCACAGGTAGGACCACTTACCGAAGTAAGTGATGGCAGCCAGAAGCGCCAGTCCCCCAATGATAATCGCAGCCACCGTAACCACGATAATGGGTTCGTGGTAGGGCACTGCATCCAGTGTAAGTTTTCCGAACATCGTTTTCTTCCTCGGCCCCTTAGTGAGCGGTTTCCGCGTGGCTCATGTCCATGCCTTCCATCCCGTCGTGAGCAGCGTGCTCGCCTTCAGGTTTGGACATGTTCATGCTCTCGTGAGACATGAATTTGTTCACAACATCTTTGAACAGATCCGGCTTCACGTTAGAGAAGTATTCCACTTTGTTGTATTCGCTAGGCACAGCCACTTTATCGAACGCGGCCATGGAGTCCATGGAGTTCGGCGACTGTTTGGCTTTTTCAACCCACTGATCGAAGGTTGCACGATCCGGGGTAGCAATCGCTTTGAACTTCATACCTGAGAAGCCCGGGCCACTGTAGCTAGCGGAGATACCGTCATAAGTACCAGCTTCGTCAGCAATGAGGTGCAGCTGAGTCTGCATCCCGGCCATTGCGTAAATCTGGCTGCCTAAGCGCGGAATAAAGAACGAGTTCATCACCGAATTAGAGGTCACTTTGAAGTGTACCGGTACGTTCGCCGGGAAGGCGATTTCGTTAACGGTAGCAATACCCTGTTCCGGATAGATAAAGAACCATTTCCAGTCCATCGAAACGACTTCGATGGTGATTGGTTTCTCGTCATGGGCAAGCGGTTTGCTTGGCTCCAGTGCGTGAGTGGTTTTCCAGGTCAGAACGGCCAGGAACAGGATGATCAGAATAGGTACCGTCCAGACCACAGCTTCCACTTTGTTGGAGTGTGACCAGTTCGGGCTATACTTCGCATCTTTATTGCTCTCGCGATACTTCCAGGCAAATCCTACTGCCATCAAGACGGCGGGAATAACGACAATCATCATCAGGCCGAAAGCCGTCAGAATCAAAGAGCGTTGCTCCAGTCCAATCTGTCCTTTTGGGTCAAGGAGTGCAGAATCACAACCACTGAGTAATACAGTACTTGCGATTAATGACATCCATCCCAAACTTTTATTGTATTTCCTGAGTCTCATTGAACGACCTCAATTCCACGGGATCTGGTGGCGTTTAAAGTGTACGGGCATTTTACGGTAAGGTTGCATTACTGTAAACATGATTGGATCTCTGTCAGTTCTGTGTTAGCGGCTTCTGCTTGGTTTGTCACATATGTTACGTAGTGTTACGTAATCGCTTGCAAAGCCTGAATTTCATGGGATTGATAACGAAAGGGATAAGAAAAGGAGTACTTAGCGGCGAATGGGCATAACCACCCATAAATTAGAACAATTGTTTAACATTTAATTATCAAATAAAAGACATTGTGAAAACCTAAAATAAAATCGCTGTAGCTGAATCGGTTAAATTATTTAAAGAATCGAATGAAAACTGTCAATAATTTCCAGAAATCAAAAACGCACAAAACAACAAATAGCGCGGCGGACAATATAAAAGCGTTAATAAGCCGTTATAATTACGTTTCGTAATTACAACGGCTAATAATGATGCAGCGTCCTTAAATCAGGCGAGTTTTACGCAGTGCCAGGTAGTCGAGCAGACCGCCGAACAAAATACCGCCAACGGCAGTCAGCGCGGCAACCTCCAGCAGACCCGACAGGAATGAGAAGGCGGTGTAATCCAGGGCGTTCATGACCAGCAAAGCCAGCCATACCGTCAGCAGCAGGCAGCCCAGTGCCAGGATCCCCAGCGCCAGCGCATAGGCCTGCGGGTATTCCCTTCGCGGCATGAAGCTTGCCGTACGTTGGGTATGCTCAAGCGTTTGCCGGCACAGCAGCAGCAGGGCAATCCCCGGCACCGCCGCCACGACCGAGAAGAGATAGAACGTCGACCAGCCGTGGGCCTCGACAAACCAGCCGGCGATTGGCCCAACGTACACGCGGCCGACCGCAGACAGCGCAGAGAGCAGCGCGAACTGGGTGGCGGAGAATGATTTATTGCACAGCGTCATCAGCAGCGCGACAAACGCCGCCGTCCCCATTCCCCCGCACAGGTTTTCAAAGAACACGGCGGTTGCCATGGAATAGAGGTGCTTATCGGTAATCGACAGCAGCCAGTAGCCGGCGTTGGAGACACCCTGTAGCACACCGAAGATCAGCAGCGCCCGAAACAGTGTCAGCCGCTGCATCAGGACCCCGCCGTACAGGGCGCCGAGAATGGTGGCAAACAGGCCTAAGGTTTTGTTCACCATCCCGACTTCTCCGGCATCAAAGCCAACGCCGCGGATGAGGAAGGTCGTGGTCAGGCTCATGGCAAACGCATCGCCAAGCTTATAAAGGACGATGAGCAGCAGAATAAGCCAGGCGTTATTGCGACCGAAAAAATCGCGCAGCGGTTCGGCGACCGCCTGCTCCAGCGACCTGGGAACCGGGATTACGTCGCTCGGCTCGGGTGCCAGCAGTGTGGCGATGATACAGGGCACCAGCAGCGCCGCCATCAGCCAGTACATCCCCTGCCAGCCGAGATAGCGGTCGGCAAGCCACAGAGCCAGACCACCGGACACCAGCATCCCAAGGCGATAGCCCAGCACGCTGATCGCGGCGCCGGTACCGCGCTCTTCCGCCGGCAGAACGTCGGTTTTCCAGGCATCGAACACGATATCCTGTGACGCCGAGCAGAAGGCGATCACCACCGCCAGCGCCGCCATCCAGCGGAGCTGGGAGACGGGCTCAAGAAAGCCCATCGCCGCAATGGCCAGCAGGAGCAGGACCTGGGTAGTCAGCAGCCAACCGCGACGACGCCCAAGAAACGGCGGCGTATAGCGGTCCATCAGCGGGGACCAGAGAAATTTAAAGACATAGGCCTGGCCGACGAGTGAGAAAAAACCGATCGTTTTCAGATCGATATTTTCCACCGTCATCCAGGCCTGCAGGGTACCGGAGGTGAGAGCCAGCGGCAGGCCTGAGGCGAAACCGAGGATCAGCAAAATCGCTGATTTCGGCTGTTGAAAAATGCGTAAGTAATGACTGGACATAGCATAAAGCACGAACCCGGCTGAGGCCGGGTTCGTGGTGGCATTAACGCGCGTTTTGCTTGATGAAATCGTGGATGCTGGTGTCCTGCGCCATATCGGCGATGGTATCGGTCAGGACGCTGTTAACGGCATCAGCGATGTTCTTGTTCGAGGCCTGGAAAGCGCCTTCAATGGAGTAGCTGGCGCGGTAGTTTTTGGTCATCTTCGTGCCGTTTGCCGCGGTGGCGATGATGGCGATATCTGCTTTCGTGGCGATGTTGTAACGCACATTACCCTGGGAGACGTCAGCGTAGAGTTTGTTGACGATAATTTGCAGATCAACCGCGCCGTTCGGGCCAATCATATAACCGCGTGCGGTCATCTGTTTCTCCAGCACTTCCTGCAACAGGAAGCGCAGATCGCGGGAGGCGGTGAGGGTGACCTGCTGATTGTCACGCGTGACTTTTGCCAGCGCCTGGTCCGGACGCTGGTCAGCGCCGTTGATGCTGACGGTCACGCCCATCAGGCTCGGATCCTGCTGCGGCAGCGTGATTTTCGGCGATACTTCAATGGTGGTCGGCGGCGTGGCGCATCCTGCCAGCATAAACATGGCGACCAACGGGAAAAGGATCTTCTTAAGCATGTTCAGGTCTCAACGCATGGTGTTGTTATAAGGAAAATTACCGCCATCATAGCATTGCCAACGGCAAGGGGAAGTGGCAACGCGTGTAAATCCATCGCCCTGGCGGTTTTCTGAGCGTCCGGCCATGGTTAATCGCTTTTTCCCCGGCAGTTCTGGCGACCAGAGCCAGTAAACGTGATACTTTTGAATGAAAATATCAGAACAATGCTAATTTTTTGTTGTTTTCTCCTAATGGAAGCGGTAAAAGCGGCTAACATTTATAGGGAGTGGCGGCATCTCAGCGTTGTCGGAGGAGAAAATTCATGATGATACGTGAACAGATCGAAGCAAAACTTAGAGCAGCGTTCGACCCGATGTATCTCGAAGTCGTGGATGAAAGTTATCGTCACAACGTCCCAGCGGGCTCTGAAAGTCATTTTAAAGTGGTGTTAGTGAGCGATCGCTTCACTGGCGAGCGTTTCCTCAATCGCCACCGTATGATCTACGGCACGCTAACTGAGGAGCTGTCGAATACGGTGCATGCCCTGGCGCTGCACACCTACACGATTAAAGAGTGGGAAGCACTACAAGATACGGTTTTCGCCTCGCCGCCTTGCCGCGGTGCGGGGAGTATCGCCTAGAAATCCCATTTGCAACCGCTGGCGCTTTTCCAGTATGTTGCTTGCAGATTTAGCAAAAACGGCCTACGGGCCGTTTTGTTTTGCCTGGAAAATGCGCAAAGTTAGCGCTTTTGCGGACAAATTTGAGCGGGAAATGTGAAAAATGCCGCAGCAGTGGGCGACAACCGTTCTCGACTCACAAAAGTGATGCCGCTATAATGCCGCGTCTTATATATGAATGTCTTCGGGATGATTCTGACGACAGGGAATGTGTTTCTGATTTGAAGAGGGCATCCCGGTTCTGCGAAGCCACCTACACGCGCTTCCAGAGTTGACCGAGCACTGTGATTTTTTTGAGGTAACAAGATGCAAGTTTCAGTTGAAACCACTCAGGGCCTTGGGCGCCGTGTAACGATTACTATCGCCGCTGACAGCATCGAGAATGCTGTCAAAAGCGAGCTGGTCAACGTAGCGAAAAAAGTTCGCATTGACGGCTTCCGTAAAGGCAAAGTGCCGATGAATGTTGTTGCTCAGCGTTATGGCGCATCCGTTCGCCAGGACGTGCTGGGCGACCTGATGAGCCGTCATTTCGTTGACGCGATCATCAAAGAGAAAATCAATCCGGCTGGTGCGCCGAACTACGTTCCGGGCGAATACAAACTGGGCGAAGACTTCACCTACGCGGTAGAGTTCGAAGTGTATCCGGAAGTTGAGCTGCAGGGTCTGGACGCGATCGAAGTTGAAAAACCGGTTGTTGACGTGACCGACGCTGACGTGGACACCATGCTGGAAACCCTGCGCAAGCAGCAGGCGACCTGGAAAGACAAAGACGGCGCCGTTGACGCTGAAGATCGCGTAACCATCGACTTCACCGGTTCCGTAGACGGCGAAGAGTTCGAAGGCGGTAAAGCCTCTGACTTCGTACTGGCAATGGGCCAGGGTCGCATGATCCCGGGCTTCGAAGACGGTATCAAAGGTCACAAAGCGGGTGAAGAGTTCACCATCGACGTGACTTTCCCGGAAGAGTACCACGCAGAAAACCTGAAAGGTAAAGCGGCTAAGTTCGTTATCAACCTGAAAAAAGTTGAAGAGCGTGAACTGCCTGAGCTGACCGAAGAATTCATCAAACGTTTCGGCGTGGAAGATGGTTCTGTCGCTGGCCTGCGCGCTGAAGTGCGTAAAAACATGGAACGCGAGCTGAAAGGCGCTGTACGTAACCGCGTGAAGTCTCAGGCAATCGAAGGTCTGGTTAAAGCTAACGAGATCGACGTTCCGGCTGCCCTGATCGACAGCGAAATCGACGTGCTGCGTCGCCAGGCTGCTCAGCGTTTCGGTGGCAACGAGAAACAGGCTCTGGAACTGCCGCGCGAGCTGTTCGAAGAGCAAGCTAAACGCCGCGTCGTTGTCGGTCTGCTGCTGGGCGAAGTGATTCGCACCAACGAGCTGAAAGCTGACGAAGAGCGCGTGAAAGGCCTGATCGAAGAGATGGCTTCTGCGTACGAAGATCCGTCAGAAGTCGTTGAGTTCTACAGCAAGAACAAAGAGCTGATGGACAACATGCGCAACGTGGCGCTGGAAGAGCAGGCTGTTGAAGCCGTGCTGGCGAAAGCCAAAGTGTCTGAAAAAGCCACTTCCTTCAACGAACTGATGAACCAGCAGGCGTAATTTCGCCGCGATTGTTTAAGGTTCGAGCAAAAACCCGTTGCCGAAAGGCGGCGGGTTTTTTTTTAGGATAATGATAGCCTCAGGCACGGTGCTAAAACGCATTTACCATGATAGCGTTACAGCAAAAGCTTGTTATGCTTGAAATATGGCAACACCATCCCCATTACCGGGGGAGGCAACTGCATCCGCAATCGCACGCGTGTTAAAGAGGCGGTGACGCGTTCAGCGGATAGAAACTGTGGCTGATAATCCGTCCGTAAGGTTACAATCAGTGCAGCAGGTATTTTAAAATTACTCCAGGAGACGGAAATGTCATACAGTGGCGAACGAGACAACTTTGCACCCCATATGGCCCTGGTGCCGATGGTCATTGAACAGACCTCACGCGGTGAACGTTCTTTTGATATCTACTCCCGTCTGCTTAAGGAACGCGTCATTTTTCTGACCGGCCAGGTCGAAGACCACATGGCAAACCTGATCGTGGCGCAGATGCTGTTTCTGGAAGCGGAAAACCCGGAAAAAGACATTTACCTGTACATTAACTCTCCGGGCGGGGTGATCACCGCCGGGATGTCGATTTATGACACCATGCAGTTCATCAAGCCGGACGTCAGCACCATCTGTATGGGCCAGGCCGCTTCCATGGGGGCGTTCCTGCTGACCGCCGGGGCGAAAGGCAAGCGCTTCTGCCTGCCGAACTCCCGCGTGATGATCCACCAGCCGCTGGGCGGCTATCAGGGACAGGCGACGGATATTGAGATCCACGCCCGCGAAATCCTGAAGGTGAAAGGGCGCATGAATGAGCTGATGGCGCATCATACCGGCCAGTCTCTTGAGCAGATTGAGCGTGACACCGAGCGTGACCGCTTCCTTTCTGCTGCGGAAGCCGTGGAGTATGGGCTGGTCGACTCTATTTTGACCCATCGTAATTGATGCCCGAGGCGCAAGGGTGCCGCTTTACGCTTCATTCTTCTCGCCACGTTTTCGTGAGTGGTTGGCATTTTTCCGGACGCTTGCCGGTCAGGCTTGCGGCCGGTTGCTTTGCCAGCGCCTCGATGTAGCGCAAAGGATTTTGTGTATATACTAATGAAGGGCGGCACAACGCTATATGGCGGCTTGCGCCTGAGAATGGCATTTGCGTCGTCGTGTGCGGCACAAAGAACTTAAAAAGAGGTTTGGACTCATGACAGATAAACGCAAAGATGGATCGGGCAAATTGTTGTATTGCTCTTTTTGCGGCAAAAGCCAGCATGAAGTGCGTAAGCTGATCGCCGGGCCATCCGTGTATATCTGCGACGAATGCGTTGATTTATGTAACGACATCATTCGCGAAGAGATTAAAGAAGTTGCGCCGCACCGCGAGCGCAGCGCGTTGCCGACGCCGCACGAGATTCGCCACCACCTTGATGACTACGTCATCGGTCAGGAACAGGCGAAGAAAGTGTTGGCGGTCGCGGTATACAACCACTACAAACGTCTGCGCAATGGCGATACCAGCAATGGCGTAGAGCTGGGTAAAAGTAACATTCTGCTGATCGGGCCGACCGGTTCCGGTAAAACGCTGCTGGCGGAAACGCTGGCGCGCCTGCTGGATGTGCCGTTTACCATGGCAGACGCCACCACCCTGACCGAAGCGGGTTATGTGGGTGAGGACGTCGAAAATATCATTCAGAAACTGCTGCAGAAGTGCGACTACGACGTGCAGAAAGCGCAGCGCGGCATCGTCTATATCGACGAAATCGACAAAATTTCGCGTAAATCCGATAACCCGTCGATTACCCGCGACGTCTCCGGCGAAGGCGTACAGCAGGCGCTGCTGAAGCTTATCGAAGGCACCGTCGCCGCCGTTCCACCGCAGGGCGGACGTAAACATCCGCAGCAGGAGTTCTTGCAGGTTGATACCTCCAAGATCCTCTTCATCTGCGGCGGCGCGTTTGCTGGCCTGGACAAAGTGATTTCCCACCGTGTTGAAACCGGCTCTGGCATTGGTTTTGGCGCGACGGTAAAAGCGAAGTCCGACAAAGCCAGCGAAGGTGAGCTGCTGTCTCAGGTTGAACCGGAAGATCTGATCAAATTTGGTCTGATCCCTGAATTCATCGGTCGTCTGCCGGTGGTGGCGACGTTGAATGAGCTGAGCGAAGAAGCGCTGATCCAGATCCTGAAAGAGCCGAAAAACGCCCTGACCAAGCAGTATCAGGCGCTGTTTAGCCTTGAGGGCGCAGAACTTGAATTCCGCGACGAAGCGCTGGATGCTATCGCCAAGAAAGCGATGGCGCGTAAAACCGGCGCCCGTGGCCTGCGCTCGATTGTGGAAGCGGCGCTGCTGGATACCATGTATGACCTGCCTTCGATGGATGATGTCGAAAAAGTGGTCATTGATGAGTCGGTTATCGAGGGTCAGAGCAAACCGCTGCTGATCTACGGTAAACCGGAAGCTCAGCAGGCATCTGGTGAATAATTAACCATTTCACTCAAGCAGTTAACAAAAAGGGGGGATTTTATCTCCCCTTTTATTTTTCCTGCATTCCCGCCGTTGAATGTGTGGAATACATCCCCATATACTGGATTACATATTAACGACGATGCAGTGGAGTATGGCGTCGTCGGCTACCTGGCGGACTTTAAACTAAGAGAGAGCTCTATGAATCCTGAGCGTTCTGAACGCATTGAAATCCCCGTATTGCCATTGCGCGATGTGGTGGTTTATCCGCACATGGTCATACCCCTGTTCGTAGGGCGGGAAAAATCTATTCGTTGCCTCGAAGCGGCCATGGACCATGATAAAAAAATCATGCTGGTTGCGCAGAAAGAAGCGTCGACGGATGAGCCGGGTGTAAACGATCTTTTCACCGTTGGAACCGTGGCGTCTATTTTGCAGATGCTGAAGCTGCCGGACGGTACCGTGAAGGTGCTGGTCGAAGGGCTGCAGCGTGCACGTATTTCTGCGCTGTCTGATAATGGCGAACATTTCTCGGCGAAAGCGGAGTATCTCGACTCGCCGGCGATTGACGAACGTGAGCAGGAAGTGCTGGTTCGCACCGCTATCAGCCAGTTTGAAGGCTATATCAAGCTGAACAAGAAGATCCCACCGGAAGTGCTGACGTCGCTGAACAGTATCGACGATCCGGCGCGCCTGGCGGATACCATCGCGGCACACATGCCGCTGAAGCTGGCTGACAAGCAGTCCGTGCTCGAGATGTCCGACATCAACGAACGTCTGGAATATCTGATGGCGATGATGGAATCGGAAATCGATCTGCTGCAGGTTGAGAAGCGCATTCGCAACCGCGTCAAAAAGCAGATGGAGAAATCCCAGCGCGAGTACTATCTGAACGAGCAAATGAAAGCAATTCAGAAAGAACTCGGCGAGATGGACGACGCCCCGGACGAAAACGAAGCGCTGAAGCGTAAGATCGACGCGGCGAAAATGCCGAAAGAGGCGAAAGAAAAAACCGAAGCGGAACTGCAGAAGCTGAAGATGATGTCGCCGATGTCTGCGGAAGCGACCGTCGTGCGTGGCTACATCGACTGGATGGTGCAGGTGCCGTGGAATGCGCGCAGCAAGGTCAAAAAAGACCTGCGTCAGGCCCAGGAGATCCTCGATACCGATCACTATGGTCTGGAGCGCGTGAAGGATCGCATCCTTGAATATCTCGCGGTGCAGAGCCGGGTGAACAAAATCAAGGGGCCAATCCTCTGTCTGGTGGGACCGCCGGGGGTAGGTAAAACCTCGCTGGGCCAATCCATCGCCAAAGCGACCGGACGCAAATACGTACGTATGGCGTTAGGTGGCGTGCGCGATGAAGCGGAAATCCGCGGTCACCGTCGGACCTATATTGGCTCGATGCCGGGCAAACTGATCCAGAAAATGGCGAAAGTGGGGGTCAAAAACCCGCTATTCCTGCTGGATGAGATCGATAAAATGTCTTCCGACATGCGCGGCGACCCAGCTTCAGCGTTGCTTGAGGTGCTGGATCCGGAACAGAACGTGGCCTTTAACGACCACTATCTGGAAGTGGATTACGATCTCAGCGACGTGATGTTCGTGGCGACGTCTAACTCCATGAACATTCCGGCGCCGTTGCTGGACCGTATGGAAGTGATTCGCCTCTCCGGTTATACCGAAGATGAAAAGCTGAACATCGCCAAGCGTCACCTGCTGCCGAAGCAGATTGAACGTAACGCGCTGAAGAAAGGCGAGCTGACCGTCGACGATAGCGCCATTATCGGCATTATTCGTTACTACACGCGTGAAGCGGGGGTTCGAAGCCTGGAGCGTGAAATCTCCAAGCTGTGCCGTAAAGCCGTAAAACAGCTGCTGCTGGATAAAACGCTGAAACACATCGAGATTAACGGTGAGAATCTGCACGATTATCTCGGCGTACAGCGCTTTGACTATGGCCGTGCCGATAGCGAGAACCGCGTCGGTCAGGTGACCGGTCTGGCGTGGACGGAGGTGGGTGGCGATCTGCTGACCATCGAAACCGCCTGCGTACCAGGCAAAGGCAAGTTGACCTATACCGGCTCGCTGGGTGAAGTCATGCAGGAGTCGATTCAGGCTGCGCTGACCGTGGTACGTTCGCGGGCGGATAAACTGGGCATTAACGCCGACTTCTACGAGAAGCGTGATATTCACGTCCACGTACCGGAAGGGGCGACGCCGAAGGATGGTCCGAGCGCGGGTATCGCCATGTGTACGGCGCTGGTCTCCTGTCTGACCGGTAACCCGGTACGCGCTGATGTGGCGATGACCGGTGAAATCACTCTGCGTGGTCAGGTGCTGCCGATCGGCGGTCTGAAGGAAAAACTGCTGGCGGCGCATCGCGGCGGCATTAAGACTGTTCTGATTCCTGATGAGAACAAACGCGACCTTGAAGAAATTCCAGATAACGTTATCGCCGATTTGGATATCCATCCGGTGAAACGAATCGAGGAAGTTCTGACACTTGCGCTGCAGAACGAACCGTTCGGCATGCAGGTTGTGACCGCGAAATAGTGATTCTGCGCAAATTGCGCTAATAAAAATAGGGCTGGTAAGTCATTTCGGACTTGCCAGCCTTTTTTTGTGTAGCTAACTTAGATCGCTGGCAGGGGGGTCATCGACAACTGCTGTTGTAAGGGCATGACAGTCCTGATATAACTGCTGCGCGGTCGCACTATGAAGGACTCAGGTGCGATATAAATTATAAAGAGAGGAAGAGAACAGTGAATAAATCTCAACTGATTGACAAAATTGCTGCGGGTGCGGACATTTCTAAAGCTGCAGCTGGACGTGCGTTAGATGCTTTAATCGCTTCTGTTACTGAATCTCTGCAGGCTGGGGATGACGTTGCGCTGGTAGGTTTTGGTACCTTTGCTGTTAAAGAACGTGCCGCCCGTACTGGTCGCAACCCACAAACAGGTAAAGAAATTACTATCGCTGCCGCAAAAGTGCCGGGCTTCCGTGCTGGTAAAGCGCTGAAAGACGCGGTGAACTGATCGGCTTTCCCGTCAGGGAATGTGACGAAGTACAAGGGCGCATCGTGAGATGTGCCTTTTTTATTGCCTTTTCAGACCACTTTATGTGTGTTTATCGCCACTTGTGGGCTGACAATCACCCTGTTTTCTTGTCAAAATACGTCCTCACGCGCGGCGGCCATCACGTGCTATGCTGCGCGAGCTAAAGTCATCTACAGCGGAGCGTTGTTACACCATGATGGACAACCTACGCACGGCCGCCAACAGCGTCGTGCTCAAGATTATTTTCGGTATCATTATCGTCTCGTTCATTTTGACCGGGGTGAGTGGTTACCTGATTGGCGGTGGCAAAAACTATGCCGCAAAAGTGAATGGCCAGGAGATTGGCCGTGGGCAGTTTGAAAACGCCGTCGCCAGCGAACGTAACCGTATGCAGCAGCAGCTTGGCGACCAGTTCTCCGAGCTGGCGGCGAACGAAAACTACATGAAAACCATGCGCCAGCAGGTGCTGAACCGGCTGATCGATGAGTCGCTTCTGGATCAGTATGCCCGCGAGCTGGGTCTCAGCATCAGCGATGAGCAGGTGAAGCAGGCGATCTTCCAGACCCAGGCGTTCCAGACGAACGGTAAGTTCGACAATCAGCGTTTCAGCGGTATTGTCGCCCAGATGGGGATGACCACCGATCAGTACGCTCAGGCGCTGCGTAACCAGCTGACCACACAGCAGCTGATTAACGCCATTGCGGGTACCGACTTCATGCTGCCGGGCGAGTCCGATCAACTGGCGGCGCTGGTGTCTCAGCAGCGTGTCGTCCGCGAAGCGACCATCAACGTGAATGCCCTGGCGGCAAAACAGACGGCCAGCGATGAGGAAATCAACGCCTTCTGGCAGCAGAATCAGGCCCGTTTTATGGCACCGGAACAGTTCCGCGTCAGCTATATCAAAATGGATGCCGCCAGCATGCAGGAGAATGCCTCTGACGAAGAGATTCAATCATGGTATGACCAGCACAAGGATCAGTTCACTCAGCCGCAGCGCAACCGCTACAGCGTGATTCAGACCAAAACGGAAGCCGATGCGAAAGCGGTGCTGGCCGAGCTGCAAAAAGGGGCAGATTTCGCCACGCTGGCGAAAGAAAAATCGACCGATATTATCTCTGCCCGCAACGGCGGCGATATGGGGTGGATGGAAGATGCCTCTACGGTGCCTGAGCTGAAAGATGCCGGGCTGAAAGAGAAAGGCCAGCTGTCTGGCGTGATCAAATCCTCAGTTGGCTTCCTGGTGGCCCGTCTGGACGACGTCCAGCCGGCGCAGGTGAAACCGCTGGCTGACGTGCGCAATGACATTGCGGCGAAAGTGAAGCAGGAAAAAGCGCTGGATGCTTACTACGCGCTGCAGCAGAAGGTGAGCGATGCGGCCAGTAACGATAATGAATCGCTGGCGGGCGCGGCGCAGGTCGCTGGACTGAAGGTGGTGGAAACCGGCTGGTTTGGCCGCGATAACCTGCCGGAAGAGCTGAACTTTAAACCGGTCGCTGACGCAATCTTCAACGGCGGTCTGGTGGGTGAGAACGGCGCGCCGGGCAGCAACTCCGACATCATTACCGTTGACGGCGATCGCGCTTTTGTTCTGCGCATCAGCGAGCACAAAGCCGAGGCGGTGAAACCGCTGGCCGAAGTGAAGGCGCAGGTCAGCGATATCGTTAAGCACAATAAAGCGGAACAGCAGGCGAAACTGGATGCCGACAAGCTGCTGGCGGCGCTGAAAGACGGCAAAGGCGATGAAGCGATGAAGGCGGCTGGCCTGAGCTTCGGCGCGCCGCAGACGCTTTCCCGTACCGGCCAGGATCCGCTGAGCCAACTGGCATTTACTCTGCCGCTGCCGCAGCAGGGCAAACCGGTCTATGGCGTTGGCAGCAATATGCAAGGCGATGTGGTGCTGGTGGCGCTGGATGAAGTGAAAGCAGGCAACATGCCGGAAGAGCAGAAGAAGGCCATGGTTCAGGGGATTACCCAGAACAACGCCCAAATCGCTTTCGAAGCGCTGATGAGTAACCTGCGCAAGGCGGCGAAAATTAAACTGGGCGACAGCATCGACCAGCAGCAGTAATTTCGCGTCGTCTCGCAAAAATGAGCAACACGATGTAATCCCCAAGGGCCGCTTTCGCGGCCCTTTCCATTTCTGTGATTTGCCTTTTGTCGGCCATCCGCACTGACGCTATCGTAACCTTGCTGTCTACACACAAGGAGATATCAGCATGAAATATGGAATAAAAGCACTGATGGCCGCGGGCGTACTGGTTTTCGCGGTAGGCGTACAGGGAGCGCTGGCTGCACCCGCCAGCGGCAAAGCGGCGGTGAATAAAGAAAATGTGCAGGCGACTACTTCGGCGAAGGCGGAAACGGTGCCCGGTGAGGCGGACAACGGGGTGACAAAGGTCAGCATTAACCGCGCCAGCGCCGAACAGTTGGCTCAGGCGTTGAATGGCGTGGGGTTGAAAAAAGCCCAGGCCATTGTCAGCTACCGCGAAGAGTACGGGCCGTTCAAAACCCTCGATGATCTGAAGCAGGTCCCGGGAATGGGCAGCTCGCTGGTGGAGCGCAATTTAGCCCATCTGACGCTGTAAATTTTATGCCAGACCTTGCACAGCGGTGATTTTTTGCCAGGATAAAGAGGTTGCATCAAGTGGTGTGACCTCTTACCTCATAAACAACAATAACAGAAAGGCATTGGTGCTATGCAGACACAAATTAAAGTTCGCGGCTATCATCTCGACGTCTACCAGCATGTGAACAACGCACGCTACCTGGAGTTCCTTGAGGAAGCCCGCTGGGATGGCCTGGAAAACAGCCCCGCGTTTCAGTGGATGACGGAGAAAAATATCGCTTTCGTGGTGGTGAATATCAATATTAACTACCGTCGTCCGGCGGTACTGGGCGATGTGCTGACAGTGAGCAGCAAACTGGAGCAACTCAACGGCAAAAGCGGCACGCTAAGCCAGGTGGTCACCCTCAACCCCAATGGCGAAGTGGTGGCCGATGCGCTGATTACCTTCGTCTGTATCGATTTGAAAACCCAGAAGGCGCTGCCGCTGGAAGGGGAGTTGCGCGAGAAACTTGACCAGATGAACTTGCGTTGACAACCGTCGCGTGAGTGCCGGGCCCACGGCAGGTGATGAACCCGTAGCCCCGGTAAGCGTTGCGCCACCGGGGAATTTGAACTGAAGCTTAGGGCAAAAAGCTCCCCGAGGCTATGCCTGTGCCAGCCCGGTTTTTTGCTTCATCACCGCCATTACGCCGACCTTGTCCCCCAGATACTGGTTGAGTCCGTTTGCGCGCAGGTTACAGGCGGCGCACTGGCCGCAGCCATCGCCCTTAATGCCGTTGTAGCAGGTGAGGGTTTCCTGGCGCACCAGATCCAGCTGACCCCAGTAGTCGGCAAGCGCCCAGGTCTCGGCTTTATTCAGCCACATCAGCGGCGTCTCAAAGCGAATGTCTTTCGCCATCCCAAGGCTGACGGCGTGGTGCAGCGCTTTGACAAACTCATCGCGGCAGTCCGGGTAGCCGGAGAAGTCGGTCTCGCACACGCCGGTGATGATGGCTTCGGCTTTCACCTGATAGGCGTAGATTGCTGTCAGGGTTAAAAACAGAATATTGCGCCCGGGGACAAAGGTGTTGGGAATGCCCTCGGCATCAGGCTGATAGTCGGGTACCGGAATGTTATCGCGGGTCAGGCTGCTGACTGCCAGTTCGTTGAGCAGAGTGACGTCCAGCACTTTATGCGCGACAGCGCCCAGTTTCAGGGCGAGTTCGCGCGCCACGTCGATTTCCGCGCGGTGGCGTTGGCCATAATCAAAAGTGACGCAATGCACTTCATCATACTGCTGCAGAGCTTGCACCAGGCAGGTGGTTGAATCTTGTCCTCCGCTGAAGACAACTACGGCGCGTTTCATGGCAATTCCTGACTAAATGAGTAAAGGCGCTATGGTAGCGCCAGACGCGCGCGGCGACCAGCTCTCTCATGACGATGACGCCGGTAGCCAGGCGCTGGCGAAGTCGAACCAGCCCCGGGCGTTAAGACGCAGGCCATTGACCCCCGGTGGCGCGCTGATCCGATAGTTATATTTGAACAGCGGCGTCATGATGGCGTCTTCCATCAGACTGTTGAACACGTTGCGCAGCGCATCGTTTCGACTGCGGGCTTCGGGCTGCGCCTGCACGGCGTCTAATGTCGCCTGCAGATGGGCATATTGCGCCCCGGTAAGCAAATTAGGCCACAGCATATCGCAGCGCAGCCACTGTTCGAGGGCGTATTCAGGCGCTTCGCCGATTAGCCGGTCGCCCATCATCAGATCGGCCTGCCCCAGATGCTGACAGCCTTCCCAGTTTTTGGCGTCATGAAAAATGAGCGTCAGCTCGCAGCCCAGCAGAGCCAGCCGTTGCCTCAGCTGTTCGGCCATCGCATGAAGCTCGACCGGCAGATGATAGAGCAGGGTAAGTCTGGCCGGCAGCGGTACCGCGTTGTTTTCCGGTCCCTGCGGGATGGACCATCCTGGCAGCACCTCATGGCTCGGCGTAATCAGATCCTCCTCCAGCGGCAGCGTTTCCAGCAGCGACGAGTGATGGATTATCGACACCAGCCGCTGGGCCTGCGCTTTGCTAAGACGCGGGCTGTGGCGCAGGGTGAGATAACAGAAGCCAAGGCTGATACTGTTGCTGACCTGACGCAGATTGTGGAGCTCTTCGCGATCGCCGATGGTGATCTGCACCGGATGGCGGCAGCTGGTGCCGAGATCGCGGTCAAAGAGCTGAGGAGTGATCCAGTACTCCACTGCCTGGATCAGCGGATGCTGCAGGTGGTAACGGGGATGGTTCTCCAGGCGGACGAGTTCCGGACTGAACCGCTTCAGGCGGAATGGCCCGCAGCCGATGGCCGGATCGTCAGGATGCGCCAGCACGCTGCAGTAGCTGGCGAGACGGAACGGCAGCCAGTAGTCAGGACGATGCAGCGTGATGGTTAGACACTGGGCGTGAGTGACATCGATACGGCTAAGGCTGGCGAAGAGGGTCCGCAAGGCTGGCAGCTCAAGCAGCAGCCGTAACCGCTGCCGCAGCTGCGCGGTTTCCACCGCATCGCCATTGTGCCAGTACAGCGTAGAGCGAATATAAAAATGCCAGCGCAGGCCGTCCGGTGAGACCTGCCAGTGATGCGCCAGATCGCCGATCGGCATATTGTCGCCTTCGTCGAAGCGCGTTAGCCCGGCATAGATCTGCCCGGCCAGATGCTGCTCGGCGCGTCCGGGCAGAAAGCCAGGGCGCAACGGCTCCAGTGGGCGATAGTAAGGAATACGCAGCGTCGGAGTATTGTTTTGCCACTGACCGCCGAGGAAGGGATGGAGCAGGGCTTTCAGCTCCACCGGGGCCAGCTGCGCCAGCTCCAGCGCGTTTTGCTGCTGACCGTTGTTCAGCGCCTGCTCCATCATCTCGTTGCGCAGACTTTCCGGGGTTTTGTGAAATGAGAGCTGCCCGCGTTTGCCGCGCCCGGAGCTGGCCTGCCAGCTTAGCCACCCCGCCTCCTGCGCCTGACGCAGCAGAGTGCGGACGTGGCGTTCGCTGCAAAAACAGCGCTCCGCCAGTTCGCCGACGGTCACCTGCTGCGGCGCCCCGGCTGAGGGTTGCCACAATCGCTGGTACTGATTTAAACGGTGTAAGAGTCGCATGGGAGCCGTCGTCCACCGGGCCGCTGTAAACCCGGAACAATTAATAATATCTATTCACTATTACTTCCGTATATCCCAGGTGATACTGCAACACAAGCGAAGCCCATCACACATCGGGGAATACATCATGGCAAAACTGGCCGCATTTGATATGGACGGCACCCTGCTGATGCCGGACCATCGTCTCGGCGAGCAAACGCTCACCGCGCTGAAACGGCTGCGGGAACGTAATATCACCCTGACGTTCGCTACCGGTCGCCATGTGCTGGAGATGCACCATGTGATTGGCGAATTTTCCCTGGACGCATTTCTGATCACCGGCAACGGGACGCGCATCCATTCGCTGGAAGGGGAGGAGCTTTATCGCCAGGATCTCGCTCCCGAGGCGGCGGAAGCGGTGCTGCACAGCAAATGGGATACTCAGGCCAGCATGCATGTGTTTAACGATGGCGGCTGGTTCACCGGTCAGGCAAGGCCTGAATTGTTGCAAGCACATGTCTTCAGCGGCTTTCACTATCAACTGTGCGATCCGAAACGCATGTCGGCGCAGCATGTCACCAAGATCTGTTTTTGCGGCGATCATGACGATCTCCGCCGCCTGCGGATCCAGCTAAATGAGACGCTGGGCGATCGCGCGTTTCTCTGCTTCTCGGCGATGGACTGTCTGGAAGTGCTGCCGGTTGGGTGTAATAAAGGTGCGGCGCTGGCGGTGCTCAGCCAGCACTTAGGCTTCACCCTGCAGGAGTGCATGGCGTTTGGCGATGCGATGAACGACCGCGAGATGCTGGGCAGCGTTGGGCGGGGATTTATCATGGGCAACGCGATGCCGCAGCTGAAAGCCGAGCTGCCGCATCTTCCTGTTATCGGTGACTGCCGACATCAGGCGGTCTCCCACTTTTTAACGCATTGGCTGGATAATCCTGATCTTCCTTATTCCCCCGAATAGAGAGACCCTTCCGGCAAGCCAGATAGTTTTCTATCTGGCTTTTTTTATCGCCTGCCGACCAGCGCGGCGATCTCCACCTGCCAGGGCGCGATATCGCCGATATTGGCGGCCACCCACTGCGGGTTGTAATAGGTTTCCAGGTAGCGCTCGCCGCTGTCGCACAACAGCGTGACGATGGAACCCGTTCGTCCTTCCTCGCGCATCCGCGCGGCCAGCTGCAATACGCCCCACATATTGGTGCCGGTAGAAGCGCCGACCTTGCGCCCAAGCTGTGTTTCCAGCCACAGGGCGGTGGCCACGCTCGCCGCATCCGGCACGCGCAACATCTCGTCGACGACGTCGGGAATAAATGACGGTTCGACGCGTGGGCGGCCGATGCCTTCAATTTTGCTGCCGACCAGGCTGCGCAGGCTGGCGTCGCGGGTCTGCCAGTACTCGAGGAAGACCGAATTCTGCGGATCAACAACCATCAACTGCGTCTCATGGCCCTGGCTGCGGATATAGCGGCCAATGGTTGCCGAGGTGCCGCCGGTGCCGGCGCTCATGACGATCCATGATGGCTGCGGGTGCGGTTCATGGCTCATCTGGCGGAAAATACTGTCGGCGATATTATTGTTACCGCGCCAGTCGGTGGCCCGTTCGGCGAAGGTGAATTGATCCATATAATGGCCGTTCAGCTCGCGGGCCAGCATTTCGGAAGCGTCGTAGATTTCGCAGGCGCTCTGCACAAAATGGCAGCGTCCGCCGTAAAACTCGATCTGTTCGATTTTACGTTTGGCGGTGCAGGAAGGCATCACGGCGATAAACGGCAGCCCCAGCAGGCGGGCGAAATAGGCCTCCGAAACGGCGGTTGAGCCCGAGGAGGATTCAATAATCGGCGTACCTTCTTTGATCCAGCCGTTGCACAGGCCATAGAGAAACAGCGACCGTGCCAGGCGATGCTTAAGGCTGCCGGTGGGGTGGGTACTTTCATCTTTCAGATACAGCTGGATGCCTGGAAACGCAGGCAGCGCCAGACGGATCAGATGCGTGTCAGCGGAGCGCTGATAGTCGGCGTTGATTTCGCTAATGGCATGTTTAACCCAGGCGCTATTCATCGTGATTTCCTGTTTGTCATTTTGTGCCTAGCTTAGCGGAAAGTCCGGGAAAAATTGTTGCCATTTAACCTTTGGATTACCATTATGGGAGCAAAATTTTCTCTTCGGATACCCTATGCTAGATAAAATTGACCGTAAGCTGCTGGCGCTGCTGCAGGAAGATTGCACCCTCTCTTTGCAGGCGCTGGCCGATGCCGTTAATCTGACCACCACACCCTGCTGGAAACGCCTGAAACGGCTCGAAGATGAAGGTATTTTGCGCGGGCGCGTCGCCTTACTGGATGCGGAAAAGGTGGGGCTGGGCCTGACGGCGTTTGTCCTGATCAAGACCCAGCATCACAGCAGCGACTGGTATTGCCATTTTGTGAGCGAAGTGACGCAGATGGCAGAGGTGCTCGGCTTCTGGCGGATGGCAGGAGAGTATGATTACCTGCTGCGGGTGCAAGTGGCCGATATGAAACGCTATGACGATTTTTATAAACGTTTAGTGAACAGCGTGCCGGGGCTGTCGGATGTCACTTCGAGTTTTGCCATGGAACAGATAAAATATACCACTGCCTTGCCTGTCGAATAACGGTATTGCGCCGTAACCCATTACAAATCAGGATTTTACTGCTTGCGATTATTTGCTCAACTCAGCTGGTACTTCCGCCGGGAGTGGCGCCGCTATCTTGGCGCGATTGCCCTGCTGGCCATTATTGCCGTCCTGCAGCTTATTCCGCCGAAGGTGGTGGGCATTGTGGTGGACGGCGTGACGCAACAACATTACACCGCCGAGAAGGTGTGGATGTGGATCGGCGCGCTGGTGCTGGTCGCGGTAATGGTCTACCTGCTGCGCTATGTCTGGCGCGTGCTGCTGTTCGGCGCCTCTTACCAGCTGGCGGTCGAACTGCGGGAAGATTTTTACCGGCAACTGAGCCGCCAGCATCCGGCATTCTATTTACGCCATCGTACTGGCGATCTGATCGCCCGCGCCACCAACGATGTTGACCGGGTGGTATTTGCCGCCGGTGAAGGGGTGTTAACCCTGGTGGATTCGATGGTGATGGGTTGTGCGGTATTGATTGTGATGTCGACGCAGATTAGCTGGCAGCTCACCCTGCTGGCGCTGTTGCCGATGCCGCTGATGGCGCTGGCGATTAAACGCAACGGCGATGCGCTTCACGAACGTTTTCGCGTGGCCCAGGCGGCCTTTTCCAGCCTTAACGATCGCACACAGGAGAGCCTGACCAGCATCCGTATGATTAAGGCTTTTGGGCTGGAGGATCGCCAGTCGGCGCAGTTTGCCGCCGATGCCGCCGATACCGGCGCGAAAAACATGCGCGTGGCACGCATTGATGCGCGTTTCGACCCCACCATCTATATCGCCATCGGGGCCGCTAACCTGCTGGCTATCGGCGGCGGCAGCTGGATGGTGATCCACGGCAGCCTGACGCTGGGCCAGCTGACCAGCTTTGTAATGTATCTTGGCCTGATGATTTGGCCGATGCTGGCGCTTGCGTGGATGTTTAACATTGTTGAGCGCGGTAGCGCGGCCTATGGTCGTATCCGCACGATGCTCGAAGAGGCGCCAGCGGTGGACGACGGTACTGAAGCCGTGCCAGCAGGCCGCGGTGTCCTGCAGGTTGCCATCCGCAATTTCAGCTATCCGCAGGCGAGTAAACCGTCGCTGGAGCAGGTTAATTTTACCCTCCAGCCTGGGCAAATGCTGGGTATCTGCGGGCCGACAGGTGCCGGTAAAAGTACCATTCTGGCGCTGCTGCAACGTCATTTTGACGTCACCAGCGGCGAGATCCGCTTTCACGATCTGCCGCTGCCGCGTCTGCAGCTCGACAGCTGGCGTGCCCGGCTGGCGGTGGTCAATCAGACGCCATTTTTATTCTCCGACACCGTCGCCAATAATATCGCGCTGGGCAAACCGGATGCGACACCAGCGCAGATTGAACGCGTGGCACGGCTGGCCAGCGTGCATGACGACATTCTGCGCCTGCCCCAGGGGTACGATACCGAAGTGGGCGAGCGCGGCGTGATGCTCTCCGGCGGCCAGAAACAGCGCATCTCGATTGCCCGCGCTCTGCTGCTGGAGGCCGAAATTTTGATCCTGGATGATGCTTTGTCGGCGGTGGATGGCCGTACGGAGCACCAGATCCTGCACAACCTGCGCCAGTGGGGAGAGGGGAGGACGGTGATTATCAGCGCCCACCGGCTGTCGGCGCTGACCGAGGCCAGTGAAATTCTGGTGTTGCAGCATGGGCATATTGCCCAGCGTGGCCGCCACGAGGCGCTGGCCGTGCAGCCAGGCTGGTATCGCGACATGTATCGTTACCAGCAGCTGGAAGCCGCGCTCGACGAGGTTCCGCAGGCGCAAGAGGAGGCCCTGGATGCGTAGCTTTACCGAACTCTGGCCGACGCTTAAACGCCTGCTGGCCTATGGTTCACCGTGGCGTAAGCCGCTGGCCATCGCGGTGGGGATGATGTGGATCGCGGCGGCGGCGGAAGTGAGCGGCCCGCTGCTCATCAGCTATTTCATCGATAATATGGTGGCGAAGCATACGCTGCCGCTGAAGCTGGTGGCAGGCCTGGCGGTAGCCTATATCGGCCTGCAGCTGCTGGCGGCGTTACTGCACTATAACCAGTCGCTACTGTTTAACCGCGCCGCGGTCGGCGTCGTCCAGCAGTTGCGCAGCGACGTGATGGATGCCGCCCTGCATCAGCCGCTCAGCGAGTTTGATACCCAGCCGGTCGGGCAGCTTATCTCACGGGTGACCAACGATACCGAAGTCATTCGTGACCTGTACGTGACGGTGGTGGCAACCGTGCTGCGCAGCGCCGCGCTGATCGGCGCGATGCTGGTGGCAATGTTCAGCCTCGACTGGCGAATGGCGCTGGTGGCGATCGCGATTTTCCCGGCGGTACTGATCGTGATGATTATCTATCAGCGCTATAGCACGCCGATTGTGCGCCGGGTGCGCGCCTGGCTTGCTGATATCAACGATGGTTTCAACGAAGTGATCAACGGCATGGGGGTGATCCAGCAGTTCCGCCAGCAGGCGCGCTTTGGTGAACGGATGCGCGAGGCCAGCTATGCCCACTACCTGGCGCGAATGCAGACGCTGCGCCTCGACGGTTTCCTGCTGCGCCCGCTGCTGAGCCTCTTTTCCTCGCTGGTACTGTGCGGGCTGCTGATGCTGTTTGGCTTTAGCGCGGTGGGCACGATCGAGGTCGGGGTCCTGTACGCGTTTATCAGCTATCTCGGACGCCTCAATGAGCCACTCATTGAGCTGACCACCCAGCAGTCGATGCTGCAGCAGGCGGTGGTCGCCGGCGAACGCGTTTTTGAGCTGATGGATCGCCCGCGCCAGGCGTGGGGCTCGGATGACGCGCCGCTGCGCAGCGGCCGGGTGGAAATTGACCATCTCTCCTTTGCCTACCGGGGGGATCGACTGGTCCTGCAGGATATCAGCCTGGACATTCCCTCGCGCAGCTTTGTGGCGCTGGTCGGGCATACCGGCAGCGGGAAGAGTACTCTCGCGAGTCTGATGATGGGCTATTACCCGTTAACCCACGGGGAGATCCGCATCGATGGTCGGCCGCTCGCTTCCCTCAGCCACAGCGCGTTGCGTCGGGGCATCGCGATGGTGCAACAGGATCCGGTGGTACTGGCGGATACCTTCTATGCCAACGTCGCGCTGGGTCGGGACATCAGTGAGACGCAGGTCTGGGAAGCGCTGGAGGCGGTGCAACTGGCGGAGGTGGCGCGCAGCATGAGCGATGGCCTGTACACCCAGTTGGGCGAGCAGGGCAATAACCTCTCCGTCGGGCAGAAGCAGCTGCTGGCGCTGGCGCGCGTACTGGTGGAGACTCCGCAGGTGTTGATTCTGGATGAGGCGACGGCCAACATCGACTCCGGCACCGAGCAGGCGATTCAACTGGCGCTGGCGAAAGTTCGTCAGCATACCACCCTGGTGGTCATCGCCCATCGGCTGTCAACCATCGTTGAGGCCGATACCATCCTGGTCCTGCATCGCGGACAGGCTGTCGAGCGAGGTAATCATCAGCAGCTGCTGGCGGCGAAAGGGCGATACTGGCAGATGTATCAGCTGCAGCTGGCTGGCGAAGAGCTAGCGGCCAGCGCCAGAGAAGAATCGCTCAGCGCCTGATGCACCACCATCAGGCAGCGAAGAAAGCGTGGCCTGCCGTGGTGCAAAAACGTTACATCAAATGCACTGTTGTGGTGCATTTTTGCGCTGCAAACGCGTTTCAGCAGGCAATTGTCTGACCTGCACCCTGTTTTTTGCCATCAAAGGGCCGCTCTGCGGCCTTTTTTCATTTCTGGCATAGCCCTTGCTTTATATCCATCGTGTTAGCTGCGGCCATTACCGAATACTGACTGGAGGGGACTTATGAAGCTGGTTACCGTGGTAATCAAACCATTCAAACTGGAAGACGTGCGTGAAGCCTTGTCTTCCATCGGCATTCAGGGCCTGACGGTCACTGAAGTCAAGGGCTTTGGCCGTCAGAAAGGTCATGCGGAGCTCTACCGCGGCGCCGAGTATAGCGTCAACTTTCTGCCAAAAGTGAAGATTGATGTGGCGATTGCCGACGATCAGCTGGATGAAGTCATCGATGTGATCAGCAAAGCGGCTTACACCGGAAAAATTGGCGACGGCAAAATTTTCGTCGCTGAATTGCAGCGCGTCATTCGCATCCGTACCGGCGAAGCTGACGAAGCGGCACTGTAATTTCCAGACCACACAGTGATGGGGAACGAAACAATGAAAATGGCAACAATGAAATCGGGTCTGGGGGCATTGGCCCTTCTTCCGGGACTGGCAATGGCTGCGCCCGCAGTGGCGGACAAAGCCGATAACGCGTTTATGATGATTTGCACCGCGTTGGTTCTGTTTATGACTATCCCGGGGATCGCGCTGTTTTACGGCGGCCTGATCCGCGGCAAAAACGTTCTTTCCATGCTGACCCAGGTGATTGTGACCTTTGGCCTGGTCTGTGTACTGTGGGTGATTTATGGCTATACCCTGGCCTTCGGCACCGGCGGCAGCTTCTTCGGTAGCTTTGACTGGGTGATGCTGAAAAATATTGAACTGAAAGCGCTGATGGGCACCTTCTATCAGTACATCCACGTTGCCTTCCAGGGATCGTTCGCCTGTATCACCGTCGGGCTGATCGTGGGGGCGCTGGCTGAACGTATTCGTTTCTCCGCCGTGCTGATTTTTGTGGTGGTGTGGATGACGCTCTCTTATGTTCCGATTGCGCACATGGTCTGGGGCGGCGGTCTGCTGGCGACCCACGGCGCGCTGGACTTCGCGGGCGGTACCGTTGTACACATCAACGCCGCCGTCGCCGGGCTGGTGGGTGCGTACATGATGGGCAAACGTGTGGGCTTCGGCAAAGAAGCGTTCAAACCGCATAATCTGCCGATGGTGTTCACCGGCACTGCCATCCTCTACGTGGGCTGGTTCGGCTTCAACGCCGGCTCCGCCAGCGCAGCGAACGAAATTGCCGCACTGGCTTTCGTCAACACCGTCGTCGCCACAGCGGCAGCCATCCTGGCCTGGACCTTTGGCGAATGGGCCCTGCGCGGTAAGCCTTCTCTGCTGGGCGCCTGCTCCGGTGCAATTGCCGGTCTGGTTGGCGTCACCCCGGCGTGCGGGTATATCGGTGTCGGTGGGGCGTTGATTGTGGGTATCGCATCTGGTCTGGCGGGTATTTGGGGCGTAACAGCGCTGAAACGCTGGCTGCGGGTTGATGACCCTTGCGACGTCTTCGGCGTCCACGGCGTCTGCGGCATCGTCGGCTGTATCCTGACCGGTATCTTCGCGGCCACCTCTCTGGGCGGCGTGGGTTATGCAGAAGGCGTCACCATGGGCCATCAGCTGCTGGTGCAACTCGAAAGTATCGCCATCACCATCGTCTGGTCGGGCGTCGTGGCTTACATTGGCTACAAAGTGGCTGACATGACCGTAGGGCTGCGCGTACCGGAAGAGCAGGAGCGCGAAGGGCTGGACGTCAACAGCCATGGCGAAAACGCCTACAACGCCTGATAGAAAACCCTTCTCCTTGTAGCAAAAAGCCTCCCGTCCGGGAGGCTTTTTTTATGCGTTGCGGTTGCGCATCACCCCTTCCTGGACCGTTGAAGCTACCAGCGTTCCATCCTGAGTGTAGAACTCGCCGCGGACGAAGCCACGGGCGCTGGAGGCCGAGGTGCTTTCGACACTGTACAGCAGCCATTCATTGATATTAAACGGCCGGTGGAACCACATTGAGTGGTCGATGGTGGCGACCTGCATGCCTGGCTCAAGGAAGCCGACGCCGTGCGGCTGCAGTGCGACCGGCAGGAAATTAAAGTCCGAGGCATAGCCCAGCAGATACTGATGAATACGTAGATCGTCGGGAACGGCGCCGTTGGCGCGCAGCCACACCTGGCGCACCGGTTCGGCGATATGGCCTTTCATCGGGTTATGAAATTCAACCGGGCGGATCTCCAGCGGTTTATCACAGAGGAATTTATCTTTCACCTGCGGCGGCAGAAGGTGTGCCAGCTTGCGGGCGATATCGGTTTCCGAGTGCAGGCCGTCAGGAGAGGGGGCCGGCGGCATCGCTTTCTGATGCTCATAGCCGTGCTCTGGCGCCTGGAAGGAGGCGGTCATATAGAAGATCGGCTTCCCGTTCTGAATGGCGGCCACTCGCCGGGCGCTAAAGCTGTTGCCGTCGCGCAGTACTTCCACATCGTAGACGATCGGTTTCTGGCTGTCGCCGGGGCGCAGAAAGTAGCTGTGAAATGAATGTACCAGACGTTCAACGGGCACGGTCTCTTTTGCCGCATACAGCGCCTGGCCCACCACCTGGCCGCCAAAAACCTGGCGCAATCCCAGGTCTTCGCTCTGTCCGCGGAATAACCCTTCCTCAATTTTTTCCAGATCTAATAATGCCAGCAGGTTAGAGAGTGCCTGACTCATACTTATCCTCAATTAATGATAGCGGCGCAGCGCGATGCGCGTGATGTGGCAAAGTATAACCTGGAATCGCAAGTGGTCCGATGGGTGTAATAATCTGAATAACGAGGGGGCAACAGGAACAAATCTGAGATCTGTGCCACACTTATTGACGACACGAAAGTTCCTGCCGGCGAAGCGGCGGAACATCCTCCTGGGTATTAAGGGATGATAAGGAGAACATCATGAAATTTGCCTATATGTTTAGTGCCTTAGCCGTCGCCGCGACGCTAACCGCCTGTGCTAATCACCACTCTACCAGTTCTTCGACTCAGGCAGCCGCGCCCGACCCTTATGGCATCGCGACGCTGAGCGTGGCACAGCAGCAGCCGAGCGTTACGGGGACGATTAATATCCGCCAGAGAATCGCTTTACCGCCGGACGCGGTACTGACGGTGACCCTGTCGGATGCTTCTCTGGCAGATGCGCCAGCCCGCGTGTTGTCGCAAAAAGCGGTGCGTACCGAAGGCAAACAGGCGCCATTTAACTTTGCCCTGCCTTACAATCCGGCAGACATTCAGCCGAACGCCCGTATTTTGCTGAGTGCCGCGATCGCGGTGAACGGCCAGCTAATGTTCATTACCGATACCGTGCAGACAGTGATAAACCAGGGGGGGACGCATGCCGACCTGACGCTGGTTCCGGTCACGCAGACCGCCGTCCCCGTTGCGCAATAAGCTCGCCGAGCCCCCTGACGGGGGCTTTTTTTTACCTTCAGTAAACCCAGCGATAATGCTGAAGATCGATATGGCCGCTGCCGGAGACCTGAACCCCTTCGGCCAGCAACGCCTGACGCTGTCGCTGAAGATCGGGCCCGGTGAGGGAGATATCGCCATGGCGATTGACCACCCGATGCCAGGGCAGGGTGGACCCTTCCGGTAGGCGCTTCAGTACGCCGCCTACCTGGCGTGCGGCGCGCGGTGAACCGGCCAGGCGGGCGATATCGCCGTAGGTGGCGACATAGCCTTCCGGTATCGACGCCACGATGTGCCAGACGCGTTGGGGGAATGTGTCGTGCGGATCCATGTTCAGCCCTGTTAACCGGAAAACGCCAGCATAAGCGCTGAGCCGCAGGCTGTACAGCCTGCCTCGGTTCAGGCGGGTTGTTCGACAGTGAAAGTCAGGGCCAGGCCGAGGATCTGCATGCCATGGACATTGTCAGACGGTGAACTGGCGATGAGGCTCTCAAGAAATTTCAAACGCTGCGAGGTGGCGTTAATGATTAGCTTCGCCCGCAGGCCCGGCATGGTCAGCGACGAAATGGGGTAAACCACCCGACCGCTGATGTAGACGGGCAGCTTGCGCAGTTCCACCTGGCGCAGCACGCCGACGGTGGAATAGAGCAGCGCCAGCGGCGTGACCGCTCGCACTGGTGCCTGACTGATGGTCACGAAGTCGAGCATTTTTTCCGGGCGCAGATAGTTCACGCCATGAAAGGCGATGGTCATCCCTTCAATAGCGGGTAAAGGCAGAGTGATGGTCTGTGGTGATGAGTCAGTCATTCGATTACCGTAGAGACAATGTGCTGATGATAAAAGGGGACGCAAGGTGGCTAAGTATGGTGGATAACCCGCTTGTGTGCTGAGCGCGCGCTCGCAATCTTACCGGTTGACCGTGAGTTGCTGGTTTTATTGGCGTATTGTGCAATAAACCGGCAGGTGAGCGGGGCGAGCTTGCAATTCACCAGGTCAGCAGGGATAATGCGCCAGCGCGTTAGGTAACTAGCGCTCTCAATGGGGGCTCTGTTGGTTCTCCCGCAACGCTACTCTGTTTACCAGGTCAGGTCCGGAAGGAAGCAGCCAGAGCAGACGACGTGTGTGCCGGGATGTAGCTGGCAGGGCCCCCACCCATTTCGCCCTTCTGATATATCCCTTGTATTTGTCCGGTCTTTACTTCTGCTATAATTAATTTCTGATACAGGTCACATATTATTTTTGGTTGTTAAAACACCCCCTTTTTATTCCATAATATTCACTTGTCATAAATATGAAATACTACTGAAATATTAATGTCATTTGTATGTCATAAATAAAGGGCATCTTACTGATGGGAATTTGTTGCCAGAGCCATGCTATAAAATATATCTCTGGATCAGCATGTTAACTTCGTGTATTAATTATGATGATTTTATTGCACGGGAAGCGTAGCTATGACCACAGTGGTTTTGAATGTAAAAATTGACGCCGAGTTAAAAGAGAAGCTGCGTCATTATGCGGAAGTGAATAACGAGAACCTGGGTACAGCAACGGAAAAGCTGCTGCAGCTGGCTTTTCAGCTGGAGGAGTCAGCAGGTGAGGCGGGGGTGACGGAAGAGGACATTGACAGCCAGCATACCGAAGAGGAAGCGACCCCATTAACCCCTAAAGAAATCAAAGCATTAAGAAAACTTCTGAAGAAGAAAAAATGAAACAACAATTCTCTACGGCCAGCAACTATAGCGAAGCTTGCGATATGTTGCGCTCAGGATACGTAAAACACGTGCGCCTGAACTGGAATATCGGTAGTGATGAGTTTTTTCGCATTGCCTCCGACTGGTGTGACACCGGCGCAAAAATAAAAAAAGATGAAGATGGCTTTATTATTTCCCTGAAAGGGTTTCCTATTCCGCGCCAGCATTAATGAAATTGCCTTTTTTCTGTCACCGGGTTGCCATAACCAGAGGGCAGGATAGGCAGGCAATTTTATAAAAACATCTCATATACCTCATGGATGATGGTCATTTGACGGGCTGAAGCCAGCCCGTCGATATTTTCTTATATTATTTTCCGCAAACGCGTATTTTCCTTCTGCTCTGCAAGGCTTTGCCACAGCGGTTGTAGCGTGGAGAAGGCCTGGCGCAATGCTTCGTCTGACAGTGTAAATGGCAGACGCAAATAGCGATCAAATGCTCCCTCAAGACCAAAACGTGTACCGGTGCCGATATGGATACCCTGACTTTCCGCGCGCGCAGAGAACAGCGTGGCCAGCATGTCAGGGAGCTCCACCCAAAAAGAGAGGCCACCTTCCGGCGGTGAAAATCGCCAGCGGGGAAAATACTCCGCCATTAGCGTTTCGCACATGTCCCGGCGCGCCTTCAGCATTTCCCGCCGCGGCGGCAGCAGCGTGGCGGCATTGGCCAGCAGCCAGCTGCAGGCCAGTTGCTCCAGCAACGGCGTACCTAAATCCAGGGAATCGCGAGCCTGAATAAGGGAGGCGATGGTTCGCGCACTGGCGCGGATCCAGCCGATGCGTAGTCCTCCCCAGAAACTTTTCCCGGCTGAACCAATGGTGATCACCGCGGCATCGGGATTAAAGCAGGCCAGCGGCGGGGGCGGTGGCGCGTTATACCAGAGATCAACCATGGTCTCGTCGATCACCAGCGTCGTCCGCGTTCTGGCGGCGATGTCCGCGACCCGTTGGCGGGTGGGAGCATCCATACAGCACCCGGTGGGATTGTGAAAATCCGGCATCAGCCACGCCAGACGCGGTGCGGTCTGCGCAATAGTCGCCGCGAGTCCATCACAGTCCCATCCCTGCTGCGGAAGCGCAACGCCGACCGGGCGGCAGGAGGCGCCCTGAATGGCGCTAATCGCCATCGGATAGGTGGGGGCGTCAATGACCACCCGGTCACCCGGGCCGGTAAACAGGCGCAGGATCAAGGCGAAGGCGCTAAGGGCGCCGTTGACCACCATCACCTCATCGGGTCGCGTCGGCAGGCCGCGTTCGCTGTAGCGCCGGGCAATGGCCTCCCGTAGCACCGGCAATCCATGCTGATCGTAGCCAGTTTGCGTCAGGTAGGGGGGGAGCAGCGTCATGGCATGCTGGAAGGCCTGATGGACTTCCGGTCCGGCGCTGAGGGCGGCGGTAGAGAGATTCAGCGTGGAGGGGATGCCTGAGGGCGGCGGCAGGTCGGCGGGGCGCTCTGGCAAGACAATGCGCGAACCGCTTCCCTGACGGCTGTAGAGAAAACCTTCCTCCCGCAGCTGACCGAGCGCGCTGGCGATGGTCGTCCGGCTGACGTTCAGCGCCGTCGCCAGCTCGCGCTCGCCGGGCAGGCGCGTTTGCAGCGTCAGGCGACCGTCGAGGATCAGCAGGCGGAGCGCTTCCGCCAGCTGACGCCATAGCGGCGTGCGTGAAGTGGACTCCTGCCAGTTGCCGAGCAGGCGTACCAGCGATTGCGTTCCAAAGCGTCGGGTTGACATAGCGATCCACTTTTCCAAAACTGGCCATTAATTATCAGTCCATTTTTGCTGATGATGAGGGCATTCGCAATGATGTAGAGGAAAAAATATGCTTCGTCGCCTGCTGCAGTTATATATTGGTCTGGTGCTTTATGGGGTATCCACGGCGCTCTTCGTGCATGCCAATCTTGGCGCCGATCCGTGGGATGTTTTCCATCTCGGGGTGGCTAAACAGCTGGGTATCAGTTTCGGTACGGTGATTATCCTGACCGGCGCGGCGGTGCTGCTGCTGTGGATCCCGATCCGGCAAATGCCGGGGCTCGGCACGGTGAGCAACGTCATCGTGCTGGGGCTGGCGGCGGATGCCACGCTGGCCGTCCTGCCGCCGCTGGAGTCGCTGGTGGCCCGCAGTGTGCTGCTGGTGGGGGCGATTGTGCTGAACGCTATCGCCACCGGGATGTATATCGGCGCGGGCTTTGGCCCCGGGCCGCGGGATGGCCTGATGACTGGCCTGCACGCTCGTACCGGCTGGTCTTTGCGTGGCATCCGGACGGCTATTGAGCTGACTGTGCTGGTGATTGGCTGGCTGCTGGGCGGTAAGTTTGGCGTCGGCACCGTGATTTACGCGCTGTCGATTGGGCCGCTGATCCAGCTGTGCCTGCCGTGGTTTCGCCAGCCCGTCAGCCGCAAAGCGGTCAGCACTCCGCAGGAGATAGTTTCCTGAATTAACGACTCGCCCTCTGCGTCGTAAAGAGGGCGAGCCGCCGCTTACAGGCCGCTCAGGCCGTGAAGCATCATGTAGATCCCCACCACGATAATCAGTAAACCTGAGAACCAGGGCGCCTTGCGCGAGACATCGTTAAGCCAGGGCCAGCGGCGGGTGGCCTGTTTAAGACTCAACGCGGCGATGGCTCCGGAAGCCACCAGTGTCAGCGCCAGACCAACGCTAAAACCCAGCACCAGCGTGGCGCCAAGGGAGAATTTCTTCAGCTGTAAACAAATAAGCAGCACGGTAATGGACGCCGGGCAGGGGATCAGCCCGCCGGTCAGGCCAAACAGCACGATCTGCCCGGTTGTCACCTGGCGACCATCAAAGCGCCGGTTGATCTCCAGCGCATGAGCTCGCTGGTGCGCGTCCTGCCACTCCGCCACCACCAGCGGCGCAGCGGATGAGGGCGTATGGTGATGGTCATGGTGGTGCTCATGTTCGTGGTGGTGCTCATGTTCGTGGCGATGCTCATGTTCATGGTGGTGATCATGATGCGTGTAGGGCTGCGATTCTCGCCAGGTGCGCCAGAGCATCCAGCAGGCAATCAGTACAATCGCTATCCCCGAGAACAGTTGAAACCAGGGCTCTGACGTCTGCGCGTTCCAGCCGCGGCCAAACCACAGGCCGGCCATGGCGATCAGCCAGACCACTGCCGTATGCGAAACCGTCGCCGCCAGCCCCAGCAGTACCGCCTGCTTTAAGGTTCCCCGCACCGCCACGATAAAGGCGGCCATCATGGTTTTTGAGTGCCCGGGTTCAAGGCCATGCAGCGCGCCGAGCAGTATTGCGCTGGGTATAAACAGCCAGGCATTGCCCTGCTGCAGAAGGGAAGTGAAATCGTTCATATCGGGATCCTTGCCAAAAGTGCGTTTATCCTACTCCCCCCCAGTAGTAAAATACTACCCCCCAGTAGAAAAAGCGGCGGGCAAAAAGGATCATGCTATGCTGGCAGGCGTTGCCGGCGACGAGGGCCGGGCAATGACGGACAGAATGAAACGGTGGATCGTGCAATGTCACATACAGTTCGACACAAGAAGATGTTACTGACCCGGCTGAAGAAAATTCAGGGGCAGAGTTCCGCGTTAGAGAAAATGCTTAATCGCGAGCATGAGTGCGCTGAGGTGCTACAGCAGCTGGCGGCGATCCGCGGCGCGGTCAACGGCATGATGCTGCAGGTTATTCAGGGGCATCTGACCGACCATGTGGTGAAAGAGCCAGACGAGACGCAGCGTGAAGCGGATCTGGAAACGGTGATGCAGGTCATTAAATCCTATCTGAAGTAGCGCCTGGCAGCGGGCGGCCAAGAGGCCGCTCCGGCTGGCGTTCTGCTCAACGCTCCTGTCGCTTAATGGGCATGCAGGTTATTTTCCGCCCACAGAATGAACTTCTCTTTCGGCAGCGCCTTGCTGTACAGCCACCCCTGGGCGTACTGGACGCCATGCTGTCGCAGCCAGTCGCGCTGGCTTTCAGTTTCCACCCCTTCGGCGACGGTGGCCAGATTGAGCGCCTTAGCCATTTCAATAATGTGCGGCGTCAGTGGCCGGTATTCGAGAGTATCGACAAAGGATTTATCGATTTTCAGCGTGTCGACGTCCAGCTTCTGCAGATAGCTGAGGCTGGAGTAGCCGGTGCCAAAATCGTCAATCGAGATGCGGTGCCCGGCCTGGCGGTAGTGAGCGATCACCGGCATGGTGGTCTCCGGGTCGACAAACCCGCGCTCGGTAATTTCAAGAATGATCTGTTCGGCGGCGATCCCCCAGTGCTGCAGCTGATCGTGTAACAACGTCGGAAGGGTGGGCGAGCGTAAATCATCTACCGACAGGTTGATGGAGATGTGCACTTCCGGCCGCTGCCGCAGCCAGGGGCCCAGGTCGGTAAATATTTTCCTGACGATATCTTCCGTCAACTGCGTAATCAGCCCGGTCTGCTCGGCCAGGGGAATAAAAATATCCGGTGATAAAAAGGTGCCGTCGGGTTGCTGCCAGCGCGCCAGCGCCTCGGCCCCGGCGATTTTCCCATCCTGCAACGAGATTATCGGCTGATAGTAAACCTGAATCGCTTCAGAGTTGAGTGCGTCCAGCATGCTGTTACGCGGTGAGCGCAGGTGCCTCAGCAGGCGCAGCAGCAGCCAGGTGGCAAGCAGGCTGGTGAAGATGCCGACAGGGAGCCAAAAGATCAGCTGTTGTCGAATGCGCTGCTGCAGCGGCAGCGTCGACGACCAGGTCACGATGCCGGAGCCTAGCTCGGGAATGCGCTGGATCCGATAGACCGTGTTATCCAGCGTCAGCATATTAACATGCGGATCTTTAATGCGTTGCCAGACCGTGTCCGGCAGCGGTTGGCTGCTGATCACCATTTTCAGGTGGTCCAAACCAAACAGCATGGTATGGATCTTCTCCTCGCTGGCAGGAACCACATCGATAAAAGAGATGGGATCGATCATTACCATATGCTGTTGACTGCCCATGGCCGTCATCTGGTGATCGAGGCCGAGATCGTTAATCGAGGTCAGCCAGGTGCGATAGCCGTCGGCGGCAATGTGATCCGGCGGGGGAAAAGTGACCGCGACGCTATGATCTTCCAGCGAGGAACATTGCGGCACGGAATCACGCAGCCAGAGCACTTCCTGCACGTAGCGATGGGTATAGGCGATGCGGCGAAGCGTAAGCAGATGCTCAGGGCTACAGGAGGCGGCAGTGTGTGAGTCGGCCTCGCGCAGCGCTTCCCGCGCCTGATCGGCGACCTGCAGCGTGCGGACGACGATACGGTTGGAATAATCATCCAGTTCACGATAGAACTGCATTTTGGCCTGTCGCGCTGCCTGCCAGATGCTGAGTGAGATGGGCAGGATGATGGCCAGTATCAGCACCCCTGTAAACAGCGCCACCAGATGCCGGGTCCTCATGCCTGTGTCCTTATCGTTCGCCGGGTGTCATCAGTATATGCGAAAGATAAACCGGGCGCAGCGAGAGAAGTGACCCGAGGTCGCGAAAAAACCGGCATCGCGAGAGGCTGCGATGCCGGGAGAGAAGGATGATTCCGATGCAGCAGAATAAAAAATGAGGGTGTGAATGCCGGGCAGGGTATGTTCCGGCATTCAGTCGCAGCATACGCTGCGCAGATGACAGCAATATGTTAGCTAGTGCGCATCCGGCGCCGGGATATCGGCGCTGATACGCAGGTCGTTCTCATCAAATACCATGCAGAAGCGCTCATCGAAGGCCAGATTTATTTTCTGCCACGGGCGGAAATGGACGTCGCCTGGCAGCAGGACCTTGACGTTATCGTGGCCGTAGCACTGGCCGAACAGATAGGTATTGTTACCCAGACGCTCCACCACTTCACATTGAAACTCCACCACGGTACCGGTAGTGACGTCGGGCGTGAGATGCTCTGGTCGGATCCCCAGCGTCACCGCGGCGCCGGGCTTCAGCGGCTGGGTAGCGATATTGAGGGCCAACTGATGGTCCTGCGCGAGGGTGACCGTTAAGCGTTCCGGCTGCCAGTCGCTGACGATGGCCGGCAAAAAGTTCATCTTCGGCGAGCCGATAAAGCCGGCGACGAATTTGTTGACCGGATTGTAATACAGCGCCATCGGCGAACCCATTTGTTCGACCTTCCCGTAGTTCATGACCACGATTTTATCGGCCAGCGTCATCGCCTCTACCTGATCGTGCGTGACATACACCATGGTGGTCTTCAGCTCCTGGTGCAGACGGGCAATATGCAGGCGCATATCGACGCGCAGCTCCGCATCGAGGTTAGAGAGCGGCTCATCGAACATAAACACCCGGGGATTCCGTACGATCGCGCGGCCAATAGCTACGCGCTGCCGCTGGCCGCCGGAGAGCTGCTTCGGTTTACGATCCAGCAGGTGCGAGAGCTGCAGCGTTTTGGCTACCATTTCCACCTGGCGGCGGATCTCAGTTTTCGGCACTTTATTCACCTTCAGCCCGTAGCCCATGTTCTCTGCCACCGTCATGTGCGGATAGAGCGCATAGGACTGGAAGACCATCGCCACGCCGCGGCGGGCGGGCACCACATCATTCATGACCTCATCGCCGATCAGCACTTCACCCTCGCTGACCTCTTCCAGACCGGCAATCATGCGCAGCAGCGTCGATTTTCCACAGCCGGAAGGACCGACGAAGACGGCAAACTCGCCATCTTCAATATCGAGATTGACCTGGTGCAGCGTCACCGTGCTGCCGAACCTTTTGGTGACATTCCTCAGTCGTATATTGGACATCCACATTCCCCGAAGTGAGTAGCTGTTGTTTGCCGTTGGTATGCCGCTGTGTTTAGTGTGAATTGTATTACGTGTAACAATTCAGCGTGGCGATGTTCAACAGCAGTAAAATCATGTCCTGACTATAACTTCCGCGGTTTTAGCGCCATACAGCGGCGTTTCATTTCTGCAAGGATGATCACACAACTGGCAGCTTATGGTAGTTTTGTCAGCAATCTACGGGTAGCGTATAACAAAAGAGAGCTGGAACCTTTTTCTCATATAACTCGGCAGTTTGAAGTGATTTATTTTTCTGACTTGCAGAGATAAGTCCAATAAAAACCATTAAATTGTTATACCTTCACATGAGGTTGATAATGAAAAAGAACACGCTTGCTGCACTGATCCTTACCACCCTGGCGGCGGGGCAACTCACCAGCCTGCAGGCGCACGCCGCCGGGCAGCTCAACGTCTGGGAAGACATTAAAAAATCCGCCGGCATCAAAACCGCGGTTAGCGATTTTGAAAAGCAGTACAACGTGAAGGTTAATCTCCAGGAGATGCCTTATGCCCAGCAGCTGGAAAAACTGCGCCTCGACGGCCCGGCGGGCATTGGGCCGGACGTGCTGGTGATCCCGAATGACCAGCTCGGCGGCGCCGTGGTTCAGGGACTTCTCTCGCCGCTCAGCGTCGATCAGGCGAAACAGGATGCCTTTACGCCAGCCTCCATCAATGCCTTCCGCATGGATAACGCGTTGTACGGGATCCCGAAGGCGGTGGAAACCCTGGTGCTTATCTACAACAAAGACCTGATCGACAAGCCGCTGGACAGCCTGCAGGCCTGGCTGGATTACTCGAAAACCCAGCGCGAGCAGAACAAATACGGCCTGCTCGCCAAGTTTGACCAGATCTATTACAGCTGGGGGGCGATTGGCCCGATGGGCGGTTATATCTTTGCTAAAAACGACAGCGGCGGCTTTAACCCGCAGCAGGTGGGTCTCAATACCCCTGGCGCCGTGGAAGCCGTCACCTTCCTGAAAAAATTCTATGCCGAGAAGGTCTTTCCGGCGGGGATCCTCGGCGATAACGGGCTGAATGCCATCGACTCGCTGTTTACCGAGAAAAAAGCGGCGGCGGTGATCAACGGCCCCTGGGCCTTCCAGCCGTATGAAGCCGCTGGCATTAACTATGGCGTGGCGCCGCTGCCGACCCTGCCGGACGGCAAGCCGATGAGCTCCTTCCTGGGCGTCAAAGGCTATGTGGTATCGACCTGGAGTAAAGACAAAGCGCTGGCGCAACAGTTTATCGAGTTCATCAACCAGCCGCAGTATGTGAAAGACCGCTATGTCGCCACCGGCGAAATTCCGCCGCTGAAGGCGATGATTGACGATCCGGTGATTAAAAACGACCAAAAGGCCAGCGCCGTTGCCATCCAGTCGGCGCGGGCGGTGGCGATGCCGGGCATTCCGGAGATGGGGGAAGTGTGGGGGCCGGCCAACGCCGCGCTTGAACTGAGCCTCACCGGTAAGCAGGCGCCGCAGGCCGCACTCGATAATGCGGTGAAACAGATCACGATGCAGATCGAAGCAATGCAGGCCAGCAATCAGTAATTCACCGTTACGTGAAGTCACCGAGCGGGAGGGGGACCTCCCGTTTGTAGAAGGAGTTGAGTGTGAGCATCCATTCCAGCGAAAATTTTAGCGACGCGCGCGGGCCCGGGCGCCATGCGTGGTGCGGCCTGCTGCTGGCAATCGTGCCGGGTTTCGGTCAGTTTTATCATCGCCAGTGGCTGAAAGGGCTGGTCTTCCTGGTGCTGCTGAGCAGCTTTCTGGGCATTTTTTATGATTTCCTGCGCGAGGGGCTGTGGGGGTTATATACCCTGGGCGAAGAGGTGCCCCGGGATAACTCTATCTTCTTGCTAGCGGAGGGGATTATCAGCGTGCTGATTGTCGCCTTCGGCGTGCTGATCTATTTTCTCTCGCTGCGGGATGCGTGGCTGAACGGCAAAAAACGCGATGAGGGGATCGCCCTGAACAGCGTGCGTAAGCAGTACCAGATGCTGCTGAGCGACGGATTTCCGTATCTGATGATCACCCCGGGCTTTATTCTGCTGGTGTTTGTGGTGATCTTTCCGATTCTGTTCGGTTTCGCCATCGCCTTTACCAACTACAACCTGTACCACACGCCGCCGGCGAAGCTGGTGGACTGGGTGGGCCTGAAAAACTTCGTCAATATTTTCACCCTCTCCATTTGGCGCTCCACCTTCCTGGATGTGCTGCAGTGGACCGTGGTGTGGACGCTGCTGGCGACCACCCTGCAGTGTACGGTGGGCGTGCTGCTGGCGATTCTGGTGAACCAAAAAGATCTGCGCTTTAAGCCGCTGATCCGCACCATCTTTATTTTGCCGTGGGCGGTGCCGGGGTTTGTCACCATCCTCGTCTTTGCCGGGATGTTTAACGATTCATTCGGGGTCATCAACAACGCGATCCTGTCGTTCTTCGGCATCAGCCCGAAGGCATGGTTGACCGATCCGTTCTGGACTAAAACGGCGCTGATCATGATGCAGACCTGGCTTGGCTTCCCGTTTGTCTTTGCCATGACCACCGGCGTGCTGCAGGCGATCCCGGACGATCTGTATGAAGCGGCGACGATGGACGGCGCCAGCGCCTTTACTCGTCTGCGCACCATCACCCTGCCGCTGGTGCTGTACGCGATCGCGCCGATCATTATCACCCAGTACACCTTCAACTTTAATAACTTCAACATCATTTATCTGTTTAACAACGGCGGTCCTGCGGTGGCGGGCTCCAACGCCGGTGGGACGGATATTCTGGTGTCGTGGATCTATAAGCTGACGATGTCCTCGTCGCAGTACGCCATCGCGGCGACCATCACGATCCTGCTGTCGATCTTCGTCGTCGGCCTGGCGCTGTGGCAGTTCCGCGCCACCAAATCCTTCAAAAATGACGATATGGCGTAAGGGAAGTAACATGGCTCAATCACCCAGTATTAAACGCGAAAAGTGGATCCGACTCTCTCTTACCTGGCTGGTGGTTATTCTGGTCTCGGTGGTGATTATCTATCCGCTGGTCTGGACGGTCGGGGCGTCGCTGAACGCCGGCAATAGCCTGCTCAGTACCTCGATCATTCCGGAAAACCTGTCGTTCCAGCACTATGCCGATCTGTTCAATGGCAATGTGAATTACCTCACCTGGTACTGGAACTCGATGAAAATCAGCTTCCTGACCATGGTGCTGACCCTGATTAGCGTCAGCTTTACCGCTTACGCCTTCTCCCGCTTCCGCTTTAAAGGGCGGCAGAACGGGCTGATGCTGTTCCTGCTGCTGCAGATGATCCCGCAGTTTTCCGCGCTGATTGCGATCTTTGTGCTGTCGCAACTGCTGGGCTTGATTAACAGCCATCTGGCGCTGGTGCTGATCTACGTCGGGGGGATGATCCCGATGAATACCTGGCTGATGAAGGGGTATCTCGACGCGATCCCCAAAGATCTGGATGAGTCCGCCCGCATGGATGGCGCCAGCAGCTTTCGCATCTTTATCGAGATCATCATGCCGTTGTCGAGGCCTATCCTCGCGGTGGTGGCGCTATTCTCTTTCACCGGTCCGCTGGGGGATTTCATTCTCTCCAGCACCATCCTGCGTACCCCGGATAAATACACGCTGCCTATTGGTCTGTATAACCTGGTGGCACAAAAAATGGGTGCCAGCTACACCACCTACGCGGCGGGGGCGGTGCTGATTGCCGTACCGGTGGCGATCCTCTACCTGGCGTTACAAAAATACTTTGTCTCCGGCCTGACCTCGGGCAGTACTAAAGGATAAGCACATGAAAAGATTCACACCCGCATGGCTTGCGGTTTGTCTGGCATGCAGTTTCTCCACCCCTTCTCTGGCCGCGGACGCGCTTGAAACCCGCGCGTTTCAGGGCATGCCGGCGGACTTTATCAAAGGCGCGGATATCTCCACGCTGCTGGATGCCGAAAAGCACGGGGCGACGTTCTACGACCAGAATAATCAGCGCAAGGATCCGATCTCGATTCTGAAAGAGAACGGCGTCAACTATGTTCGCCTCCGTCTGTGGGTGGATCCGAAATCGGCAAGCGGCGAGGGCTATGGCGGCGGAAATAACGACCTGGCCACCACCCTGGCCCTCGCGAAACGGGCGAAAGCCCAGGGGATGAAGCTGCTGCTCGATTTTCATTACAGCGATTTCTGGACCGATCCCGGCAAGCAGTTCAAACCGAAAGCCTGGGAAAAGATGGATTATCCGCAGCTGAAAATGGCGATTCATGACTATACCCGCGATACCATTGCCCGCTTTAAGCAGGCGGGCGTCCTGCCGGATATGGTGCAGATCGGCAACGAAATCAACGGCGGCATCCTGTGGCCGGAAGGGAAAAGCTGGGGGCAGGGCGGCGGAGAGTTCGACCGGCTGGCCGGGTTGCTGAACGCGGCTATTGATGGCCTGAAGGAGAACCTGCACAACGGCGAGCAGGTGAAAATCATGCTGCATCTGGCCGAAGGGACCAAGAACGATACCTTCCGCTGGTGGTTTGATGAGATTGACAAGCGCCATGTACCGTATGACGTGATTGGTCTGTCGATGTACACCTACTGGAATGGCCCGATCAGCGCCCTGAAGGCTAACATGGATGACATCAGCAAACGCTATAACAAAGACGTCATCGTCGTCGAGGCGGCCTATGCCTATACCCTGGCCAACTGCGACAACGCGGAAAATAGTTTCCAGGCGAAAGAGGAAAAGGACGGGGGGTATCCCGCCACCGTGCAGGGGCAATATCATTATATTCACGATCTGATGCAGGCCGTCATAGATGTTCCCGATCAGCGCGGCAAAGGTATTTTTTACTGGGAGCCCACGTGGATTGCCGTACCGGGAAATACCTGGGCCACCCCAGCGGGGATGAAATATATCCATGACGAGTGGAAAGAAGGCAATGCACGTGAAAATCAGGCGCTATTTGATTGCCAGGGAAAAGTATTGCCGTCGGTAAAAGTTTTTAATTAATTTTTTGTCGTCTTTTTCAGGAAGTTTATTATGAATAAATTTGCACCTTTACATCCGAAGGTTAGTACGCTGCTGCATGGCGCGGATTATAATCCGGAGCAATGGGAGAGTGACCCCGATATTATTGATAAAGACATTGCCATGATGCAGCAGGCAAAATGCAATGTGATGTCGGTGGGAATATTTAGCTGGGCGAAACTGGAGCCACGCGAAGGGGTATTTGATTTCGCTTGGCTGGATACTATCCTCGATAAACTGTATGCCGCCGGCATTCATGTTTTTCTGGCCACACCGAGCGGCGCGCGTCCGGCGTGGATGTCTCAGCGCTATCCGCAGGTTCTGCGGGTGGGGCGCGATCGGGTGCCGGCCCTGCACGGCGGCCGTCACAACCACTGTATGTCGTCACCGGTCTATCGCGAGAAGACCTTGAAAATCAATACCCTGCTGGCGGAGCGTTATTCCGCGCACCCGGCGGTGCTGGGCTGGCATATTTCCAACGAATATGGCGGCGAATGCCATTGCGATCTCTGCCAGAACCGTTTTCGCGACTGGCTGAAGGCGCGTTACCAGACCCTGGAGAACCTCAACCAGGCCTGGTGGAGCACCTTCTGGAGTCATACCTATACCGACTGGTCGCAGATTGAATCGCCTGCGCCACAGGGCGAGGTGTCAATCCACGGTCTCAATCTTGACTGGCATCGCTTTAACACCGCTCAGGTGACCGACTTCTGCCGCCATGAAATTGCCCCGCTGAAGGCGGCGAACGCCTCCCTGCCGGTGACCACCAACTTTATGGAGTATTTCTACGATTACGACTACTGGCAGCTGGCAGAGGCGCTGGACTTTATCTCGTGGGACAGCTATCCGATGTGGCACCGCGATAAAGACGAAACCGCACTGGCCTGCTACACCGCGATGTATCACGACATGATGCGCAGTCTGAAGGGCGGCAAACCGTTTGTGCTGATGGAGTCCACACCGGGCGCCACCAACTGGCAGCCGACCAGCAAACTGAAGAAGCCGGGAATGCATATTCTCTCCTCGCTGCAGGCGGTGGCGCATGGCGCCGACTCGGTGCAGTATTTCCAGTGGCGGAAAAGTCGCGGTTCGGTTGAGAAATTTCACGGCGCGGTGATTGACCACGTCGGGCACATCGATACCCGCATTGGCCGTGAAGTCAGCCAGCTCGGTGAGATACTGAGCAAGCTGCCGGAGGTCCGGGGCTGTCGCACCGAGGCGAAAGTAGCGATTATCTTCGACCAACAAAACCGCTGGGCGCTTGATGACGCCCAGGGGCCGCGCAATCTGGGTATGGAGTATGAGAAGACGGTCAACGAACACTACCGTCCGTTCTGGGAACAGGGCATTGCCGTCGATGTGATTGACGCTGATGTCGATTTAACGCCATACCGGTTAGTGATTGCCCCGATGTTATATATGGTGCGCGACGGCTTTGACGCGCGGGCAGAGGCGTTTGTCGCCAGCGGCGGCCACCTGGTGACCACCTACTGGACCGGCATCGTCAATGAGTCCGATCTCTGCTATCTCGGCGGCTTCCCGGGCCCGCTGCGCAATCTGCTGGGGATCTGGGCGGAAGAGATCGACTGTCTGAATGACGGCGAGTTTAATCTGGTGCAGGGGCTTGCCGGGAATCAGTGCGGTCTGCAGGGTCCCTATCAGGTGCGCCATCTCTGTGAACTAATCCATACCGAGAGCGCTCAGACGCTGGCCACCTACCGGGATGATTTCTATGCCGGACGGCCGGCGGTGACGGTGAACGATTTCGGGAACGGTAAAGCCTGGCATGTCGCCTCCCGCAACGATTTAGCCTTCCAGCGCGACTTCTTTGCCGCCCTGAGCAGGGAGCTGGCTCTGCCGCGGGCGATAGCGGCGGATTTACCACCCGGCGTGGTGGCTACCGCGCGCACCGACGGTGAGAGCACGTTTGTCTTCCTGCAGAACTACAGCGCGCAAAGTCATACCCTGACTCTACCGCCTGGGTATCGGGATTGCCTGACCGACGCGGCGATGTCGGACCCGCTGACCCTGACAGCATGGGATTGCCGTATTCTTCGTCGTCACGCCTAATCCTTTTTTCTCCACGCCTGCTCTGCTGAGCAGGCTTTTTTTTATCTTAAACCTGGAGTTTATGATGGTGAGTTTAAAATCTTTCCTGCACTATTTCTCCCCTGCGCGTCCGGCACAGCCATTAAGCGAGGCGGAAAAACAGCAAATCGAGGCGCTTATTCAGGCCTTTGGTGGCGAAGCGAATATTACGCAAGTGGATGCCTGTATTACTCGTCTGCGGGTGACGGTTCGTCATCTTGCGGCCGTTGATACTGACGCATTACAGCAGCAGGGCGCGCTGGGCGTCATTATTCTCGGTCAGCAGGTTCATGCTATTTTCGGTAAGCAGTCCGATGCGCTGCGTCAATTGCTGGATGAGCATTTTGCCACCCGGAAATAAATAAAACGGGATAACCTGAAAACAGGTTATCCCGAAAATAAGACAAAGACAGCAGTGGCAATAATGATTACCGGAGGGGTAATTAACGACCTTACAGTTGGAGATAAAAATAATGTACTTGTCTTACCGGCGTGATATTACCACCAGGCCTCAACCTGCACGCCGAAATTCCAGGTATTATTCGCCGTCTGGTCTTCAAACGGTTTACCATCTTCGGAATCATTCAGGTATGAAGCAAAAATGCGTAATTCCGGGCGTGACATAAAGTCCGGCCCGTCCGCGAGGCCCAGCGCAATGGTATATTTCTCACCGGCCTGTTTGTAGCTGGTGCCATTGTTATAGCTGTCTTTCTGATAGAAACCGCCGACTTCGCCAATCAGGCGGACGTAGTCGGTGAACTGATACTGCCCGCGGGCAACCAGCGACAGCATCCGCGTTTTGTCGGTGTAGTCGGTAATGTCATCCGCCGAGCCCCAGGTCAGAACGTGGTTGATGGAGAACTTTTCGGTAATCGGGATCAGGCCGGTGTTAATCACGCGATAGCCGGTGGCATCGTTCACGTAGTTCCACATATCGTACCAGCCGCCGCCCTGGGAGACCATGTTCTGCGCCAGCCCTTTGTTGGCATACTGCAGCACGGTTTTGTTATAGCCGCCCAGCATATCCTGACTGATTTCACCGGTCAGCATCACGCCATTATCGGCATCGTACAGCCCGCCGTAGCTGTCCTGTTTTTTGGTGGTGTTCGGCATGGCATAGTCGATGCCGAATTCGGTCCACGAACCCGACCACGGCTTCCAGCCTGCGTAGCGTAAATCGATATAGTTAATATTGACGTTGCTGTCGCCATCGACGCGATAGTCGACGTCGTTGGCATCGCCGCGGATCCAGGCCAGCGAGACGGCGCCCGGGCCAAGGGTGTAGTTTTCCACCCCGGCTCCTGAGCCGGAAATATTCCAGTATTTAGTATCGATGATGTGCAGATCGTGACGCTGATAGTAACGTTTTCCGCCCCAGATCACCGCATTCGGATCGCCCGGGATCAGCCCTTTGATCTGCAGGTTCAGCTGACGTAACCCGAACTGCGCATCATCATTCAGCGTGGTTTCATTATCGTTAGAGCCGTCGGACACCATGCTGACCATGCTGTCGAGATAGAAGCTGACGTCATCTTTCTTGTAGACCTCGGAGCCCAGCTCTAACTCACCATAGGTATCCGATTCGTTACCCAAACGGCCCAGCTTGTTCTTTTGCCATTCCGCTTCGCTACCGTCGCCGGAGACCCCAACCCCGGCGCGCATATAGCCATGGAAATCGATAGTCGGGATCGCGGCGGTAGCCGCAAGCGCGGAAGGGGCAATTAGCGCAGCGGCTAACGCGGCGGAAAGGGCGCGCAGTGTCGTATTCATCTCTATCCTCTTATTGTTTTGTATTACGTTCACATAACTGATGTCATAAAATGCCTAAATGTAACTTCAGGCAAATGAGATATGATTATTGTGTGATTAAGTGCAAATAATCATGCTAGTTTTTGTTGTGATGGGTGAGGTAATTCACAATTAACTGTATTGTGAACGTAATACTTTTTTGGGTATGATTTTGCGATGGAAGGTGGCGGTGAGCGTTTTTTCAAATGGCCCCTGTTACAATCATGGGATAACAACATAAGGAACCGGACCATGAAGTCTAAAAGCGCTACTCTGGAAGACGTCGCACGCCATGCGGGCGTCTCTTACCAGACCGTGTCCAGGGTACTCAACAAATCTGCCAATGTATCCGAAGCGACGCGCCGCAAGGTGGAGAAATCGATAGAGGCCTTACGTTATGTGCCAAACCGGCTGGCGCAGCAGCTGGTAGGGAAGGAGAGCCAGACGGTTGGGCTGGTGACTATTTCGCTGGCCTGGCATGCGCCTTCCCAGGTGGCGGCGGCGGTAAAACGCTATGCCAATCTGGAAGGTTACCAGGTCCTGATTTCGATGATCGATGAGAGCGTCAACCAAAGTATTCAGGATTCCATCAATGAGCTGAAGTCTCAGCGGGTGGATAAAGTCATTATCAACGTGCCGCTGGAGACCGAGCAGGCGCAGAAAATCGCCGCTGACAACGATGATATCGTCTGCCTTTTTCTCGATGTCGATCCTTATAGTTCCGTGTTTAACGTTTCGTTTAACCCGGCAGATGGCACCCGGGCCAGCGTCAAATATCTTTATGAGATGGGGCATCGGGAGATCGCGCTGCTGGCGGGGCCGGACAGCTCTGTATCGGCCAAACTCCGGCTGAAAAGCTGGCTGGAGACCCTGGAGGGCTATGGCCTGAAGCCGGTGACCGTCCTGTACGGCAACTGGGATGCGCAAAGCGGCTATGCCGGTGCGCTGCAGATGCTGCGCGAAACGCCCAATTTCAGCGCCGTGCTGGTGGGGAATGACCAGATGGCGCTGGGGGTGCTCAGCGCCTTCCATCAGCACCAGGTGGCGGTGCCGGGGGAGAAGTCCGTTATTGGCTATGACGATACCTACGAAAGCTCCTTTTTCTATCCGGCGCTGAGTACGGTGTCGCTGGACCTCGATCTGCAGGGGAAAGAGGCGGTGCGGCGGATCCTCGCCAGCACCAGCGGTGCGCCACATACTTCCTCCATCCTGCCGGCGCGTCTGGTGATACGCCATTCCAGCGGCGCCAGAACCGAGCAAGGCAAAGATCTGCAGGCCATCGCGGAACAGCTGCGCGCTATCGCCCATCGTCTGGCCCCCTGAAGCCAAAGGCGGGGAAACTCGCCTTAGGCCCATTACCCTTTATTTGAACATGGTTGATCTTTGTCGTGGAACGGCGTAATTTAAATGTTATGTTATAACATAATGACGAGGTCATCATGAAAGCCCATATCCATCCCCCCTATCGCACGGTGGTGTTTCACGACACCAGCGTTAATGAGTATTTTAAAGTCGGTTCAACCATCCGCACCGATCGCGTGATTGAACTCGACGGCGAAACTTTTCCCTATGTAACGATCGAGGTCTCCTCGAAATCGCATCCGTACTACACCGGCAAACAAAAAACCTTCGCCAGCGAGGGCAGTGCGGCCCGGTTCCGTCAGCGCTTCGGCGGCTTTATTGATGCGAAAAGGAAGGCATGATGCAAGTCGTTAACTCATTACGCAGCGCCAAGCAGCGCCACCCGGATTGTCAGCTGGTCAAGCGCAAAGGGCGGCTGTACGTTATCTGTAAGAGCAACCCCCGCTTTAAAGCGGTGCAGGGGCGCAAAAAACGTCGTTAACGGAAACTCTCCAGGGTGCGGCGCTGCTGGTCGTCGGCGGTAAAATTGTCGTCGGCCAGCCATTGCCGCATGGCGTTATCCAGCTGCGGCCATTCGCCGTCTATCACCGAAAACCAGTCCGTATCCCGGTTATGTCCTTTGCTCACCAGCGCCTGGCGAAAACGTCCTTCGTACTGAAAACCCAGCCGTCTTGCCGCCCGGCCCGACGGCGTATTGAGACTATTACATTTCCATTCATAGCGACGATAGCCGAGCGTATCAAACACATACTGCATCAACAGCCAGTGCGCTTCGGTGGCCATAGCCGTTCGGCTCAGCAACGGTGAAAAATGCACATGTCCCACCTCTACCACACCGTGGGTGGCGTCGATGCGCATTAACGCCAGCGAGCCAACCGCTTTCCCTTGCCGCTGGTCAACGACGGCAAAATGGATCGGGTCTGCCAGCGTGGCGACCTGCTCCACCCAAGCACTGAATTCTGCAAGGTTGCTCTCAGGCTCCCGCAGCAGCCACGTCCAGCTCCGGGCGTCTGGCGCCAGCTGGTGAGCAGCAAACAGATCGCTGGCATGAGCAAGAGTCAGCGGTTCGAGCCGGCAGCGGCTGCCCTGTAATACCTGCCGTGCTGGCCATGGACGCGGTTGCCAGTCAGGCAACGCGGCGCCGAGCTTCTGTCCAAACTGATTGTATTCACACATTGCGGTTTCCTTAGCGGGGTATTTCAGGCAGCGTACGCGTTCACTGGTTCCATAAGAAGTGCCACAGGAGTATGTTTTTATAGGGCCACGAGGAGGCGAAATGAACATACCGGACGATGGGTTTTTTACGCTGGTGACGCAGGGGATGCGTGACCGAATGGACGAGACCCTGCAGCGGGCCCTTTACCACACATTGCGCCATGCCATCCTGCAGGGAACCCTGGCGGCCAGCTGCCGTTTGCCCGGATCGCGAGTGATTGCCGGACGGCTGCAGCTGTCGCGGAATACGGTCAATGCTGCACTGGAGCAGCTGGCGCTGGAGGGGTACCTGACACGGAGCCGTCAGGGGACGCAGGTGGTACCGCTCGCCGCCTGCCGCGAAGAGGCCGTGAAGGTGCCGCCCGTTGTGCTGCCTGAGCGGCTGCAAGGGCTGCCAGCCGCGATGCGTCGCGACTCTCCGGCGCTGCTGTTTACCCCTGGCATGCCGGCGGTGAACTATTTTCCGTTGCCGCTGTGGCGGCGGCTGATGGATAACGTCTTACGTGACGAGGGCAGCGCGCTGCTGGGCTATGGTGAGGCGGCAGGCGACTCTCTGCTGCGGGAGGCTATCGCTCGCCATCTGGCGCTGTCCCGGGGGATCCGTTGCGATATTCGGCAGATTGTCATTACCGAGGGGGCGCTGGAAGGGGTGAACTTATGCGCTTCGCTGCTGACGGATCCTGGCGACAGCGTGTGGGTGGAAGAGCCGGGTTACCTGGGGGCCAGGAGCAGCTTCCAGCGGGCAGGGCTGCGGGTCAGCGGGATGGCGGTCGATGACGAAGGGATGGGTATCGCCAACGGCGTCGCGGAGCCGCCCCGGCTCATTTTCACCTCTCCTTCACATCAGTATCCCCTCGGGAGCGTCATGAGCGCTGCGCGACGTCTGGCGCTGGTGGAGTATGCCCGCCTGCACGGGGCGTGGATTGTGGAGGATGACTACGACAGCGAGTTTCGCCATAGCGGAGAGCCGATCCCGGCGATGCTGGGAATGGTGCCTGATGCCCCGGTTGTGTATCTCGGTACCTTCAGCAAAACGCTCTTTCCGGCGCTGCGTATTGGCTTCATGGTGATGCCGCCCGCGCTGGCGGATGCCGCGCAGGGTGCGATTGGCACGTTGCTGCGTGGGGGACACCGCACTGAACAGCGGGCGCTGGCCAGGTTTATTGAGAAGGGGCACTATGCTCGCCATCTGGCGGCCATGCGTCGCCTGTACCGCAAGCGTCAACAACAGCTGCGTGAGGCACTGGCGCAAGAGATAACCGTGCCATGCGACGTCCATGGCGGGGAAGGGGGGCTCCATCTGACGGTGGCAATGGAAGGGATTGATGACCAGGCGATTGCGCAGCAGGCGCGTCAGTTTCAACTGGCGCCTGCCGCGTTAAGTCATTTCTATCTCGACCCGCAGCGAGCGCGGAGCGGGCTGGTGCTGGGATATGGTAATACTTCTGCTTCCCGCTATCCGTTGGCGCTGCGGACGCTAAATCGTCTTATTGTGCAGCACCGGCGCGGGTCAGTGTAAAGACGTCGTAGAAGGAGAGCTCGCCTTTGGTGGCGACCATCTTTTTGAGCTGCGCCTTCTGCTCGCCATCGACATCCGGCGACTGAAGAATACGCTCGATCAGCTGCCGGGGAACAAAGCGGGTGTTGTACCATTCCCCGTTGTAGCACACGCGAAAGTCGAGGACATCGATATCTTCATAACGATAGCGTGGATAGACGTCAAAGAAGAAAAAAGCGTTGAACAGGATGAACAGCACCACCAGTAACCAGACCGAGTCTACCAGCGTTTCAGAGCGCAACATGACCACCAGCGTCGCCAGAAACGCGGCATACATGGCAACAAACAGCCCCGGATGGTTGCGAATAAAACTGATGCTAAAACGCGGGCGATTATCGCGTTTTTCCTGAACGTTGAGTTCGTCAATAGTGTGAGTCAGCAGGCGTTGTATTTCTGTCATCTTGGTCCCCGAATTCTGCAATGAGCCAACCGCGTGCGCCCGGCGGACCAGGCGTAGCAGGCTCAGCCTGAAGGCTATTTTATGTTGCAATATTCCGAGGCGAAAGTAACAGATCAGTTACAGAAAAGCATAACAGTTACGGATTTGGTACCGGAAGGCGCTTGATGATCTGCGCCGGGTTGCCGCCGACGACAGCACAGGCCGGGACATCTTTGGTCACTACCGCTCCAGATGCAATGACCGCATTATCGCCAATGGTCACCCCGGGATTGATCACCGCCCGGCCGCCAATCCACACATTGTGGCCAATGGTCACCGGTTTGCCATATTCCTGGCCGCTGTTACGCGCCTCAGCATCCAGCGGATGGGTGGCGGTATAAATATGGACACCCGGCGCCAGCATGCAATTATCGCCAATATGAATAGGGCAGACGTCCAGCATCACGCAGTCAAAATTGGCGTAAAACGCGTTGCCGAGAAAGATATTGTAGCCGTAGTCGCAGCGAAAGCTTGGCTCGATATACGCATCGCCGGCGCGACCGAACAGCTCGGCCAGAATATGCTGACGTTCTTCCTGCGCATCCGGGGAGGAATGATTATAACGATGCAATAACTGTCTGGCGCGCAGGCGATCGGCGCGAAGGGTCGGGTCGCCAGATAGATAAAGCTCACCGGCGATCATTTTGCGTTTTTCTTCACTCATGGGTCTTCCTTATACCTGACTTTTAATGGTCGCAGCAGTATAAAAAAGAAACCGGTTACAGGGTTGCTGTTGAATGAATGCTGTGAATCGTGTCACAAAGATACCCTGCAAATGCCGGCGGTTAGCATCCGGTCGGCAAACATTACGTGCGCAGTAATTAGCGGATAAACTTCCAGACTGATGTGGGGATCTTATCGTACAGCTTATTCATAGTCAGTTCAGCCAGACGATGGTCAGCGGCTGAGTAAAATACCGCCAGCTCATTATCAGACAGTTCATATTTATTTTTTTCAATGACGCGCTCCAGCGTGTCAATTGTCTGGCAACGACGTAAGCGCATCAAATAGTCTGTTTTAGTTAATGGCTTATCAGACATAATTCCACCTTTTGATTGTAATAATTCTAACACGAGAGACTGGCCGGGTTTTCCCGACTGGCGTTGACAAAGCAACGAAATAGCCGATTACCGGATTTTTTCCACTTTTGCAAATCCGCTGAGTTAATGCCGTAGTTACTGAACAAGGTAAAAGTATCGTCCAGATATTCGTCAACCTGGGCGACCAGCTTATTATCCTCAGTGTACTTGATTTTATAATTAAGCGCGAACGTGGCAATGTGCTCGATCAATTCATTTAACTGAAGATTGACAGCCGAAGTCGGGTCGTTGACCCAGCCATGGTTGCTCTCTTCCAGGTTTGCAAGGCAGTCATGATACAGCGTTTCGCAGAGAAAGCGTAGCTGTGCAATATCATGTCTTTTTGGCGAGTATTCGTCCATAACGCATCCCCTTTTGAGTGGTTTAAACGACGACTAACAAACACCGTTGTGGGATGAACACGACTAACCGACCTGACACTAACTGAGTAATCCTGCTGATTTAACTATAATCCACTCTCCAACAGATTTCATCGTGCTATTACGAAAAATTACAATTATCAGAGAGAAATTATCTTAAAAATAGACAAATTAATTTCTTTGGCCCTGGAGCACAACCTGAGAAATAGAGAAGTCTTATCAATCATTGGCTTAAGGCTGGCAGCAGTCGCGTTCAGAAACCGCCGGCCGAGGGCGCTGGTATTAGGATTATTCCTGGTCAATGAGCGTGTAAAGATCATGAGCGCAAGGCAATGTGAAAAATAGCCAGGGCCATATCAATATATATTAAATGCAGCACGAAAAATAAACAATGGCAATATGTGCCCTGCGGCGAGGGACAAAAAAAGGGCCGCGAATGCGGCCCTTTGTTCAGGTGTAACGATTAATGATGCTCAACCTGATGGCTGTGCTCAATATCTTCCGTTTTCTTGCTAAAGCGGCGGCGAACCACCACGAAGAACACCGGCACGAAGAAGATCGCCAGAATCGTCGCCGTCACCATCCCGCCCATTACGCCAGTACCTACGGCGTTCTGTGCGCCGGAGCCGGCACCCGAGCTGATAACCAGCGGCATAACACCGAGGATAAACGCCAGGGAGGTCATCAGGATCGGACGCAGACGCATACGTACTGCTTCAAGCGTCGCCTCAATCAGCCCTTTGCCCTCTTTCTCCATCAGATCTTTGGCGAATTCAACGATCAATATGGCGTTCTTCGCCGACAGGCCGATGGTGGTCAACAGACCCACCTGGAAGTAAACGTCGTTGGTTAAACCGCGGAAGGTGGCGGCTAACAGCGCACCGACCACACCCAACGGGACGACCAGCATGACCGAGAACGGTATCGACCAGCTCTCATACAGCGCCGCCAGACACAAGAAGACGACAATCAGGGAGATGGCGTACAGGGCAGGGGCCTGGTTGCCGGACAGTCGTTCCTGATAAGACATCCCGGTCCAGTCGTAGCCGATACCAGAAGGCAGTTTACCCGCCAGCTCTTCCATCAGGCTCATCGCTTCACCCGTACTCTTGCCTGGCGCTGCCTGGCCGAGAATTTCCAGCGACGGCAGACCGTTGTAGCGTTCCAGACGCGGTGAACCGTATTCCCAGCGCGAGGTAGAGAAGGCGGAGAAGGGCACCATCTGACCATCGCTGCCGCGAACATACCACTTGCCAATGTCTTCCGGCAGCATACGGTATTTCGCTTCAGACATGATGTACACTTTCTTCACGCGGCCACGGTCAATAAAGTCGTTGACATAGCTCCCGCCCCAGGCTGCGCCCAGCGTGGTGTTAATGTCACTGATGGAGACACCCAGCGCCTGGGCTTTTTCCTGATCGATATCGACTTTGAACTGCGGTGTATCTTCCAGACCGTTAGGACGCACGCCGGTTAACACGTCAGGATGCTGCGCCACCATGCCAAACAGCTGATTTCGCGCTTGCGTCAGTTTTTCGTGTCCCAGACCGCCCTGGTCAATGAGCTGGAAGTCAAAGCCGGTCGCGGTACCCAGTTCAACGATAGCTGGCAGGTTAAAGGCGAACACCATCGCATCTTTAATCTGCGAGAAGTAGCCCATCGCCCGGCCGGTGATCGCTTCAACTTTGTTTTCCTCACCCGGACGCTGGCTCCAGTCTTTCAGCGAGACGAACGCGATGCCGGTGTTCTGGCCGCGGCCGGCGAAACCGAAGCCGTTAACCGCAAACACGGATTCCACGTTGTCCTTCTCTTTGGTGAGATAGTAATTCGTCATCTCATCCAGCACTTTCTGCGTACGCTCCTGGGTGGCGCCGGCAGGCAGCTGCGCCATGCTCAGGAATACCCCCTGGTCCTCGTCCGGCAGGAACGAGCTCGGCAGACGGACGAACAGCCACGCCATGCCCACCACGATGATCAGATACAGCACCAGATAACGACCTGTGCTGCGCAGAATGTTGCCTACGCTGTCGGTGTAGTGGTGCGTGCTCTTATCGAACATGCGGTTAAACCAGCCGAAGAAACCGGTGGTCGCGCCATGGCTGCCTTTCTGAATAGGCTTCAGCATCGTGGCGCACAGCGCTGGCGTCAGGATCAACGCCACCAGTACCGACAGCGCCATCGCAGAAACGATGGTGATGGAGAACTGGCGATAGATGGCCCCGGTTGAACCGCCGAAGAACGCCATCGGGATAAATACCGCCGACAGCACCATGGCGATACCGACCAGCGCGCCCTGAATCTGTCCCATCGATTTACGCGTCGCTTCTTTCGGCGGCAGACCCTCTTCCGCCATTACGCGCTCGACGTTCTCGACCACCACGATGGCGTCATCCACCAACAGGCCGATGGCGAGCACCATCCCGAACATCGTCAGGGTGTTTATCGAGAAGCCAAACGCTGCCAACACCGCGAAGGTGCCTAACAGGACTACCGGTACGGCGATGGTCGGGATCAGCGTGGCGCGGAAGTTCTGCAGGAACAGATACATAACCAGGAACACCAGGATGATCGCTTCTACCAGCGTTTTAACCACTTCGTGAATAGAGATTTTCACGAACGGGGTGGTGTCATACGGGTAAACGATTTTCAGGCCCGACGGGAAAAACGGCTCCATCTTCGCCAGTTCAGCGCGAATAGCGTTGGCGGTATCCAGCGCGTTCGCGCCGGTAGCCAGTTTAATACCCAGACCGGATGCCGGCTGGCCGTTAAACTTCGCCACCACGTCATAGCTTTCGCCGCCCAGTTCAATTTTGGCGACATCGCGCAGACGAACCTGGGAACCGTCCTGGTTCACCTTCAGCAGAATGTTGCCAAACTCTTCGGTATTGGTCAGACGGGTTTGCGCGATGATCGAGGCGTTAAGCTGCTGGCCTTTCACCGGCGGCGTACCGCCTAACTGACCCGCGGCCACCTGGGCGTTCTGCGCTTTCAGGGCGCTGATCACGTCCACCGGCGTCAGCTGGAAGTTGTTCAGTTTGTTCGGATCCATCCAGATACGCATCGCGTACTGGGAACCGAACAGCTGAACGTCGCCGACACCGCTGGTACGGCTGATCGGGTCCTTCATGTTGGCCGCCACGTAGTCCGAAATATCGTCCTGGTTCATGGTGCCGTTGGTGTTAATAACGCCGACAACCATCAGGAAGCTGCTGGACGCTTTCTCAACGCTAATCCCTTGCTGCTGTACTTCTTGCGGCAGCAGAGGCGTCGCCAGCGCCAGCTTGTTCTGAACCTGAACCTGGGCAATATCCGGATCGGTACCGGATTCGAAGGTCAGGGTGATGGTCGCCGTACCGGTGGAGTCGCCATTTGAGGACATGTACATCAGGTGGTCGATACCGTTCATATTCTGTTCGATAACCTGAGTCACGGTGTTCTGCACGGTTTCGGCGTCAGCACCGGGGTACATGGCGGTAATGGAAATTGCTGGCGGCGCAATCGTCGGATATTGCGCTACCGGCAATTTGAGGATCGATAATCCCCCAGCCAGCATGATGATGATGGCGATCACCCATGCAAATATGGGGCGATCGATAAAGAAATTAGGCATGTCTTAACGGCTCCTGTTTAAGTTAAGACTTGGTTTGTTCTGATGGCGCGTTGCCTGCGGCTTGCTGTTTATCATCAGAAGCTACTTCCTGCGCTTTTACCTGTACGCCTGGTTTGATTTTTTGCAGGCCAGTGACGATAACGCGATCGCCCGTTTTCAGACCGTCAGTCACCAGCCATTTATCGCCGATCGCCTGAGACGCTGTGACCTGGCGGACTTCAACTTTATCGCCTTCACCGACCACCATGACGCTGGCGTCGCCGCGCGGCGTACGGGTAACGCCTTGTTGCGGTACCAGCAGGGCGTCAGGGTTGACCCCTTCTTCCAGACGCGCACGGACGAACATCCCTGGTAACAGGCTGTGATCCGGGTTCGGGAAAATCGCGCGCAGCGTGATAGAGCCGGTGGTCTGATCGACTGTCACATCCGAGAATTCCAGCGTACCGGACTGCGGATACTTAAGACCGTCATTGGTGACCAGCTCTACTTTCGCTTTGCCATTTTCCTGTTTCAGGCGGCCATCGGCCAGCTCCTGTTTCAGGCGCAGGAAATCATTGCTCGACTGGGTGACGTCAACATAGATCGGATCCAGCTGCTGAACAGTTGCCAGCGCGGTCGACTGACCATTCTGCACCAGCGCCCCTTCGGTCACCGCGGATTTACCAATCCGGCCGCTAATTGGCGAGGTGACTTTGGTGTAGGCCAGATTGATGCGCGCAGTTTCAACGGCAGCTTTCGCCGCGACCACGGCCGCATTGCTTTGCTGCGCCGTTGCGACGGCGGTATCGTAGTCTTGTTGACTAATATATTTGGTGCCTAACAGTTTCTGATAACGCTTGACCGTCAGTTGATCCATGTTTGCCGCCGCCTGGGCTTTTGCCAGGTCGCCTTTGGCGCTGTCATAGTTGGCCTGATAGGTGGCGGGATCGATCTGATACAGGGAGACGCCGGCCTGGATATCGCTACCTTCCACGAAGTTACGTTTTAAAATAATGCCACTGACCTGAGGACGGACTTCCGCAATGCGATAGGCGCTGGTACGGCCTGGCAGTTCGGTGGTTATTTGTAGAGGTGCGGATTTGAGCGTCACAATACCGACTTCCGGCATGTGCTGGGCTCCTTGTTGAGCCGGTTTATCGTCACATCCTGTTAGCGCTAAGCTGCCTGAGAGCATCAGAACGACCGCCAGAGGCGTTAACCCTCTGTTTTTGTTCATATGTAAACCTCGAGTGTCCAATTTCAAAATGTTCAGTGGCTCAAACAACCACAAACCCACTACAGTCTTTCTATTATGGTCATGCTATGGTACATACATTCACAAATGTATGTAAACGTAACCTCTGTAAAGTCATTAACCTATGGCACGAAAAACCAAACAACAGGCACGTGAAACCCGGCAACTGATTCTGGATGTTGCTCTGCGTCTGTTTTCGCAGCAAGGCGTATCATCTACCTCGTTGGCAACAATTGCAAAAGCTGCGGGTGTAACGAGGGGGGCTATCTACTGGCATTTCAAGAATAAATCAGATTTATTCAACGAAATTTGGGAGCTGTCAGACGCCAGTATTAGCGATCTCGAAATTGAGTATCGGGCAAAATTCCCCAACGATCCACTCTCAGTTATCAGGGAGATATTAGTCTATGTTCTTGAAGCGACAGTGACAGAGGAACGTCGACGATTAATGATGGAGATTATCTACCACAAGTGTGAGTTTGTCGGTGAGATGACCGTGGTGCAGCAGGCCCAGCGGCAGCTCTCCCTGGCGAGCTACGAGCGTATCGAGCAGACCTTAAAAGAGTGCATCGCCGCGAAGCTATTGCCCGCCAATTTACTCACCCGGCGGGCGGCCGTGTTAATGCGCAGCTACCTTTCCGGACTGATGGAAAACTGGCTGTTTGCCCCTGATTCGTTCGACCTGCATGCGGAAGCGCGAGACTACGTCGCCATCCTGCTGGAGATGTATCAGTTCTGTCCCACGCTACGTGGCCCGGAGAGCCTGACAGCTTAACGTAGCGCGCGGATGAACGTGAATTTTTAGCGCCGTCCGCCGCTATTCGCCAGCGCTGAGAAGTGCTATTCTGCGCGCTTGCGACGACCCCCGGTATTCTCCGGCATTTGCAATCATTCATATTACTATGCTGCACACGATCTCCAGGCAACGCGCCACGTTTATCTTTTTCATTACGCTGCTCTGCTTTATTGGCCTTTTCAGCCCAGTCCAGGGCCGCGCCGCGGACCTCCCCGACCGGGCAGAGGTGCAGAGCCAGCTCAATACGTTAAACAAGCAAAAAGAACTGACTCCGCAGGACAAACTGGTCCAGCAGGATTTGACCCAGACGCTGGAAACGCTGGATAAAATCGAGCGTATCAAAAGCGAGACGACGCAGCTCCGCCAGCAGGTCGAGCAAGCCCCGGCGAAGCTGCGCCAGGCGGTGGATAGTCTCAACAACCTGAGCGACGTCCCCGACGACGCCGCCACCCGCAAAACGCTCAGTACACTCTCTCTGCGTCAACTGGAGTCACGCGTCACCCAGACGCTGGACGACCTGCAGAATGCGCAAAACGATCTGGCGACTTACAACAGCCAGCTGGTTTCCCTGCAAACGCAGCCGGAACGTGTGCAGAACGCCATGTATAACGCCTCCCAGCAGCTGCAGCAGATCCGCAATCGGCTGAATGGCACTTCGGTGGGCGACGAGACGCTGCGCCCGACCCAGCAGGTGCTGTTGCAAGCGCAACAGGCATTGCTCAACGCGCAGATCGAGCAGCAGCGCAAGAGCCTCGAAGGCAACACCGTCCTGCAGGATACCCTGCAGAAGCAGCGTGACTACGTCACCGCCTGGAGCAACCGCCTGGAGCATCAGCTGCAGCTGCTGCAGGAGGCGGTGAATAGCAAGCGGCTGACGCTGACGGAGAAAACCGCCCAGGAGGCGGTCACCCCGGATGAAACCACGCGAATTCAGGCCAATCCGCTGGTCAAACAAGAGCTGGATATCAACCACCAGCTGAGCGAGAAGCTGATCCAGGCGACGGAGAACGGCAACCAGCTGGTACAGCGCAATATCCAGGTGAAGAACTGGCTCGACCGCGCTCTGCAGTCTGAGCGGGATATAAAAGAGCAAATTTCCGTGCTCAGAGGCAGCCTGCTGCTGTCGCGCATTCTTTATCAGCAGCAGCAGACGCTGCCGTCGGCGGACGAACTGCAGGATATGACCAACCGCATCGCCGACCTGCGGCTCGAACAGTTTGAGGTGAACCAGCAGCGCGACGCGCTGTTCCAGAGCGACGCCTTTGTCGCCAAACTGGAAGAGGGACACAGCAGCGAAGTGAACGATGAAGTGCACGCCGCGCTGCTGGAAGTGATCGACATGCGCCGCGAGCTGCTTGACCAGTTTAATAAACAGCTGGGTAACCAGCTGATGATGGCCATCAATCTGCAGATCAATCAGCAACAGCTGATGAGTGTCTCAAGCAGCCTGAGGGAAATTTTGACCCAGCAAATTTTCTGGGTGAACAGCAATAAACCGATGGACTGGGAGTGGATTAAGGCCTTCCCGGAAGCGCTGAAAGGTCAGTTTAAGGCGATGAAAATCACCGTGAACTGGGAAAAAGCGTGGCCCGCGGTGTTTATCGCTTTCCTGGCCGGTTTACCATTGCTGCTGATTGCCGGCCTGATCCGCTGGCGTCTGCAGTGGCTGAAGGATTATCAGGCTAAGCTGGCTTCCCAGGTGGGGCAGCTGCGCAACGATACCCAGCTGCATACGCCAAAGGCGATCCTGATCGACCTGATTCGAGCCTTGCCGGTGGTGCTGGTGATTTTGGCGATTGGCCTGATCTTACTCACCATGCAGCTCAATATCAGCGGTCTGCTGTGGGCATACAGTAAAAAGCTGGCCATGTTCTGGCTGATCTTCGGCCTGTGCTGGAAAGTGCTGGAAAAGAACGGCGTGGCGGTCAGCCACTTTAATATGCCGGCGCAGTTGACCAGCCACTGGCGGCGGCAGATTGTTCGCGTCAGCCTCGCGCTGCTGCCGCTGAATTTCTGGTCGGTGATTTCCGAGCTGTCGCCACTGAACCTGATGGACGACGTGCTGGGGCAGTTTGTGATTTTCTTCAATCTGCTGCTGATTGCCGTGCTGGTCTGGCCGATGTGCCGGGAAAGCTGGCGCGATAAAGAGTCGCACAGCCTGCGCCTGCTGACGATCACCGTGCTGTCTATTGTCCCGGTAGCCCTGATGGTGCTGACGGCAACGGGTTACTTCTACACCACGCTGCGCCTGGCGGGACGCTGGATCGAGACCGTGTATCTGGTGATGATCTGGAACCTGCTGTACCAGACCGTGCTGCGCGGTCTGAGCGTGGCGGCGCGGCGTATCGCCTGGCGTCGCGCACTGGCGCGCCGTCAGCATCTGGTGAAGGAGGGCGCGGAAGGCGCCGAGCCGCAGGAGGAGCCGGCCATTGCTCTTGAGCAGGTCAACCAGCAGACGCTGCGTATCACCATGTTAGTGATGATCGCGCTTTTTGCCGTCATGTTCTGGGCGATTTGGTCTGATCTGATCACCGTTTTCGCCTATCTCGACAGCATTACCCTCTGGCACTACAACGGTACCGAAGCGGGGGCCAGCGTGGTGCGCAGTGTCACGATGGGCAGTCTGCTGTTTGCCATTGTGGCGTCGATGGTCGCCTGGGCGCTAATACGCAACCTGCCGGGTCTGCTGGAGGTGCTGGTCCTGTCGCGTCTCAATATGCGTCAGGGAACTTCCTACGCCATCACCACCATTCTTAATTATGCGATTATCGCCATCGGTGCGATGACGGTGTTCGGGTCGCTGGGCGTCTCCTGGGATAAACTGCAATGGCTGGCGGCCGCGCTGTCGGTTGGTTTAGGTTTTGGCCTGCAGGAGATCTTCGGTAACTTCGTCTCCGGCCTGATCATTCTGTTCGAGCGTCCGGTACGCATTGGGGATACGGTAACCATCGGTACTTTCTCCGGTACGGTAAGCAAAATCCGTATTCGCGCCACCACCATCACCGACTTCGATCGCAAAGAGGTGATCATCCCGAACAAGGCGTTCGTTACCGAGCGCTTGATCAACTGGTCGCTCTCCGACACCGTGACTCGCGTGGTGATCCGCCTCGGCGTTGCCTATGGTTCAGACCTGGATAAAGTGAAAGAGGTGCTGCTGAAGGCCGCGCACGATCATCCGAAAGTAATGCAGGAGCCGGTGCCGTCGGTGTTCTTCACCACCTTCGGGGCCAGTACGCTGGATCATGAACTGCGTCTGTATGTTCGTGAACTGCGCGATCGCAGCTACACGGTGGATGAGCTCAACCGCGCCATCGACCGCCTGTGCCGGGAGAATGACATCAACATTGCCTTTAACCAGCTGGAAGTTCATCTGCGCAATGAAAAAGGCGATGAAGTCACCGAAGTGAAGCGGAACGGGAAGGGGGACGATCTGGCGCCCACCACCGCGTCCTGATCGAAGAGGGGCGGCGCAAAGCCGCCCCTGCTGCTTCAGGGTGCCAGCGCGGCGAGTTCTTCATCGCTGAGCCCGGTGAGCTCCTGCACGGTTTGACGTTCGAGGCCGCGCGCCAACATTCTGGCGGCGATGCTGCGGGTGGCTTCCTGCTCACCCTCTTGCTGTCCCTGTTTACGGCCTTTTTCTTCCAGCCATTCGGCAATGGTCATCATCAGCTCCTTATGCCTGGGCGACTGCGCCGCCAGCGTGCGGATCAGCGCCCCCGGATGTTCCGTAGTTCCCGCCTGCAACATATAGCGCAGCAGCGTATTCAGCTGCGCTTCGGTCAGATAGCCTTGCGTCATCAGCGCAATCAGCGGCACCTGCAGCTCGGCCAGATCGCGATGGCGGATATGCTTTTGCAGCAGCTCCAGCATGGCCATCCGCCGATGACGGGCGATCTGATTATCTGGCATAACGGTGAGGTCCACCAGCGGAAAATCATCACTATAGAGCGCCTTCGCCAGCGCCGGATCGGCGAATAGCTGTTGCCAGTGACGGGCCCAGGGCCAGGGGCTAACTTTGCCGTGATAAAAGAGAATGGGCACCACCAGCGGCAGCGTGTCGTGGCCGGCATCCAGATGACGCTGCATGGCGGCCAGCGCATAGCGCAGCAGGCGAAACGCCATCAGCTTGTCCGGGGTACTCTGGTGCTCAATCAGCGCGTAAACATAGCCGGGTCCGTGACGCGTGCGCAGTGAGTAAAGGATATCGGAATAGCTGGCGCGCAGGTCCTCTTCAACAAAGCTACCGGAGACCAGCTGCAGCGAATCCAGTTCGCAGATCGCCAGAAACGGCGCGGGGAGGTACAACTGCAAAAAATCCTTCGCGACCGCCTGATGCATGAGCATCTGACGAAACACCGCGTCGTGTGGGGTTTGACTGACTTTCTCCATGAATATTGTCTCCAGTAGCGTCATGCGCAGAGGACCAGACTGCCAGCATACTGCCGGAGACAACATCCTACTTCTCTGGGTTTTGCGACCCGCTTTCCGCGTTTTTTAACTTGTTTGCATAATCCCGCCGGACAATTTCCAGCGCGCCCAGCACGGTTTGCGCCGGGATCTGATGCGATTCCAGCAACATGATTAAATCGACGGCCAGTTTGACCTCATCGGATGCATTTTCCAGTGACAATGGGCTCTCCTGTTAGCGCGTCAGCCGCGCCAGTACGTTTTCAATTTTGTCCAGTGCCTGCCTGCAGCGGGCCAGCCGGCCGCTGTAGGCCTCAACTTCTCTGGCCAGTCGCTGCTGTTCGTCAAGGCTGGTCGTCTGCGTCAGCTGGCGCTGGCGTTGGTCGCGCATTGCCAGCAGGCGGCGCTCATACTCCTGATGCTGCAGGCGACGGCGCTGCCAGCGGCTCAGCGCCGGGGAGGCGTGGTCCCAACTGCGCAACGACCAGGTCGCGGTTTCACGACGTAGCGCGGCGATTTGCGCCGCCAGACGCTCGGCAATCCAGACCACCTGCGGCAGCTGCTGGCGCTCGACGGCCTGGCTCAGTTGGGTAAAATTTTGCTGGGCTTCCGCCAGATAGGCCTGCATCAGCGTGCTGCGGGTGTGAAAGAGCTGACGGTCAAAGCGCGGGCTCAGGGTCGCGTGCTCCGCCAGCGGCGCAACCAGCGCGGCCAGCTCGCTGAGCTGATCGTTCAGCGTTTGTAAAAGTTGAGCTGTTTTCACCAAACCCCTCCATTCCCTTTCAGCCAACTGTGCTACAGTAGCCTCATCTGTTTGATAACGATTCGCATTATGCCACCTGTTATTCTAACCATTATCGGCTGGCTGGCGGTAGCGCTGGGTACGCTGGGCATCTTCTTACCGTTGCTGCCGACGACGCCGTTTATTCTGCTCGCCGCCTGGTGCTTTGCTCGCTCATCGCCGCGCTTTCACCAATGGCTGCTGTATCGCTCCTGGTTTGGCGGCTATCTTCGCCACTGGCAGCAGTACCGTGCGATGCCTCGCGGCGCCAAACCGCGCGCCATTGCGATGATCGTGGTGACTTTTGCTATTTCGCTGTGGCTGGTTAAGCTTACGTGGGTGCGCATCATGCTGTTGGTCATTCTGGCCTGTCTGCTGATCTTTATGTGGCGCATTCCGGTGGTTGACGCAAAGCAACAAAAGCACTGATGCGCAATAATGCCTGTTGCAATTGTTGCTGACAGCCAGTAAATTCTGGCGTTTTCGAGCGCGGGCAAGCCTGGTCAAAGGTTAAACAAATGTTTCTTTGGCCCCTTTTGCACGCCCGTGGGTAACACCGTTTCAATCAGGCATACACTTATGACCGCAACTGCACAGCAGCTTGAATATCTGAAGAACAGCATCCAGAGTATCGAGGATTATCCAAAACCTGGCATTCTTTTCCGCGATGTCACCAGCTTACTGGAAGACCCGAAGGCCTACGCGCTTAGCATTGAACTGCTGACCGAGCGCTACAAAGACGCGGGTATTACCAAAGTGGTAGGGACCGAGGCGCGTGGCTTCCTGTTCGGCGCCCCGGTCGCGCTGGCGCTGGGCGTGGGCTTTGTTCCGGTTCGCAAGCCGCGTAAGTTGCCGCGTGAAACCATTGCCGAGAGCTATGAGCTGGAGTATGGCACCGATCAGCTGGAGATCCACGTTGACGCGATCAAACCGGGCGACAAGGTGCTGGTGGTTGACGATCTGCTGGCGACCGGCGGCACCATCGACGCGACGGTCAAACTGATCCGCCGTCTCGGCGGCGAAGTGCACGATGCCGCTTTCATTATCAACCTGTTCGATCTGGGCGGCGAACAGCGCCTGGAGAAGCTGGGGATCCACTGCTACAGCCTGGTGCCGTTCCCGGGCCACTAAGCAAATCCCTCCACATAGCCTCGCCGATCGGGCGGGGCTGTGATAGCATGACCCCTTCGTGATTTCACCTTCCAGCGTTTCAGAGCCAGCCCATGAGTTATCAGGTCTTAGCCCGTAAATGGCGCCCACAAACCTTTGCTGACGTCGTCGGCCAGGAACATGTGCTGACCGCACTGGCGAACGGCTTGTCGTTAGGGCGCATTCATCACGCTTATCTCTTTTCCGGTACCCGCGGGGTCGGTAAGACCTCTATCGCCCGCCTGCTGGCGAAAGGGTTAAACTGTGAAACCGGCATCACCGCCACCCCCTGCGGCGTGTGCGATAACTGCCGGGAAATTGAACAGGGGCGTTTTGTCGATCTGATTGAGATTGACGCCGCCTCGCGAACCAAAGTCGAAGATACCCGCGACCTGCTGGATAACGTCCAGTACGCGCCGGCCCGCGGCCGCTTTAAGGTCTATCTCATCGACGAAGTCCATATGTTGTCGCGCCATAGCTTCAACGCGTTATTAAAAACGCTGGAGGAGCCGCCGGCGCACGTCAAATTCCTGCTGGCGACGACGGATCCGCAGAAGCTGCCTGTGACGATCTTATCCCGCTGCCTGCAGTTCCATCTCAAAGCCCTGGATGTTGAACAGATCCGCCATCAGCTGGAGCATATTCTTGGCGAAGAGCAGATTGCCTTTGAGCCTCGCGCGCTGCAGCTGCTGTCGCGGGCAGCTGACGGCAGCCTGCGCGATGCTTTAAGCCTGACCGATCAGGCGATTGCCAGTGGAGAAGGGCAACTGACGGCCGCATCGGTGAGCACCATGCTCGGCACCCTTGATGACGATCAGGCGCTGTCGCTGATTGAAGCGCTGGTCGCTGCCGACGGCGAGCGGGTCATGGCAGGCGTCAATGACGCCGCCGCACGCGGCGTCGAGTGGGAGGCACTGCTGGTGGAGATGCAGAGCCTGCTGCACCGCATCGCCATGGTTCAGCTGTCGCCTTCGGCGCTGGGCGCCGATATGGCCACGGTCGAAGTGCGGATGCGCGAACTGGCGCGAACCGTACCGCCGGGTGACGTTCAGCTTTACTACCAAACGCTGCTGATGGGCCGCAAAGAGCTGCCTTATGCGCCGGACCGGCGAATGGGCGTCGAAATGACGCTGCTGCGCGCGCTGGCGTTTCATCCGCGTAAGCCGCTGCCAGAGCCGGAAGTGCAGCCGGCACAGACCGCCGCACCCGCGCCGCGTCAGCCCGTTGCTCCCGCGGCGCCACCGCAACAGCCGCCGCAGAGTTTGCCGCCGACCACCAGCCAGGTGCTGGCGGCCCGCAGCCATCTGCAGCGCAGCCAGGGAGCAACCACCCCAAAAAAGAGTGAACCGGCAGCCGCTTCCCGCGCGCGGCCGGTGAATAACGCTGCGCTGGAACGACTGAGTTCAATTAGCGAGCGCGTACAGGCTCGTCCGGCGGCGGCTGCGCTTGAGCAGGCCCCGGCGAAGAAAGAGGCCTATCGCTGGAAGGCGACGACAGTGGTTGAAGAGACCAAAGTCGAAGTCGCCACGCCAAAAGCGCTGAAAAAGGCACTGGAGCATGAGAAGACGCCGGAGCTGGCGGCCAAGCTCGCCGAAGAAGCGGTCGAGCGCGACAGCTGGGCGGCGGAAGTGAGCCAACTGGCGGTGCCAAAGCTGGTCGAGCAGGTGGCGCTCAACGCGTGGAAAGAGCAGGAGGGCAGCCGCGTCTGTCTGCATCTGCGCCCCAGCCAGCGTCACCTCAATTCCGCCGGCGCGCAGCAAAAACTGGCTGAAGCGCTGGGGGTGTTGTACGGTACGCCGGTTGAATTGACCATCGTGGAAGACGATAATCCCGCGATGCGTACGCCGCTGGAGTGGCGGCAGGCAATTTATGAAGAGAAGCTCGCGCAGGCGCGCGAAGCCATTATTGCGGATAATAACATTCAGACCCTGCGTCGTTTCTTCGACGCCGATCTGGATGAAGAGAGTATCCGCCCCATTTGAACGCCAGTCTGACTGGCATTCAGTACCTTTAACGATGACTGACTGAGAGAGAAGCCTATGTTTGGTGGAAAAGGCGGCCTGGGTAACCTGATGAAGCAGGCCCAGCAGATGCAAGACAAAATGCAGAAGATGCAGGAAGAGATCGCTCAGCTGGAAGTGACCGGCGAATCCGGCGCGGGTCTGGTGAAAGTGACCATTAACGGCGCGCACAACTGCCGCCGTGTGGAAATCGACCCAAGCCTGCTGGAAGACGACAAAGACATGCTGGAAGATCTGGTGGCTGCCGCGTTTAACGACGCCGCGCGCCGCATTGAAGAGACCCAGAAAGAGAAGATGGCTTCCGTTTCTGCCGGTATGCAGCTGCCGCCAGGCTTTAAGATGCCGTTCTGATGCAAACCAGCCCGCTGTTAACTCAGCTTATGGAAGCGCTGCGCTGTCTGCCGGGCGTTGGCCCGAAGTCGGCGCAGCGCATGGCGTTTACCCTGCTGCAGCGCGATCGCAGCGGTGGTATGCGCCTGGCGCAGGCGCTGACGCGCGCGATGTCGGAGATCGGCCACTGCGCCGATTGCCGCACCTTCACCGAGCAGGAGGTGTGCAATATCTGCAGCAACCCGCGTCGCCAGGAAAACGGCCAGATCTGCGTGGTGGAGAGTCCGGCGGACATCCACGCCATTGAGCAGACCGGGCAGTATTCCGGCCGCTACTTCGTGCTGATGGGGCACCTGTCGCCGCTCGACGGCATTGGGCCAGATGACATCGGGCTCGATCGCCTTGAACAACGGCTGGAAGCGGAGTCGATCACCGAGGTGATCCTTGCCACCAACCCGACCGTTGAGGGCGAGGCGACGGCCAACTACATCGCGGAGCTGTGCGCGCAGTATGGCGTTGATGCCAGCCGAATCGCCCACGGCGTGCCGGTGGGCGGTGAGCTGGAGATGGTCGATGGCACCACGCTGTCCCACTCGCTGGCCGGTCGACACAAGATTACTTTCTGAACAAATGGAGGCGGCCATCGCCGCCTCCGCTTGAAAAATTTCCCCGCAGTCCCCATCTCCCACTCAACGGTTTTTTACCCCATTTAAAATGGCATTGTTGAGGTTGAATCAGATGAAAGGACAAGAAACTCGTGGTTTTCAGTCAGAGGTAAAGCAACTTCTGCACCTGATGATCCATTCCCTCTATTCCAACAAAGAAATCTTTCTGCGTGAGCTGATTTCCAACGCCTCTGATGCGGCCGATAAGCTGCGTTTCCGCGCGCTGTCGCAGCCGGATTTGTATGAGGGCGATGGTGAGCTGCGCGTACGGGTTTCGTTTGATAAAGACAACCGCACCCTGACCATTGCCGATAACGGTATCGGCATGAACCGGGAAGAGGTTATCGACCATCTCGGCACCATCGCTAAATCCGGTACCAAAGCGTTTCTGGAATCGATGGGTTCCGACCAGGCGAAAGACAGCCAGCTGATCGGCCAGTTCGGTGTCGGCTTCTACTCTGCTTTCATCGTGGCGGATAAAGTGACCGTGCGTACCCGTGCGGCGGGCGATAAACCTGAGAACGGCGTGTTCTGGGAATCCGCCGGCGAAGGGGAATATACCGTTGCTGATATCACCAAAGCCGATCGCGGCACCGAAATCACCCTGCATCTGCGTGAAGGCGAAGACGATTTCCTCAACGACTGGCGCGTACGCTCCATCATCAGCAAGTATTCCGACCATATCGCGCTGCCGGTTGAGATTGAAAAGCAGGAAGAAAAAGACGGCGAAACCGTGATTTCGTGGGAAAAAATCAACAAGGCGCAGGCCCTGTGGACCCGCAGCAAGTCCGAAGTTAACGACGACGAATACAAAGAGTTTTACAAGCATATCGCTCACGACTACAGCGACCCGCTGACCTGGAGCCACAACCGCGTGGAAGGTAAGCAGGAGTACACCAGCCTGCTGTATATCCCGTCGCAGGCGCCGTGGGATATGTGGAACCGCGATCATAAACACGGCCTGAAGCTGTACGTGCAGCGTGTGTTCATTATGGACGACGCCGAGCAGTTTATGCCGAACTACCTGCGCTTCGTGCGCGGCCTGATAGACTCCAACGATCTGCCGCTGAACGTCTCCCGTGAAATCCTGCAGGACAGCAGCGTGACCCGCAACCTGCGCACCGCGCTGACCAAACGCGCGCTGCAGATGCTGGATAAGCTGGCGAAAGATGACGCCGAAAAATATCAAACCTTCTGGAAACAGTTTGGCCTGGTGCTGAAAGAGGGCCCGGCGGAAGATCCGAGCAACCAGGAAGCGATCGCCAAACTGCTGCGCTTCGCGACGACGCATACCGACTCCTCCGCACAGACCGTGTCGCTGGAAGAGTATGTCTCGCGCATGAAAGAAGGCCAGGAGAAGATCTACTACATCACTGCCGACAGCTATGCGGCGGCGAAGAGCAGCCCGCACCTCGAACTGCTGCGTAAGAAAGGGATTGAAGTTCTGCTGCTCTCCGATCGCATCGACGAGTGGATGATGAGCTACCTGACCGAGTTTGACGGCAAAGCGTTCCAGTCGGTGGCGAAAGCCGACGAGTCGCTGGATAAGCTGGCGGATGAAGTGGACGAGTCCACCAAAGAAGCTGAAAAAGCGCTGGAGCCATTCGTTGAGCGTGTGAAAAACCTGCTTGGCGACCGGGTGAAAGAGGTGCGTCTGACCCATCGTCTGACCGACACCCCGGCGATTGTCACTACCGATGCCGACGAGATGAGCACGCAGATGGCGAAGCTGTTCGCGGCAGCGGGCCAGGCGGCACCGGAAGTGAAATACATCTTCGAACTGAACCCGGCGCATCAGCTGGTGAAACGCGCAGCCGATACCCAGGATGACGCGCAGTTTGGTGAATGGGTGGAGCTGCTGCTGGATCAGGCGCTGCTGGCCGAGCGCGGCACGCTGGAAGATCCGAACCAGTTTATCCGCCGTATGAACCAGCTGCTGGCTTCCTGACGCGAACCTGAACGAGTAGCCCGGCCGAGCGACGCGACGCCGGGAACGGGATAAATGCCCCGCCTGAGCAATTTGCTCCGGCGGGGCATTTCACATTGGATTGCATAAAATATCTCACCATTAACCGTTTCAGCCGCACCGCCTTCCTTGAGCCATTGCCGTTCTGGTGGTATGGTTTAGCGTTTTTGAAAAATTGAATCGACTTTTGAGGGGATTTTCGTAATGCGTATTATTCTGCTTGGCGCTCCGGGCGCGGGTAAAGGAACTCAGGCTCAGTTCATCATGGAGAAATACGGTATTCCGCAAATCTCCACCGGCGATATGCTGCGCGCGGCGGTAAAATCCGGCTCTGAGCTCGGTAAGCAAGCGAAAGACATTATGGACGCCGGCAAGCTGGTGACCGATGAGCTGGTCATCGCGCTGGTGAAAGAGCGTATCGCCCAGGAAGATTGCCGTAACGGTTTCCTGCTGGACGGCTTCCCGCGCACCATTCCGCAGGCTGACGCCATGAAAGAAGCGGGTATTACCGTTGATTACGTGCTGGAATTCGACGTGCCGGACGAACTGATCGTCGACCGCATCGTTGGCCGTCGCGTTCATGCGGCATCCGGTCGCGTATACCACATCAAATTCAATCCGCCGAAGGTGGAAGGCAAAGACGACGTGACCGGCGAAGAGCTGACCACCCGTAAAGACGACCAGGAAGAGACCGTGCGTAAGCGCCTGGTGGAATACCATCAGATGACAGCGCCGCTGATCGGCTACTACACCAAAGAAGCGCAGGCGGGCAACACCAAATACGCCAAAGTCGACGGCACCAAAGCGGTGGCTGACGTGCGCGCCGAACTGGAAAAAATCCTCGGCTGATAAAGCCTTTTCTCATCCTGCTGCGGCAGGATGAGAACTCCTCTCATTTCTACCTTTTGCTATGATTGGTTCCGTTTAGCGCCATTTCAGCTACAATTGGCTGCGATTCAAATGGTTAAGAGGCGGTAATGCATCAGACGAAAACAGGTATCTTGCTGGCCAATTTAGGCACTCCCGATGCGCCCACCCCCGGTGCGGTGAAGCGCTATCTGCGACAATTCCTCAGCGACAAACGGGTGGTGGATACATCTCGTCTGCTATGGTGGCCGCTGCTGCGTGGCGTCATACTGCCGATTCGCTCCCCGCGCGTGGCGAAGCTCTATCAGTCCGTGTGGATGGAGGAGGGATCGCCGCTGATGGTATACAGCCGTCGCCAGCAGCAGGCGCTGGCCGCCAGGCTGCCGGATACGCCGGTGGCGCTGGGCATGAGCTATGGTTCGCCGTCGCTGGCCAGCGCGGTGGATGATTTACTGGCGCAGGGGGTGGGGCACATCGTAGTGCTGCCGCTGTACCCACAATATTCCTGTTCGACGGTGGCCGCCGTCTGGGATGAGCTGGCGCGGATCCTTGCGAAAAAGCGCGCCATTCCCGGTATCTCGTTTATTCGCGACTATGCCGAACATCCGGACTATATCCATGCGCTGGCGGCCAGCGTGCGCGCCTCCTTCGCCGTGCACGGTGAACCCGATCTGCTGCTGCTCTCCTATCATGGGATCCCGCAGCGCTATGCCAATCAGGGGGATGACTATCCCCAGCGCTGTCGCGATACCACGCGGGAACTGGTCTCCGCGCTGGGGTTGCCGCCGGAGCAGGTGATGATGACCTTCCAGTCGCGCTTTGGCCGCGAGCCCTGGCTGACGCCCTACACCGATGAAACGCTGAAAATGCTTGGCGAGAAGGGGACGAAGCATATTCAGGTGCTGTGCCCGGGTTTTTCCGCCGACTGTCTCGAGACGCTGGAAGAGATTGCCGTTCAGAACCGGGAAGTTTTCCTCGAAGCGGGTGGCGAGCAGTATGAATATATTCCGGCGCTAAATGCGGATGTGGCGCATATTGAGATGATGGTCAACCTGACGGCACCTTATCGCTGATCGCGCGCAGGGCGGGGAATATGCTACTATTTCCCGCTTGTTCCCTGTTATTTAAGCGCCACTATGAAATTTCCCGGTAAACGCAAATCCAAACATTATTTTCCCGTTAACGCCCGCGACCCGCTGCTCCAGCAAATACAGCCGGAGAATGAATCCAGCGTCTCCTGGGTGGTGGGTATCGACCAGACGCTGGTGGATATCGAAGCGAAAGTGGATGAAGCGTTTATCGTGCGCTATGGCCTGAGTGCAGGCCACTCTCTGGTGATTGAAGATGATGTCGCCGAGGCGCTGTACCAGGAGCTGGTACGCAACAATCTCATTACCCATCAGTTTGCCGGCGGCACCATCGGCAATACCATGCACAACTACTCGGTGCTGGCGGACGATCGCTCGGTGCTGCTTGGCGTGATGTGCAGCAATATCGACATCGGCGGCTATGCCTATCGCTACCTGTGCAATACCTCCAGCCGCACCGATCTGAACTACCTGCAGGGCGTCGACGGCGCCATTGGCCGCTGTTTTACCCTGATCAGCGACAGCGGCGAGCGCACCTTCGCCATCAGCCCGGGCCATATGAACAAGCTGCGCCCGGAAAGCATTCCGGAAGCGGTGATCGCCGGCGCCTCGGCGCTGGTGCTGACCTCTTACCTGGTACGCTGCAAGCCGGGCGAGCCAATGCCGGACGCCACGATGAAAGCCATCGAGTACGCCAAAAAGCACGATGTGCCGGTGGTGTTAACTCTCGGGACCAAATACGTGATTGCCGATAACCCGGCGTGGTGGCAGCAGTTCCTGCAGGAGCATGTCTCGATTCTGGCGATGAATGAAGAGGAAGGGGAAGCCCTGACCGGTTTTGCCGATCCGCTGTCGGCGGCGGATAAAGCGCTGGACTGGGTCGACCTGGTGCTGTGCACCGCCGGGCCGGCGGGCCTGTATATGGCGGGCTTTACCGAAGAAGAGGCGAAGCGGAAAACCCAGCATCCGCTGCTGCCGGGGGCGATCCCGGAGTTTAACCAGTTTGAATTCAGCCGTGCGATGCGCCACCAGGATTGCGTTAATCCGCTGCGTATCTATTCCCATATCGCCCCGTATATGGGCGGGCCTGAAAAAATCATGAATACCAACGGCGCAGGCGACGGCGCGCTGGCGGCGCTGCTACATGACATCACCGCCAATAACTACCATCGTAATAATGTGCCCAACTCCAGCAAGCACAAATGCAACTGGCTGACCTACTCGTCGCTGGCGCAGGTGTGTAAATATGCCAACCGCGTGAGCTATCAGGTGTTGAACCAGCACTCGCCGCGTTTAACCCGCGGCCTGCCGGAACGTGAGGACAGCCTGGAAGAGGCATACTGGGAGCGTTAAGCGAGCCCCTCTCCCGATGGGTGAGGGGAGTGCATCAGCCGGTGACCACTTCACCGGCCGGTGGCGTTTCCAGAAGCTGTAGCATGGCACGGGCAATTTCCCGCTCGCCCATCACCACCTGATTGGCCCCGCGTTCAATAATGTAGTCCACTTCATCATCATAATGGGCGCGGGCAATGATCTCGATGTTCGGGCATTTTTCCCGTGCGGAAGCGACAATCTCTCCGGCCTCGTAGCCGTTGGGGATAGTCAGCAGCAGCCAGCGGGCGCAGTCGAGATGCGCCAGCTCCATGATCTCTTCATTGGCGGCATTGCCCAGCACCGCGCTGATCCCGCGCTCGCGTAGCTCATCCACGCGGGTGCGCGAAGTCTCAACCACTACCAGCGGGATCCCCTGGGCCATCAGCTTCTCGCCCAGCAGGCTGCCGACGCGACCGAAGCCAACCAGCAGCGCGTGGTTGCAGATATCGACTGGCACCTGCTTCTCATCTTCCAGCACCTCTTCCAGTGTCTGCTCGTCGAGGGTTTCGGTTTTATCGAGATATTTTTCCAGCAGGGTAAACAGCACCGGGTTGAGCATAATCGAGATGATCGCCCCGGCCAGCACCAGGTTTTGTCCGGCCTGCGGCAGCAGGTTAAGCGCCATCCCCAGACCGGCGAGAATAAAGGCAAACTCACCAATCTGCGCCAGGCTGGCGGCAATGGTCAGTGCGGTACGCGGCGAATGACCAAACATACGCACGAGGAAAAAGGCGGCGGCGGATTTACCAAAGATAATAATCGCCAGCGTTGCCAGCACCGCCAGCGGCTGCTGGACCAGCACCATCGGGTCAAACAGCATGCCGACGGAGACAAAGAACAGCACCGCGAAGGCGTCGCGCAGCGGCAGGGTGTCATGGGCGGCACGGTGGCTCAGCTCAGATTCGTTAAGCACCATGCCGGCGAAAAAGGCGCCAAGGGCGAAGGAAACATCAAACAGCTCCACGGCGCCGAAGGCGATGCCCAGCGCCAGGGCCAGCACTGACAAGGTGAACAGCTCGCGTGATCCGGTGGCGGCGCTGCGCGACATGATCCACGGCACCAGCCGGCGACCGACCAGCATCATGATGGCGATAAAGGCTACCACTTTACCAATGGTGATCCCGAGGTCGAGGGCCAGAGAGGCGAAGCCGACGTCACCTTTCTCCGTCATCCCGGCAATCGCTGGCAGCAGGACCAGCGTCAGGACCATCACCAGGTCTTCCACAATCAGCCAGCCGATGGCAATCTGCCCGCGCTGACTGTCAATCAGCTGTCGCTCCTCCAGCGCGCGCAGTAGCACCACGGTACTGGCGGTGGAGAGACACAGGCCAAAGACGATGCCGGTCATCAGCGACCAGCCAAGGGCGGCGGAGAGTGCCATACCCAGCAGCGTCGCCACGGCTATCTGGGCGATGGCCCCGGGAATGGCGATCGACTTTACCGCCATCAGATCTTTCAGGGAAAAATGCAGCCCGACGCCGAACATCAGCAGGATCACGCCGAGTTCTGCCAGTTCAGGAGCCAGTTTGGTGTCAGCAACAAAACCAGGGGTGAAAGGTCCGGCCAGCACGCCCGCTAAGAGATATCCCACCAGAGGAGAAATACGTAGCTTGTTGGCAATCATGCCGAGAATAAAGGCGAGCACGAGGCCGCCGACAATGGTGGTGATAAGCGGTGTTGCGTGGTGCATTCCGTCTCCTTTCCAGTGATGTATCGGTCCATTTTGCTACCCTATCCGGGTAATAGTTTATGACAAAAACGTTCACTTTGTTTATGAATAATTCTTGAATTGTGCAAAAAAATGGAATTAGCCAACTAAAAGGCACAGAAGGGAAAATCGCGGGGGCTATGTGCGCACCAGGCTGATGGCGCAAGGGATAACGGCGGCCAGCGTTGCACTTTGGCCGCCGGATAATCAGACTTTTTGCCGGTTATCAGGAAGAAATATCGTCAGGAAACCCAGCAGCGGCAGGAAGGCGCAGATTTTATACACCAGATCGATGCTGGTATGGTCCGCCAACAGGCCCAGCACCGCGGCGCCAAGGCCACCCATGCCAAAGGCGAAGCCGAAGAACAGGCCAGAAACCATGCCGATTCGGCCCGGCAGCAGCTCCTGCGCATAGACCAGGATAGCGGAAAAGGCCGAGGCGAGGATAAAACCAATAATCACCGTCAAAATCCCCGTCCATTCAAGGCTGGCGTAGGGTAAAACGAGGGTAAACGGTGCTACGCCGAGGATAGAGCCCCAAATCACATATTTACGTCCAATTTTATCGCCAACCGGCCCGCCGATCACCGTCCCGGCGGCAACCGCGAACAGGAAGGCAAACAGATGAAGCTGCGCGTTTTGCACCGATAATCCGAACTTATGCATCAGATAAAAGGTGTAATAGCTACTGATGCTCGCCATATAGAAATATTTCGAGAAAATCAGCATCAGCAGAATGCTTACCGCCAGAATGACCTTATTGCGCGGCAGCGGATTGACGATGACCGGCTTCGGTTTGCCCTTATTCATCCGGTGCTGCGCGGCATACCAGCGGCTGATTTGCGATAGCACCACAATAGCCAGCAGGGCGGCCAGCACGAACCAGGCGACATTGCCTTTGCCATAGGGGGCGATAATCACCGCCGCCAGCAATGGGCCAAGCGAGCTGCCGAAGTTGCCGCCGACCTGGAACAGTGATTGGGCCAGGCCGTGACGGCCACCGGAGGCCATCCGCGCCACGCGGGACGATTCCGGATGGAAAACCGAGGAGCCAGTACCTACCAGCGCGGCAGCCAGCAGCACCATGCCGAAACTCCCTGCCAGCGCCAGGAGAATCAAACCGCAGAGAGTGAAGCACATGCCCACCGGCAGGGACCACGGCATCGAGCGCTTATCGGTAATGTAACCAATCACTGGCTGGAATAGCGATGAGGTCAGCTGGAAAGTGAGGGTGATCATCCCGATCTGCACGAAGGAGAGGGAGAATTCAGCCTGCAGCAGCGGATAGATAGCCAGAATGAGCGACTGGATCATATCGTTAAGCAGATGGGACAGGCTGATCGCGCCTAAGATGCCAAACGAGGTGCGTGCTTTTTGCGGCGGCGCGTCGGTACTGGGTAAGGTCTGAGCGGATTGGTTGGTTGTCATAGGTTCACTTCAGCGAGTTCTATTTGTTGTAGAGAATGCAGGTTGATACCCTAAATAATTCGAGTTGCAGGAAGGCGGCGACGCAGCGAATCCCCAGGAGCTTACTCAAGTAAGTGACTGGGGTGAGCGAGGAAAGCCAACGCACATGCAACTTGAAGTATGACGGGTAGAATTATTATCCAACTAACATACCTGTTGATAAGGTTTGAAGGAAGTCGCAATTCTGAAAACATATTTGTCAACGCGGCTAACTCGCTATACTTTCGGCACTTGGGATTAAGTCAGGGAGTGAAGCATGCATTATTTCAAACACAGCGTGGCGCTGGCGTTATTTGCCGCCTTATCGCTGGGCAGCCTGTCCGCGCAGGCCTATGAGCAGGATAAAACCTATAAAATTACCATCCTGCACACCAACGATCACCACGGCCATTTCTGGCGCAATGACTATGGCGAATATGGTCTGGCGGCGCAGAAAACGCTGGTCGATGGCATCCGCAAAGAGGTGGCGGCGGAAGGGGGGAGCGTCCTGCTGTTATCCGGCGGCGATATTAATACCGGCGTGCCAGAATCTGATTTACAGGATGCAGAGCCCGATTTTCGCGGCATGAACCTGATCGGCTACGACGCGATGGCGGTGGGTAACCATGAATTTGATAATCCGCTGAGCGTGCTGCGCCAGCAGGAAAAGTGGGCTAAGTTCCCGTTCCTGTCGGCCAATATTTATCAGAAAAGCACGGGTGAACGGCTGTTTAAACCCTGGGCGCTGTTTAAGCGCGGCGGGCTGAAAATCGCGGTGATTGGCTTAACCACCGACGATACGGCCAAGATCGGTAATCCGGAATATTTCACCGATATCGAATTCCGCAAACCGGCGGAAGAGGCGAAGCTGGTTATCCAGGAGCTGCAGCAGAATGAAAAGCCGGACGTGATCCTGGCCACCACCCATATGGGTCATTACGACAATGGCAACCACGGCTCCAACGCGCCGGGCGACGTTGAAATGGCGCGGAGTTTACCTGCCGGATCGCTGGCGATGATCGTCGGCGGTCACTCGCAGGATCCGGTGTGCATGGCGTCGGAAAATAAAAAGCAGGTCGATTATGTGCCAGGTACGCCGTGCGCCCCGGATCGTCAGAACGGCATCTGGATCGTCCAGGCGCATGAGTGGGGAAAATATGTCGGCCGCGCCGATTTTGAGTTCCGCAACGGCGAGATGAAGCTGGTGCATTACCAGCTGATCCCGGTGAACCTGAAGAAAAAAGTGACTTACGATAACGGCCAAAGCGAGCGGGTGCTGTATACGCCGCAGATCGCGGAGAACCCGCAGATGATGTCGCTGCTGACGCCGTTCCAGAACAAAGGCAAAGCGCAACTGCAGGTCAAAATCGGCAGTGTGAATGGTCATCTGGAGGGCGATCGCAGTAAAGTGCGCTTCGTGCAGACTAATATGGGTCACCTGCTGCTGGCGGCGCAAATGGCGCGCAGCAACGCGGATTTCGCGGTGATGAGCGGCGGTGGGATCCGCGACTCCATCGAGGCGGGCGATATCACCTACAAGGATGTGATGAAGGTCCAGCCGTTCGGCAATGTGCTGACTTATGTCGATATGAGCGGCAAGGAGGTGGTGGATTATCTGACCGCCGTCGCGCAGATGAAGCCGGATTCCGGCGCCTATCCGCAGTTTGCTAACGTCAGCTTCGTGGCCAAAGATGGCAAGCTGAACGATCTGAAAATCAAAGGCGAACCGGTGGATCCGGCGAAGACCTACCGGATGGCGACGCTGAGCTTTAACGCCACCGGCGGCGATGGCTATCCGAACATCGCCGATAAACCCGGATATGTGAATACCGGCTTTATCGATGCCGAAGTGCTGAAAGAGTATATCGAGAAGAACTCGCCGCTGGATGCGGCAGCCTACGAGCCGAAAGGCGAGGTGAGCTGGCAGTAAGCCTGGGCTTCAGGTTGGCGATTTCCCCGGTGGCGCTGCGCTTACCGGGGCTACGAGTTGGGTAACCCGGATAAGGCGCGTGCGCCGCTATCCGGGATAGTGCCATCAATCGCGGCGGGCGATATCGGCGAACTTCGCGTCCAGAAGCTGCGCCAGATCGCTGGCCGCCAGCTCAATATCCAGACCGCGTTTGCCGCCGGAAATATAGATGGTGGCAAATTCCTGCGCCGGGGCGTCAATCACTGTCGGCAGGCGCTTCTTCTGCCCCAGCGGGCTGATGCCGCCTACCAGATAGCCGGTGATACGCTGCGCCACCATCGGGTCGGCCATGTCGACTTTCTTAGCGCCCAGCGCTTTAGCCACTTTCTTCAAATCCAGCTGCCCGGCGACCGGGGTGACGGCGACCGCCAGATGCTTCATATCGCCGTTAACGGCGACCAGCAAGGTCTTGTAAACCTGGTCGGCATTGAGGCCGAGCTTGCGCACCACTTCATCACCGAAGTTGGTCTCATTGGGATCGTGATCGTAACTGTGGATTTGAAAGGGGATTTTGTTTTTTTCGAGTAATTTAACGGCGGGAGTCATAGCTATCCTTCTTACCAACCGGTTTTGCGTGGCGTCAGAATACGCCCGCAGGTTGTATAAAAAATAGTACCATCTTGCGCAATAGTATTGGCAGTGATGGTCACTTTGAGCGACAATCAGACGATCCGGGATGTATATCCCGGGATAATAATAATGATGAAATTCCTCTTTGACGGGCCAATAGCAATATTGGCCATTTTTTTATGTCAGCATGTCCGGCAGATTCCCTTCGCCATACAGGTGCAGCGCGCCGACGGCAACCACGTAGCGCCCCGGCGGCAAGGCCAGCAGCGTCTCGCGCCAGGCGAGATTGCGCTGGTGCATCAGCACATCATATAAAGACTGGCTGAAAGTCGTCGGCAGAGATACCGCACCGCGCGATGGCGGTTGTTCCAGCCACCAGCCGATCATCACCTGTAGCAGGCGGGCATTGGTCCGCCAGTGGCTCAGTGTGTCTTCCAGCAGGGCCATCCCCCCGTCGGGCAGATCGCGCAGCAGCGCGATTTGGCTGTCGGCGCCTTCCAGTTCCATCACCGTTATGTTGCTCTCGCGGGCGGCCATCAGCAACTGATAATCGATGCCGTAATCCGGTCGCAGTCCCAGCTTTTGCGCCTGGGTGGCCTGCAGGACCATCGCCACCTGCCACAGCGGCTGGTTATCGAACAGCCCGACCGACAGGCCCAGCTCGCCGGCTCGCGCCTCTAGCTCGCTCAGCTGCGCATCGCTCAGGCGTTCCGCCAGCGGTGGGTAAGTGGGGAGATTGCTAAAGGGGGTTTCATTGCCGCTGATATCGGCCTCGACGATTAACGCATCGGCCTGGCGTATTTTTTTCAGAAGCTTCGCTGGCGGCGGCGCCATGTCGCGGGTACCCATATGGATACTGCCGACGAGGTGCAAATAACGTTCGCCGGGCAGGACGATATCCATTGCAGGCCAGGAATAAGACGGGCCGACGGCGGCTCGCCACAGCATTTTTATCCGGTTTAACAGGCCCATACGCGCTCCGAAGTGTGAGGACTTCATGCTAGCGCATATGGTGATACACGTCACCCTTCCGGCGGGCTTTTCTTGTCTCAGCAAAAAACGGGCGCCGAACAACGTCGGTGCCCGTTTCATGTGACGGGTTTACTCTTTCGGTTTAAAGCGCAGCAGGCGGTTGGCGTTACTCACCACGGTGATCGACGACAGCGCCATCGCCGCACCGGCGACCACCGGGTTCAGCAGGGTGCCGGTCAGCGGCCAGAGGATCCCGGCGGCAATCGGGATACCCAGCGAGTTGTAGACAAACGCGCCCAGCAGGTTCTGCTTCATATTGCGTAACGTTGCTTTCGAAATTGCCAGCGCATCGGCCACGCCGTTGAGGCTATGGCGCATCAGGGTGATCGCCGCGGTTTCAATGGCGACATCGCTGCCGCCGCCCATGGCGATCCCGACATCGGCCTGGGCCAGCGCCGGAGCGTCGTTAATACCGTCGCCGACCATCGCGACTTTATGTCCCTGGCTCTGCAGACGTTTAATGGCATCGGCTTTACCGTCCGGCAGTACGCCAGCGATCACTTCATCAATGCCCGCTTCTTTGGCGATGGCATTCGCTGTAGTGGGGTTATCCCCGGTCAGCATCACCAGACGGTAACCCTGACGATGCAGGCGCGCCAGCGCGTCGACGCTATCCTCACGTAACGGGTCGCGGATGGCGAACAGCGCGGCGGCCTGGCCATCCACCGCCAGCAGCACCGGCGTGGCGCCGCGCGAGGCCTGCGCCGTCATCTCGCTTTCTATATCGCCGGTGGCGATATGCTGCTCGTTGAGCAGTGCCTGGTTGCCGAGCAGCAGGCGATGACCTTCCGCTTCGCCGCTGACGCCAAGGCCGCGCAGGGTGCGGAAGCCACTGACTTCCGGCAACGAACTGTCGGCGGCTTTATCAAGGATCGCTCGCGCCAGCGGATGGCTTGAGCCCTGTTCCAGCGCGGCGGCAAGACGCACGACGGTGGATTCATCAAAGGTTGAGAAAGTTTTCACCGCCACCACCTGCGGCTTGCCTTCGGTCAGGGTGCCGGTTTTATCGAACACCAGGGTGTCGAGTTCGCTGGCGCGCTGCAGCGCATCGGCGTCGCGCACCAGCACACCATACTCTGCCGCCCGGCCAACGCCGGAGATAATCGACATCGGCGTCGCTAGGCCTAACGCGCATGGACAGGCGATAATCAGTACCGTGGTGGCAATGACCAGGGTATAGACGATCTGCGGCGCCGGGCCGAAGAAGTACCAGATCGCGGCGCTGATCAGCGCAATGGCGACTACCGCCGGAACAAATACTGCAGAGATTTTATCCGCCAGCTGGCCGATTTCCGGCTTGCTGCTCTGCGCCTGGCGCACCATACGGATAATTCTTGCCAGCGTGGTCTGACTGCCGACGGCGCTGGCGGTGAACAGCACGCTGCCGTCCTGCACCACGGTGCCGGCGTGAATGGCATCGCCATCGCCTTTTTGCTGTGGCACCGGTTCGCCGGTGAGCATCGCTTCATCAAACCAGGCTTCGCCCTGGCTTATCACGCCGTCGACCGGAACGCGGTCGCCGGTGGTCAGGCGCAGGGTCATGCCGGCCTGAACTTCCGCGAGCGGCAGATCCTTTTCCCCCTCAGGGGTCACCACGCGGGCTGAAGGCGGCGTCAGATCGAGCAGTTTCTCCAGCGCTTTCGAGGAGCGCTGGCGAGCGCGGGCCTCCAGCATATGGCCGAGGTTAATCAGGCCGATAATCATCGCGCTGGCTTCGTAATAGAGATGCCGGGCTTCCATCGGGAACCACTGTGGCCACAGGTTGACGCTCATGGAGTACAGCCAGGCGACGCCGGTGCCGAGCGCCACCAGCGTATCCATGGTGGCGGTGCCGTTTTTCAGGCTTTTCCACGCGCTGCGGTAGAAGTGGCCGCCGGCGAAGACCATGACGGCGAGGGTGACAAGACCGATGGCCAGCCACAGCGAACGGTTGTCGTCGCTGACCATCATGTTATCGCCGATCATCCCCCAGACCATCACCGGCACGCCGACCAGCAGGGCGACAATCGCCTGCCAGCGAAAACGCTTCATCGTAGCGATAGCGGTTTCCTGCTGACGTTCGCGGCGTTCCAGATCGTCTTCGATCGCCTCCGCGCCATAGCCGGCTTTTTCCACCGCCAGCACTAATTCTGCGGCGGACGCACTGCCCATCACCAGCGCCGTGCGTTCCGCCAGGTTAACCCGCGCCTGTGAGACGCCCGGCACCGCGGCAAGCGCGTTTTGTACCCGGGAGACGCAGCTGGCGCAGCTCATGCCGTTGATCAGCAGCTGTTGACTGTCATCTTCGTCATGGGCTGCCGGAAGCTCAGGAGTGGCCGCTGTCAGTGCTTCCGACGAGATTGATGATTCTGCCAGCGGTTTAGCCTTTGGGTGGCTGAGCTCCGCGCCGTATCCGGCTTGTTTCACGGTATCAATCAGCGCTTGCGCGCTGGCGCTACCCGTGACATGGGCTTCAGTGAGGGTCACCTCGGCTTGCTCAACGTCAGGACGCTGTTCCAGACTCTCTTTCACGCGTTTGACGCAATGCCCACAGGAGAGGCCATCCAGCGTCAGGTCGATAGTGTTAGACATACAAAAACTCCTGAATAATTTTCCGGTCAACGATTGACCAGACCCACTCTTTCATCGAGTATTAAGAAGGTTAAACCTTCCAGCAAGGGGAAGGTCAAGGAGAAAAAATGAATATCAGCGATGTGGCGAAAAAAACCGGTTTAACCAGCAAAGCGATTCGTTTTTACGAAGAGAAGGGGCTGGTGACGCCGCCGTTGCGGAGCGAAAACGGCTACCGCACCTACAGTCAGCAGCATCTCGATGAGCTGACGTTGCTGCGCCAGGCGCGACAGGTGGGGTTTAATCTGGAAGAGTGCCGCGAGCTGGTGGCCTTATTTAACGATCCGTCGCGCCACAGCGCCGATGTGAAAAAACGCACGCTGGAGAAAGTGGCGGATATCGAGAACCATATCCGCGAGCTGCAAAATATGCGCGCGCACCTGCTGGCGCTGGCCGAATCCTGCCCCGGCGATGACAGCGCGGAGTGCCCGATTATCGATAATCTTTCCGGCTGCTGTCATCGCAAGGCGCAGGCTTAACGGACAGCGGGCCTGATCCGTAGCGTAATCCCTTCGACGGCGACCACTTCGACCTTGCTGCCCGCCGCGAGGTCTTCGTCAGCAATTACCGGCCAGGAGCTGTCGCCCACGCGCACGTGGCCGCGGCCATTTACCAGCGGGGCATCCAGCGTCAGGCGGCGGCCAACCAGCTGCTGCCCGCGCTGGTTAAGCTGAGCATCGGCCGGGCGCTGCGTTTTGACGCGCTTGCGCAGCCATTTCGACCACAGCCACGCAGCAAGAAGGGTGAGAACGGCAAACAGCGTCCCTTGCCATTCCCAGCTCAGCGGCAGGAGCCAGGTGAGAGCGCCGGTCACCACGCCAGCGACGCCGCTCCACAGCAGGTATCCGCTGCCGCCAAGCATCTCGGCCGCCAGCAGCAGTCCGCCCAGGCTTAGCCAGAACAGATGGGGGTGGGCGAGGATCATGTCGATCATGATTTTTTCCGATCGCCAGCGCCTTCCTTAATCAGCTCGCTGATCCCGGCGATCGATCCCATCAGGCTGCTGGCATCCAGCGGCATCATCACTACTTTGCTGTTGTTAGCGGATCCAATCTGGAGCAGTGCGTCGGTATATTTCTGCGCCACGAAGTAGTTGATCGCCTGAATATCTCCCGAGGCGATCGCCGATGACACCATCTGGGTGGCGCGGGCTTCCGCTTCGGCGGAACGTTCGCGAGCTTCCGCCTGCAGGAACGCGGACTGCCGTTCGCCCTCGGCTTTGAGGATCTGCGACTGTTTTTCCCCTTCTGCTTTCAGAATTTCCGCCTGGCGGATCCCTTCCGCCTCCAGAATATAGGCACGCTTGGTACGTTCGGCTTTCATCTGGGCGTTCATCGAGGCGATAAGCTCCGCCGGTGGGCGAACGTCGCGAATTTCGACGCGGGTGATTTTCACCCCCCACGGGTTGGTTGCGTCGTCAACGATATGCAGTAGTCGGGTGTTAATACTGTCGCGCTGGGAGAGCATTTCATCCAGCTCCATCGAGCCGAGCACGGTACGGATGTTGGTCATCGTCAGGTTGACGATCGCCAGCTCAAGATTGCTGACCTCGTAGGCGGCCTTTGGCGCGTCAATCACCTGAATAAAGCAGACCGCGTCGATGGTGACGTTGGCGTTATCCCGGGAGATAACCTCCTGCGAGGGGATGTCGAGCACCTGCTCCATCATGTTCACTTTGCGGCCGATTCGGTCCATAAACGGCACGACTAAGCTTAATCCTGGCTGCAGCGTCTGGGTAAAGCGCCCAAAACGCTCTACCGTCCACTGATAGCCTTGCGGAACAATTTTCACCGCCGCGGCCACAATGACCAGCGCGACGAAAATAAGGATAGGAATAAAAATCAGCATCAAAAACCTCCTGTCTTGTTGCCTGGTGGGGCGCTACAAGGAAATAGCGCATGTTTAAACTGAGTATATCTTTCTCCTCATCCTGGAGAAAGGAAAGTGGGGTAAACTAGCGGTGTTTCAGAAAATAATCAGGAAGACTCATGAAGGAAAATAACGCGCTTTTGCGTCTCGAAGGTGTGGGGTTTAAGACCGACGACGCAGTTATTTTACACAATATCAATCTTCAGCTCAGACCCGGAGAATTTAAGCTGATTACCGGGCCTTCCGGCTGCGGGAAAAGCACCTTGCTGAAGATTATCGCCTCGCTGCTCAGCCCAACCTCCGGACGCCTGTTTTTTGACGATGTGGATATCGCGACGCTGTCGCCGGAAACCTATCGTCAGCAGGTGTCTTACTGCGCGCAGACGCCGGCGCTGTTCGGTGATTCAGTCTACGATAACCTGGTTTTTCCGTGGCAGATCCGCAATAAACAACCCGATCCGCAGGCGCTGGTGGCTGACCTGCAGCGCTTTGGCCTTGGCGAAAATATGCTGGAAAAGTCTATTAACGAACTGTCCGGCGGGGAAAAGCAGCGCGTATCGCTGATCCGCAATTTACAATTTCTGCCGCGCGTGCTGCTGCTGGACGAAATTACCAGCGCGCTGGATGAAAGTAATAAACAGAATGTGAATGAAATTATTCATGGCTACGCGACGGAAAAACAGGTCGCTGTTCTGTGGGTCACCCACGATCGCAATGAAATTTCGCATGCCGATGAAGTGATTACGCTGCAACCTGCCGGCGGAAACATGCAGGAGGTACAGCATGAACGGGCATAACATTACGAACGAATCGCTGGCGCTGTCGATGGTGCTGGTGCTGATCGCTATTCTGGTCAGCTATCGGGAAAAACTGGCACTGGAAAAAGATATTATCTGGAGCATTTGCCGGGCGATCGTGCAGCTGATTATCGTCGGCTATGTGCTGAAATATATCTTTAACGTCAATCATGCGGTTCTGACGCTGTTGATGGTGCTGTTTATCTGCTTTAACGCGGCGTGGAATGCGAAGAAGCGCAGTAAATATATCGATAAAGCTTTTGTCTCGTCGTTTATCGCTATTACCACTGGCGCCGGACTAACGTTGGCGGTACTGGTCTTCTCGGGGTCGATCGCCTTTGTGCCGATGCAGGTTATTCCAATTGCCGGGATGGTGGCCGGGAACGCCATGGTGGCGGTGGGGCTGTGCTACAACAATATGGGCCAGCGCTTCAGCAGCGAGCAGCAGCAGATTCAGGAGAAGCTGAGCCTCGGCGCGACGCCGAAGATGGCTGCGGCGCGGCTGATTCGCGAGAGCATTCGCGCGTCATTGATTCCCACCGTCGATTCAGCGAAAACGGTCGGGCTGGTGAGCTTGCCTGGGATGATGTCGGGGCTAATTTTTGCCGGTATTGACCCGGTGAAGGCGATTAAGTACCAGATCATGGTGACCTTTATGCTGTTGTCGACTGCCAGCCTGTCGACGATTATCGCCGGCTATCTGACCTACCGGAAGTTCTTCAATGCCCGCCATCAGCTGGTGGTGACGCAGCTGAAAAAGCGCCCGTGAACAATCCCGGGTTGCGGCGTTCACGCCTTACCCAGGCTACCACGGCGTAATCTGTAGCCCGGATAAGCGCAGCGCTATCCGGGTAAGGGCAACGGATTAGTACAGCAGCGAATACAGCTGACGACGATATTTGGCGGCCAGCGCATCGCCAGTACCGAGGGCGGCGAGGATCTCCTGCAGCATCTTGCGCGCCTGGCCATCGCCGGCGCCTAAATCCTTCTGCAGATGGCTGAACAGCAGCGCCAGCGCTTCTTCATTACGCCCGACCTGATGCAGCTGCAGCGCCAGCTGGGAGGCCAGTTGCGCATCGTCCGGATTCTGTTCCACCTGCTGCTGCAGTTGCTGGATTTCCGGGGTGTCGGCGGCCTGTTTGAGCAACTCAATCTGCGCCACCAGCCCCTGATAGTGGGTATCCTGATCCTGCAGCGGGATGGTTTTCAGCACGCTTTCCGCTTCATCAGACCGGTGCAGGGCAATCAGCGTTTCCGCCAGCAGCAGACCAATCTGGCTGTCCTGATTCGACAGCTGCCAGGCTTCCTTCAGCAGCGGTAATGCCTCGGCGTATTTTTCTTCCTGCATCAGGGCCAACGCCTGCTGGGCTTTCAGCTCCTCTTCGCGCGGCAGGACTTTATCCAGCAGGGCGCGAATCGCTTCTTCCGGCTGCGGGCCTTCAAAACCGTCCACTGGCTGGCCGTTCTGGAACAGATAAACCGTAGGAATGGCGCGCAGACCAAACTGTGAAGCGAGCATCTGCTCGGCGTCGCAATCGACCTTCGCCAGCGTGAACTGGCCGTTGTACTGGGCGGCCAGTCGCTCGAGTACCGGGGTCAGCTGTTCGCAGTGCTGGCTGCGGGCAGACCAGAAATAAAACAGCACCGGGGCGTTCATGGACTGCTGTAGCGTCTGCTGCAGGTTCGCTTCGCTAATATTGACAATATTCTGTTCAGACATGGGCATTTCTCGTTAGTCGATTTCTGTTTTACATGGGGGCGGCATGCCGCGCTTCAACTCAGCCGTGGATAATTTTGTCCATCGCGCGGGCGGGAAGCAGGCGTTTGAGCAGCGCCACCGCATGGGTGACCAGGGTGACCGGATAGCGCAGCTTTGGCCTATCGCTGGTAAAAGCGTGGCGCACTTTTTCCACCACCGCTTCCGGCCCGAGGGTAAAGCGGGCGGCAATGCCCGGATTTTCTACGGGTTTATCGCTTTGCGTCTGGTTGACGTTATCGGTAAAGCGGGTGCGGATCGGGCCCGGTTCAATCAGGCTGACCTGAATACCACTGTGGCGCAATTCCATGCGTAGCGCATCGGACCACGCCTCGAGGGCATATTTACTGGCGGCATAGGCGCCGCGACCGGGACTGGCAATAAGCCCCATCACGGAGGAGGTCATCACGATGCGCCCTTCGCCGTGCGGCGTCATCGCCGGCAGCAGCAGCATGGTCAGCTGATGCGCGCCGAAAAAGTTGGCGGAAAACTGCTGTTCCATTTGCTGGCGGCTGATGGTGTTCAGCGGGCCATAGACGCCGTATCCGGCGTTATTGAACAGGCCATAGAGATGATTATCGGTCAGCGCAATCACCTCCGCTGCCGCGCGCTCCACGCTCTGTGGGTCATCCAGATCGAGCAAAATACCGGTTAGCCCCCGCTCCTGCATCCGCGCGACGTCCTCCGCTTTGCGGCAGGCCGCCAGCACGCGAAAGCCCTGGCGGGTTAAATCCAGCGCGCTTTCCAGACCAATTCCGCTGGAACAGCCTGTCACTAAAACCGTTTTTTGCATAACTTTACCTGTCAGCGACCCCTGGCGTTCAGGAGTCATGATTAACTAAGGGAGCCAGCCGGTTCGCCATCCAGTCGGCGATAAACGGCTGCGCGTCGCGATTCGGGTGAATGCCGTCGTCTTGCATCCATTGCGGTTTCAGATACACCTCTTCCATAAAAAAGGGCAGGAGAGGAATATTGAACTCCCTGGCCAGGGCCGGGTAAATCGCGCCGAAGGCTTCATTATAACGGCGGCCATAGTTCGCCGGCAGGTGAATTTGCATCAGCAGCGGCTCGGCGTTGGCCGCTTTGATATCCTTGATAATGGTGCGCAGCGTCTGCTCGGTTTGCTGCGGTGGAAAGCCTCGCAGTCCGTCATTGCCGCCGAGCTCAACCAGCACCCAGCGCGGCTGATGCTGCTTAAGCAGCGCAGGCAGGCGGGCCAGCCCCTGCTGCGAGGTATCGCCGCTGATGCTGGCGTTCACTACCGGCGTTTTCGCCTGCCACTTCTCATTGAGCAGCGCAGGCCAGGCGGCGTTGGCCGCCATTCGATAGCCAGCGCTCAGGCTGTCGCCCAGTATTAGCAGCGTGTCCGCCGCCATCGCGCGGCAGGTAAACAGGAACAAAAACAGGAAAGGCACATGCCAGCGGAAAACATACTTGAAGTTCATCATCTTAAGAAATCCGTCGGTCAGGGAGAGCATCAGCTCTCCATCCTCACCGGAGTTGAGCTGGTTGTCAAACCGCAGCAGACCATCGCCTTGATTGGCGAGTCGGGTTCCGGCAAATCGACCCTGCTGGCGATCCTCGCTGGCCTGGACGATGGCAGCAGCGGGGAAGTCTCAATGCTGGGCAAACCACTGCACCAAATGGATGAAGAGGCGCGGGCGGCGCTGCGGGCGCAGCACGTTGGCTTTGTTTTTCAGTCCTTTATGCTGATCCCAACGCTCAACGCCCTGGAGAACGTCGAGCTGCCGGCGCTGCTGCGCGGCGCCAGCGACAGCGAGAGTCAGGGCGATGCCCGCGCGCTGCTTGAGCAACTGGGGCTTGGCAAACGCCTGCACCACCTGCCGGCGCAACTCTCCGGCGGTGAACAGCAGCGGGTGGCGCTGGCCCGGGCCTTTAATGGTCGCCCGGCCCTCCTGTTCGCTGATGAACCCACCGGCAACCTCGATCGCCAGACCGGGGACAAAATTGCCGATCTGCTGTTCTCGCTTAATCGCGAACACGGTACCACCCTGATCCTCGTCACTCACGATCCGCTGCTGGCGGCGCGCTGCGATCGCCGTCTGCGCCTGGTGGATGGCCAATTGCGGGAGGAAGCATGATCGCCCGCTGGTTCTGGCGCGAATGGCGCTCGCCGTCGCTGCTGATCGTCTGGCTGGCGTTAAGTCTCTCTGTGGCCTGCGTGCTGGCTCTGGGGTCGATAAGCGATCGGATGGAGAAAGGCCTTAGCCAGCAAAGCCGGGAGTTTATGGCCGGCGACCGTACGCTGCGCAGTTCCCGCGAGGTACCCGCCGAGTGGATCGCGCAAGCGCGGAAGTCAGGGCTGACCGTCGGCGAGCAGCTGAGCTTCGCCACCATGACATTCGCCGGTGATACGCCGCAGCTGGCGGACGTTAAGGCGGTGGACGACCGCTATCCGCTGTATGGCACCCTCGAAACGCAACCGCCGGGGCTGAAACCGCAGGCGGGGAGCGTGCTGCTGGCGCCAAGGCTGATGGCGCTCCTGAACCTGAAAACCGGCGATACGATTGACGTTGGCGATGCCACGCTGCGCATTGCCGGGGAAGTGATTCAGGAGCCAGACGCGGGGTTTAACCCCTTCCAGATGGCGCCGCGACTGATGATGAATATGGCCGACGTGGCAAAAACCGGGGCCGTGCAGCCCGGCAGTCGCGTCGCATGGCGCTATAAGTTCGCCGGTAACGCGCAACAGCTGGCGGATTATGAACAATGGCTGCTGCCGAAGCTCGGCGCGGAACATCGCTGGACTGGCCTCGAACAGGACGACAGCGCGCTGGGCAAATCCCTCGAACGCTCGCAGCAGTTCCTGCTGTTATCCGCGCTGTTGACGTTGCTGTTGGCCGTCGCCGCGGTGGCGGTGGCGATGAGCCACTACTGTCGCAGCCGCTACGATCTGGTCGCGATTTTGAAGACGCTGGGCGCGGGGCGGGCGCAGCTGCGCAAGCTTATCGTCGGTCAGTGGCTGCTGCTGCTGACGCTGTCGGTGATAACCGGTGGGGTTGTGGGCCTGGCGCTGGAGCGTCTGCTGTTGCTGATGCTCAAACCGGTGCTGCCCGCCGCACTACCCGCTGCCAGCGGTTGGCCGTGGCTGTGGGCTATCGGGGCGACAGGCGTCATTTCCCTGCTGGTGGGCCTGCGGCCGTATCGACTGCTGCTGGCGACCCTGCCGCTGCGGGTGCTGCGTCAGGATGTCGTGGCTAACGTCTGGCCGCTGAAACACTATATTCCTGTGGTCTGCGCGATTGTGGTCGGGGGGCTGGCCTGGCTGATGGGCGGCAGCCCGCTGCTGTGGTCGGTACTGGCCGGGGCAGTGGTACTGGCGCTGCTGTGCGGCCTGGTGGGCTGGGGATTGCTGTGGCTGCTCAAACGCCTGACGCTCAAAGCCTTGCCGCTGCGCCTGGCGGTGAACCGCCTGCTGCGCCAGCCGTGGTCGACCCTCAGCCAGCTGGCGGCGTTTTCCCTGTCGTTTATGCTGCTGGCGCTGCTGCTGGTGCTGCGCGGCGATCTGCTTGACCGCTGGCAGCAGCAGCTGCCCCCGGAAAGCCCGAACTACTTTCTGATCAATATCGCCCCTGAGCAGATAATGCCGGTGAAGACTTTCCTCGCCGAACACCAGACCCGGGCGGCGGAATTTTATCCGATCGTCCGGGCTCGTCTGACGCAGATCAACGGTCACTCCACGGACGGTAACAAAGATGAAGCGCTTAACCGGGAACTCAATCTGACCTGGAGCGCCGATCGTCCGGATCATAATCCGCTGGTGGCCGGCAACTGGCCGCCGAAGCCTGGCGAGGTGTCGATTGAAGAGGGACTGGCGCAGCGGCTGGGGGTGAAGATCGGCGATAAGGTGACCTTTACCGGCGATACCCAGGACTTCAGCGCGAAGGTCAGCAGCGTGCGCAAAGTTGACTGGGAGAGCCTGCGGCCAAACTTCTTCTTTATTTTCCCCTCCGGGGCGCTGGACGGGCAGCCGCAGAGCTGGCTCACCAGCTTCCGCTGGGATAACGGTCCCGCGATGCTGACCCAGTTGAACCGCGAGTTTCCCACCGTTAGCCTGCTGGACATCGGCGCCATCCTGCGTCAGGTCGGCCAGGTGCTCTCCCAGGTCAGCCGGGCGCTGGAGGTGATGGTGGGCCTGGTGACGGCCTGCGGCGTGCTGTTGTTGCTGGCGCAGGTCCAGGTCGGTATGCGCCAGCGGCATCAGGAGCTGGTGGTCTGGCGCACGCTGGGGGCCGGTAAATCACTGCTGCGCGCCACGCTGTGGGCGGAGTTTGCCCTGCTGGGGCTGGTTTCCGGACTGGTGGCGGCGATAGGCGCGGAAGTGGCGCTGGCGATGCTGCAGACCCGAGTCTTTGATTTCCCCTGGGCGCCGGACTGGCGCTTGTGGGTGATGCTGCCGCTGACGGGAGCGGTGTTGTTATCTCTGTGCGGCGGCGGGCTGGGGCTGCGTTTGTTAAAAGGGAAAGCGTTGTTCCGCCAGTTTAGCCAGTAAGATTATTGCATTTCGATGATGCGCCGCCGTTTTTGGCGGCGCTTTTATTTTAAGCGCACAAATTGATAACCAGTTGATTTTTAAGCGCACAAAACATTAAAAAACCGACAACACACTGTGTGGATTCGCGGTTAATATTCAGCTGGTAAATATAAGGTTGCTTATTAATCAAGGAAAAACTATGGCACATAAAATAAAAGAGCTGGCGATCTCGATCGGCGCAGCATTAGCGTTAACGTCATTTGCTTCCCACGCGGAGATCACGCTGCTGAAACAAGATCCGCAGGCGGGCGATCCGTTAAGTCGGCTTAACTTTACCGTCGGCGGGAGTATTCGTCCGCAGTTCAACATGATGAGCGGCGATGGTGATAAAGGATCCTATAAGCGTAACGGTTTCGACGGTGGCACCCGTTTCCGCTTCGCGGCGGATTACTACCTGTTCGATGATATTAGCTGGATCAGCTACTACGAACTGGGGGTGAACATTCCGGCACTGTTTGACTGGGATAACCACTACGCGGAAGGCGCAAACAATACCACCCGCCGCATGCTGTATACCGGCCTGAAAAGCGATACCTGGGGGACGTTAACCTACGGGCAGCAGAACAGCATTTACTATGATGTGGTCGGCGCGAAAACCGATATTTGGGACTACGATATGATCGGACAGGCCCCAGGCAACGGTATTAACGGCGATTACGATGGTTCTTATCGTTCACGTAATATGCTGAAATATAAGAAAACCGTGGGTGATGTCGATCTTTACGGCTCTTATCTGTTCGAAGATAGTGAGTATCTGCCTGGCAACGGCCTGCGCTACAAGCGTAAAGGCGGCGGTTCTATTGGTGCGGACTACCACATCATGAAGGACCTGACCTGGGGGACCGCGTGGAACTACACTCGCGCCGAAATGCGCGACCCGTCAAGTTCCGACAACAAAACCTATGACCAGAACATCGTCGGTACCGCGCTGAGCTGGACCCCGGATAACTGGACCTTCTCCTTTGGCGGCGGCTGGTATCAGAACTTCCTCACCACCAAAAAAACCGATGTGCATAACTACTTCGCCGGCGACGCCTGGGGGATTGAATATTTTGCGGGCTATAAATTCCCGATCAATCAATACGCTGTTAAATCTATTCAGCCGTACTTTATGGGCGACCGCCTGCAGTACGTGAATGGCCGCAACTACCAGCGTATCGATAACGGTCTGGGGATCAGCTTCCAGCTGGATTACGGTTTCCGCGTGGACTACGAACACGTGTTTACCTCCAGCACCGACAACCTGGGGGATATGAACCTGGTGCGTCTGCGCTACGACTTCTAAGCGGTCACAACTCCCCGGTCGCGCTGCGCTACCGGGGCTATAAATCGCGCCGACCGGTAGCCCGGCTAAGGCATTTACGCCGCAAGCCGGGACAATAGAGCATGCGATTACTTCGCCAGCCAGGCGGCGACCTCCTGCCAGTTGCCACGAAAAATAATCTTCCCGGCTTTTTTCCCCAACTGATAGCGATACATTGGATCGTAATATTCTTCCAGCAGCGGCACCAGCCAGGCGAAGTGCGCCTCGGTGCTGGCGGTGCGCTGCTGCTGCGCCAGCGCCTCATCGAGCCGTTCAGTCAGCTGAGCAAAACGCTGCAGCCCCAGGCGACGGCGGATGGCAAACAGACCGTGATGGAGGTACTCGCCGTATGCCTGCCAGCCTTTCTCTTCGCCATACGCGGCGATAAAGTCGTGATACATGCGATCGAAGTACTCTTCGCGCAGCCGTTCGAGGCGAACATCAAACGGATCTTCCACCACCGCCAGCGGCGATTGCGCCATGCGGAGGCGAAGGCACTCCGGCAGATGGTTGGCGCCGATCATATGCCCTTCATCTTCCAGCACCCAGCGGGTCTGCTGTTCGGCTTTTTTTAGCAGGCTGACCGCCAGATGGTTTTCAAAGGTGGCCTGCGGGTGCTGATCCTGCAGGGTTCGACCGAATGAAGAACCGCGGTGATGGGCAAGCCCTTCCAGATCGATACCGTCCGGGCGCGAGCAAACCAGCTGAGTTTTGCCATTGCCGGTGCAGCCGCCAATCAGCACGATCGGGCGCTGCACCAGTTCGTCGGTGGCCTGGATCGCCGCCTGGCGTAGCGCTTTATAGCCGCCGACGATCAGGGGGTAATCCACGCCAGCTTCTTTCAGCCACTGCTGGACGATATGCGACCGCTGGCCGCCGCGGGCGCAGCACAGGTAACCGTGCGGGTAACGGGCGCAGGCTTCCAGCCACGCCTGGATCCGGCTGGCGCGCAGGTCGCCATCAACCAGCTTATGGCCGAGCGTCAGCGCTGCCTCTGGCCCCTGGCGCTTGTAGCAGGTGCCGACCGCGGCGCGTTCTTCATCATTCATCAGCGGCAGGTTGATCGCCGCCGGCATCGCGCTTTGGCTAAACTCCACCGGGGCGCGTACGTCAATCAGTGGCGTATCGCTGGCGAGGATCTGCAGAATATTCTTTGGTACTGATTCCATCATTTAAACCGTTAGGTAATTCAGACGCGACGCTTGACGCGATAATTCTCCTATTGTACGCGGTGAGCGTCCGGGAGGATTGATTTTTCACGGTGTATTGCTGAATAGCGTCAGGAATCCCGCAATTTCCGGCGCAGAATGGCTGAACAGCGAGGCGATATCCTGTACCGCTTTACCATGATGATCTTTGCGCCAGGCGAGACTCAATGGCGAAGGGGGGCGCATGGTCGGAATGTGTCGGGCGATTAGTTTGCCCTGAGCGATAAGCGGCAGGCACAGCGGTTCCGGTAAAAAGCCGATGCCAACACCGGCGAGATGGGCGGCAACTTTGGTTTCGATATCGGGAACCACTATCTCTTTTTGCCCGGGCAGACGCCAGGCGACACGCTTCGTCAGCCGTCGGGCGCTGTCCTCAATATTCACCGCCGGATAGCGCCGTAATTGAGCCTCTGATAGCGGGTCGGTTTGCTGGCTTAGCGGGTGATGCGGCGACATCACGAAGAGCCAGGTCACCTCACCCAGTGGGTAGACCGCCATGTTTTCCGCTAACGGTTCGGTGCCGGTCACGCCAATCGCCAGGGAGAAGTCGTCATGCAGCAGCGTATCCCAGACGCCCATATAGATTTGTCGTGAAAAATGAAATTGCGTAAAAGGGTAGCGCTGGGTGAGCCAGGCCAGCAGCCGGGCAATGGCCTGCGGGTCGTACATGAGGTTATTCACGACAATATTGACCTGGCGCTCTACCCCGTCATTTATCTGCTGAAGCTCGCCGGGCATACTATCAATCCACCCCAGCCACTCTCTGGCTTGCGCCAGCAGGTGCATCCCGGCCGGCGTCAGCAGTACGCTGCGCGTTGTGCGAGAAAAGAGTGCAACACCGGTGTTGTCCTCCAGTAATTTGATGCGATAGCTGATGGTGGCTGTTGTTTTATAAAGTTTTTCCGCTGCTCTTGAGAAGCTGCCGGTCTCAGCGACGCTGACAAAGGTGCGTAATGTTTCGGGATCGAGCATCGCCATATTCCTCGTAATTTAATAATTCACCCATGATTTTTAAGTATTTTTTCATAATAACCATTCAAATTCTGTGGATTAAATCAGGTTTTGGAAAAATATTCCAATTTATAGTGGTGTCACTTTCAGATGCCTCTGGATTGAGCAACATCTCTACCACCTTCGGCGTTGAGAAGGGGGCTAGTTTTTAATGACTAAGGAACATGTAATGAAGCTTGAAGTATTGCCGCTGACGCGAGAAGCATTCCGCCCGTATGGGGATGTTATCGAAACGGAAGGTCAGGATTTTTTCCACATCAATGATGGCAAAGTACAGCGTTTTCACGATCTGGCGATGGTGGAGACGTTACAGCAGGATCGTACGCTAATCAGCATCAACCGTGCACAACCGGCATTGTTGCCGATAGTTGTCACCGAACTGGAACGCCATCCGCTTGGCACTCAGGCGTTTGTACCGATGCAGGGTGAAGCCTTTGTCGTGGTGGTCGCGGCAGGCGGCGATGAGCCGGATATGAACACGCTGCGTGCGTTTATCTCAAATGGTCGTCAGGGGGTTAATTACCACCGTAATGTCTGGCACCACCCGTTGTTTGCCTGGCAGACTGAGACAGATTTTTTAACCGTCGATCGCGGCGGAAAAGATAACTGCGATGTCGTAAAGATCCCGACCGTGGAGCTGAGCTTTGCGTGAGGTTGCACGTGACGCTGTCGATTATCTTGCATAACATGTGGGCGCTTACACACTATTTATGCTCAGGTTTTGAGCCGGAGATAATCGAGGTATGACAGAAGTGAGAAGGCGTGGGAGGCCTGGCCAGCAGGAGCCTGCCGCGCAAAAAGGCGCACAGGCGCTGGAGAGAGGGATCGCGATATTGCAATACCTTGAGAAGAGCGGCGGCAGTTCGTCGGTGAGCGATATTTCCCTGAATCTGGACTTACCGTTATCGACCACCTTTCGTCTGCTAAAAGTGCTGGAGGGCGCGGATTTTGTCTATCAGGACAGCCAGTTAGGTTGGTGGCACATTGGCCTGGGCGCATTCAATATTGGCTCGGCGTATATCCACAATCGGGATGTTTTATCCGTCGGTGGGCCCTTCATGCGCCGGCTGATGCTGATGTCGGGAGAAACGGTAAACATGGCAATTCGTAACGGCAACGAAGCGGTGCTGATTGGCCAGCAGGAGTGCAAGTCGATGGTCAGGATGTGTGCGCCGCTCGGCAGTCGACTCCCGCTGCATGCTTCAGGTGCCGGGAAAGCGCTGCTGTATCCGCTGTCATCGGAAGAGCTGGTGGATGTGATTGTGAAAACCGGCCTGCAGCGGTTTACGCCGACGACGATTGTGGATTTGCCTGTTCTGCAGCGAAATCTGGATGAGGCACGAGCTTGCGGCTACAGCATTGATCGGGAAGAGCATGTGACAGGATTAAACTGTATTGCTTCAGCAGTTTACGATGATGTGGGATCCGTCGTGGCGGCCATTTCGATTTCCGGACCTGCGTCCAGGTTAACGCCGGACCGTTTTGTCAGCCAGGGCGAGCTGGTAAGGGAGACGGCAAGGAATATCAGTACCGCACTGGGCCTTAAACCCCAGGCTGACTGATAGCCGATTCAACCCGCTCTCTTGAGCGGGACTTTTTTGGTTATGTTTAAATTTGGAAAAATTTTCCAATAAAATGAGGTTGTAAAAATGGCAAAAATGAGAGCCGTTGACGCGGCAATGTATGTTCTGGAAAAAGAAGGGGTTAACACTGCATTTGGCGTGCCTGGCGCGGCAATTAACCCGTTCTATTCTGCGATGCGTAAGCACGGCGGGATCCGCCATATTCTTGCCCGCCATGTTGAAGGCGCGTCTCATATGGCTGAAGGCTATACCCGCGCGACCGCCGGTAATATCGGGGTTTGTCTGGGGACCTCCGGCCCGGCCGGTACGGATATGATCACCGCGCTGTATTCTGCCTCCGCGGACTCGATTCCCATTCTGTGCATCACCGGCCAGGCGCCGCGCGCGCGCCTGCATAAAGAGGATTTTCAGGCGGTGGATATTGAATCCATTGCTAAACCAGTTACCAAGATGGCGGTGACCGTCCGAGAGCCGGCGCTGGTTCCGGGCGTGCTGCAGCAGGCTTTCCATCTGATGCGCTCCGGCAGACCGGGACCGGTGCTCATCGATCTGCCTTATGATGTCCAGGTGGCAGAAATCGAATTCGACCCTGAGCTTTACTCGCCGCTGCCGGCTTATAAACCGGTCGCTACGCGTCCGCAAATTGAAAAGGCGCTGGCGCTGTTAGTCCAGGCTGAACGCCCGGTGATTGTTGCCGGTGGCGGGGTGATTAACGCCGATGCCACCGCGCTGCTGCAACAATTTGCGGAAATCACCCATGTCCCGGTGATCCCGACCCTGATGGGCTGGGGCTGTATACCGGACGACCACGAACTGATGGCCGGAATGGTCGGCTTACAAACCGCGCATCGCTACGGCAACGCCACGCTGTTGGCCTCAGATCTGGTGTTCGGGATTGGCAACCGCTTTGCGAATCGTCATACCGGCTCGGTTGAGAAGTACACCGCAGGCCGCAAAATCATTCATATCGACATTGAACCGACGCAGATTGGCCGTGTGCTGTGCCCGGATTTAGGCATTGTCTCCGATGCCAAAGCGGCGTTAATTCAGCTGGTAGACATTGCGCAGCAGATGCAAAAAGAGGGGCGCCTGCCGCGTCGCGAGAGCTGGGTTAGTGAGTGTCAGGCGCGTAAACGTACGCTGTTACGGAAAACGCATTTCGATAATGTGCCGGTCAAACCGCAACGCGTCTATGAAGAGATGAACAAAGCGTTTGGCCGGGACGTATGCTATGTCACCACCATCGGCCTGTCGCAAATCGCCGCTGCGCAGATGCTGCACGTGTTCAAAGACCGCCACTGGATCAACTGCGGTCAGGCCGGACCGCTGGGCTGGACGCTTCCCGCTGCGCTGGGCGTTTGCGCTGCCGATCCTGAGCGCAACGTGGTCGCGATTTCCGGCGACTTTGACTTCCAGTTTCTGATTGAAGAGCTGGCGGTAGGCGCCCAGTTCAATATTCCGTACATCCATGTCCTGGTGAACAACGCCTATCTCGGCTTGATCCGCCAGTCGCAACGCGCCTTTGACATGGACTACTGCGTTCAACTGGCGTTCGAAAATATTAACTCCAGCGAAGTAAACGGCTACGGCGTCGATCATGTGAAGGTCGCCGAGGGGCTCGGTTGTAAAGCGATTCGCGTCTTCAAGCCTGAGGATATTGCCCCCGCGTTTGAGCAGGCCAAAGCCTGGATGAAAGCCTATCGCGTGCCGGTCGTTGTGGAAGTGATCCTTGAGCGCGTAACCAATATCTCCATGGGCAGCGAACTGGATAACGTCATGGAGTTCGAAGACGTTGCCGATAGCGCCATAGACGCACCAACCGAAACTTGTTTCATGAAATATGAATAAATGAGGTGACATTATGTTGCGCTTTTCTGCCAACCTTTCCATGTTATTTCAGGAATATGATTTTCTGGAGCGCTTTGAGAAAGCGGCGGCCTGTGGTTTTCGCGCTGTTGAATTTATGTTTCCCTACGACTATGCGCCCGAGCTATTAAAGCAAAAGCTAAGCGACAACCAACTGGAGCATACTTTACACAATTTACCTGCTGGTGACTGGGTGGCAGGGGAACGCGGCATCGCCTGTATTCCAGGCCGCGAAGCGGAGTTTCGCGAAGGTGTCGACGCCGCAATCCGCTACGCCAAAGTACTGGGCAATCGTAAAATTAACTGCCTGGTCGGCAAAACTCCGGTGGGATATCGCGAAGAACATATTCGCTCAACGCTGGTGGCCAATTTACGTTTTGCCGCCGCCGCGCTGGCCCAGGAAGGTATTCTGCTGCTAATTGAGCCGATCAATTACTTCGATATGCCTGGCTTTTATCTGAATACCACACATCAGGCGCTGGCGCTGATTGACGAAGTGGGTAATGATAATCTGAAAATTCAGTACGATATTTACCATATGCAGCGTATGGAGGGGGAGTTAACCCATACGATGCAAACGTACGCCAATCGTATTGGTCACTTACAGATCGCGGATAATCCGAATCGAGGCGAGCCCGGGACCGGTGAGATTAATTATGAGTATCTTTTTAATTTCATCGATAAATCAAACTATGACGGTTGGGTAGGTTGTGAATATAAACCATTGACCACCACCGAAGCGGGACTAACATGGTTTAATCGTTACCGCTAATTTTTAATTTATCGTTGGGCAGTATTTATTATTCCAGACTCAGGAGTTTTATTTCCTGACAACAGGAAGGGATAGCTATTGCCCAGATAAATCGAAATACACATTGTGAGAGGACACTTATGAAGCTGGGATTTATTGGTTTGGGGATTATGGGTACCCCGATGGCGCTCCGTCTAGCCAAAGCAGGCCATGCGCTGCACGTGACCACCATTGGACCCATTGCTGACGAATTGCTCAAGCAAGGGGCACAACATCTGGCCACCGCAGAGCAGGTGGCGGGACAGTCAGACATTATTTTTATTATGGTACCGGATACTCCGCAGGTTGCTGAGGTGCTGTTTGGCGAACACGGTTGTGCCAAAGCGGCATTGAAGGGAAAAATCATCGTGGATATGAGCTCGATCTCGCCGATAGAAACGAAACGTTTCGCACAGCAGGTGCGGGAGCTGGGCGCAGATTATCTGGACGCACCAGTATCTGGTGGGGAAATTGGCGCGCGTGAAGGCACGCTCTCCATTATGGTCGGTGGTGACGAAAACGTGTTTGCTCGTGTGAAGCCGCTGTTTGATATTTTGGGGAAAAATATCACCCTTGTCGGCGGGAACGGCGACGGGCAGACCTGTAAAGTCGCCAACCAGATTATCGTCGCGCTGAATATTGAAGCGGTGTCCGAAGCGTTGGTTTTTGCCTCTAAAGCCGGGGCGGACCCCGCTCGCGTTCGTCAGGCTTTGATGGGCGGTTTCGCTTCCTCACGTATTCTGGAAGTGCACGGTGAAAGAATGCTTAACCGCACCTTTAATCCAGGCTTTAAAATTTCTCTGCACCAGAAGGATCTCAATCTGGCTCTGCAGAGCGCTAAAGCCCTGGCGCTTAATCTGCCGAATACTGCTACCTGTCAGGAACTTTTTAATACCTGTGCCGCCAATGGAGGGAGCGAATTAGATCACTCGTCTCTGATTCAGGCTCTGGAATTAATGGCAAATCATCAAATAGCGTAATAAGCGTAAAGCTGCCGAAACCGGCAGCTTTATTTGAACCTCACAGGTGACTTTATGGATACGATCAATAACAAAGGTGTCGACTATTGGAAGAAAATAGTCGTGGTAATGAGTCTGGGCTGGGTGGCAATTTGGATCTATCGTACCGTGTTAACGCCGATTTATCCGGAGATTCAGGCGTCATTAGGTAACGTCAGTAATGCTGAAATTGGCGCGATTGCCAGCTTCTATTTTCTGGCCTACTGCGGCATGCAGATCCCCTGCGGCATTCTGGTGGATAAACTGGGCCAGAAAATTATGCTGATGTGCGGTTTTTCGCTATTTATTATCGGTACTCTGAGTATCGCTAATGCCGGAAATCTGACGCTGATTTATATCGGCTCGCTACTGGCCGGCGCCGGTTGCGCCTCCTTCTTTAGTTCCGCCTATTCGCTCTCCTCGGCCAACGTGCCGCAGGAACGCCGGGCGCTGGCGAACGCCATCATCAACAGCGGCTCTGCCATTGGCATGGGGATTGGCCTGATTGGTTCAAGTATTCTGGTCAAAAGCATGCACATGGCCTGGCAAAACGTGTTGTTTATCGTCGCTGCGATTCTGCTGGTGATGCTCTGCGTGTTTACCCTGGTCATTCGCCGCAAACTGAAAGAACCCGCCGCAGCGGAAAATAAAACGAGCGCAGCGGCGTCAGCGCCGGTTGCGGAAGAGAAATCGGCGCCGCTGTTCTCGCCATTACTGTGCAGCGTGTACTTCCTCTATTTCTGTACCTGCTACGGCTACTATCTGATTGTGACCTGGCTGCCCTCTTATCTTCAGACCGAACGCGGGTTTGACGGTGGGGCGATTGGTTTTGCTTCCGCGCTGGTGGCGGTGGTCGGGGTGCCGGGCGCGCTGTTCTTTAGCCATCTCTCGGATAAATTCCGCGACAGTAAAGTCAAAGTTATTCTCGGGCTGGAGATAGTCGCAGCGGCCATGTTGATGTTTACCGTTCTGTCGCCGAATACCACCATGCTGATGATTAGCCTGGTACTGTACGGGTTGCTGGGCAAAATGGCCGTTGATCCGATTCTTATCTCGTTCGTCTCCGAGCAGGCGTCAGCGAAAACGTTAGGCCGCGCCTTCAGCTTATTTAATTTCTTTGGTATGAGTTCTGCGGTAGTTGCACCGACGCTCACCGGCTTTATTTCCGACCTGACCGGATCGAAAGAAATTAGTTTTGTGATGTCTGCTGGACTGGTTGTTACCGGGACGATACTTTTTGCCCTGATCACCTTGCGCAAGAATAAAATACCGTCAAAGACCATTACCGTATAATAAAAATAAATAATAAAAATTGTTGTTCCACATAGCTAAACCTACAAACGTAAACCGATGCGTATTAAGAGGGAATTATGGAACAAACTCAAGACCTATACAAAACCAGGGGCTATAGTGATGATCTATTGCCGAAATCAGACACTCAGCGTAACTGGAAAACATTCAATTATTTCACGTTGTGGATGGGTTCTGTACACAACGTACCAAATTATGTGATGGTGGGTGGTTTTTTTATCCTTGGACTTTCCACTTTTAGCATAATGATGGCGATAGTATTAAGTGCCTTTATTATTGCCTTGGTCATGGTGTTTAACGGTGCTGCCGGAAGTAAATATGGTGTACCCTTCGCGATGATATTAAGAGCCTCATATGGAGTACGCGGTGCATTATTACCCGGACTGCTCAGAGGCGGTATCGCGGCGATTATGTGGTTTGGCTTGCAATGCTACGCCGGATCGCTGGCATTTCTGATCTTATTAGGCAAATTATGGCCTGCGTTTCTGACGCTTGGCGGTGATTTTAAGCTGCTGGGGCTGTCGTTGCCGGGGTTGATCGCCTTTCTGGTGTTCTGGTTGATTAACGTCGGGATTGGCTTTGGTGGCGGAAAAGTGCTGAATAAATTTACCGCAATCCTCAACCCCTGCATCTATATCGTCTTCGGCGGCATGGCTATCTGGGCCATTTCGCTGGTAGGATTCGGCCCGATCCTCGACTACCTGCCGACCGGGGTGGCAAAAGCGGAACATACCGGTTTCTTGTTCCTGGTGGTGATCAATGCGGTGGTGGCCGTCTGGGCTGCTCCGGCAGTCAGCGCCTCGGATTTCACCCAGAACGCGCGCTCGTTTCGCGAGCAGGCTATTGGTCAGACGCTTGGACTCGTGGTGGCCTATATTCTTTTTGCGGTCGCCGGCGTTTGTATTATCGCTGGGGCCAGTATCCACTATGGTATGGATACCTGGAACGTGCTGGATATTGTGCAGAAATGGGACAGCCTGTTTGCCTCGTTCTTTGCGGTGTTGGTGATATTGATGACCACGATCTCCACCAACGCTACAGGTAATATTATACCGGCAGGTTATCAGATCGCGGCGATTGCCCCAGCCAAACTGACCTATAAAAATGGCGTGCTCATCGCCAGTATTATTAGCTTGCTTATTTGCCCATGGAAATTAATGGAGAATCAAGACAGTATTTATCTCTTTCTCGATATTATTGGCGGGATGTTAGGGCCGGTTATTGGTGTGATGATGGCTCACTATTTCATCGTTATGCGTGGGCAAATAAATCTTGATGAACTTTATACCGCGCCAGGAGATTATAAATATTTTGATAATGGTTTTAATGTTACCGCATTCCTGGTAACCATTGTGGCAGTCATTTTATCGCTCGGTGGGAAGTTTATTCCTTTGCTGGAACCCTTATCCCGTGTGTCATGGTTTGTCGGTGTTATTGTCGCTTTTGTTGCGTACGCTTTGCTGAAGAAACGGGCGCAACCCAATAATCTGACACGGCCAAATACTGTTAGTTAATTTCATTTTAACCAGGAAAGTTTATTTCATGGATGAAGCATTACCAGCCAAAGCCATTGTTATTGCGGCACGCAATGTCGCAGCAGAAGTATGGCGGCTGACCCATCTGTACACATACAAGGAGTTATTATGTCTTTTGATTTAATCATTAAAAACGGTACTGTTATTCTGGAAAACGAATCCCGGGTAGTCGATATCGCGGTGAACGACGGCAAAATCGCCGCTATCGGTGAACACCTGGGCGAGGCGAAGCAGGTCATGGATGCTACGGGCCTGATCGTTTCGCCGGGCATGGTCGATGCGCATACGCATATCTCTGAACCTGGCCGTACCCACTGGGAAGGTTACGAAACCGGGACCCGCGCGGCGGCAAAAGGCGGCATCACCACGATGATCGAAATGCCGCTGAATCAGCTACCGGCAACCGTTGACCGGCAGACCATTGAGCTGAAATTCGATGCGGCGAAAGGAAAACTGACCATCGATGCCGCGCAGCTTGGCGGCCTGGTCTCTTATAACCTCGACCGACTGCATGAGCTGGATGAAGTGGGGGTGGTGGGATTCAAGTGCTTCGTCGCCACCTGCGGAGACCGCGGGATCGACAACGACTTCCGCGACGTCAATGATTGGCAGTTCTTTAAAGGCATACAAAAGCTGGCCGAAATGAAGCAGACCGTGCTGGTGCACTGCGAAAACGCGCTGATCTGCGACGAGCTGGGCGAAGAGGCGAAAAGGGAAGGCCGCGTGACGGCGTATGATTACGTAGCCTCTCGGCCGGTCTTCACCGAAGTGGAAGCCATTCGTCGCGTTCTGTATCTGGCGAAAGTCGCCGGTTGCCGCTTGCACGTGTGTCATGTCAGCAGCCCGGAAGGGGTAGCCGAAGTGACCCGCGCCCGTCAGGAAGGGCAAGATGTGACTTGTGAATCTTGCCCGCACTACTTTGTACTGGATACCGATCAGTTTGCAGAGATCGGTACCCTGGCGAAGTGCTCTCCGCCGATCCGCGATGCGGAAAACCAGAAAGGCATGTGGGAAAAGCTGTTCAACGGAGAAATCGACTGCCTGGTCTCCGACCATTCGCCGTGCCCACCGGAAATGAAGGCTGGCAATATCATGCAGGCCTGGGGCGGGATTGCCGGTCTGCAAAACTGTATGGACGTGATGTTCGATGAAGCGGTGCAGAAACGCGGTATGTCTCTGCCGCAGTTTGCCCGTCTGATGGCGACCAACGCCGCCGATATTTTCGGCCTGAAGCATAAGGGCCGCATTGCTCCGGGTAAAGACGCCGACCTGGTGTTTATTCAGCCGAACAGCAGCTACGTCTTACGGGCAGAAGACCTCGAATATCGCCACAAAGTCAGCCCTTACGTTGGTCGCAAGATTGGCGCTCGGATTGCTAAAACCATCCTGCGCGGCGAGGTGATCTATGACATCGAACAGGGCTTCCCGCGCGCACCGAAGGGGAAATTTATCCTTAAGCATCAGCAGTAACGGGCGAATAAAAAATTGGGGATGATTTTCTCCCTCTCCCTTTGGGTGAGGGCCGGGGTGAGGGCATTGGTGGGTACATTTCCCCTTACCCTAACCCTCTTCCCAAAAAGGGAGAAGGGACCGTTCCTCGCCCCATTCCATATTTAGCGCCTGTTTAACGGCAGGCGCTTTTTCAGGATTTCATCATGGTGGTATTGCCGCTAAATAAACGTAACACCCTGGCGGGGTTTCAATGGTTCTTCTTTATTTTCTGCAACACCGTTGTGGTACCGCCAACATTACAGTCTGCTTTTCAGCTCCCTGCCAGCGCGTTAATTACGCTTACCCAGTACGGGTTTATCACCACCGGGTTGGCCTGTCTGGCACAGGCGTTACTGGGACATCGTCGGGCGATTATGGAAGGACCGACGGGCCTGTGGTGGAGCACCATTCTGACGGTCACCGTGGGCGAAGCCGCACGGGGGACGCCGTTCGACAGCATCGCCTCCAGCCTGGCTGTCGGCATATTTTTCTCGGCAGTGCTCACCATCATCATTGGCGTAAGCGGCATAGGCCATCGCCTGGCGAAGCTCTTCAGCCCAACGGTAATGGTCTTTTTCATGCTGCTGCTGGGCGCGCAGCTGACTACCATCTTTTTTAAAGGCATGCTTGGGCTGCCCTTTAGTTCGACGCAGGTTAATCCGGGTATTCAGCTGGCGCCATTTTGCCTGGCGCTGTCGGTGATGATTCTGGTGCTGGGAATGATCATTTTTCTCCCGGATGGTATCGCTCGCTACGCCTTACTGATCGGCACTCTGGCGGGCTGGGCAGGCTGGTATCTGCTGTTTCGCATGCCTCCCGCTACGGTAGCCTCAGGCCCCATTCACTGGCAGTGGTTCCCGCTGGGTTACGGTGGCCAGCTACGACCCGGCATCATTTTAACCGCCATGCTGGCGGGACTGGTTAATATTACCAATACCTATGGCGCCATTCGCAGCACCGATGTTTTTTACCCCCAACAGGGAGCCAGTAATACCCGCTATCGACGCAGCTTTATGATCTCCGGTTTGATGACATTAATAACGGTTCCGCTCAACGTGGTGCCATTTTCCCCCTTTGTTTCGTCGGCAGCTTTATTAACTCAAACTGGCGACACCTCGCGCCGGCCATTTATTATCGGCTGCTTGTGCTGTCTGCTGGTTGGATTATTTACGCCGTTGACCCACTTTTTTACCACCCTGCCTTTACCGATCAGCAGTGCGGTCATGCTGGTCTCTTATCTGCCGTTGTTATATTCCAGTTTATCTTTCAGTAAGCAAATTACCTTTACCGCGCGAAATATCTATCGGCTGGCTCTGCCGTTATTTGTCGGGATTTTTTTGATGGGACTGCCGCCGGTTTATCTCCAGACGTTGCCTCTGACAATCAGACCCCTTGTAGGTAACGGCTTACTAATCGGGGTGCTGCTGGCGGTAGCCATGGAGAATCTCATTCCCTGGGATCGTATTAAGTCATGACATTAAAAGGATGAACAATGAAAATTATTATTGCACCAGACTCGTTCAAAGAAAGCGTCAGCGCCAGTCGCTGCGCTCAGGCGATTAAGGCGGGCTTCATTTCCATTTTCCCACAGGCGGAGTGTATCTGCCTGCCGATCGCCGACGGCGGCGAGGGGACGGTTGAGGCAATGGTTGAGGCGACCGACGGCAAAATGGTGATGCTGCCGGCCATGGGGCCGTTGGGGGAGGTGGTAGGCGCCTTCTATGGACTGAGCGGCGACGGGCAAACCGCGTTTATTGAAATGGCGGCAGCCAGCGGGCTGATGCTGGTTCCCGCCGGGAGCCGTAACCCTCTGCGAGCCACCAGCTTTGGGACCGGAGAGTTGATTCGCCACGCGCTGGACGCCGGCGTTCGGCATATTATCCTCGGTATTGGCGGCAGCGCCACGGTAGATGGTGGAATGGGCATGGCCCAGGCCCTGGGGGCACGTTTTCTTGACGAGCGCGGCGAGAGCGTAGGATTCGGTGGCGGCGCGCTGGCGCGGCTGGCGAGCATTGACTTACGTGACCTCGACCCGCGCCTGCGCAAATGCCGGATTGATGTGGCCTGCGATGTTGATAATCCACTGCTCGGCGAACGCGGCGCGGCGGCGGTCTTTGGACCGCAAAAAGGAGCCAGCGCTGAGATGGTCGCTGCCCTCGAGCGCGGTTTGCAAAATTACGCACAGGTGCTGCTCACGGCAACGGGTGAGGAGGTGACGAAGATTGTCGGCGGCGGCGCGGCGGGCGGTATGGGCGTGGCAGCTTGCGTATTCCTTAACGCGGCGTTGAAGCCGGGCATCGATATCGTGATTGAGGCGATGCAACTGGAGGAGGCGCTGCGCGACGCGGATCTGGTGATTACCGGTGAAGGGCGAATGGATTCGCAAACCGTCGGCGGCAAAGCGCCGATTGGCGTGGCGCGGCTCGCGAAAAAGCATAGCATCCCGGTGATCGGTATCGCTGGCGTTCTGGGGGACGGCGTGGAAGCGGTGCATCAACATGGCATTGATGCGGTATTTAGCATTCTGCCCGCGCTGGCACCGCTTGCCGAAGTGCTGGAACGCGGTGAGCAAAATCTGTATGCCTGCGCGCGCAATATCGCCTGTGCTATCAAGCTCGGTCAGAACATTCCCGCCTGAATAAAAAATGCCACGGTTCTCACCGTGGCAAAATCCAACATAGCTAAACAAAAAAGAATTTTATGCGATGGGTAACAAATTCGCCTTTGCTATTGTGCCCGCATTTCGCCGGGTGGCGGCTGACGCCTTACCCGGCCGATGAAAGCGGCGAGATTTCCCCGTAGGCCCACGCAAGCGAAGCGCCGCCGGGCAATACCAACGTGCGCAGATTGTTAGCAATCAGATCTCAACATCGCGGTTGCAATCTTTCGAGTAGATATAGCTGAACGCCTCGCGCCCGACACCGTATCCCGCCTGTAGGGAATAAGCGCCCATAAAGATATAGTCGCCTTTCTTCACCGGAACCCAATTGTTGTCGAGGTTATACACGCCCTGGCCGGAAAGAATATAGGCGCCGTGCTCCTGCACATGGGTTTCGATATAGCCGTGGCTGGCGCCAGGCTCGAAAGAGAGGATATGCATATTCATATCGAAGCCCAGCTCTTTTGGCAGGAAGTCGATCAGAATAACGTCTTCCATTCCTTCATAATGAATACGCTCCAGCTGACTGACGTTGCCGGTGACCAGATAAGGCGCATGGTCCGCTGTCGGAATATAGCGGCGCTTATAGAGAAATAGCTGGCTGTCGGCTGAATGGTTATTACTGAAAGTCATCCGTTCACCCGGTGGGCAGTAAAGATAGCCGCCTTCGGTCAGCGCAAAGGTTTTACCCTGCGCCCCGGCGGTGATTTTCCCCTTAATGACATACAGGAAGGTCTCAATGCCATCGCCGCCAAACCCGCTTTGATTGCCGCCGTTTTCATGCAGCGTCACCAGATAATCAACGAAGGATGCGCCTAATTTCGGCGTCGACAGAATAGTCACATCACAGTTAGCAAAACCCGGAATAATATTTTTGACCAGACCGTCCGGCGTCAGCAGGGCATAATTACCGTGGCGTACGATGGAACGGCTGGCCAGTAAATCATTGCGATAGCCAACCACATTATTTAAATAACCCATATTGTATTCCTTATTCAGTCCAGGCCAGTTGATGCAACATTAAGGCGAGCGTTTTTACCCCTTCCGCTAAATCCTCGATATGCGTACTTTCCGCCGGGTTATGGCTGATGCCTTTGATGCTTGGCATAAAGATCATGCAGGTCGGGAAGCAGGGGGCGAAAATTTGCGCGTCGTGTCCCGCGCCGCTGTGCATCACGCGGAAATTCACCTTCTCCTTTTCGCACAGGGCAGTGAGTTGGGCGACCAGTCTTTTGTCCATGGGAACCGGGGCTTCATCCATCCACAGGTCGATTTCAATGCCAATATCCATTTCCTCGCAGATCCGCCGCATATCGCCTTCGATCACTTCAGTAAATGCCGTTAATGCAAGGGCATCGGTGTGGCGGCAGTCCATGGTAAAGACCGTTTTACCCGGCACCACGTTGACCGTATTCGGCTGCGGGTCGACTTTACCGAAAGTAAGCACCAGCGGGTCGCCGTGGGCTTTCGCTTTGGCGATGGATTCGCAGCAGATGCGGCTGAAAGCATGGACGGTGTCGCGGCGGTAGCCCATTGGGGTGGTGCCGGCATGGTTAGACTCGCCGTTGAGGGTAATGGTGTAGCGGCGCTGACCGACGATGGCGTTGACCACGCCGATGGACTGCTTGTTGGTTTCCAGCACGCGGCCCTGTTCGATATGCAGTTCAACGAAGGCTTTAATATCCCGGCGCGGCGCCAGCGGGGCGGCGGGCAGGCTAAAGCCGCACTGCTTCATAGCATCGACAAACGCCACGCCTTTGGCGTCTTTAATCCCACGCACGTCCGCCGGGTTAGCGATGCCGACGATATTTTTGCTGCCCCAGAAGACGTAAGGGAAGCGGCTGCCTTCTTCTTCCGCTAACGCCAGCACCTCCACGGTACGCAGCGGTGCCCCGTAGGTCTCTTTTAGCCAGCGGACCGCCAGCCAGGCCGCCAGCGCGCCAAACTGACCGTCAAGATTGCCGCCGTTGACGACGCTATCAATATGCGAACCGCTGAGGATAACGTCGTCGGGAAAACGGCTACCGGGCAGGCGACCATAAAGGTTACCGACTTCATCGAAGCGTGTTTCCAGCCCGCTGTCGCTCATCTTTTGTTTAAACGCCTGCTGCGCCTGCAGCCACTCCGGCGAATAAAGCAAGCGGGTGAGTCCGCCGGTAGGGGCGGCGCCGAAAGAGGAAAGCCAGGGCAATGTCTCTTCAATTGCCTGTCGAAAAGAATGAGTCATACATAACTCCTGTTACTTATTTTATTGAGCAAAAGGGGAATTGGTTTCATAAGAGCGGTTATATAAAGCGTCTGAAACCAGATAGTCATAAATCTCATCAACGATTTCGATCCCGTTGACAGCGCTGTTTTTCTCATTGATATCCAGATTCTGCCCCGGGTAATAAACCTGACTAAATCCAGGCGCTGGCGTAATGGCGCTTAATTCGCGCATGGTGTCGCTAATGTGCTGGCGAAATAAGGTGCTGGAGGAGAAAAAGTCAGGATTAATCACGATATGCAATTGTCCTAACTCACGCCCCTGGCTCAGGTTGTCGTACATCGAGCTGACCTGGCGACCAAAAGGAAGGTTGAGCAAAATGCCGGATAGGACGTCAATCATCATCATCAGCCCGTAACCTTTCGGACCGGCGGCAGGAAGCAGAGCATGGACGGCAAAGGGATCCACGGTTGGGGCGCCGTTTTTATCCACCGCCCAGCTATCGGGAATGCTTTCATGGCGAGAACGAGCATCAAGGATCTTTCCCCACGCTTGCACGGTGGTGGCCATATCGAAGGTGATGATATCGTCGCCCTCGCCGGGTGCGGCGAAGGCCAGCGGGTTGGTGCCGTAGTAGATCTCCGCCCCGCCAAAAGGGACGACCATCGGGTCTGACTGACACAGCGAGAGCCCAATCAGCCCGGCGCGAGCCGCCTGCTGCGTGAAGTACGAGATGGCCCCGCTGTGTCCCATGCGCCGGATACCCACTACGGCTACGCCACTTTGCCGGGCGATCTCAATGGCATGTTCCATGCCCATTTTGGCGGCGACCTGGCCGGCGGCGTTATCGGCATGCAAAATGCCGCTGCAGGGACCGGTTTTTTCAAAGCTAAAGGTGGGATGACGATTGGTGCCGCCTTTTGAAATTCGTTCAGCATAATATTCAACACGAACCGCGCCGTGCGAATGAATGCCTCTGGCATCGGCATAAACCAACACATCGGCAATAATATCCGCGTGATTATGAGTGAGTCCTGCTGCGTTCAGCTTATTAGCAATAAGCTGATGAAGTGTTTCCCGACTGACTTTCATCTGTCTTCCTTTTAACGACGGTGTAGAGCCTGACTGCTGACTAAAATACGGGGAAAAGAAACTGAAATTGTGATCTGTATAGTTAAATGACCAGTGTTAGATTTTATTTGATAATCGTAATGGATTTGTCATAAATGACCATGTAATCGATTTATTAAAAAATAACTGCTAATGTCAGGCGGTTTGTTTGAAAGCCTGTGGTAATAATCCTCATGTGATTTTGGTCACGCCATTGATAATTCCATCCCGTTAGCCTGATGGCAGATTAACCATGCTCATTCAATTGCAATGGGTGCAATTATTGGGGAGTTATTATGATTCATGCCTTTATTAAAAAGGGCTGTTTTCAGGATTCAGTCAGTTTAATGATTATTTCACGCAAGCTGAGTGAGTCAGAAAATGTCGACGATGTTTCGGTCATGATGGGCACGCCGGCAAATAAAGCGCTGCTGGAAACTACCGGTTTTTGGCATGACGATTTTGCCACGGCGACGCCGAATGATATTTGCGTGGCGATCCGTACCGATTGCGCAGATGCGTCGGTGACGGAAATGATTATCGCCCGTCTGGATGACGCCTTGTCCGCCCTGGCGCAGGGAAGCGGACAAAGTCAGAGTCTGAACGTGGTTCGCCGCTGGCAAAGTGCGATGCAAAAACTGCCGCAGGCTAATATGACCTTAATTTCCGTTGCTGGAGAATATGCCGCGGAGCTGGCCCATCAGGCGCTCAGTAGCGAGAAAAGCGTGATGATTTTCTCCGACAACGTCACCCTGGAAGATGAAATTGCCCTCAAAACCCGCGCCCGTGACAAAGGATTGTTGGTGATGGGGCCTGACTGCGGCACCGCCATGATTGCCGGCACCCCGCTGGCCTTCGCCAACGTCACACCGGAGGGCAATATCGGGGTGATTGGCGCCTCCGGTACCGGCATCCAGGAACTGGTCTCGCAAATTGTCCTTGGTGGCGAAGGGATCAGCCATGCGATGGGTCTCGGCGGCCGTGACCTGAGCGCGGAAGTGGGGGGGCTGAGTGCGCAAACGGCGCTGGAAATGCTAACCCAGGATGCGCAGAGCCAGGTACTGGCCTTTGTTTCCAAGCCACCTGCGGAGGCAGTGCGCCTGAAGATGATTAGCGCAATGAAACGCAGTGCTAAACCCGTGGTGGCGCTATTTCTTGGCTATGTCTCGCCAGTCAACCGTGATGAAAACGTCTGGTTTGCCCGCACGCTGGACGAGGCCGGTCGGCTGGCGTGTCTGTTGGCGCGAGTGGTTCGCCATCAGGAAAATCTAACCGCAGTCGCGAGTAAGCATATCCGCGGTTTATACACCGGCGGCACGCTGGCGGCGGAATCCGCCGGGCTGCTGGCTGAGCGCCTGAACATCACTCTCGATGAGCATCACCCGCAGGGCATGATGCTCAACGCTCTGGGCCACCAGGTCGTCGACCTCGGCGATGATTTCTACACCGTCGGTCGTCCACACCCGATGATTGATCCCTCCCTGCGTAACCAACTGATTGCTGACCTCGGTGAGCAAACGCAGGTGGGCGTATTGCTGCTGGATGTGGTGATTGGGTATGGCGCCACCGCCGACCCGGCGGGATCGCTGGTGGAAGCATGCCGGCGGGCCTGGGCATTGAGGAGTGAAGGCCATCCGCTGCACGTTATCGCGACCGTTACCGGTACCGAAAATGACCCGCAGTGCCGTTCCCGTCAGATTGCCGAGCTGGAAGATGCCGGTGTGGTGGTGGTCGATAGCCTCCCGGAGGCCGCGCTGCTTGCTGTTGCGCTGATTAGCCATCAGCGGATGGCGGAGCCCGCACCGCGTTCCAGTCTGCTGGACGGAGTGGCGGTAATTAATGCCGGTCTGCGCAGTTTTGCGATCGATTTACAGTCCGCCGGAACGCCGGTTGTTCACTATCAGTGGGCGCCGATTGCCGGAGGAAATAAAAAACTGGCTCGTTTATTAGAGCGTTTGCAATAAGAGGTCCCTATGTTTACATCAGTGGCGCAGGCCAATGAGGCAGTAATTGAACGAATTCGGAATGCACGTCCGCACTGGCTGGATGTGAAGCCGGCAGGTGCGCTAATCGGGGCGCTGAATCAGAACAAAACGTTGCTCCACGCCGGGCCGCCGATGCGCTGGCAGGCGATGACCGGTCCGATGAAAGGGGCCTGCATTGGCGCATGCCTGTTCGAAGGCTGGGCGCAGGATGAAAAAAACGCCCATGCGATGCTGGAAAGCGGCGAAATTACCTTTATCCCCTGCCATCACGTTAACGCCGTGGGGCCGATGGGCGGCATTACTTCGCCGAACATGCCGATGCTGGTGGTGGAAAACATCGCTGAAGGCAACCGCGCCTATTGCAACCTGAACGAAGGGATTGGCAAGGTGATGCGTTTCGGCGCTTACGGCGAAGATGTGCAGCAGCGCTTGCGCTGGATGCGCGATGTGCTGATGCCGGTCCTTAGCGCGGCGCTGAAACAGATGGAGCACGGCATCGATTTGACGGCGATGATGGCGCAGGGTATCACCATGGGCGATGAGTTCCACCAGCGTAATATCGCCACCTCCGCGCTGCTAATGCGCACGCTGGCGCCGCATCTGGCGCGCCTCAATCACGACAAACAGCAGATTGCTGAGGTGATGGATTTCCTCGCCATTACCGATCAGTTCTTCCTCAACCTGGCGATGGCCTACTGTAAATCGGCAATGGATGCCGGAGCTCAGATCCGCGCGGGCAGTATTGTCACCGCGATGACCCGCAACGGCGATATGTTCGGTATTCGCGTCAGCGGGCTGGGCGACCGTTGGTTTACCGCGCCGGTTAATACGCCACAGGGGCTGTTTTTCACAGGTTTCTCGCAGGAGCAGGCCAACCCGGATATGGGCGATAGCGCCATCACTGAAACCTTCGGCATCGGCGGGGCGGCGATGATCGCGGCCCCGGGCGTCACTCGCTTTGTCGGCGCGGGTGGGATGGAGGCGGCAAAATCGGTCTCCGAGGAGATGGCGGAAATCTTCCTTGAACGCAATATGCAACTGCAAATTCCGGGCTGGGATTTCCAGGGGGCCTGTCTGGGGTTGGATATTCGCCGGGTGGTTGAAACGGGCATTACACCGCTTATCAACACCGGTATTGCGCATAAAGAGGCGGGGATCGGCCAGATTGGTGCCGGAACCGTCAGAGCCCCGCTGGCCTGCTTTGAACTGGCGCTGGAAGCGCTGGCGGACGAGCTGGGCGTGAGCTGAGGCACGCAATGGATAAGATCCGTCCGCTGACAGGCAGCATTGACGCGCCGGACCATCGCCAGCCGTGGCGAACCGGCGGCCTCTGGCAGCGCACCATCAATCTCTATGTTGCAGGCGGCGCGCTGCTGACGCTGCATCATCGTGGACAAGGCGTGAGCCCCGGCGGATGGGTATTACGTCGCCGTGATTTTATCCGTTTACACGCGGCGCTGAAGGCGGGGTGGTTGCCGATAGCGCGTGATGACGGCATTCAGGTCGATAACCTTTTGCTGTTACCACCGCGCAGGCGCTGCTCCCTGCGGCCTCGATCTCAGCCTGATGGCCCTTATCTGCCGACAGCGCTCATGAAGCGCCCGGAAGAGACGGGCCTGTTTGGGCCGCTGTCACAGGCTATCCATCTGCCGCATCATCCTGAGTTGCGGCAATTACGCCACTGTTTTGCCTCTGCGTTGACCGGGAACGCCGTTGACTGGCGGCTGTGGCTGGGGAAGGGGCCAGGCCTGACGCCGAGCATGGACGATATGCTGATCGGCATGATGCTGTCCGCGTGGTGTTCTGGACAGATGTCGCGCAACAGCGGACACCATTTCTTTCGTGCCTCCGGCGATCTGCATGCTGCCACAACGCAGGTCAGCGTCAACTATTTACGCTACGCCAGTAAGGGGTGCTTCGCTTCACCGCTACTGCATGTTGTTAACGCGCTTCAGTGCGGACGACGAATTGAACCTGCCGTCGAAGCCCTGCTGGCGATGGGGCACACCTCTGGTGCCGACACGCTTCTGGGGTTCTGGCTGGCGCAACAAATAATGTAAGGACTTTTATGAAAACGCTGGTTGTTGCCCTCGGGGGTAACGCTTTATTACAGCGCGGGGAAGCGCTGACGGTAGAAAATCAGTATCGCAATATTCACAGTGCCGTTCCCGCGCTGGCGCGTCTGGCGCAGCATTACCGTTTGGCCATTGTGCACGGCAACGGGCCGCAGGTAGGCCTGTTGGCGCTGCAAAATCTGGCCTATAGCGACGTCGAACCTTACCCGCTGGACGTGCTGGTGGCGGAGAGCCAGGGCATGATTGGCTATATGCTGGCCCAATGCCTGGCACAGGAATCGTCGGTACCGCCGGTATCGACAGTGATGACGCGTATTACTGTGGCATCGAACGATCCAGCCTTTTCGGCGCCGGAGAAATTTATCGGTCCGGTCTATGACCCTGAGTTACAGCAGCAACTGGAAGAGGAGTATGGCTGGACGATGAAATGCGACGGCAAATACTTGCGTCGGGTTGTCGCCTCGCCAAGGCCGGTGAGAATTGAGGAGAGCGACTCGATCGAGCGTCTGCTGAATGAGGGACATGTCGTGATCTGCTGTGGCGGCGGAGGCATTCCGGTGTTGGAGAGCGGGCAGGGCGCAGAGGCGGTTATCGATAAAGATTTGGCCGCAGCGCTACTGGCGGAACAGATTGATGCCGATGGTCTGGTGATCCTCACCGATGCGGATGCGGTATATGAACACTGGGGCACCCCAATGCAGCGACCGATCCGTGAAGCGACCCCGGAAGCGCTGGCGCCTTTTGCTCGCGACGATGGCGCGATGGGGCCGAAAATTTTGGCAGTCAGCAGCTATGTTCGCCGCAGGGGCAAGCGGGCGTGGATTGGCGCGCTATCACGCATTGAGGAGACGCTCGCCGGGCGGGCGGGAACCTGTATCAAGCCCTGACGGGGGACTACCGGCGGTGAGGATGCCTGAATATCGTGCATTCTGCCCCGGGGCGGCGACGGAGGCGCGTTGCCAGGGCGACGACTTCTGAATAGCTGGGCTTTTATCGGCCGGGCAAGCGTCAGTCGCCGCCCGGCAAGACAAAGGTGAGGCGTTACGCCAGCTGCGATTGCGCCCAGAACAGGCCGCTGGTGTACTCCGGCGGCAGCAGTGGCTTGATCGCTTCCAGCGTCGCGCTCAGGCGATCGGTATCGCTGTCGGTGAGGTTCAGGTGGCCGACTTTACGACCCGGACGCACCTCTTTATCGTACCAGTGCAGGTGCACCAGCGGCAGCTTCAGCCAGTCGTAGTTGAGATCGGTACCGATCAGGTTGATCATCACCGACGGGCTGTTGACCACCGGCGGCGGCAGCGGCAGGTCGGTAATCGCTCGCAGATGCAGTTCAAACTGGCTGATGGAGGCGCCATTTTGCGTCCAGTGGCCGCTGTTGTGCACGCGCGGTGCCAGCTCGTTGATCAGCAGCCCCTCGGCGGTGACGAAGCACTCCATCGCCATCACGCCGACGTAGTTCAGCTCGTTCATGATCGCCGTCAGCATGCTTTCCGCTTGTTCCTGCTGGCGGGCATTGGCCTGCGGGAAGGCCACGCTGGCGCGCAGAATACCGTCCTGATGCAGGTTGCGGGTCAGCGGGTAGAAGACGGTGCTACCGTCATGGGCGCGGGCGCCCACCAGCGACACTTCGCCGGAGAAATTAATCCCCTGCTCGACGATGCACTCGCCGTAGTTATCTTCCGGGAGTTGCGCGGTTTCGTCAGCGCGCAGACGCCACTGGCCGCGGCCATCGTAGCCGCCGACGCGACGCTTAACGATCGCCAGCTCGCCGAGACGGGCAAACACCGCCGGCCATTCGCTTTTATCCGCCAGCAGCTGCCACGGGGCAGTGGCCAGGCCAAGCTTGTCGAACAGCTGCTTTTGCGTCAGGCGGTCGGCGATAATCGGGAAAACATCGCGGTTGACGAACGCCGGGTGGCGGGCCAGCTCACGGGTGAGGGCGGTTTCCGGCCAGCGTTCAATTTCGGCCGTGATGACGCTCTGCTGGAACGGCACCGCTTCCGGCTCGGCTTCCAGCCCCACCGGCCAGACGGCGATGCCCAGCGGCTCACCGGCCTGGCGCAGCATGCGACCTAACTGACCGTTACCGAGCACGCATACCTGTTTCATGCCGCACCCCGCGGATCCGGGTTATCCAGCACTTCATCGGTTTGCGCCTGACGCCAGGCGCTCAGGCGCTGGTGAAGTTCGGCATCATGCTGAGCGAGGATCTGCGCGGCGAGCAGGCCGGCGTTAGCGGCCCCGGCTTTGCCGATGGCCAGCGTACCGACCGGAATGCCGCGCGGCATTTGCACAATGGAGTAGAGGCTGTCGACACCGCTTAAGGCCGCGCTCTGAACCGGTACGCCGAGCACCGGCACCAGGGTTTTCGCCGCAATCATGCCCGGCAGATGCGCCGCGCCGCCTGCCCCTGCAATAATCACCTGATAGCCATTGCTTTCGGCGCTTTCAGCGAAGCTGAACAGCTTATCGGGCGTGCGGTGGGCGGAGACCACCTCGACATGGTACGGAACGTTCAGGGCATCAAGGATTTCTGCGGTAAATTGCATGGTAGCCCAGTCGCTTTTGGACCCCATCACGATGGCGATACGCGCCGAATTATTGCGGGAAGACATGCGTCTTAAAACTCCTGTGGGTGTGTTTCACACTGCTTTAGAGGCCACAGAGAATAGCATGAACTGCCAGCAAGGAAAACGGTTGCGTCGGCGGAAATACAGGGAAATCGTTGGCGAAATTAAAACGGGAAGTGGATCAGTTTGACGTCGTCCGGCGTCACCTTGACCATCGAACCTTCGCTGTGCCAGGCGCCGAGTACCACGCGCCATGCGGGTTGGCCGTTGGCCTGCAGTTCATGGACCGCCGGGCGATGGGTATGGCCATGAATCAGCCACTGCACGTGATGCCGCTCCATAGCGTCAACCACCGCCTGTGGATTCACATCCATAATGTCCATTGATTTGCTGCTGTTGGCGGCTTTGCTGTCGGCGCGCATGCGGGCGGCGATGCGGCGGCGGATAAACAGCGGCAGGGCCAGGAACAGACGCTGGATCCACGGGGTGTGGACTTTGGCGCGAAACGCCAGATAGCCTGGGTCATCGGTGCACAATGTGTCGCCATGCATAATCAACACTTCACGGCCATAGAGGTCCAGTTGCTCTTCTTCGGCGAGCAGGAGCATCCCGCTCTGGCGGGCAAAGCGCTGGCCAACGAGAAAATCGCGGTTGCCGTGGATGAAATAGCAGGGCACGCCGGCGTCGACGACGGCTTTGATTGCCGCGGCAATCTGCTGGTGCAACGGGTTGGGATCGTCATCGCCGATCCACGCCTCAAATAGATCGCCAAGGATATACAGGGCGTCCGCCTGGCGGGCTTCACCCTGTAAAAAACGCAGAAAACCGGCGGTGATCGCCGGTTCTTCTGTTTGCAGGTGCAAATCTGCAATAAAAAGTGTCGCCACGAATTACTCGCTGACGGTGACGCTTTTGATGATCACATCATCTTTCGGCACATCCTGGTGCATGCCGCTGCGGCCGGTGGCAACCGCTTTGATTTTGTCTACTACGTCCATGCCTTCAACCACTTCGGCGAAAACGCAGTAGCCCCAACCCTGCAGGCTTTCGCCAGAGAAGTTCAGGAAGTCGTTGTCGGCCACGTTGATGAAGAACTGGGCAGTGGCGGAGTGCGGCGCCTGAGTACGGGCCATTGCCAGCGTACCACGGGTGTTTTTCAGGCCGTTGTTCGCTTCGTTCTGAATCGGAGATTTGGTTTCTTTTTGTTTCATGCCCGGTTCGAAACCGCCGCCCTGAATCATAAAGCCGTTGATAACACGGTGGAAAATGGTGTTGTCGTAGAAACCTTCGCGGCAGTAGTCCAGGAAGTTTTTAACTGTTTCCGGCGCTTTGTCGTCAAACGTTTTGATTACGATATCGCCATGATTGGTGTGGAAAGTAACCATTTTTGCATCCTGTTCCGATGAGTGTGGTGCCAGCACCCGATGTCGGGTGAGATATAGGGGGGTGTTATAGCATAACCGCGGGGGTCGATGCACCTTGCAATGTGTGCTGCGTCCGGTCTGAATTATGGGTATTATAGAGACTTCATTACCCACACACGTCTACACGGAATCTTCGATGTTAAAAATTTTTAATACACTGACGCGCCAGAAAGAGGAATTTAAACCTATCCATGCCGGGGAAGTCGGCATGTACGTGTGTGGTATTACCGTTTACGATCTCTGTCATATCGGTCATGGCCGTACCTTTGTCTCCTTTGACGTCGTGGCGCGTTATCTGCGTTTTCTCGGCTATAAGCTGAAGTACGTGCGCAATATCACCGATATTGACGACAAAATCATTAAGCGCGCTAATGAAAACGGCGAAAGCTTTGTCGCGCTGGTCGATCGCATGATCGCCGAAATGCATAAAGATTTTGACGCGCTGAATATTCTGCGTCCCGACAGCGAGCCGCGCGCGACGCACCATATTGCGGAGATCATTGAGATCACCGAGCAGCTGATCGCTAAAGGCCATGCTTACGTGGCAGATAACGGCGACGTGATGTTCGACGTGCCGACGGACCCGAACTACGGTTTGCTGTCACGCCAGGATCTCGATCAGCTGCAGGCGGGGGCGCGCGTCGACGTGGTTGACGTCAAGCGGAATCCGATGGACTTCGTCTTGTGGAAGATGTCGAAAGAGGGCGAGCCAAGCTGGCCGTCGCCGTGGGGCGCGGGCCGTCCGGGCTGGCATATCGAGTGCTCGGCGATGAACTGCAAGCAGCTTGGCAACCACTTCGATATTCACGGCGGCGGTTCGGATCTGATGTTCCCGCATCATGAAAACGAAATCGCCCAGTCCACCTGCGCCCATGACGGCGAGTACGTTAACTACTGGATGCACTCCGGCATGGTGATGGTTGACCGCGAGAAGATGTCGAAATCGCTGGGTAACTTCTTTACCGTCCGCGACGTGCTGAAGTATTACGATGCGGAGACGATTCGCTACTTTCTGATGTCCGGCCACTATCGCAGCCAGTTGAACTACAGCGAAGAGAACCTCAAGCAGGCGCGTTCGGCGCTGGAGCGTCTGTACACCGCGCTGCGCGGAACGGACAAATCCGTCGACGCGGTGGGTGGCGAAGCCTTCGAAGCACGCTTTATCGAGGCGATGGACGACGACTTCAACACCCCGGAAGCCTACTCGGTGCTGTTCGATATGGCGCGTGAAGTGAACCGCCTGAAAACCGAGGACGCCGCAGCGGCAAATGGCATGGCGGCCCACCTGCGTAAGCTGGGTTCTGTGCTGGGTCTGCTGGAGCAGGAGTCGGACGCGTTCCTGCAGAGCGGCGCGCAGGCCGACGACGCGGAAGTGGCGGAGATCGAATCGCTCATCCAGCAGCGTCTGGACGCGCGTAAAGCGAAAGACTGGGCGGCGGCGGATGCGGCGCGCGACCGTCTCAACGAGATGGGTATTGTGCTGGAAGATGGCCCGCAGGGCACCACCTGGCGCCGGAAGTAAGCCATAAAAAAACGCCCGCTAAAGCGGGCGTTTTTCTTTTCGCTGTCAGGCCGTGACGGTGACGCTCTGGCCTTCAAAGCTCACCGTCTGACCGGCGACGATTTTGCAGCGTTTGCGGGTTTCCGCCGCGCCGTCAACTTTCACCAGCCCGTCAGCGATAGCGATTTTCGCCTGGGCGCCGCTTTCGCTCCAGCCTTCCAGCTTCAGCAGATCGCACAGCTCAACGTGCGGGTGTTTACCTAAGGAAAATGTCGCCATCTCAGGCCTCCTCAACGTCGTGATACTCTTCGCACGCCTGCAGCGTGTTCTGAATCAGGGTGGCGACGGTCATCGGGCCAACGCCGCCGGGAACCGGGGTGATGTAGGATGCGCGTTCGGCGGCGTCTTCATACACCACGTCGCCGACCACTTTGCCGCTTTCCAGACGGTTAATGCCGACATCGACCACAATCGCCCCTTCTTTAATCCACTCGCCAGGAATAAAGCCCGGTTTACCTACCGCGACGATCAGCAGGTCGGCGTTTTCGACGTGATGGCGCAGGTTTTTGGTAAAGCGGTGGGTCACGGTGGTGGTGCAGCCGGCCAGCAGCAGCTCCATGCTCATCGGGCGACCGACGATATTGGACGCGCCAATGACCACCGCATTGAGGCCGTAGGTGTCGATATTGTAGCGTTCCAGCAAGGTCACGATACCGCGCGGAGTGCACGGACGCAGGCGCGGCGCCCGCTGGCACAGGCGGCCAACGTTGTAGGGATGGAAGCCGTCGACGTCTTTATCCGGCGCGATGCGCTCGAGCACTTTGACGTTGTCGATCCCTGCGGGGAGGGGCAGCTGAACCAGAATACCGTCGATGGTCTTATCGGCATTCAGGGTGTCGATAAGCTCCAGCAGCTCGGCTTCGCTGGTGGTTTCCGGGAGATCGTAAGAGCGGGAGACGAAGCCCACTTCTTCACATGCTTTGCGCTTGCTGCCGACATAAATCTGCGAGGCCGGGTTGCTGCCGACCAGCACGACGGCCAGCCCAGGGGCGCGTTTTCCGGCCGCAACGCGAGCCTTCACTTTTTCCGCAACCTCAGAGCGTACCTGCTGCGCAATCGTTTTACCGTCAATAATTTTTGCTGCCATCAGAGAGAGGATTCCATCTGTATCTTTACGAAAGGGGGATGAGGATATTTTGTCAGAAGCGGGCCTCGCTGTCAGTCCTCGTTTGCGGTTTTATCCTGTCTGGGGTGAATTTAGCCTGTTTTGACCCTGTTCAGCTCAGGGATATTGGTGTGTTGCGCCTGGTCACTAAGTCGATTTACGCGCGTAAGCGCCCCGGTGGTATGCTTCTTGTACAGTTGCTGAGGGATATTTCGCCAGCATCGTATAAGCCCCGCAGTTTCCTGGCAAAATGGATTGACTCAACGGACGTGGACCGTATAATTCCAGGCGTTTCACTCCGCGAAGCACTCGCTTCTCAGGGCGCCCTTAGCTCAGCTGGATAGAGCAACGGCCTTCTAAGCCGTAGGTCACAGGTTCGAATCCTGTAGGGCGTACCATTCAATATCAGCTTCTTATCCTCTTGCAGCTTTTTCGTACCGGACACCATTTTCCCTATCCTGTAACCTGGCTGTGCTATTGCGGTTGAAAAACATATTTCAACTACGTGTTAATACATTCGTTATTTTCCCCTGCCGTCTATTTTGCTGCGCAAAAGTCATTATCCTAAAAACGATCCTCATTCATTATTTCATGTTCACATACCGTAAGTTTCATGCTTAAATCCGCGCAACATATAATGGAATATGTTTTTGCATTGAACGTTAAGTAATAACGAGAACACGGATGAAATCTCTGTATTTGGCTCTGGGACTAATGACGCTGAGTCTGACCACCCACGCCGCTTTTTTATCGCCAGCCGATCGCGACAGCGTTGAGCAACAGCAGCAACAATTACTGCGTCAGAACCAGCAGCAACGTGAATCGCTGGAGCGCGCCACGCCGAGCCCTCACGCGGCGATGCCTGCGCAGCCTGAAGCCTCTGATGGCCCCTGTTTTTCTATCCATCGCATCGCGTTAGATGGCGCGACGCTTATTGATCCGCGTCAGCAGCAAAAAATAGTCCGGCCCTGGCTTGGGCAGTGCATGGATATTGCGCGTATTACTAAACTCGTAAATATTATTTCCGACTGGTATATCAGTCGGGGATATATTACCAGCCGCGCTTTTCTGACCGAGCAGGATTTACGTTCCGGGGTATTACATCTGGCTATTCTTGAAGGAAAGCTCGAAAAAATCACCATGGAAGGCGCGACTAAACGTGAGTTAAAAATGGCGTTTCCAGGGCTGGAAGGCCATATTCTTAACCTGCGTGATATCGAACAGGGGATGGAGCAGATTAACCGCGCGCGCGCGACGCCTGTGCAAATTGAAATCCAGCCGGGCGAAAAACCTGGCGGTTCAATCGTTAACCTGACGGCGACAGCGGAGCGCCCACTTTTGTTGTCGATGAGCGTCGACAACAGCGGCCAGAAGAGTACAGGTAGCGGACAAATCAACGCGGGTTTAACAGGCAACAATCTTTTAGGGCTGGCCGATCGCTGGTTTGTCAGCGGCGGGCGCAGCAGCGCGTTTTCGAATGCCAAAGATGCGCAGAATGTTGCCGCAGGGGTCAGCATTCCTTACGGTTATACGCTGTTTGACTACAGCTACAGCTGGAATAACTACCTGAGTACACTCGATAACCACGGCTGGCTCTGGCGTACCAGCGGTGACACCGAAACCCACCGGCTAAACTTCTCACAGGTTCTCTTTCGCAACGGCGACCTGAAAACGGGCCTCTCCGCCGGACTGAGTTATCGGACCAACCACAATTATCTCGACGATGTTTTGCTGCAGAGCAGTAGCCGTAAGTTGACGACACTGCTGTTTGGCCTCAGCCACACGCAAAAAGTGTTTGCCGGGATTGCCACCTTCAACCCCACGTTTTCCCGCGGAATGCCGTGGTTTGGTGCCGAAAGTGACGGTAATAAACCGGGCGATTTGCCAAAAGCGGAATTCAGAAAATGGAGTCTGAGCGCCAGCTTTCAGCGCCCGTTGCTCAACGATCTCTGGTGGCTTAGCAGCCTTTACGGCCAGTGGTCTCCGGACCGCTTATATGGCAGCGAGCGCCTGACCTTAGGCGGGGAAAGCTCAGTACGTGGTTTTAAAGAACAGTACATTTCAGGGGACAACGGCGGCTACTGGCGTAATGAACTGAACTACGCGCTTTTTACGCTCCCCGCCATTGGACAGGTCGGCGCTCTGGCCGCACTGGATGGCGGCTGGTTGCATGCTGACCGACTCGATCCCCGGGCCGCCGGAACCTTGTGGGGCGCAGCGGTAGGGTTCACCACGACGAATCGCTGGTTATCCACCTCTTTTACCGTGGCCGGTCCGCTGGCGTATCCGGACTGGCTTGGTCCCGATCGCCTCAATATCTACTACCGCGTTGCCGTGGCATTTTAAAGGATTAGCGTCATGCATCAGCCTCCCATTCGCCTGTCATCGCGTCTGCTAAGTTACGTGATTAGCCTCCTGCTGGTCGGGCAGCCGCTCCTGCCCGCCATTGGCGCAGCGATCAATCCCGAGGGCGCCACCGGTGTGGATAGTGCCGCAAATGGCGTGCCGGTCGTTAATATTGCCACCCCGAACGGCAGCGGGATCTCGCATAACCAGTTTAAGGATTACCACGTTGGCCAGGAGGGTTTAATCCTCAACAATGCGACCGGAAAGCTGAATCAGACCCAGCTCGGTGGCCTGATCCAGAACAACCCGAATCTGCAGGCCGGGAGGGAAGCGAAGGGCATCATTAACGAAGTGACTGGTGGTCACCGCTCGCAGTTGAACGGGTACACCGAAGTCGCAGGCAAGGCGGCGAACGTGATGGTCGCCAACCCCTATGGCATCACCTGTAACGGCTGCGGCTTTATTAACACTCCCCAGGCAACCTTGACCACTGGCAAACCCGTGTTTGATGCGGCGGGGAATTTGCAGACGCTGGAGGTCGCGAAGGGAACCATCTCCATTGAAGGCAAAGGCATTGACGCCAGCGGCAGCGATGCGTTGTCGATTATCTCCCGAGCGACGGAAGTGAATGCGGCGGTTCATGCCCGTGATTTATCGGTGATTGCCGGGGCTAACCGGGTAGATAGCCATGGCACTGTCACCCCAATGAGCGGAGAAGGTCAGACCCCGACGCTGGCGGTGGATACCGGGGCGCTGGGCGGTATGTACGCCAATCGTATTCGTCTGGTGTCGAGCGAAAACGGCGTGGGGGTGAACCTCGGCGACCTGAATGCGCGTCAGGGCGATATCACCCTTGAGGCGAATGGCAGGCTTGCTTTGCGTCACTCACTGGCCAGCGGCGCGATCGCCGCTCGCGGCCAGCATATTACGCTCACCGGCGATCACAAGGCCGGGGGAGCAATCACATTGCATAGTCAGAGCGATCTGGTATTGAGCAAAGGGTCCCTGACCAGCGATACCGATCTGCGGCTGACCGCGGGCGGTTCAATCACACAAAGCAGTGAAAAACTGACCGCCAGACAGGATGTCTCATTGACGGCCAGCGCCATCCGCCAGGATAGCGAGAGCCAAATCGATGCGGGTCGCCAGATCGTGCTGCGGGCCGGCGATAGCGTGACGAATGAGGGAAGAATGACGGCCACTGAAGATCTTTCGGTGACCGCGAAGACGCTGGCCCATCATGGCGCCCTGATCGCTGGCAATGCTATCTCCCTTGATGCCGCCCGCCAGACGTTGAATGGCGCGATAAACGCTACCGGCGCTATCGCGGTGTCGGGGGAGACAATCGCCACCAGCGCGGCATCGCAAATCCAGGGAAAACACCTGCATATTGCGGCGAAACAGGTTGATTTAAAAGGGACTCAGGCGGCGAAATCCGCTCTCACCGTGCGCGCCAGCGAAAAACTGACCCACAGTGGTAAAAGCAGTGCTGATACCCTGTCATTGCAAGCCCCGCAACTCAGCAATAGCGGTGTGGCCATCGCCTCCAGGCTGACCACGCAATCGCAGTCTCTCACCAACAATGGCTTGCTACAGGGAGAGGCTCAACTTTCTGTTACCAGCCAAACGTTGAATAACCAGCAGGACGGCACGCTCTATAGCGCGGCAAATCTGACGCTCGATATCCCGGATATCCGCAATCGCGGGCTTATTACCAGCGACCACGCGCTCACCCTGGCCAGCACGACCCTGATCAATCCGGGTGCCATCATCGCCGATACGTTAACGGTTAAGACCGCCACCTTATCCAATGACGGTCTGCTTCAGGGTAATCAGGCACTCACGCTCACCGGCGATTCGCTGACTCAGGGGGCCACAGGACGTTGGCTGACCGCAGGGGATATGTCGCTCACCGCGACGACGCTAAACGCCGCAGGCGTCATACAAGGGCAGCAACTGCGCATTAATGCGCAGGACTGGCGGCAAAGCGGTTCTCTCCTGGCGACAGGCAATCTGGATGCCACTGTCAGCGGCGCATTGCTCAATGATGGCGACATCATGAGCCAGCGAGATTTCATCCTTCGAACCCCCTCCCTGACAAACAGCGGCAAGCTCCTTGCCGCCGGCGATATGTCGTTAACGGGTGCTCTGTTCAACAACAATGGTTCGCTGCAGGCAAACCGGATCGCACTGGCGCAAGACAGGATCGGCAATCAAGGGACCGTTATCGGGCTTGACGCGCTCACGCTTAGCAGCAACGGAACCGTGGATAACCGCGGCGATCTGCTAAGCCAGGGCGACCTGACACTCTCCACTGGCGATATCGCTAACTATGGACGGGTGCACGGGAAAACCATCGTTATTGAGGGTGTGAACCTCATCAATAGCGGCGCGATCCAGAGCGCGGTCGATCTGGCGTTAACGCTCAGCGGCGATCTGCAGGCGATTAACGGCAGTAAAATGACTGCCCTGAGGGATGTCCATATCAGCGGCCACGCGCTCAGCAATGAGGGGCTGGTGAGCGCCAGCACGCTGACGATGAAAGGCGACTCGCTGAGTAACAGCGGAGAGATTAGCGGGGTAAGCCATCTTGACGTATTGCTGAATGGCGATCTGCAGCAGCAGGGCAAATTGCTGACCGGGGGATCGCTTGTCCTCCATGCGCAAGACCTGAACAACAGCGGTCAGTTGCAGGGGGCGAATACGCAAATTAGCGTGGCCTCGCTCAGCAACAGCGGACGCCTGCAGGGTGACAGCAATCTGACGCTGAACTTGCTAAAAGCGCTCAACAACCAGGCCAACGGGGTCATCCTCAGTCAGGGGGAGCTGACGCTGACGGCGTCTGCGCTCAGCAATGACGGCACGATCCAAAGCCATGGCGCAACCAGCCTCAACAGTACCTTATATGCCCGCAACGCCGGCAACATTGTCTCTGGCGGAGACCTGACGCTTTCCACTCCAGACTACAGCGGCAGCGGCTGGCTGCAGGCAACCCATCTCCTTCTGGACGCGGCGAAGATCGCCAACGCAGGCACGATGCTGGCGGCAAATCAGGCCACGCTGACGGGGAGCACGCTGTTAAACAGCGGCACCGTTCAGGCCGCACAGTTAAGTGTCGACACCCGGACACTGGCCAACAGCGGCACCTTGTTCGGCAAGCAGAACCTGTTGCTTTACAGCGACAGCGTAAACAACGACGCGGGCAAACTCTTCAGCGGCGGCGATCTTCTGGCGAACGTCGCCTCCCTCAGCGGCGCGGGTCAGATAGTCGCCCTGGGTAATCTGACGCTGGCGCTGGTCAACAGCTGGACCGCTCAGGGAACTGTGGCCGCAAACAAACAGCTTGCCATCAGCAGCCAGAGCGATATCACCAACGCTGGCGCCTTACAGGGCAATGGCGTAACGCTGACCGCCGCCGGGCAGCTCATCAATAACGGTCAACTGGTAGCTGGCAACGGCAAGACGGCATTGTCCGGGCAACAGATTGCGATGAATGGGGAAGGTTCCCTGCAGGCGGGTGGGGACGTGAGCCTGACCAGCCTTGGCCATATCACGCTTGATGGCTTTACTGGTACAGCGGGAAACCTGGTGTTAACGGCCACCGGAACGATCCTCAACACCGCCTTGCTGTATGCGGGCCATAATCTCTCGCTGTTTGCCAACCGCATTCATAACCTGCGCGGCGACATACTGGCGGGTAATGACCTGGTGATGCAAAAAAACGCCAGCGGTGATGCCAATACTGAAGTGATTAACACCTCGGGAACGATTGAAACCACGCAGGGTGACATGACCATCAGCACCGGGTACTTGCTCAATCAGCGTGATGGGCTGGAGGTGAAGATCTCGCAGACTAGCGGCGAGCAGGCCATTCCGGGTCTCGGAGAGGCGAGAATCGATGTCGATATCAGCCAGCTGGCTGACGGGACGTACGGCCTGAGCAGCTATTTGGCGTCAAGCGAGTCAGGGGCATGTAACGGTCATGGCGCCTGCAGCTATCACAACTGGAACCAGCTCTATTATGCAATGTACGCCGAATCAGCACAGCAGAAGTTTATCGGCAGCCAGACGCGGACGGAGGTCACCAGCCGGGGCGGGGCAGCACGCCTTGCCGCGGGGAAAAATCTACATATTAGCGCCAGCACGCTGGAGAACGTTGCCAGCCATATTCTGGCAAATGGCGATATCGCGTTAACGGGAAATACGCTCAACAATCAGAGCTGGCAGGCCGGTACCGTCACTGACTGGTATATCTATCAGTACGACCCGCACCGCTATGGCTACAACATTGGCTTTGGCAAGGGCGCCGGCTACGCCGTTGCGCCGGGGGCGCCTTATCCCACGGATGACAATAACTATGAGGATGCGCAGCCCGAACGCTCTACCATTGGTTTTACCCTGGCCGGGCATGAATCCACGGCCGAACAGGGAGAGATTTACCGTTCGGTGATCCAGGCTGGCGGCAACGTCAGCGCCAGTTTCGCCAGCGACATCAGCAACACAACAGCATCGCTAATGCGGATAAAATAAGCAACACGCTTGTCGCGCCTGACCTGAACACACCTTCAGCGCAACTCACTGACGACAGTGAGAGTCTGCAGTCCCTCGCCGGGGCTGATACCGCCGCGATGACTCGCCCGGACTGGAACGACACAACCGGTAGCGGCAGCCAGACCATCGGCAACGGTACGGCGCTCGTTCAGGAACCGCTGGGCGATAACTATCCACTGCCGTCCGGCATCAACGGCTATTTTGTCACGTCCGACGATCCGGACAGCCCATATCTGATCACGGTCAATCCGAAGCTCAATGGCCTGGGCCAGCTCGATCCGTCGCTGTTTGGCGATCTGTATAAGCTGGCTGGCATGAATCCAGGCAGCGCGCCACGCGAGACGGGCAGCCAGTACACCGATGGCGACTCGTTCCTTGGCTCGTCATATATGCTGGATCGCCTGGGGCTTAACCCTGACAGCGATTATCGTTTTCTGGGCGATGCGGCGTTTGATACTCGGTATGTCAGCAACGTGGTGCTGAACCAGACCGGGTCACGCTATCTTGATGGCCTCGGCTCTGATCTCGATCAGATGCGTTATCTGATGGACAACGCGGCCGACGTGCAGACCTCGCTTGGCCTGACGTTTGGCGTGGCGCTCACCGCCGCACAGGTGGCGGCGCTCAATCGCAGCATTCTGTGGTGGGAGCCCGCAACGCTTAATGGTCGGACCGTGATGGTGCCGAAAGTTTACCTGTCGCCGAAGGATGTTAGCGTCCGGAACGGTAGCGTAATCAGCGGCAATACCGTGCAACTGGCAGGGGGCAATATCAGCAACAGCGGCAGTACGTTGCTGGCGCGAGACGGCCTTGCCATTGACAGCAGTAATAGCTTCAGCAACCTTAACGCCGGACTTATCCGCGCGGATGGCCGTCTTGACCTGAGCGCGTCTGGCGATATCAATAACATTGGTTCGACGATATCGGCGAAAACGCTGCAGCTGGTAAGCACCGGCGGTAGCATCAATAACGTCACCCGCACTGAGCAGTGGCGTGTTGGCGATGACAGCCGCTGGGGCAATATCCAGTTCAGCGGTACCGATAGCGAGCAAACGGCTGCCATTACTGCCAGCGACGGCCTGTATATGGCCGCGGCGAACACGATCAACATAACCGGAGCGACGGTGAGCGCCGGCGGCGATCTGGTGATGGAAGCCGGGAGTAACATCAATATTGCCGCCAACCAGTTCACCGAGAGTCGCAGCCAGTCTGGCTTCTGGGGCCAGAAACACAGTCGTTCCTCATCCACAACGTATCAGAGCAGCAGCATTACGGCGGGCGGTAACGCGATAATGCGGGCGGGCAACGATCTGAACGTGACGGCCAGCGCCATCAATGCGGGTCACACCGCGCAGTTGGTGGCGGCCAATGACCTGAACCTGAACGCGGCGAGTAACGAACAGAGCAGCCGCACGGGCGGCAGCGAAAGCCATCAGAGCGGCGCAGAGCGTAGCACGGTGACCGCAGGCGACAAGGTAACGCTGGTGGCCGGGCGGGATGTGACCAGCCAGGCGGCGGGCATCGCAGCGGAAGGGAATGTCGGTATTCAGGCCGGACGCGATGTGAATCTGCGGGCGGAAGCCACCACCGCAGGCAGTAGCAGTCATAGCAGTAAGAAAACCGTTATCGATGAATCCGTGCGCCAGCAGGGTACCGACATTGCCAGCGGCGGCAGTACGACCATTGTCGCCGGGCGAGACGTCAACGCCGAAGCGGCGCAGGTGACTGCCAGCGGGAATATTGGCGTGGCGGCGGGCCGCGATGTGAACCTGACCACGGCGACGGAAAGTGATTACCACTACAAGGAAGAGACGAAGACCAAAAAGGGGTTCCTGAGTAAGAAAACCACGCATACCATCGAAGAGGAGAGCGCCACCCGTGAAGCCGGTACGCTGTTAAGCGGAGATCAGGTTCAGGTGCTGGCAGAGAATAATCTTCTGCTGCAGGGCTCGGCGGTGGTGGGTGAGGGTGATGTTCAGCTCCACGCAGGTAATAATGTCGATATCACGGCGGCGACCAATACCGATACCGCCTGGCGATTTAAAGAAGAGAAAAAATCCGGCCTGATGGGAACCGGGGGGATCGGGTTCTCCATAGGCAGCAGTAAAACCACGCACGAACTGCGTGAAGCGGGTACCACCCAGAGCCAGAGTGCTTCCACGACGGGAAGTACGGGCGGTAGCGTGGTGATTTCTGCCGGTAAGCAGGCGCATATCGGTGGTTCTGATGTGGTTGCGGGCCGGGATATCCGCATCACCGGCGACAGCGTGGTGATTGACCCCGGGCAGGACACCCGGACAGTCGACGAGAAGTTTGAGCAGAAATCCAGCGGGCTGACGGTGGCCCTGTCAGGCAGCGCAGGCGGTGCGGTGAACAATACGGTTTCCGCCGCGCAGAAGGCGAAAGAGGTCAGTGATGGCCGCCTGAGTGCGCTCCAGGGAACAAAAGCGGCACTTTCCGGTGTCCAGGCCGCCCAGGCCGTCGCGCTGGATGGGGCCAGAGGCGGCAGCGATAAGGACAATAATAATACGATTGGTATCAGCGCGTCGCTGGGTTCGCAGTCCTCTTCCTCCCGGTCACATTCGGAGCAGGTGACGACCAGCGGCAGCACCCTGAATGCCGGAAATAACCTCGCTGTTACGGCAACGGGCGGCGACATCACGGTCGCGGGCGGCCAGATGAAAGCCGGTAAGGATGTCACGCTGGATGCGCTCAGGGATGTGAACCTCATTGCGGCGCAGGATACACAGCAGACTACCGGCAGCAACAAAAGCAGCGGCGGCAGTATTGGCGTCGGCGTGGGGGTGGGCTCCGGCGGAGCCGGTATCAGCATCTCGGCAAACGCCAGCAGCAGCAAAGGGCATGAGAGCGGCAACGGCACCTGGCAGAATGAAACCACGGTGGATGCCGGTCATCAGGTCATCATCAGCAGCGGACGGGATACCACGCTGGCCGGCGCGCAGGTCAGCGGTCACCAGGTGACCGCTGATGTCGGCCGCGACCTGACGATAACCAGTCTTCAGGACAGCGACCACTATGACAGCACACAGAGCAGCCTCAGCGGTGGCCTGGGCTACACCTCCGGCGCCGGGTCGTGGTCGGGAAGCCTGAATGCCAGTCGCGACAAAATGACCAGTGACTGGTCCTCGGTACAGGAGCAGAGCGGGATATTTGCCGGTCAGGGAGGCTTTGATGTCACTGTGGGCAGCCACACGCAGCTGAATGGCGGGGTCATTGCTTCCACAGGAAGCGCAGATAAAAATGGCCTCGATACCGGCACGCTGGGTTTCAGCGATATCCACAACCAGGCGGATTATAAGACGCAGCATCAGGGCGGCGGTATCAGCACCGGGGGCAGCATCGGCTCTCAGTTCGCCGGGAACATGACCAGCGCCCTGCTGGCGGGGGGCGGCAGCAAAGGCCATGCGGAAGGTACGACGCAGGCCGCAGTGGCTGATGGCAGCCTTATCATTCGCGACAGGGAGAATCAGAAGCAGGACGTGGCTGACCTGAGTCGCGACACGGAACACGCCAGCGGCAGTATCGGGCCGATATTTGACAAGGAGAAGGAGCAGCGGCGCCTGCAGGAAGTGCAGCTGACAGGGGAGATTGGCAGCCAGGCGGCGGATATTGCGCGCACGCAGGGCGAGATAGCAAAACAGAAGGCGATAAAAGACCCTGCAGCCCTGACGGCGGCGGAAGCGAAGCTGAAGGCAGAGGGTAACAGCAGTCCGACGGCAGAACAGATTGCGGACCAGGCGGGTCGTACCGCGATGGCTGCATACGGAACCGGCAGTGACCTGCAGCGGGGTATCCAGGCAGCGACTGCAGCGCTGCAGGGACTGGCGGGCGGTGATATCGCCGGGGCGCTGCAGGGCAACAGTGCCGCGGCGGGCGCAGCCGGCGCGGCAGCAGGTGAACTGGCCGCGAGGGCGATTGCTGGTATGCTGTATCCGGGCGTGACGGACTTGTCCACGCTGACGGAAGCACAGAAGCAGATGGTCAGTACGCTGGCCACTATTTCAGCGGGAATGGCAGGCGGTCTGGCCGGGGACAGTACGGCGTCAGCGGCGGCGGGCGCGCAGGGCGGGAAGAACGCGGTTGAGAATAACTCGTTGGCGGGCGAACAGGCTCGTGCAACAGTAAAACAGGCTGCTGAATCCCTGAAAAATCAGGTCAGGGACAAGCTTGGCGAGGGTACAACTTCTTCCATCGCGAACGGTATTATCAATGCCCTTGCGGATACCGGCGATGCGGCATTAGGCTCAGCGGATTACGCCGCTGATGCGGTGATGGCGCTGGCCTCCTGTGCGGTCGGCGACAGCTACTGTAATAAAGCGCTGAGCGACCTGTCAGGCAAGAATCAGGCCGTGGCCGACAGTGTCGCCGCTCTGATGAAAAGCGAAACCTGGTCAGCGGTTGTGGATACGGTCAAACAAGCGGCCGGAGGAAATCAGGCGGCGCTGGAAGCCACGGGGGGAATGCTGGCAGGTATTATCCTGCCAGGGAAGAAAGTGCCGGAAATTACCACAGCGCAGACGATAGCAAATTCTGTAGTTGATGCGAAAAAATTTGATTATCTTTTTGGTAAAGCAACAGGTAATAGCCATACGCTGGATCGTACAAATCAACTTGCTCTGGAAATGAAACGATTAGGTGTGGCTGATGATATTAATGGTCATGCGGTTTTGGCTGAGCATTTCACTCAAGCGACAAAAGATTCAAATAACATCGTGAAAAAATATACGGATCAATATGGTAGTTTTGAAATCAGGGAATCTTTCTTTATTGGCCCTTCAGGAAAGGCCACAGTGTTTGAAAGTACTTTCGAAGTTATGAAAGACGGCTCTCATCGATTCATTACGACCATACCGAAAAATGGAGTAACTAAGTAATGTTCATAGAAAATAAGCCAGACGAAATTGAGTTGCTTTCATTCTTTGAAAGTGAACCTGTCTCGTTTGAACGAGATAATATCAGTTTTTTATATACTGCAAAAAATAAATGCGGCCTTAGTGTTGACTTTTCATTTAGTGTTGTTGAAGGTTGGATTCAATACACGGTGAGGTTACATGAAAATGAAATTTTACATAACTCTATCGATGGTGTTAGTTCATTTAGTATAAGGAATGATAATTTAGGTGATTATATTTATGCCGAAATTCTTACAAAAGAATTAATAAATAAGGTTGAAATACGTATAAGACCGGATATAAAAATAAAAAGTAGCTCTGTCATTAGATAACTAAAATCCCGCCCTCTTGAGGCAGGATATTTTTATCTACAGTCAAATCGTAATCAGAAGCAGGACGTGGCTGACCTGAGTCGCGACACGGAACACGCCAGCGGCAGTATCGGGCCGATATTTGACAAGGAGAAGGAGCAGCGGCGCCTGCAGGAAGTGCAGCTGACAGGGGAGATTGGCAGCCAGGCGGCAGATATTGCGCGCACGCAGGGGCAAATAAACGCGCTGGAAGCGGCACGCAAGGTTCATCCGGCAATGTCAGCGGAGCAGCTGAAAGAGACGCAGACGTACAAAGATGAACAGGCGAAATACGGCACGGGCAGCGATATCCAGCGGGGTATCCAGGCAGCCACGGCAGCGCTGCAGGGACTGGCGGGTGGTGATATCGCCGGGGCGCTGGCAGGGGCATCGGCGCCGGAGCTGGCGAATCTTATCGGTCACGGTTCAGGGCTGAGTGACGGTGCCGCAGTGGTGGCTCACGCTATTCTGGGCGGTGCGGTGGCGGCGCTGCAGGGCAACAGTGCCGCGGCGGGCGCAGCCGGCGCGGCAGCAGGTGAACTGGCCGCAAAGGCTATAGCGGGCATGCTGTATCCGGGCGTGACGGACTTGTCCACGCTGACGGAAGCACAGAAGCAGACGGTCAGTACGCTGGCCACCATTTCAGCAGGGATGGCAGGCGGTCTGGCCGGGGACAGTACGGCGTCAGCGGTGGCGGGCGCGCAGGGCGGGAAGAACGCGGTGGAGAATAATTTACTTGGCGGAAATGAGGACGCTCAGGCTGCGTGGATACGACAGCATGGGATTGACATGGCGAGTTGTTCCGATAACCCTGGCGGGGCTGCATGTCAGAAAGCGATAAATGAGCGTGATGCAGTGGGGATGGCGCTGGCGTCTGGTGGAGTAGCTTTACTTCCTGGAACCGCATAGGCGATGTGGGTGCTTGGCACAGGCGCAAATGCCGGGATCAGTTATCTCGCGGATGGCTCGGTTGACCCTTCCAGCGCGGTAATTGCTGGCTGGGTAAACGTATTCAGTATGGGAAATGGTCTGGCCAGTACTGTGGGATGGAATGCCGCAGGAGGCGCATTCAGTAACTGGATAGATGGGAAAGATCCCGTGTCAGGCGCGTTGATTAATGGTGCAGGTTCTGCTGTGGGCTATGGTGTTGGCAAAGGGATTTCGTGGGGAGTTAATACTGGCACAAATTGGTGGAAAGGCGGTTGGGATCCGAAATTTAACCCTGACTTGCAGAAATACACTGAAATTAAAGGTGATTTTGGTATTTCGAAGGAAATGACACCAAGCAATTTCCCCAGCTCGATTGGTGATATTGGAGGGAGCATCACTTCAGAATTAGGAGGTAAGTATACAGAGCAAAAAATGAAACAAGAGGAAAATAAGAAATGAGGTTACTTAACTCAGTATTGCTTCTTATTTTCTTTGTTTTGATTAGTATGGTGTCTATCTTCCTAACTGGATTTGTTTTATATGTATGTGGAGAATTTTTCTTCCTTTTTTATAAACAAATTCCAGTATCTTTTACTACATATAACCTTTTGCTCATATGCAAAATCAGTGTTTATGTTGGTAGCTTTGTTGGGATAGTTATGTGGGCTGCCAGGCTACTGAGATTAAAGGGTTTTTAGTTGTTGTTGAGAATAATTTACTTGGCGGTAGTGAAGATGAGCAGGCGGCATGCTTGCGATGTAAGCATCCCGGCAATCGCACCTGGATCTTCTTTTTAGCCGTCAGCACCTGACCGGCTCGATCACAGCTGTTCCTGTTCCACGCTGACCATCACCGGTGTGTCAGTGCTGAATCCCGCTTCTGCCAGCCAGTTACCGCACGACCTGTGTGAAGCGGACCCCACTCAGAGCCAGAGTGCTTCCACGACGGGAAGTACAGGCGACAGCGTGGTGATTGATCCCGGCTACAATAGCCGGAATAACATGATCATTATCACCACCCATTGATCTGGCTTGCGACAGAAATCTCAAAACAAATACGCGGTTATGAAAAGACGGGATTGAGGTCATTAAAATAGTTGGTTGTGACCTGGGACCCGGCAGCGGTGGGGGAGACGTTGCATGACATGCCCAATTATCAGAGCGCAGTAGATTATTGCTGGCGTCAAATGGGGCTGGTGAGCCCTTGCCCTTCATCTTCAAATTTTTTCAGGATGACGTAATGATTAAAGCCTATAATACATATTATACCAGTAAACTTTTATCGTTATTGTCCAGCTGATTATTTATGAAATGATGACGTTAATATGCAGCAAATGGAGAGGTTAACATGCTTAAAAAAATGTGTTTAATTGCTTTTACATTAGTTATTGCTGGATGTACCAATACCAGTCATCTTTCAGGTGATGTCCATTCTTCAGCCACGGCTGGACGCGTACAACAAGTTTTTTATGGCCAGTTGGTGTCAGTCAGAGCGGTGCAAATTCAGGCGGGGGATAACAGTAATGCGCTTGGCGCTGTCGCCGGAGGCGTCATTGGTGGTGTAGCGGGAAGTGCCGTCGGTGGCGGTTCAGGCCAAAGACTGGCGACGGCGACTGGTGCTGTTGCGGGAGGTTTAGCAGGTCAGGCGGTTCAGGCAAGAATGAATCTTGTTCAAGGGGTCGAGCTTGAAATACGCTTAGATGATGGAAGAACGTTCATGGTCGTACAACGTCAGGGGCCAACGCGATTCTCGGTAGGGCAACGTGTTGCCATTTCATCCGTAGGTGGGCAAACGACAGTATCCCCACGCTAATTTTAATAGTTAATAACATAAATACCTAATGCCAGCTACGCTTTAAGGCTGGCATGGTAAAAATGGAATATCTCAAAATTAGGGTGTTTTATGAAAAAACCATCTTATTTTTTAAAGGTAATTTGCCTCTTTTTTTCAGGAACACTTATCGCTGGTTGCTCTGTGTTTATGACGGGTATTGGAAACTCGCAAACGATGAATGTCAATTTTGTTTCAAACCCGCAGACAACCGTTCGATGCCTTAAAACCGGTGCGAAAATTAACGGTTTTATTCTTGATGATAGTCAGTTAACTGATGAGGGTAAGCTTTTCTTAACGAAACAAGATATGAACTCAGCCATTTCGATTATGGTCACGGAAAGTTTAAACGGTACAGACTTACGCGTTCGTTTTGATAACAGAGATAGCATCTTGATCGATGGCTGGAATAAATCAATCCGATACTGCAGAAGAACGATACCCTAATAACAATGATGTCTTTTAAAAGCTGGAATATATCAGGCGTCAAGTCGCTTACCATTCTTATCAGTTTCAGGAATAGTGGTGAGCTTGAGTGTAACAGGATAATCATACTGCATGAAAATAAGTAGGCAACGTAGTCAGAAACACGACCATGGGCTGTGAGGCGTGCGATAGAGCCAGGCTCTGGTCGCAAATCTTTTGCTTGCGGATAGCCTTCTCAGCAGACATATCCTCTATATGTCTATATTTTGATAACAAAAAGTTTAATTTTTTTCCCCGCCGCGCTGACTATAGTTAGGGCACTTTCACTTGCCCAATAAGGTCACGATTATGAAATTAGTTATCGCCTCCGTAATTTCTCTGCTCAGCTTCAGCGCGCTGGCGGCGCCAGAGGGGACGCTCAGCGTACACATTCTTAATCAACAAACCGGGCTCCCTTCACCGGGGGTGCAGATTGAGCTGGATAAGCAGCAGGGAGAGAGCTGGCAGCATATCGCCACCGGCAAAACGGATGCCGATGGGCGGATTAAATCGCTCTATCCGCAGGCGGAGAATATGGAGCCGGGGGTTTATAAAGTGACGTTTAAAACCGGTGACTATTTTAAAAGCCAAAACATGAATACGTTCTTCCCGGTGGTCCCGGTTATTTTCGATGTCACAAAGCAAAATCAAAAACTGCATATCCCGCTGCTGCTCAGTCAGTACGGATACTCTACCTACCGCGGCAGCTGATGACGCAAGCCGCTATCCAGCCAACGCCTGCGCGTCTCCCGCAGGCGTCACGCTTTCCTCGCACCACGACCTCCACGCCTAACGCTCGGTCTCTTTCTCTTTAAAGTGTTTAACAGCTTCGTCGTACATCGCCAGCAGACCGGAAATATCGCCCTCATATTGCGGCACGCGCTGGGCGCGAACGAGCTCAATCAGCAGCGCATAGGCTGCTTCTTCCGGGGCTGCATGCGGATTGATCAGTCCAGACATATTACCTCCTTAACAGTGGGCCTTTAGCCTACCCCTCGGCGGGAAACCGCAACAGCCTGATATGCAACCAGTACTTTGTATGGCTCTTGTGAAACCTCAGAGGCGAAGACCACGGCGGAAGTCAACTGAAGGAGGGGGTTATCCAGGCCACTGGCGTGGCGGTTAGCGGTACGTCTACACCGGCAGCTGGCTCATCATCAACCAGGCGATGGTAATGCAGATGAGGGTCATCGACAGCACAAAATTCATGGTAGCTCTTCTTCATCCTATCTTTACTCAGCGTAAATTTTGACAGCGATGATCGCCTTTATCCTTGGCGATTTGTGCCGCTATCCGGCGGTGGGGTGGGGAAAGACGGCCTGTTTCCCCGTGAAGGCCAGCAAAATATTCTCTTTGTCAGGGTTATAGTGATGACATCAATGAATAAGCTGCATCACATTGGTTATGTTGGTCTTTCCGCCTGAAGAATGACTTCAGGTCGCTGATAAGCTTGCTGGGGGACTAACAGGATGAGCACTACACCGTTAACGCTTTCTTTTGCCGGGCAACAACCGCCCATCGCCCTGCCGCAGGTGCCGGGAACGCGGGGGCCGGTGGGAGTCGACATGCGCGGACTAAATCAGTCCGGATTCTGCAGCTATGACCCCGGCTTCGCCAATACCGCCGGATGCCAGTCGGCGATCTCGTGGATCGATACGGAAAACAGCGTGCTGCTGCACCGCGGCTATCCCGTCGATCAGCTGGCTCGCCAGTGCGATTTTCTCGAAGTGGCCTACATCATGCTGAACGGTGACGCGCCAGATGAGGCAAGCTATCAAACCTTTCGCGAGACCATCACCCGCCATACTCTGGTCCACGAGCAGATAGCCCGCATGTGCAGCGGCTTTCGGCGTGACTCGCACCCGATGGCGCTGATGTGCGCTCTGGTGGGGGCGCTGGCGGCGTTTTATCATGATGTCCTGGATGTGGAAAATCCGCAGCACCGGGCACTGGCCGCCACCCGGTTATTGTCGAAAATGCCCACCATCGCCGCCATGAGCTACAAGTACACCATTGAACAACCCGCCGCGTATCCGCGCAACGATCTCTCCTATGCCGGTAATTTCCTGCAGATGCTGTTTGCTATTCCGGCGGAAAAATACGTCCTCAATCCGGTTATCGAGCAGGCGATGAACCAGATCCTGGTGCTCCATGCCGATCACGGTCAGTGCGCCTCGACCACCACGGTGCGTGCGGCGGGCTCCTCCGGGGCGAATTTATTCGCCTGCATCGCCGCTGGACTGGCGTCACTGTGGGGGCCAATGCACGGCGGCGCCAATGAATCGAGCATGCGAATGCTGGAGGAGATTGAAAGCGTCGATCAGGTTCCGGCGTTTCTGCGCCAGGCGAAGCGCGATCCGCAGGCATTTCGCCGGCTGGGTTTTGGCAACTCGCGCTACCGTCACCGCGATCCGCGCGCCGGGATCCTACGTGAAACCAGCCATCGGGTACTGGCGGAGGTAGGCATGTCCGACCGTCTGCTACAGGTGGCGATGGCCCTTGAGGACGTGGCGCTGACCGACCCCTACTTTGTGGAAAATGGCCTGTCGCCGAGCGTGGATTTCTATACCGCGGTGATCCTCAAGGCGATGAATCTGCCTTCGTCGATGTTTGCGGTGGTCACCGCGGTCGGTCGGACGGTCGGCTGGGTAGCGCACTGGAATGAGATGCACCAGGCGCCGCTGACCATCTACCGCCCACGGCAGATTTACGTTGGCGAGGGCTATCGGGATTACGTCTCCCGACGCGACGAGCAGCCTGCTGGCCCAAGGTAATGCCTTACGGGCAGGAGGCGCGCTGCGTCTTCCTGCCCAGGCGGGTTGCTACTTAGAGATGCCGGGAGAGCAGATAGTGCTCGACGGCGGTATATTCGGTTAACCGGGTATACAGCGCCAACAGGGCGCTGAGAAAAGCGCCTACCTCACAGGCCTGCGGCCCGGGCGTGGCGAGTAATGGCTGTAGCGTAGCTCTCAGTTGATCAAGGTCAGGCTTCAGCACATACGGTATATGCAGGGTGCTGAGGATGGCTTCAGTCTGCTGGAAATCGTGACGAGATGGTAACGCCTCGTCTGCACTTAGCCAGCTCAGGATAATCAACATGAGGCGATTTTTAGCGTAGAGATACGATTTCATGGCCTGTCTCCTGTCGGTAGTGGCGCAACACCATCCCCTGAACTTTGTTCATCAGTTCCACGTTATTTTTCACCGCCAGCTTGCTAAGGACGCGTGAACGGTAGTAGTAGACCCGTTTGATCGTGAGCTGCATGGTGCTGGCCACGTGACACAACGGCATTCCCCCCATCAGCAGGCTGATTAAAAAAGTTTCCTTACGGGTCAGGTTATAGCTGTCAGGTATGGCGATATAGAGCTTGTCGGCGGGGGGCGACGTCCAGCGCGGACCGCGGGCAAGGGCCGTACTGAGTCCGGCAAAACTGGTGATGAACTCTGCGCCGAGCACAATGGCGAGGCTGCTTTCGAGCTCGCTCAACGGGTAGCCTGATTTGGCAAAAATAAAGATCCGGATCAGGGGATTAAACGATTTTAAACTGAGCGCGACCTGCAGTACTTCGATGTTAGCGCTGCTGTAATCAATAAGGATAGTGCTTAACCGGGCTCCAGCATCGGTCGCAAAAAAAGTATAGAACATCTCACTCTGTCCGCTAAACGGGTAACAGAGCATTTCTTTAATATCCAGAGGCTTGCTGTTTGGTTCATTAATATACGCCTTCAGCGCAATATTAAAATATTCTGAATCCGCAATGCAGATCAACATAATGACCTCCTGGCATAAATACGCTGTGCATGCTGTCCTGCCTGATTCGACAATTTACTGTAGAGAATACCCGTCTTAAATAACATACTCCCTGCGCTTTGAATCCAGGGGGGAGAACGTGGGAGGAGGAGGTTAATAATGAGGGTGAGATATTTAGATCGCATTTTTCGAATGTCTTTTAGAAAATAAAAAATAAAAATTATTATTTATTTACAAGGAGTTATGTTTTTAATGTGGGTTTCTTTTATTTCTTTTTCAGAGTGGCGTTAAGATTTTTCTATAAAAAGAAGGAATGGTCCTGGTAGCGAATTTGAATAATAAACAATGAAGTGAGTAGGATGTCAGTGCAGGGAAGGGATTAAAAGATAACAGGCTAATCCAATGGACTGAGCATTAATAAATTGTACGTATAAAGTACGCCAGGGTATTTCCTGAACGATTCTCCATAAGCGTGGTGATGAGGAGTGAATATGAAAAAATACAGCAATGGAATGGCATCTTTCGTGGTGATGATGATGCTTTCTCCGGTAGCGGCGCAGGCTGCTGATGGCAAAGTCACCTTTAATGGTGAAGTCATCGAAAATACTTGTACGGTAGTGAATAAAGACAAGACAGTGACCCTGCCGACGGTCCAGCGTTCGGCGCTCAGCAGCGCGGGTGAGACGGCGGGCGTGGTTCCCTTCACCATCGATCTGACGAGCTGCACCCCAGGGGCTGATGTCTCGGTGTACTTCGAGAAAGATCAATACGTTTCCACGGAGGGCCGACTAAAAAATACCCTGTCTGACGGCACGGAAGCAGAAAACGTCGATGTGGAACTGCTGAACACCCGGTTTACGCCGATTAACCTCGCGGAGACCCCGGTGGTCGCTGCAGACGGCACCATTGCTCGCCCGGACGTGATCCCAGTGGCGGTGGCTGAGCAGGATGGTTCCGCCTCGCTGCCTTTCTATGCCCGCTACTATGCGACCGACGCCGCTTCGGCTGGAAAAGTCGCCACCTACGTCAACTTTACGGTGGTTTATCCATAAACCCTGTCCACGGCCCCGCTCAGGGGCCGTTTATCCACCCGGCAAGGAGGAGGTGAATATGCGGCGTATGGTTCTGGCATGGCTGCTGTCCAGCATTTTACCCTCGGCGGACGCCAGCATGGTTATTGACGGCACACGGATTATTTTTCCCGGCGATAAAAAAGAGATCGCCATCCGGGCCACCAATATGGGGGAGACCCCCTCTCTGACGCAGGTCTGGGTCGACGATGGCCGCGTGCAAAATCAACCGGAAAAAGATGCGGCGCCGTTTATTGTGCTGCCGCCGATTGTGCGTATCGAGCCGGGAAAAGGTCAGAGCTGGCGCCTGGTGTTCAATGGCAGTCGCCTGCCGCAGGATCGGGAATCGCTGTTCTGGTTCAATCTGCTGGACATTCCGCCAGAGCCGAAAAACGGCACGGCAATCAATTATCTGCAGCTCGCGATACGGTCGCGTATCAAGCTGTTTTACCGTCCGGCAGGCGTGGCGGCGGAAAAAATGGCGCCGGAGAATGCCCTGCGCTGGGCGTTGGCTCCCACGGGCAATGGGCTGCGGGTGAGCAATGCCTCAGCGCGCTATATCACCATCGACAGCATCACCCTTAACGGACAAAAACAGTCCGCTGGCATGGTCGCCCCTTTTTCCTCGCTGGAGATCGCGCCTAAAGGGGTCGCGCTGCGCACGCTGCCAGCGAGATTCAGCTTCACCACCATCAATGATTACGGCGCGGTAGTGAATCATAATTATCCTCAGTAAGGACATTATTATGAAACTCAGGGAGATCAAGTTTGGGTTAATGCTGTTCCTCCCCTGGCAAGAGGCATGGGCGGCGGAGGCGTTTAGTTTTAACCGCGCCCATTTGCACGGCGCCGCGCAGGTTGATCTCCAGAAATATCAATACGGTAATCCGCTGCACGCCGGACAGTATCGCAGCACGCTCTCCGTGAATGGCCGGGACCTGGCGGAAGAAACGTTTGTTATCCAGGAACACGATGGCCAGCTTGAGCCCTGCATCTCGCCCTCGCTGTTCGACGCCCTGCAGCTGAAGGACGCCCAGTGGCCGGCGGCGGCCACCTGCCTGCGCTTCTCGCAGATCAATAAGGCGATCGGCTGGGAGTATGACAGCGGGGAAAACGTCCTGCGGGTGAATATGCCCCAGGCGCTACTGCAACCCCATTATCGGGGGGCGGTGAACCTGAAGAAGGTGGATAGCGGCGTGCCCGCCGCAGTGCTGCGCTATCAGGCCAACAGCTATCAGAGCATCGTCGACGGGGATAGCAGCAGCCATCATTATCTCGGGCTGGATGCCAGCCTGCGCGCCTTTGGCTGGCGGTTACATCACCAGTCTAGCTACCAGGCGCAGGAGGGGAATACACACTGGGATAGCATTGCCACCTGGGCTGAGAGAAGTGTAGTGAACTGGGCGTCCACGTTACGGCTGGGTCAGGGATGGACCGAAGGAACCTTCTTTGACAGCGTCAGTTTTATCGGCGGCAGGCTGGCCACCGATGTGCGCATGCTGCCGGGCTCCCGCCGCGGCTTTGCACCGTCGGTTAGCGGCGTGGCGCGCACCAATGCCCGCGTGACGGTCACCCAGAACGGCGCCCTGTTGTACGAGGCAACGGTTCCGCCGGGCAAATTCACCTTTGACGATCTCTATCCCACCAACGCCGGCGGCGATTTACAGGTAACGATCCATGAGGCGGACGGCAGTCAGGAGACCTTTACCGTGCCGTACGCCGCGCTGCCTGGCCTGGTGCGGGCAGGAGCGGTCTACTATGACCTGTCGCTGGGCTATCTGGATGAGGATGGGATCGCCGGGCGGCCAGGATTTGGCGAAGCCACGCTGCAGTACGGCTTCAATGACTATGTCAGTGGCTATACCGGCGCCAACGCGACGACGGATTATTACTCGACGCTGGTCGGCAGCGCCTTCAATACCTACTGGGGGGCGCTGGCGGTCGATCTTTCCCGTTCTGCGGCGAAGGGCAGGGAACGCGGCTGGCAGGAGGGGTATCGCTGGCGGGTATCCGCATCAAAATCCTTCGCGTCCGATACGCGGATGCTGGTCTCGATGAGCCACAGCAACGACGGCAACTATCGTTCCATTCGCGACGCCGTCCGGGAGCACGACCGTTACCCCAACGACTGGCGGGAGATGACCCGCTACAGCGCGACGTTGTCTCAGCAGGCCGGCAGCGGCAGCCTGTCGTTTAACGGAATCTGGAGTGAGGATGTCCGCCACCACCGCTGGCGCTCATATCAGCTGGGGTACGCCAACCGCTATGGTCAGCTCAATTACTACCTGTACGCCCAGCAGAGTCAGGATATTCATCACCGTAATAATCAGGTGGTGGGTGTCTCCTTTTCGCTACCGGTCGGGCAGGCGGGCAGCCTGACCACCCGCTTTAACCATGATAAGAACTACGGCAGCCAGCTGCAGTCCAGCTATACCGGCAGCGCTGGCGAGAAAAATGCCTTTAGCTATGGCCTGACCGCCAGCTACGACATGCCACGGGAGAACCCGCACGAGGCCAGCGTTGGGGGCAACGGTAGCCTGCGTACGGATTATGCGTACCTGAATGCCAGCGCCAGCGCCGGTCGCCACCAGCAGCAGTACTCGCTGGGGGCATCGGGCGCCCTGGTGGCGCATCAGGGCGGAATGACCGCCACCCCCGAACTGGGGGAAACCTTCGCCATTGTGGAAGCGCCCGGCGCGGCGGGCGCTCGGGTGGCAAACCGCCTCGGACAGCCAATAAACCGCCAGGGTTTTACGATCATCCCTTACCTCGATCCCTTTACCGATAACTGGCTGGATCTCGATCCGCAGGGTCTGAACGACCATGTGGAGATTGTCTCCAGTAGCACGACGGTGGTGCCCGATTCGGGTGCGGCGGTGAAGGTCAAATTTATCACGCGTACCGGCTATCCCTGGTTTGCCCATGTCACGCTGCCGGATGGCGCGGCGCCCCCGCTGGGCGCGGAGGTGTTTGACGAGAGCGGTCGGGCGGTTGGCGCCGTCGGTCAGGGCGGGCTGCTGTATGCCCGGGTGCCGCAGGCCGACGGCAGCGTCTCGGTAGTATGGGGCGAACGCAGCGGGCAACGCTGCCGGTTGGCCTATGCCATCCGCGGCGACGCGGCGCAACAGGTTAGCCGCGGTACGCCGCATCAGGTCTGCCGGCCGGGAACAAAGGAGAAGTAATATGAAAAAAATCATCGCATCAGGGGTACCGCTTCTGCTGGCCGGCGGATACTGCGCCTCGCTGTCGGCAGCGTGCCAGATGGTCAGTGGCAAAACTATCGAGTATTCAGTGAACGTCAGCCAGGCCAGTATCAACCTTGACGTCAGCAATCGCCCCATCGGCTCCCTGCTATACAGCTACGGAGGGATGATTATCACTAATAACGAACGCTGGGAGATCGCCTGCAGCGGCAGCGAGCCCGGCGGGTTTCAGAGTATCGGCGGCTCACGGGTCGGCCCGGCGGGAGACGGCAAACCCGGGGATATCTACAGCATCGACCGCCTGCCGGGCATTGGCTACAGCTTCCAGATGGGGGAACAGGATGGCATTAATTTCGATCCCCTGTTCACGGCCTGGCCCTCAGCGCCGGTATTTTCCGGCCAGCGCGCATTTCAGGCGGAAAATAAAAAACCGACCATCTATTTCTGGCGGATTGCCGACAACGGCGGTCTACCGCCGCCGGGCGAGTATTGCCTTAACGATTACCTTGGCGATATTTATCTTGGCGGAGTACAGGCGATGCGCTTCAGCGTCAGTGGGCTCTGTATTCAGGTCAAATCACCCACCTGCAAGATTACTGACGACAGTAAAAACATTAACGTCTTCCTTGGGCGGCATAACAAAACCGCGTTTACCGGGCTCAACAGCACCACCGCCCCGGTCCCTTTTAACATCAACCTGACGAACTGTGAAAATGTCGGCAGCGTGTTTATGCAGTTTAACGCGACGGCGGACAGCGCCATGGCTGCCAACGAGGTGATTAAAATTGATGACCAACCTGAAGGCGCATCCGGACTTGGCGTGCAAATCCTCAGTGCCGGCGGCGCGCTGGTGCCGCTAAACCAGGTGAGCCAGATCTGGTCCGGGAATAAAGGCAGTCAGACGAACTACCGTTTATCCTATCAGGCCCGCTATATCCAGACGCAGCCCGCAGTGACTGCGGGCGAGGCGAACGCCAGCGCGACCTTCGTGGTGACTTATCACTGATCGGCCTGACGGCGTGGCGTCGTCAGGCATGCGCCAGTAAAGGAAACATCAACTTCCTGTCTTTAAACAGGTTTTCCTTCTGGTCATAGACGAAGAGGATATCTTCTCCCTCAATCTTCTCGTACTCGCCGAGCCGGTCTTCATTGGGGGTAAAACCGAGGATGGCCTGGTAAACATGGTCATCGGCCAGTTCGTTGACCAGCGTCGACAGGCTCTTACCCTCCTCGCAGAAGAGGTCAAAGCAGATCAGCACCGGACCGTTTTGCATGGCGATAACCACCGCCTCATTTTTTGCCGAGTAATAGACGAAATGCTTCATAAAGGCTGAGCAGTAAAACATCAGCAGGCCAAAGTTATGCTCCACCCGCAGCGGTGAGAACGGGTTGGATTTTTCATAGTAATGACGGAGCAGGGCGACATCGTCAGCGCTGTCCATATTCAGTTTGCGAAAATCGCCAGCTCGCGGGGAGACCGGCATAATATATTGATGCTCTTCGCTGCGGGTGAAGCCAAATTTGGGGTAAAAATCCACCGTAGTGGGATTGGCGAATAAAAAGAAGGCATCCGCCTCCTGCTGCCAGTCCTGCAGGATATGATGGATAAGCTGGCCGGCTAATCCCTTATTACGGTGGTCCGGTTCGGTCATCACGGTGCCAATCTGAATATAACGCCGGGGCTCGCCCTGCCAGCGCAGGTCGATGATATTGGCCGAGGCGTTAGCGATAACTTTATTGCGTTCGACAAAGGCGTAGGGGATATAGGCGTCGGTCCAGTAACCTTGCTGATACCACTCTTCAAAAGACAGGTCAAAAGTCTTAACGGCAAGGTCAATGAAGCTTTTTCTTAATGGGTTATTTTCTCTGACTTGCTTCACTAATTGATAATTCATTGTCATAGTTCCTTCTCACTATGGCTTCTGAAAGCGGCGACGTCGGCAAAGGCACTTGCGTCGAATGAGCGCTGTAAACGTAGCATATCTGGGAAAAGGATCCGCAATGTCGATGCTTAACCATTGCCCCAGTCACAAATAACCGCATGCTGGCCATATCAGACCGGGCTGAACGGCCTGTTTGCGTTTGCTATCGCCCTAATAAAGCGTGAGTAAACGAGGTACTGGTCGAGAGGCTGAGGCAAATGTACTGGCGATTTTATCGACAATCGGCCGCGCCGTAGAGGTTAGGTTTATTTATTTATGCATAAATCAGGAAATTTTACGCAATGTGTCTAATACTAGAGTAGCCCCAAGCGCAAGGGCTGAAATTATCCTAAAATCGGCTTATAATAACGCGCTTTGTGTCTGAGTATTACCGCACGAATTGGAAAAATATAACATGCAGGATCCGCTACTTTATTTCGCGGTTTTTGCTCAGCTATTATTGAGTGAATTAACAGGATTACTATGTCAAATTTACCCAAATTTTCCCGCGCGCTGTTGCACCCGCGTTACTGGCTGTTATGGCTGGGAATTGGCTTTTTATGGCTGCTGGTGCAATTACCGTATCCGGTGATCTACCGTCTGGGGACGGCGCTTGGGCGGCTGGCGATGCGGGTGATGAAAAGCCGCGCGCGGATTGCCAGACGTAATCTCGAACTCTGCTTTCCCGAGATGAGCGCCGCCGACCGCGAGGCGCTGCTGGTGAAAAACTTTGAATCGCTGGGCATGGGGCTGATGGAGACCGGCATGGCCTGGTTCTGGCCGACGCACCGGGTGGCGCGCTGGACCGAGACCAGCGGCGTTAACGAGGTGATCGAACTCCTCGAACAAAAACAGGGCATCTTACTGATCGGTATCCATTTTCTGACCCTCGAAATGGGAGCGCGGATGTATGGCATGTTTACCCCAGGCATTGGCGTCTATCGGCCCAATGACAATCCGCTGATTGACTGGCTGCAGACCTGGGGACGCTTGCGCTCTAACAAGACCATGCTGGATCGAAAAAATCTGAAAGGGATGGTCAGGGCGCTAAAGGAGGGGGAGATCCTCTGGTATGCGCCAGATCACGATTACGGTCCGGCCAGCAGCGTTTTTGCGCCGCTGTTTGCCGTCGAGCAGGCGGCGACCACCACCGGCACCTGGATGCTGGCGAAAATGTCCGGGGCGACAATTGTGCCGTTTGTTCCGCGGCGCAAGCCCAACGGCATGGGGTATGAGCTGATCTCCCTGACGCCGGAGCGCACGCCGCCGCTGGCGAGTGCAGAGGTCACGGCGGCATGGATGAATCAGATCATCGAACAGTGCATCCTGATGGCGCCCGAGCAATATATGTGGCTACACCGGCGTTTTAAGACCCGTCCGGAAGGGGTACCGCCGCGTTACTGAACGCTTCGGCCAAAAAATAAGCGCATCGGTAGCACGCTCAGTAAATCGCCGTCTATACTGAAAGAGCCTGACTGAAGGCTAATTCCAAGGAGATTGCAGGATGAAAAAAGTGATAGTCGCGTTAGCCCTTTCCGCCGTTGCATTTGGCGCGTCCGCCGCGCAGTTGATCACCAAAGAAGAAGTGAAACACTTCAAACTGACCAAGGTCGGACCGATCTCGGTAGGGCCGTCTGGTGGCGAGTTCTCTTCGCCTTCCGATCTGCACGATCAGCTTTCTAAGCTGGCCGATGAGAAAGGCGGAAAATATTACGTGATTACCGCTGCGCGCGAGCATGGTCCTAACTTCGAAGCCACAGCGGAAGTGTATAAATAACCTTTTTAAAGCGTGCCATCGCGGCGCGCGACAGACTGAGCCTGGAGCGCGTTAAGCCTCCAGGCTTATTTTTTTATCTGCGACGGGAATTTCCACCGGCAATCTCGCCAGCGAAAACGCGTTTTTATCGCTATATATAAATTTCATGATCACGATGTTAATGAAATATTGCTTTTCATTGTCGCAAAAAGCGAATTCCGACCTAATGCCTGAGGGAGTGACCCCTGGCAAAAATAGGTAGGACAAATGTGTTATCATCGCGCCTTTCCCTTTTTGTCTGGGGCTTTCTTGTATGCTACAACCTGTTGTTCGCGTCGGTGAATGGCTGGTAACCCCCTCTGTAAACCAAATCAGCAGGAAGGGGCGCCAGCTTACCCTTGAACCGCGTTTAATCGACCTTCTGGTCTTTTTTGCTCGCCATCCGGGGGAAGTGCTTAGCCGGGACGAGCTTATCGAAAACGTCTGGACCCGTAACGTTGTGACCAGCCACGTCGTCACGCAGAGTATTTCCGAACTGCGCAAGTCGCTCAAAGACGGCGATGACGTTAGCCTTGAGTACATCGCGACGGTACCCAAACGGGGGTATAAGCTCACGGTGCCGGTGATCTGGTGCACCGAGGAGGGGGAGGAACTCGCCCCGCAGATGGAGGCGCTGACGTCTTCACCGTCGGCTGACATGCCCATGCCACCGGCGGCAGCTGCGCCGCCCGACACGCCGGAACCCCCTGCGGATCTCGCCGCACCGGCGCCTGCCGTCGCCAGCGCGCCGTCAACCCGCAAACGTCTCACTACCGCTCTGGTGTGGGGGCTGTTTCTGCTGGCGCTGGGCACCTGCGTGGCGCTGGTGGCGCTGTCGAGCATAGAGTCGCGGCCGCCGGTTAACAAGGCGCGCCTGTTGCTCAATCCGCGTGATATCGATATCCACCTGGTCAATGGTAACTCCTGCACCAACTGGTCGTCGCAGCACTCCTACGCGGTCGGCCTGGCCAGTCTGATCACCACCTCGCTAAACACCTTCTCGACCTTTATGGTGCATGACAAAACGGACTACAACATCAATGAGCCGAGCAGTTCCGGGAAAACGCTGACCATTGAGTTCGTCAATCAGCGCCACTACCGGGCGCAGCAATGCTTTATGTCGGTCCAGCTGGTGGATAACGCTGACAGCTCGACGATGCTGGATAAACGCTACTTTGTGACCAATGACAACCAGCTGACCATTCAGAACGATCTGATGAACAGCCTGTCGGATGCGCTGACGCAGCCGTGGCCAGCGCGGATGCAGGCAATGCTCAGGCAGTATCAGCCGTCGCAAAGCGTGGCGTTAACCTACTTCTACCAGTCGCATCAGTTGTTAATGAAGGGCGATGTCGATTCATTAAGCAAGGCCAGCAGTCTGCTGGACGATGTGATTAAGCGGGCGCCGGATTTTATTTACGCCTATGCCGAAAAAACGCTGGTGGATGTATTACGCCACTCGCAGCAGCCGCTGGATGATAAACAGCTGGCCGCCCTCTACAGTGAAGTTGAGCGGGTAGGGGAGATGCCGGGTATTAAAGACATGGCGATTTATTACCAAATAAAAGCGGTGGATATGCTCGGTAAAGGCAAAGTCGACGAAGCGAATACCGCGATTAACAGTGCAATCGATTTAGAAATGTCGTGGCTGAATTATGTGCTGTTAGGCAAAGTCTATGAGATGAAAGGTGAGAACCGGCTGGCTGCCGATTCTTACATCACCGCGTTTAATTTACGCCCCGGCGGAGATACGCTGTACTGGATAGAAAACGGCGTTTTCCAGACGTCGGTTAACCGGGTGGTTCCGTATCTCGATAATTTCCTCTCTTCAGAATAAGTAAACCCTCATCACGCGCAAGGTTTTTGGCGTGGTGAGGTTAAATTTATGTTTCTCATGAAGCCTCTGGTTGTTATTTATATTTAGCATTCTGGAGGCTTTAAATAACAGTTAAGTAACACGCCATCCTACCTCTAACTGCATGTAATACAACAATGTTTATCTTTTTCTGACACCCTGTTGTCATGTTTATATGTTAAGCGAAAAAGCTCAAAATATCATTTGTCTGATGTTTGTTGTTATTTCACTTTATCTTTAGGACTTATCTCGTACAAATCAGTAATCTTGTTGGCAGTTGGTCGGGTCAATTAATGGTTCTGTATCATGATCTGTACCTCCCAAATAAACTTAGGAGAAAAACAACCATGAGTTCTGCCAAGAAGATCGGGCTATTTGCCTGTACCGGCGTCGTCGCCGGTAATATGATGGGGAGCGGTATTGCATTATTACCTGCGAACCTGGCCAGCATCGGTGGTATTGCCATTTGGGGCTGGGTAATTTCAATTATTGGTGCGATGTCTCTGGCTTATGTTTATGCCCGACTGGCCACTAAGAACCCGCAACAGGGTGGTCCAATTGCCTACGCCGGGGAAATATCTCCCGCATTCGGTTTCCAGACTGGTGTGCTTTATTATCATGCAAACTGGATTGGTAACCTGGCCATCGGGATTACCGCAGTTTCTTATCTCTCTACGTTCTTCCCAATTTTAAATAACCCGGTGCCAGCAGGTATTGCCTGTATTGCCATCGTGTGGATCTTTACTTTCGTTAATATGCTCGGCGGGACCTGGGTCAGCCGTCTGACCACTATTGGTCTGGTACTGGTGCTTATTCCAGTGGTGATGACCGCGGTTGTCGGCTGGCACTGGTTTGACGCAGCGACCTATCAGGCGAACTGGAACACCTCCAGCACCACCGATAGCCACGCGGTCATTAAAAGTATCCTGCTCTGCCTGTGGGCCTTCGTTGGCGTCGAATCCGCCGCCGTCAGTACCGGGATGGTAAAAAACCCGAAACGTACCGTCCCGCTGGCTACCATGCTGGGTACTGCGATGGCCGGTATCGTCTATATCGCCGCGACTCAGGTTATCGCCGGTATGTATCCTGCTTCTCAGATGGCCGCATCCGGTGCGCCGTTCGCGATTAGCGCCTCTACCATTCTCGGCGGCTGGGCTGCTCCGATGGTTTCCGCTTTCACTGCCTTCGCTTGCCTGACGTCTCTGGGCTCGTGGATGATGCTGGTTGGCCAGGCCGGTGTACGTGCCGCCAACGACGGTAACTTCCCGAAAGTGTACGGTGAGCTTGATAGCAACGGTATTCCGAAAAAAGGCCTGCTGCTGGCGGCGGTGAAAATGACCGCGCTGATGGTGCTGATTACCCTGATGAACTCCGCCGGTGGTAAAGCCTCCGACCTGTTCGGCGAACTGACCGGTATCGCAGTACTGCTGACCATGCTGCCTTACTTCTACTCCTGTGTTGACCTGATTCGTTTCGAAGGCATCAACATCCGTAACTTCGTTAGCCTGATTTGTTCGGTACTGGGTTGCGTGTTCTGCTTCATCGCGCTGATGGGCGCAAGCTCCTTCGAACTGGCCGGCACCTTTATCGTTAGCCTGATTATCCTGATGTTCTACGGTCGCAAAATGCACCAGCGCCAGCAGAACAACGCAACGGATAACAACAGCCCCGCTAACGCGCACTAATCAGTAACCCGTTTTCCTGAGGCTCCTTCCATCACCTGTCACAACGCGACGGGAGGGGCTTTCTACATCTGGAGATTTGACTATGAACGTTATTGCAATCATGAATCACATGGGTGTTTACTTCAAAGAAGAACCCATCCGTGAACTGCATCGTGCTCTCGAACGCCTGGACTTCCGTATTGTCTACCCGAACGACCGTGACGACTTATTAAAACTTATCGAAAACAACTCTCGTCTGTGCGGCGTGATCTTCGACTGGGATAAATACAATCTCGAACTGTGCGAAGAAATCAGCAAAATGAATGAGTACATGCCGCTGTACGCGTTCGCTAACACCTACTCCACCCTGGACGTTAGCCTGAACGATCTGCGCATGCAGGTTCGCTTCTTCGAATATGCGCTGGGCGCCGCGGAAGATATCGCGAACAAAATCAAACAGAACACTGACGAATACATCGACACCATTCTGCCGCCGCTGACCAAAGCGCTGTTCAAATATGTCCGTGAAGGTAAATACACCTTCTGTACCCCTGGCCACATGGGCGGTACCGCGTTCCAGAAAAGCCCGGTAGGCAGCATTTTCTATGATTTCTTTGGCCCGAATACCATGAAATCCGATATCTCCATTTCGGTTTCTGAACTGGGTTCTCTGCTGGACCACAGCGGCCCGCACAAAGAAGCGGAAGAATATATCGCTCGCGTCTTTAACGCTGAACGCAGCTACATGGTGACCAACGGTACTTCTACTGCTAACAAAATCGTCGGCATGTACTCCGCGCCGGCCGGCAGCACCGTGCTGATTGACCGTAACTGCCACAAATCGCTGACTCACCTGATGATGATGAGCGACATTACGCCGATCTACTTCCGCCCGACCCGTAACGCCTACGGTATCCTCGGCGGTATTCCGCAGAGCGAATTCCAGCACGCGACTATCGCCAAGCGTGTGAAAGAGACGCCGAACGCGACCTGGCCGGTACACGCCGTTATCACCAACTCGACCTATGATGGCCTGCTGTATAACACCGACTTCATCAAGAAAACCCTGGATGTGAAATCCATCCACTTTGACTCCGCATGGGTGCCTTACACCAACTTCTCGCCGATCTATGAAGGCAAATGCGGGATGAGCGGCGGCCGCGTCGAAGGGAAAGTGATTTACGAAACCCAGTCCACGCACAAACTGCTGGCGGCATTCTCCCAGGCGTCGATGATCCACGTGAAAGGTGACGTTAACGAAGAGACCTTCAACGAAGCCTACATGATGCACACTACCACCTCTCCGCATTATGGGATCGTGGCGTCCACCGAAACCGCGGCGGCGATGATGAAGGGTAACGCCGGTAAGCGTCTGATCGACGGCTCTATCGAACGTTCCATCAAGTTCCGTAAAGAGATCAAACGTCTGAAAGGCGAATCTGACGGCTGGTTCTTCGACGTCTGGCAGCCGGAGCATATCGATGGCGCTGAATGCTGGCCACTGCGCTCTGACAGCGCATGGCACGGTTTCAAAAACATCGATAACGAGCACATGTACCTCGACCCGATCAAAGTCACACTGCTGACGCCGGGGATGAAGAAAGACGGCACCATGGATGATTTCGGTATTCCGGCAAGCATCGTGGCGAAATATCTCGACGAACACGGCATCGTGGTGGAGAAAACCGGTCCGTACAACCTGCTGTTCCTGTTCAGCATCGGTATCGACAAAACCAAAGCGCTGAGCCTGCTGCGTGCGCTGACCGACTTCAAACGCGCGTTCGACCTGAACCTGCGGGTGAAAAACATGCTGCCGTCGCTGTACCGCGAAGATCCTGAATTCTATGAAAACATGCGTATTCAGGACCTGGCGCAGAACATTCATAAACTGGTTGAGCATCACAACCTGCCGGACCTGATGTTCCGCGCATTCGAAGTGCTGCCATCCATGGTGATGACCCCGTATGCCGCGTTCCAGAAAGAGCTGCACGGTCAGACGGAAGAAGTGTACCTCGAAGAGATGGTCGGCCGCGTCAACGCCAACATGATCCTGCCGTATCCTCCGGGAGTACCGCTGGTGATGCCGGGTGAAATGATCACCGAAGAAAGCCGCCCGGTGCTGGAATTCCTGCAGATGCTGTGCGAAATCGGCGCTCACTACCCGGGCTTCGAAACCGATATCCACGGGGCATACCGTCAGGCGGATGGTCGTTACACCGTTAAAGTGCTGAAAGAAGAGAACAACAAGTAATAGACGCACTACAAGGGAAGTGGCTTGCCACTTCCCTTTTTTCACGCTGCAAGGAGAACCTATGAAAACACCCTCACAGCCGCGCGCGATTTACTACATCGTAGCGATCCAGATCTGGGAGTACTTCAGCTTTTACGGCATGCGCGCCTTACTCATCCTTTACCTCACCCACCAGCTTGGCTTTGACGATAGCCACGCCATCAGTCTGTTCAGCGCCTACGCATCTTTAGTTTACGTAACCCCTATTCTCGGCGGCTGGCTTGCCGACCGCCTGCTCGGCAACCGCACGGCGGTGATTGCCGGGGCGCTGTTGATGACCCTCGGCCACGTGGTGCTGGGCGTCGAGTCGACCTCGGTATGGAGCCTGTACGTCGCGCTGGCGATCATTATCTGCGGCTACGGCCTGTTCAAATCCAATATCAGCTGCCTGCTCGGCGAACTGTACGCTCACGACGACCCGCGTCGCGACGGCGGCTTCTCGCTGCTGTACGCCGCCGGCAACGTCGGCTCGATTGCCGCGCCCATCGCCTGTGGACTGGCGGCGCAGTGGTACGGCTGGCATATCGGCTTCGCCCTGGCGGGGATCGGTATGTTCATCGGCCTGATGATTTTCCTAAGCGGCAGCCGCCATTTCCGGCATACCCGCGGCGTGGATAAACCGGCGCTACGGGCGGTGAAATTCGTGCTGCCGACCTGGGGCTGGTTGCTGGTGATGCTGTGCCTGGCGCCGGTGTTCTTCACGCTGCTGCTGCAAAACAACTGGTCCGGCTATCTGCTGGCGATCGTCTGCCTGTTCGCCGCCCAGATGGTGGCGCGGATCATGATCAAAGCCCCGGAGCATCGTCGCGCGCTGTGGCAGATCGTCCTGCTGATGCTCGCCGGGACGCTGTTCTGGGTGCTGGCGCAGCAGGGCGGGAGCTCGATTAGCCTGTTTATCGACCACTTCGTCAATCGTCGCCTGCTGAACTGGGACGTGCCGACCGCGCTGTTCCAGTCGGTCAACGCGGTGGCGGTGATGGCGGCCGGCGTGGTGCTGGCGTGGCTGATGCGCCCGGAAGGCAGCGTGCGTTCGGTGCTGCGCGTCTGGCTGAAATTCGCTTTCGGCCTGCTGCTGATGGGCGGCGGCTTTATGCTGCTGGCGCTCAATGCCCGCCACGGCGCGGCTGACGGCCAGGCCTCGATGGGCATGATGGTCGCCGGGCTGGCGATGATGGGCTTTGCCGAACTGTTTATCGACCCGGTGGCGATGGCGCAAATCACTCGTCTGAACATGCCCGGCGTCACCGGGGTGTTGACCGGCATTTATATGCTGGCCACCGGCGCGGTGGCCAACTGGCTGGCCGGGGTGGTGGCGCAGCAAACCACCGAATCGCAAATCAGCGATACGGCGATTGCTGCCTATCAGCATTTCTTCTCGCAGATGGGTGAATGGACCCTCGGCTGCGTGGCGGTGATGGTCGTTATCGCCTTTGCCGCGGCCTGTAGTGTGGGCAAACGCCGTGCGGCTGCCGGTGAAGTTACCGGCGGCGGCGCCTGACGCTCGTCCCGGCTGGTGGCGTAAACGCCTTATCCGGGCCGCGATTCGTAGCCCCGGTAAGCGCGGCGCGACCGGGGGTATTACATCAACAGCGGAGCGCGAAGTCGCTCCTTGCACAGCTTAGTTAACAGGAGGAGGATATTCTGGCATGCGCGGAGGCCAACGATAAAAAATACCGTTACTGAAGCCATAGCTGAGTGAGATCAGCTTGGAGTGAATCCAGGATCGTTAAGATTGTGCTCTGGTGTCTTTCCAGAGACAGGCCGCGCGGAAGGGTGACCTGGTTCAATATATCGAAGCTAGTTTGAAAGCAAGGTTATGAGGAATCCATATGTCTGAACAACAAGCACAAGGTGCCGATGAGGCCATTGACCTTAATAATGAACTGAAAACTCGTCGCGAAAAACTGGCTGCACTGCGTGAGCAGGGCGTAGCCTTCCCCAACGACTTCCGTCGCGATCATACCTCTGACCAATTGCACGCTGAATTCGATGCGAAGGATAACGATGAACTCGCTTCCCTGAACGTTGAAGTTGCAGTGGCTGGCCGGATGATGACCCGCCGCGTGATGGGCAAAGCCTCCTTCGTCACCCTCCAGGACGTCGGCGGCCGCATTCAGCTGTACGTGGCGCGCGATGACCTGCCGGAAGGCGTCTACAACGAACAGTTTAAAAAATGGGACCTCGGCGACATCATCGCCGCCCGCGGCAAGCTGTTCAAAACGCAAACCGGTGAACTTTCCATCCACTGCACCGAGCTGCGTCTGCTGACCAAAGCCCTGCGCCCGCTGCCGGATAAATTCCACGGCCTGCAGGATCAGGAAGTTCGCTATCGCCAGCGCTATCTGGATCTGATCGCCAACGAAGAGTCGCGTCATACGTTCCGTATCCGCTCGCAGATCCTCGCGACCATGCGCCAGTTCATGGTGGCTCGCGGTTTTATGGAAGTCGAAACGCCGATGATGCAGGTGATCCCTGGCGGTGCGTCCGCCCGTCCGTTCATCACCCATCACAACGCGCTGGATCTGGATATGTACCTGCGCATCGCGCCGGAACTGTATCTGAAACGTCTGGTGGTTGGCGGTTTTGAACGCGTGTTTGAAATCAACCGTAACTTCCGTAACGAAGGGATCTCGGTACGCCATAACCCAGAGTTCACCATGATGGAACTGTATATGGCGTATGCGGACTACAAAGACCTGATCGAACTGACCGAGTCGTTGTTCCGCACCCTGGCGCAGACGGTGCTGGGCAAAACCGAAGTGCCGTATGGCGACCAGGTGTTTGATTTCGGTAAGCCGTTTGAAAAACTGACCATGCGCGAAGCGATCAAGAAACACCGTCCGGAAACCAACATGGCGGATCTGGATAACTTTGACGCGGCGAAAGCGCTGGCGGAATCTCTCGGCATTCAGGTAGAGAAAAGCTGGGGGCTGGGACGTATCGTCACCGAAATCTTTGACGAAGTGGCGGAGGCGCATCTGATTCAGCCAACCTTCATCACCGAATACCCGGCGGAAGTTTCCCCGCTGGCGCGCCGCAACGACGTGAACCCGGAAATCACTGACCGCTTCGAATTCTTCATCGGTGGCCGCGAAATCGGTAACGGTTTCAGCGAGCTGAACGATGCCGAAGATCAGGCGCAGCGCTTCCAGGATCAGGTGAACGCCAAAGCGGCGGGCGATGACGAAGCGATGTTCTACGACGAAGATTACGTGACTGCCCTCGAGTACGGCCTGCCGCCGACCGCGGGTCTGGGTATCGGTATCGACCGCATGGTGATGCTGTTTACCAACAGCCATACCATCCGCGACGTGATCCTCTTCCCGGCCATGCGTCCGCAGAAGTAATCCGTTGCACTCCCTCCCGGCCTGCGCCGGGAGGTCCTTCCAGCATTATCCCCATCCTGTCGGCAGGGCGATGTTATTACAGGACTTTTTGCAGGGAGCCGCGCTGGCTGCCGTTTGCCCAGACGCCGTTAAAGGCGTCGTTCAGCGTAAAGGCTGAGCTTTTCACCCGGAAGGTCAGTTTACCCTGGCTGGCTTTCGCCTCCTCGACCAGATGACCATGGGTTTTCACCGTTTTAGCGGTGACGGTAATCTCATCAATTTTATCGCCATACTCCGTATAAACATACCAGGTGCCCGCCCAGGGGCCGAAGCCGCTGCTGGCGTGCTGTGCGGCGGCGGCATTCTCGGCTTTGGTTTTATGAATATCGCAGGTGGTCCCGTCGGTCATCTGCGTGCAACCGGAACGTTCAAGCTGTTCCCGGTATTTCGCGCTAATGGCGTGGGCCGGCGCGGCGGCGACCAGCGCCAGGGTGAGGGTGGTGAAAAGCCAGGTCTTATTCATCTTATTGTTTCTCATCGCGATAGCGGCGCGCATTGTCATAAAGGTTGATACACATTGGTGCATTCTCCCGGTGGCGTCAGAATAAATATAACCGCAGTCATTCCTGATAAATAACTAGCAGGAAGGAGATGGGGTATTTATTGGTAAAGCATCATTACCCTGAGCTTATTTATCACAGAGCCTTCCCGCTGCTTGTCATATTATTGCAGAGAGAATGTTAAGTAATTGATGTTTTAAAAGTGGCTATTTTTCACTTACGCAAATAACAGCAGGCCAGGCCTGGGCGCGCGGCTAAAGCCCGCACCGGTGCGGTGTTGAGTTTTTTTCATATTGCTATCATCATATTTCGAATGAAAGGGATAACCTCTGAGTCGGGTTATTAAGCCAGTAATTTTTATCCGCAAAATAAGCTGGCGGCAAGCATTATTTCCATTTATTTTTCAGGGTTACCTGAAATAGCGGATATATCGCCAGCGCAATGATGGATTTCCATCATTTCTCCGTTTTCATCGTCGGTCGTCGCCTGCTTATAGTGACGCCAGACAAGACCACAGGGTGAAAAGGAGAACAAGATGGCGACAGAGCATCTGCAGTGGGGCGTGAGCCCCCTGTGCTGGACCAACGATGTGCTGGAGGATTTAGGCGGCGATATCCCCCTGGATACCTGCCTGCGCGAGGCGCGGGAGGCGGGCTATCAGGGCATTGAATTAGGACGGAAATTTCCCCGCCAGGCAGAGACGCTGGGCCCGCTGCTGGCGGCGGCTGACCTGCGCCTGGCGTCCGGCTGGTACAGCGGCTTGCTGGCCGACCGCAGCGTGGAAGCGGAGCTGGAGGCGGTGCGGGAGCACGCGCAGCTCCTCCGGCAGCTCGGCGCGAGGGTGATGGTTTACGGCGAGTGCGGGCAACTGCCGGGTGAAACCCCGCTTGATGAGCCTATTTCGCTCTCGCCGCCGTTAAGCCGCGTCAGCCTGACGGCGTATTGCCACAAGCTAAATACCTTTGCCGACCTGCTGCTGCGTGACTATGGCCTCCAGCTGGCCTATCACCATCATCTGATGATGCTGGTGGAGCATGATGACGAGCTGGAGCGGTTTCTGTCTCACACCCATGACAACGTCGGGCTGGCGTTTGATACCGGGCACGCCTTTGTCGCCGGGGTCGAGATCCCGCGCGTGCTGCAAAAATATGGCCACCGTATCCGCCATCTGCATCTGAAAGACGTGCGTCCGCAGGTGCTGGAGCGTCTGTATCGTGAAAACCTGAGCTTTAACGAGGCGGTGCGCGCCGGGCTGTTTACCATCCCAGGCGACGGCTGCATCGACTATGCGCCGATCCTCGACTTCGTCCGGCGCAGTGACTACCGCGGCTGGCTGATTATCGAAGCCGAGCAGGACCCGGCGATGGCGCCGCCGTTGGCCACCGCCAGCCGCGCCTTTGCCTGGCTGGCACACCATTTATCTTCCCTTTCACCGTCAGAGGAGCATGCATCATGAGCGCGCGGTTAAATATCGGTCTTATCGGCTCGGGTTTTATGGGTCAGGCACACGCCGACGCTTACCGTCGCGCGGCGATGTTTTATCCCGATCTGCCGAAGCGCCCGCATCTCTACGCGCTGGCGGATCAGGATCAGGCGATGGCCAAACGCCATGCGGCGAAACTGGGGGCGGAAAAGGCCTACGGCGACTGGCGCGAGCTGGTAAACGATCCGCAGGTTGATGTGGTGGATATCACCTCGCCGAACCATCTTCACTACACAATGGCGATGGCGGCGATCGCGGCGGGTAAACATGTCTATTGCGAGAAGCCGCTGGCGGTCAACGAGCAGCAGGCGCAGGAGATGGCGCAGGCGGCACGGCGCGCGGGGGTGAAGACCATGGTGGCCTTTAACAACATCAAAACGCCGGCGGCGCTGCTGGCAAAGCAGATTATCGCCCGGGGCGATATTGGCGAACCGGTGCGCTTTCGCGGCACCTTTGATCAGGGGTTTTATAACGACCCGAACCTGCCCTGGTCCTGGCGCTGCTCGAAAACCCTCGGCGGCAGCGGGGCGCTTGGCGACCTCGGCGCCCATACCCTGTCGGTCGCCCAGTTTTTGCTGGGCGGGATCCGCGAAGTGACCGCCAGCGCGCAAACCTGCCTGCGCCAGCGTCCGGTGCCGCAGAGCGATGCCGGGTATGCCAGCCGGGTCGCGGCCGATGCCGAGTGGCGGGAAGTGGAAAATGACGATCAGGTTCAGTGCCTGGTCAGTTTCGACAGCGGCGCGGCGGGAGTGATTGAGGCCTCGCGCATTGCCGCCGGGCGGATCTTCGGCGTGTTCTGGGAGGTCTCCGGCACCGAAGGCACGCTGTATATGGACGGGGAGCGCTTTAACGAGCTGCAGGTGTATCGCTTCAACGATGACAAACACGACCGCGGCTTTAAGACGCTGTATGCCGGGAGCCAGATCCCGGCCTATGCCGGCTTCTTCGGCTTCGATTTTGGCGGCGGCGGGCTGGGCTATTTTGACGTCAAGGTGATCGAAGTGCATGACCTGGTGCAGGGGATTTGCGGGGAGGACGACTGCTATCCCAACTTCGAATTTGGTTTGCAGAATCAGCGCGTGCTGTCGGCGATTGAAGCCTCGATGGCCAGCCGTCGCTGGGTGAACGTGGTTAAAGACTAAGGAGCCGCTATGTTTCCCTCACACTTACCGATCCCGCGCCGGCCGGCGGCGCAGAGCATTCCCATCCTGCGCTGGGGCATTATCGGTCCTGGCTGGATCGCCGAGCGCTTTGTTCATGCATTGAAAACCTACAGCCGGCAGCAGGTGGTGGCGGTGGCCTCCCGCAGCCAGGCGAAGGCCGACCGGGTGGCCGCGGAATGGGGGATCCCCCAGGCTTACGGCCAGGTGGAGGAGATGCTGGCACGCCCGGATATTGATGCGGTGTATATTGCAACGCCGCACAACCATCACTTTCCCGACGGCATGCTGGCGCTGAAGGCGGGTAAACACGTGCTGATTGAGAAGCCCTTCGCGCTCAACCTCGGCGAAGGGCGTGAGCTGCAGGCGGAAGCCACCCGGCAGGGGAGAGTCGCGCTGGAGGCGATGTGGTGCGATTACGCGCCGAAATATGATGTGATCCGCCAGTTGCTGGAGGATGGGGCGCTCGGCGACCTGCATACCCTGCTGGCCGATCACGGCGAGTATTTCACCCCCGACCACCGTATCTTCAATGCCGACCTTGCCGGCGGGCCGATGATGGACCTCGGCAGCTATTTAACCTCGTTTGCGCTGATGGTGGGCGGCATGCCGCAGGAGATTGTCGCCCGCGGCAGCGCCACGGCGGAGGGGCTTAACGGTCAGACGTCGATGCTGTTCGGCTGGCAGAACGGGATGCAGGGCTTGTTAAACACCACGTTATTCAGCAACACGCCGGGCGGGGCGGTGGTGGCCGGACGCCAGGCGACCCTGACGCTCGACGGCCAGTTCTATGCCCCCGGCGGCTTCACGCTCGCCGCCAGCCAGGGTGGACAGGCGCTGCGCTGGGAAGAGCCGCGCAATCGCTACGACCAGCTGTTCTGGCAGGCGGAGCATTTTGCCTGGTGCATTGGGCAGGGGTTGCAGGACTCGCCGCTGCGGCCGCTCAGTCGGGTGCTGCAGAATCTGCAGGTGATGGATGAGGTGCGGCGCCAGGTGGGCGCGGTGTTTAACGAAGAACGCTAAGGGTTGGCCGGGCTTTGGTTTGCAGACAGCGCGAGCGTATCTGCCATTGTCCGGCGCCAGGACGCGTACGATGCCGGATGTCTGTTGCCCGGCGGCGCTGCGCTTGCACGGGCCTACGATATCTATGCAACCGATTGATATTACAGTGTATTAATGCCTGTGTTCTGTAGGCCGGGCAAGGCGTCGCCGCCGCCCGGCATAAAAGCGGCTCCGCGCCCGCTGTCCTTGCCCGGCGGCGCTGCGCTTGCACGGGCCTACGATATCTATGCAACCGATTGATATTACAGTGTATTAATGCCTGTGTTCTGTAGGCCGGGCAAGGCGTCGCCGCCGCCCGGCATAAAGGCTGGTACAGCGCCTGATTGCGGTTGCCTTACACCCGCTCAGCAACAGTCGTCGACGGCGACAAACTGGCCGCGCTGCAGGGACTGAACCGCCGCTTCGGCAATGGCCTGCGCCTGCAGGCCGTCCAGCAAGCCGGGCAGGTCGGCCACGGTTTCACCATTCAGGGTGCGAATAAAGGCGTCAAGATGCTGATAATAAGATCCTTGTACCCGGCTGAACCAGTCCGGCCACAGGCCCGGCTCAATGCGCTGATTGCCGCGCCACAGGGTAGGGCCCGCCGGCGACTGGCTACCGGACTCCAGCGCGCCTTCGGCGCCCAGCAGCGTGATCCGTTCATCATACCCGTGGCCGGTACGGCGGGTATTGTCCAGCTGCGCCAGCGCGCCGCCGCGCATCTGCATCATCAGGATAGAGGTGTCGACATCGCCAAATTCGGCGATGTCCGGCAGGGCCAACGCCGCGCCCATCGCCGCCACGGTGCGCACTTCATCGCCAGTGAGAAAGCGCAGGAGATCGAAGAAGTGGATCGCCTGATCGCGCATCTGGCCGCCGGAGCTGCGCAGATAATCGAGCGGCGGCATGCTGGAGGCGCGGCAGACCATCTGCACCAGCTCGACCCGGCCGATCAGCCCTTGCTCCAGCTGGCGGCGGAGCTGCTGATGGCTGCTGTCGAAGCGCCGGTTAAAGCCGACAGTCACCGGCACATTCAGGGGGAGCACCCGCTCCACCACCTCGCGGGCGCGCGCCAGGGAGAGGTCGATCGGTTTTTCGCAATAGACCGCCTTGCCCGCCCGGGCGGCGGCTTCCAGCAGTTCGGCATGTGACGGGGTTGAACTGGCGATCAGCACCGCGTCGATGGCGTCGCTATGGATCGCCTCGCTCACTGTCACCGCCCGGGCGCCATAGCGGGCGGCCAGCGCCTGGGCGCGCTCCGGGGCGGCGTCGGCCACCATCGTCAGCGCACTTCCTTCATGACGGGCAAGACTGGCGGCATGAACCTGACCGATAAAACCACTGCCTACCAGGGCAAAACGTTTGCAGATCATTTTTTTCTCCAGAATGGCGAGGGGACGTTGCCACCATAATCGGTTTGCTAAACTCACTGACACTGCCGTTTTGATGGATTTCCATCATGAAGAGAGGGGCGATGAAAAACATTTCACTGGCGATGCTGGCCAGACAGATTGGCGTCGGCGTGGCCACCGTTGACCGGGTGCTGAACGAACGCGGCGGCGTATCGCCGCAGACCACCCGCAAAGTGCTGCAGGCGGCGCGCGAGGCGGGGCTGAAGCGGATCCTGCCGGAGGAGCACCGCTTTCCCTGGCAGGTTGAGGTCTTTCTCAGCAGCAATGACTCGTTCTTCTTTCCCCAGCTGGCGCAGGATTTTGCCGCCGTGGCGGATAGCCTCGGCTATCGCCGTTTGACCCTGCACCGCACCTTTGTCCCGGAGTCGCAGCCGACGACGCTGGCCCGGCGCATTGTGCGCAGCTGCCAGCAGCGTCAGGGGATCATCGTCTTCGGCAATGACCATCCTGCGGTGCACGATGCGCTGCGCGGCTGCCGGGAGGCGGGCGTCCCGGCGATCACCCTGGCGACGGACCTGCCCGGCGCCGACCGACTCTGCCACGTGGGGATCAATCAGCTGCAGGCTGGCCGCACGGCGGGGTTAATGCTGGGGAGAATGACGCCGCGGCCCGGCGAGGTGCTGATGGTCAGCGGCCGGCAAGATTACAGCGCGCATCGCCTGCGCATTCAGGGGTTTCGCGAGGTGCTGAGCCAGCGCTTTCCCCACCTGCAGCTCAGCGACGTGCTGGCGGGTGAGGAGCGGCGGGAGCAGATCACCCGACTGCTGGAACAAGCCCTGTGTCGCGGCCGGAATATTGTTGGGATCTATAACACCGGGCTTGGCAATACCCAGATTGCCGAGGCGCTGGCCCGCCACCGCCGCGAAGGCGACGTCTGCTGGATCACCCATGAGCGTTACAACACCACCCGGCAGCAGCTGGCGAAGGGGAGTCTGGCGTTAACGCTCGATCAGAACACCCGCCAGCATGCCCAGCTGGCGATCGACCTGATGCTGCGCCATCTGGAGTCCGGCTACCAGCCGCAAACCTATGCCGACGGTAAAGTCGACTTTATCCTCTACAGCGCCGAAAACGTGGACTAAGGCGTGCGGGGCCTCCCTTTCTGACAACACGGATTTCCCCGGCGGGTAAAAGCCAACCCCGCCGGAAGCGATCGCTTCAAAGCGTTGTCTGCCTCTCATTTTTCGCTCATTTATGCGGCAATGTTAGATGTCTGTCAAAATTCTGTTACTGCATAGTTTTAAAATTTTCATTTCAGTTATTTACTTATAAAAGTTTCAAATGTCTTGTTAATGAAATAAATGGTCTGAAATCCAGAGCGCGGTGTAAATGGACTGACGTTTCAAAAAAGTGATGATAAAACAGCCGTTATTTGTGATTTAGATCACGAGGGAGTGCGAGAGGAACCGCAGTGCCGTCGACATCGCAGCAGACATTTGCCGCAACGTAACTGAAATTAATTTTTCATTTTGTTTCATTCACCGGCGTACCTACAAAATCAAGGATCAACTATGAATATTAAGAAAACGATTGTTGCCTCTTTGTTAGCCTGCATGCTGCCTGCGGTGGTTATGGCAAAAGACGTCTCTATTGGCGTCTCCATGGCGCTGTTTGACGATAACTTCCTGACGATCCTGCGGACCTCGATGCAAAAAGAGATGAAAAAAGATGGCGTTAAATCGCAGATCGAGGACGCGAAAGGAGATGTCTCCCAGCAGCTGCAGCAGGTGCAAAACTTTATCGGCCAGGGGGTGGACGCCATTATCGTCAACCCGGTGGATACCAACGCGGTGAAACCGATCATGGATCAGGCCACCAAAGCCGGGATCCCGCTGGTGTTTGTGAACCGTCGCCCGCAGGCGGAGCTGACCGACAAGATGGCCTATGTGGGGTCGGACTCTATCCTTGCTGGCCGTCTGCAGATGGAAGCGCTGGCGAAAGCGATGAACGGTAAGGGTAATGTGGCGATCCTGCTCGGCGACCTGGCGAATGAATCTACCCGCGACCGCACCAAAGGGGTGGAAGAGGTGGTGGCGAAATACCCGAACATCAAAATCGTCCAGAAGCAGACCGCGAAATTTACCCGCAATGACGCGGTGGACGTGGTCAGCAACTGGATGACCAGCGGTGAGGATATCCAGGCCATCGCCTCCAACAACGATGAAATGGCGATCGGCGCCCTGCAGGCACTGGGCAAAAACCCGAACCATATTCTCATCGCTGGCGTGGATGGCACTCCGGATGCGCTGCAGATGCTGAAGAGCGGCAAAATGATCGCCACCATCTTCCAGGATGCGAAAGGCCAGGGTGAAGGCGCAGTAGACGCGGCCATCAAGCTGGCGAATGGCGAGAAAGTAGAAAAAATCATCGACGTGCCGTATCAGCTGATCACCAAAGAGAACATGGCTGAATTTACTAACCGTAATCAGAAATAGTCCTGGCCAACCCGTGGTACGGAGGTGGATGTATGAACGCTTTTGCACTTGAAGCCGAAGGTATCAGTAAGTTCTTCCCCGGCGTGAAGGCGCTCGATAATGTCTCATTGCGCGTGCGTCCGGGAACGGTGCATGCCCTGATGGGCGAGAACGGCGCCGGCAAATCCACGCTGATGAAGTGCCTGATCGGTATCTATCGCCCCGATAAAGGATCGATTCGCGTGAAAGGGGAGCCGGTGGAGTTTACCGACACCATGGATGCGCTGCGCTCGGGGATCTCGATGATCCACCAGGAGCTCAATCTGGTGCCGCATATGACGGTGGCGGAGAATATCTGGCTGGGGCGCGAGCCGATGAAGTACGGCTTTGTCGACCACGGCCAGCTGACCCGCCAGACCCAGGCGCTGCTGGACAAGCTTAATATCCGCTTAACCGCCGACCGGCTGGTGGGTGACCTGAGCATCGCCGCCCAGCAGATGGTGGAGATTGCCAAAGCGGTCTCGTGGAATGCGGATATCGTGATCATGGATGAGCCCACCTCGGCGCTGACCGAAGGCGAGGTGGCTCACCTGTTCACCATCATCCGCGACCTGCGCGCCCAGGGTAAAGCGATCATCTATATCAGCCACAAAATGGATGAGATCTTTGCCATTACCGATGAGATCAGCGTGTTTCGCGACGGCACCTGGGTGGGGAGCAAAAACACCACCGAATTTACCCGCCAGTCGCTGATCACCCAGATGGTGGGCCGCGAATTAACTCAGCTGTTTCCGAAATTTAATAACACCATCGGCGAAGAGGTGCTGACGGTGCGCAACCTGACGCGCCAGGGCGTGTTCCATGACGTCAGTTTTACTGTACGCCGCGGTGAAATCCTTGGTGTAGCCGGGCTGGTGGGCGCCGGGCGCAGCGAGGTGATGGAAAGCCTGTTCGGTATGGAGCGCTTCGACAGCGGCGAAGTGCTGATCGACGGGGCGCCGGTGACCATTGATTCCCCCTCCGTGGCGATTGAAAAGGGGATGGCGCTATTAACCGAAGACCGCAAAAAGTCGGGCCTGTTTCTGGTGCTGTCGGTGCTGGAAAATATGAGTATCGTCAAAATGCCGGAATATATCGGCAAGAGCGGTTTTGTCCAGCACGTGAAAATGGCCGAAGACTGCATGGAGCAAATTCGCCGGCTCAATATTAAAACGCCGACGATGGATCAAATTATTAATAACCTCAGCGGGGGGAATCAGCAAAAAGTCCTGATTGCGCGCTGGCTGTTAGCGCAACCGAAAATCTTAATTCTCGATGAGCCGACCCGCGGTATCGACGTCGGGGCGAAGGCGGAGATTTATCATCTGATCAGTGAACTGGCGAATCGGGGGGTGGCGGTCATTATGGTCTCCTCTGAGCTGCCGGAAATCCTTGGCATGAGTGATCGGGTTATGGTGATGCATGAAGGCCGTATCACCGGCATCCTGGAAAAAGACGAAGCCGACCAGGAAACCATTTTGTCGTTGGCATCCCATTGAGGCACAGAGAATGAGTAATATGAAATTAACGGCGGCTCCGGCCAGCGAGGGTTCCTCCTTCTTCGCTAATTTGCGGCATAAAATGCCGAAAGATACCGGCATCTTTGTGGTGATGCTGGTGATTGCCCTGACTTTTGAAATTGCCGGCTGGTATGTTCGCGACCAGTCGTTCCTGCTCAATACCAACCGCCTGGTGCTGATTGTGCTGCAGGTGGCGATCATCGGCATCATCGCCGTCGGCGTCACCCAGGTGATCATTACCACCGGGATTGACCTCTCCTCCGGCTCGGTTATCGCCCTTGCGGCGGTGGTGGCGGCGAGCCTGGCGCAAACTTCCGACAGCCTGTCGCCGATGTTCCCGGCGCTGGTCAACCTGCCGGCGGTGATCCCCATTTGCGCGGGGATCGGCGTCGGCCTGCTGTGCGGGCTGACCAACGGTTTTCTGGTGACGCGGACCGGTATTCCGCCGTTTATTGCCACCCTCGGGATGATGGTTTCGGCGCGCGGTCTGGCGCAGTATTACACCCAGGGCAACCCGATCAGCTTCCTCTCCGACAGCTTTACGGCGATAGGCCAGGGGGCGATGCCGGTGATTATCTTCTTCGTGATCGCCGCCGTGTTTCACATTGCGCTGAAGCATACCCGTTATGGCAAATATGTGTATGCCATCGGCGGCAACATGACCTCGGCCAAAGTGTCCGGCATCAACGTGAATAAGTACCTGGTGATTGTCTACACCATCGCCGGGGCGCTCTCCGGGCTGGCGGGGGTGGTGCTGGCGGCGCGCGTCAGCAGCGGCCAGTCGAGCATGGGGATGTCCTACGAGCTGGACGCGATTGCCGCCGCGGTGATCGGCGGCAGCAGCCTGATGGGCGGGGTGGGGCGCATTACCGGCACCCTGATTGGCGCGATGATCCTTGGCCTGATCAAAAGCGGTTTTACCTTTGTCGGCGTCGATGCCTATGTGCAGGATATTATTAAGGGCATCATTATCGTCGCCGCGGTGACCATCGACATGCGTCGCAACCGGAAAAAACACTAATCTTATCAACGGGCGGCAGCGGCGAAGGATGTCGTTGCCGCCCGTCCTGTCCAGAAATAAACAAAATACGCCCCGCCAGGCGCGGCCTGTCTGTTTTGCCCACGCGGCTCATCCTGTACAGTTTTGCCACTTCCGTTGTCTATTCGTCAGGGGGCCCACGCGTGGCCTCCGGTTTCTGGAGTTGTATGAATACACCATCCGTTGTCAAATCCTCGCCGCTCTGGCGACCGGCAAGCAGAGGCATTATCGTCACGCTGATCGCCGGACTGGCGATCCTGGCGCTCGGTCGGGGCGTGAATTTGCCGGCCAGAGAGGTTTACCGTGAGATGCAGACCCGCCAGCTGGAGGAGGATGCGCAGTGGGTGGCGCAACGCCTTGAGCGGCGAATGAACACGCCGGCGCCGCAGCGGGAAGCCGCCTGGCCGTTGGCGGCGATGCGCGCCGAACTCCATACCCTCGCCCGGCAGCGGCATTATCAACTGCTGCTGGTGAATGGCGACGGGCATCTGCTGGCGGCGTCGCATGCGCTGCCGGCCAGCGTACTGGCCCAGGTGCAGGCGCAGTTCCCCGGGGAGATGCAGCCGCCGCTGTTCGGCAGCCACTACCAGACTATCCAGCCTTTCGCCCCGCACCAGCGGATGTTAACCCGCGCGCTGAACGGCGAGGCGGGGCTAACGGGCTGGAATCTGGTGGTGCTGGCGCCGGACGGCGGATTGCCCTCGTTACTGATGGCTTACCGCTGGCCGGTGACGATCGGCCTGGGCATGCTGTTTGCCGGTGCGCTGCTGGCGGTGAGGCAGGCAGCGCGCGCCCGGCGAAAACGCTAATTGCCGACGGCGCCGTCAGGGATGGCGAAACTGCAGGGTGGCGGGGAGGTAGCGCTGGAGCGGCTCCGGCGCCTGGCCGTCGATCAGCTGGCTGAGCAGATCGTAGCAGTGCCAGGCCAGCTGGCGATTATCCTGCTGCACGGTATCAATGCGCAGGGAAAGCGAATCATACAGGTAGTGATCGTCGAAGCTGGCGAGATGAATATTGGAGTCCAGCAGATGATGCTGGCTCATGTAGCGCAGGACCCCTTCGAGCAGTCCGCAGGCCGCGGTAAATAAGGCCTTCGGCGGACGTCCCAGCCGCGCGCAGAGCGCCGCGAACATCTCATACCCGGAGCTGGGGTGGTAGTTACCGTTGATCACCCACTCAGGGCGCAGCGTGACCCCCGCCTGAGCCAGGCCTTGCGTGAATCCCGCCAGCCGGTCGCGCGACGGCGACAGCCGCGGCTGGCCGCCGAGAAACCAGAACTCGTCCGCATGCTGAGGCGCAATGCGGGAGATCAGCTCGGCGGTTGGGGTCACCGAGTCGGTCATCACCAGCGGCAGGGCGCTGTCGCTGGGGGAGCGGTCAAACAGCACCACCGGCAGCTGTTCGCTGAGCTTCAGGTAGTCGGCATCGCTGTGCATGCACGAGGCGACGATCAGCCCGTCGACCTGGCGGGCAATCATATTATTGACCACCACGCTCTCCTGGCCGGGGTTTTCGTCGGTGCAGGAGATAAGCAGCTGCACGCCAGCTTCCCGGCAGAGCGTCTCAAGCTCATGGGAGAAAACGGCAAACCCGTAGTTGGTGATCTCCGGTACCACCAGGCCAATGGTATGGCTGCGGTTATCGCGCAGCGAGCGCGCATGAATGCTGGGCTGATAGTGCTGCTCGCGGGCGATCGCCAGCACGCGCTCGCGCGTCTCCTGCGCCACGCGCAGCTCTTTGCCACGGCCGTTGAGCACCAGACTGGCGGTCGCTTTTGAGACGCCCGCCAGTTCGGCGATATCTTTGATAGTTACGCGTTTGGTTTTCATCACCACTCAGGAGCCTGAAAGCAAAACGCTTATACTACCATGCATGGCCGCAGCAGCCAGCGGCAGAATGCCACCGGCGTCGCACCGCTGAAGATTAACTGCCCCGGATAGCCCGGGAAGAAGCGGCTGCTCATCACCCCTTCGCCATCGTTGATGAAAATTTCCACGCTGGAGCGGTCGATAAAGATCCGCAGGCGCCGCGCTTCGCCGCGCCAGTAGCGGTGATGCATCTCGGCGGTCTGCAGCCCGCGGCGCGACAGACGCAGGCCGTCGCGGTTGACGGTGAGCTGCAGGGCGCCGGCAAAGTCCAGCCCCAGCGTACTGTTGGGGGCGATGTCAAAGGCCAGCTCCATCGGGGCGAGGGGCAGGGTCTGCCCGCGCCAGCCCTGGGCTTCCTCGCGCAGAGCGGCCAGCTCGCGCAGCGGGCGCTGATACAGGGTGCCCGCCTGCCACTCCAGCTCGCGCACGCAGGTCATCTGGTGGATCCATCCCTGTGCGCGGGTGGGTTGATGCATCTCTTCCCCGTCCGGGACGCCCATCCAGCCGACCAGCAGACGGCGGCCATCCTCGGCCAGCATGGTCTGCGGCGCGTAGAACTCAAACCCGCTGTCCAGCTCGTGCAGCGGGCCGTGGTCGAAGGTGCCGCGTTCGGCGTCGAAGCGGCCTGCCATCCACACCGCCGGATAGGTATTGAGAAAGCGCTGCGCTTCGCGGGCCAGCCCCTGCGGGCAGCAGATCAGCAGGTGGGTATCCGCCAGCGGAAAGAGATCCGGGCACTCCCACATATAGCCGCCGTTCGCCAGACCGTTAACGCCATGTCCGGCGATCTCGCCCACCAGGCGCCACTCCCGCAGATCGCTGGCGGTAAACAGCAGCACTTTACCGTGCTGTTGCAAATCCTGCGCCCCGAGGACCATGTACCAGCGCCCGTCCTGCTGCCACACCTTGGGGTCGCGCACATGGCCGGTGTAACCGTCAGGGAGCGGCAGCACCGGCCCCAGCTTGCGGAAGGTGCCATCGGCATTCTCTGTCGCCAGGCACTGCCAGGCGGTGCGCCCGCCGTCGGGGAATTTCACGTTGCCGGTGTAGCACAGAGTCAGGGTGCCCTCGAACTCGACCGCGCTGCCGGAGTAGCAGCCGTTGCGGTCATACTCTTCGTCCGGCATCAGAGCGATAGGTTCATGCCGCCAGTGCAGCAGATCGGCAGAGCTCCAGTGTCCCCAGCACTTATAGGTATGGTCGCAGGCGAGCGGGTTCCACTGATAAAACAGGTGGTAACGCCCGGCGACTTGGCAAAAGCCGTTGGGATCGTTCAGCAGTCCGCTAACCGGCGCCAGATGCCATTGCGGATAATGGCTGTCGGCCAGCGCCTGCGGCTGGCCCTGCATAACGGCCTGCAGGATCGCAGGCAGGCGTGACGGTAATGACATTATTCAGCGTCCGTTTTGTATTTCAGCGTCAGAGAAAGCATGAAGGCCACGGCGAAGGCGATCGCCATACCGATAATGTAGTTCAGCAGCGAACTGGCCTGCACGATGGCCATCCCCGGGATCGCCGTCAGGCCCACCGCGGTCATGTAGACGTGCATCGACACCACCCAGGCGCCGCCGGCAGCACCGCCCACCAGCGCAGCGATGAACGGCTTCACGAAGCGCAGGTTAATCCCGAAGATTGCCGCTTCCGTGATCCCCAGCATCGCCGAAAACGCCGACGGCAGGGAGATGGCTTTGATTTTGGCATCTTTGGTTTTAAACCACACCGCAAAGCAGGCACCGCCCTGAGCGACGTTGGCCATCGCCCAGATCGGCAGCAGGAAGTTGACGCCAATCGACGGGTTGCCCAGCAGTCCGGCCTCAATGGCGTGGAAGCTGTGATGGATACCGGTGATGACGATCACCGAGTAGAGGCCGCCGAACAGCAGTCCCGCCAGCCAGCCGGCGTGGCTGATAAGCGTGCTGAGGATAAACGAAATGCCGTCGCCGAGCGCACGACCGGCCGGGCCGATCAGCAGCAGGGCGATAAAGCCGGAGATAATTACCGTCAGGAACGGGGTGAGGATCAGGTCCAGCGCGTCAGGGATAACGCGGCGCAGCTGTTTTTCGACAATGCTCATAAACCACACCGCCAGCAGCACCGGGAAGACGGTGCCCTGGTAGCCGATCATCGCCACTTCGATACCGAAGAAATTCATGGTGTGGAAGCCGGCGGCGACGCCCCAGGCGTTGGTCAGCGCCGGGTGGGTCAGGATCCCGCCGAGGGTCGCGCCCAGATAAGGGTTACCGCCAAATTCGCGGGCGGCGGTAAAGCCGATCAGGATCGGCAGAATGATAAACGCCGCCGAGCTGCACATATCCAGCATGATATAGATAGCGTTGCTCGGGTCGACCCAGCCGTAGGTTTTCACCATCCCCAGCAGGCCCATCAGCAGGCCGGAGGCGACGATGGCGGGAATGATCGGTACGAAAATGTTGGACAGCAGGCGGGCGATGCGCTGGAACGGGTTCAGCTTTTTCGCGGCCAGGTCGGCGGCTTCGGATTTGCTTGATTCGCTGATGCCTGCGGCCTGGATAAAGGCGGCATAGACTTTATTGACCACCCCGGTACCGAAGATGATCTGCATCTGTCCGGCATTGCGAAAGCAGCCTTTCACCCCGTCGATTTTGCCAATGGCCTGTTGGTCGGCGAGCGCGTCGTCGACCAGCACCAGCCGCAGGCGGGTGGCGCAGTGCGCGGCGCTGGCGATATTTTCCTTGCCGCCCAACAGGGGAAGCAGTGAGCGGGAAATCTGATCAAAATCCATAGTACCCTCTGAATGCATGATGATATGGCGTGGGCGGTGCCGGCCGTGGCAGGCACCGCGAACCTTATATTTATGTGTTACTTACCCTGTCGTCCGGGTTACCGTCAGAACCAGGTCTCCATTTGCATACCGAACGACCATTCGCCGCCCGATTTGAACCCGTTGCTGCCTAATGCATCATCGTTGGCGTAGTTATCCAGTTTTTTGCTCCAGTCCATCCACGATGTATAGAAGCGGATCTCCGGACGCGAGAAGAAGTCGCCGATGCTGCCCACCTTGAAGGTTGGGGCGAAGGTCAGCTTGTAGAAGCTGCCGTTCACCGCGTGGCGATCGTTGTAGCCTTCAGGCTGCAGATCCATGTACTGATAGCTGCCCTCCCAGGCGAGGGCGAAGTTCTGCGTCACTTCCTGAATCAGACGCAGGTTGAGAGTGGCCCACTGATAGCTGTCGCCATCGACATAACGATCTTTACTGCTCTGCGCCAGCACGGCCGGGGCAATAAACCAGCGATCGCTCAGCGGCGTCGTGCCGTAGCTGGCGAAGCGCCAGGTATTGGCCCCCGGGCGCAGCGCACCGTCGGAGCCGATACCTTTAACCTCGGCGCCCAGCCCGTGGCCATACAGCAGGGCCGTTTTGCTGGTCCCGTCGCGCAGGCCATAGAAGCTCTCATTGTGCAGGCCCAGCAGAGCATGGACCCCGGTGTTAGCGGCATCGCCTTTCACCAGATTGCCGTTCGTGTCCTGGCGTTCGTCATTATCTTTCGCCCGCATCCCGCTGACCATCATCTGCACCGGGCCGACAAAGTTATTCATGCTGACGATATAGTTCTGCACGCTGTTGCTGCTGTCAGCGATATCGCCAAAGTTGCGGCCGTATAACGAGAAGTTGCTGCGCAGGCTGTCGTTCCATTTCACGTCGTAGATCCCGCCGCCGGTCCCGGCGAGGAACACCACATCCGAGTCAATCCAGTGGATGTCGAAGTTGTCGCGGTCAAAGCGTTTCCCGGCCCACAGGGTCGAGCCTTTGAACGGTCCTTCGAAGGTCGGCAGATTGCCCAGCTCGACAAACGCCTGGCGCACGTTCAGGTCGCTGCTGCTTGCCGTCCAGTCGTTATAGGTGGTCTGCCCGTCGGCCACCATCACTTTGAAACGGGTGGTTGCCCCGTTGTCCAGGGTCTGCTTATGTTCGAGGTTCATTTCCACATAGGTGTCGGCCTGGTTACCCAGACGACCAATGGCGCCGCCGGTCTCCCCGGCGGGCGTCATATAAGCGCCGGATTTGGTGCTGGCGGCCGAGTCGTTCATGATCACGCCGGAACGAGCATAGCCGTGGAACTCAAAGCCGCCGGGCCGTTCGGCTTTTTCTTCTAACTGAGTGGTGCGCTTGGCCACCTGCTGAGTGGTGACCTGGGTTTGCTGCTGCTGCTGGGTTAACTGTTGAACTTTCTGCTCCGCCGAGGCGGCACGGCTTTCGGCAGTGCTGGCGCGGGTTTCGGCGTCCTGCAGGCGTTTTTCCAGAGCGGCAAGACGCGCTTCAATGCTGTTCAGGTCTGTCTGCCCATGGGCGGCGGCGGTGCCGGTTAGCAAAGCAATAAGAATGGCTAACTTCCGTTTTTTATACATGCTGTTGACATCCAAAGGTGAAAATCAGTGAGTGTACTAACTTTTGCTAAACCGGTTTAGTTAATATGGTAAACATGTCGGTAACGCGGTGAAAATAAAAATTGCTAAACCGGTTTAAGAATTGTGATGTCGCCAGCAAAGTGGGCCGTTACGCCGGCCCAACGGGATCAAAACGGCTGCTGAAGATCGTCCCTGAACGGCAGGGCGGTCATGGCGCCTTTGGCGGTGGTGGCCAGCGCGCCGCAGGTTTGCGCCAGCGTAAGGTCGGGAGCCAGCGCGGCGAGGTTGTCAGGGATACCGTGGGCGGCGAGGCCGGCGAGCAGCCCGGCGACAAAGGCATCGCCGGCGCCGGTGGTATCAACGGCCACCACCGGGCGAGCGGGGAAGTGGCTAACCTGCCCGCGCAGGGCGGCCTGGACCCCCGCTTTGCCCTGGGTCACCAGCAGCAGCGTCGGCTGGAAGCGGGCATTGAGGCGGGCGATGCCGCTGACGATGTCGTCACTGCCGCTGACAAAGGCCAGCTCCTCTTCCGAGAGTTTTATGGCGTCGGCGAGGGCCAGCGCCCGGTCGAGACAGTCACGCAGGTCCTGCGGATCCTGCCACAGGTCGCTGCGGATATTGGGGTCGAAGCTGACATAGCCCCCGGCGCGTTTTATCGCCTCCATTGCCGCGAATGCCGTGCTGCGGCTTGGCTCCGCGCTGAGGGCGATGGAGCAGACGTGCAGCCACTGGCCGGCGGCAAACGGCGGGAGATCCTCGGGCTGAAGAAACAGATCGGCGCTCGGACGGACCATAAAGGTAAAGGTGCGCTCCCCGTGCTGATCGAGATCGACCACCACCGTGGAGGTGCGCTGCGCGGCGTCGAGGCGCATATAATTCACATCGACCTTCTCCTGCGCCAGGGTGTGACGCATAAAGCGGCCGAAGGGATCGTCGCCGACGCGGCCAATAAAGCCGCTGTCGCCGCCGAGCCGCGCCACGCCGACCGCGACGTTGGCTGGCGCACCGCCAGGGCATTGCAGCAGGCGGCCCTCTCCATCGGGCAGGAGATCGACGACCGCATCGCCGAGTACCCAGATTTTTCCATTCATTCGACAAACTCCTCTTAGCTAAACTCTATTAAACCGGTTTAGCTAATTAAAGCATAGCCCACCGGTAAGCGGAACGATCGGGTCACGAAACAGGGAGGCGAGGGTAAAAAATGTGACCCAGGCGGAATATTTCGCCACTCCAGATCTGGACTTTTTCTTCCCCACCCGCTTAGGTATAGTTCAACAGGTCGCGGTTAGCCCCACCGCGGTGACCAAAGGTAAAGGAGTGCGCAGCGCGATGAACCCCAGTTTTGGCGATATTTACGATCGGTACCAGAAGCTGACGCTGACCACGCATCTGCCGGCGGTGATCGCCTGCAGTGAAACGCTGAGTTTGGGCAAAGACCAGGGCTTTATTCCGCAGCCGGGCTATCTCTACTTTCTGCTGCAGGGGCAAATGACGCTGGCCTTTGGCGATGAGCAGAACCTGGTCGGGATTGTTATCGCGCATATGCCGTTAGGATTACTGGAACATTATTGTCCGTCGGTCGCGCTCTATTATCAGTGCCTGGGCGAGTGCCAGTTGGCGAAAATAACCGCCAGCGATTTTGAGCGAATATTCTTTCATTCGTCGCCGGGCTATATGCAAGAGCTGACCACGATCCTGGCCTATATGGGCATATTTGCCCTTGATGCGCACTATGAACGCGGTAGCCAGACGAGTTTTCAGACCATTAAATCGATGCTGTCGCGCTATTTATATCGCGGCGAAATTGATGGTGGCCAGCATGAGAGCCTGTCGGCATTTATTATTAAACGAACCAATCTCTCGCGCAGCTATGTGTACCAGGTGCTGGCCGCGCTGCGCGAGGGGGGATATATCACGGTGAAAAAAGGCAAGCTGATCTCTATCGACCGTCATATTCCTGAGAAATTCTGAACCCGATTCGGCAGATTGACGCCATCACGTTGCTATTACCACCTGGGAAAGCGCTAAGCGCGCTTTTTCCCCGGCCCCGTTACGTCTGAATCTGGCTATTTTATTTAGTTAACCTTTCACTCTGGAGTTATTTTATGACCCTGGATTATGTTGCGCTGGCCATTCTGATCGCCGTGGCCTTAATACTTTTTTATGGCGTCATTGTTATTCACGATATTCCTTATGAAATCGCTAAAGAGCGGCGCCATCCTCATCAGGATGCGATCCATTATGCCGGTTGGGTCAGCTTATTTACCCTGCACGCGCTGTGGCCTTTGTTATGGATCTGGGCGACGCTGTGGCGCGAAGACCGCGGGTGGGGGATGCGCCGCATCGCCGATGACCAGCTGGCGCTGCATCAGCGTCTGGAAACGGTAGTCCAGCAGCTGGAACAGGTCCAGCGCGAGGTGGATGCGCTCAAAACGAAGGAGGCAAACTAATGGAAACGTTAATGTTGCTGACCTACGCCGCGCTGTGCATCGTGGTGTTTAACGTTTTTCGCATCCCGCTCAATAAGTGGACCGTGCCGACGGCGGTGCTCGGCGGTATTGCCCTGATTGGCGCGGTGATCTTCGGGATGAACTACAACTTCCCCTATACCGACGTCGGTAATCAGGTGTTCCGCACCGTGCCGATTGTGTCGCAGGTGCGCGGTCGGGTGCAGAGCGTACCGGTGAAGCCTAACCAGATGCTGCATAAGGGCGATGTGCTGTTTACCCTCGACCCGACGCCGTTCCAGGCGAAAGTGGACGATCTGCAGGCGCAGATAAAAGCGGCCAGTCAGGATGCGCTCTCCTTAAACGCGGCGTTAAGCCAGGCGCAGGCCGAGCTGAGCAGAGCGGTGGCCCAGCGCGACCAGTCGCGGCGAGAGTATGCCCGCTATCGGGAGGGCCATGCCCAGGGCGCCTTCTCCGATCAAATGGTTGATACCCGTCTGCAGACGTGGAAAGCCGATGAAGCCAGCGTTAGCTCGGCTCAGGCGAAGGTGGTTCAGGCGCGTAATGCGCTGGACTCGGTGGTGAAGGGCAAAAATACCACCGTGGCCTCCCTGCTGGCGCAGCTGCAAAAGGCGCAGTTTCAGCTGGAGAACACCGTCGTCCGCGCCCCGGAGGATGGTTATGTCAGTACCGTCGGCTTACGGCCGGGCACCATGTCCACTGCGCTGGGGATGATCCCGCTGATGACCTTTGTGCCGGTGGAGGGCGCCGCCTCGCGGGAGTACGTCGCGGCATTTCGCCAGAACGCCCTGCAGCGTCTGCACAAAGGCGAGCCCGCGGAGCTGATGTTTCCGGCTATCCCGGGCACCGTCTTTCGCGGAGAAGTGGCTGACGTGCTGCCGGCGATTGGCGAGAGCCAGTTCCAGGGGCAGGGCAAACTGCTGACCACGGATGCGCTCAATACCCACGGCCGGGCGCTGGTGGTGCTGAAGGTGACCGATCCGCGATTTGCCGAATACGCTCTGCCGCAGGGGGCCACCCTTGAGGCGGCGGTCTACTCGGAACACCTGAAAGAGCTGTCGCTGATCCGGAAGATCCTGATCCGCATGAAGAGCTGGGAAAACTATATCTATCTCGATCACTAAGCCGGTGGGCGCGGGGCGGACGTGCCGCCCCGCGCCGCAGTCAGGCCTCGCTGTCCACCAGGCCGTCAATAATCACCTGCCGCACCCCCTGCGAACAGGGTTCAATACGCCCGCGGACCCCATAGACCGCCGCCAGAGTCTCGGGGGTGATGACCGCGGCCGGGGTGCCGTCGCCGAGCAGATGGCCCGCCTTGAGCATCAGCACGTGGTCGGCGTGACGCAGGGCAATATTGATATCGTGCACCACCACCAGGGTTACGATGTTGCGCCGCCGGGTCTCCCGGCGCACCAGATCCATCACGTGAAACTGGTAGTTGAGGTCAAGGGCGCTGAGCGGTTCGTCGAGCAGCAGCAGGCGCGGCTGGCGGATCAGCGACTGGGCGAGACCCACCAACTGCTTTTGCCCGCCGGAAAGCTGATCGAGGTAGCTCATCGCCAGGTGGGCAATCCCCAGCTGTCGCAGCAGCGCCATCACCTCCTCCTGGTGCTGCGGACTGTGGCGTCCTCCGGCGGCGCGCTGGGCAACGATAATCGACTCCAGCACATGCAGATGCACGCCGGCGGGCAGCGTCTGCGGAAGATAGACCACCTGCTCTGCGCGACGTGAGAACGGCTGCGTCAGCAGATTTTCCCCCTCCAGCAGCAGCTCGCCGCGGCAGGGGCCCAGACCCGCCATCGCCCGCATTAACGTTGATTTACCGCTGCCGTTTGGCCCCAGCAGCGCGGTGATTTTCCCGCGCGGCAGATGGGGAACCGTCAGGTTCTCGATCACCTTGCGTCTGGGGTAGCCGGCGCTGAAGTGAGACAGCGACAGCCCGGATAACGTCTGGTCGCTCATACCTGCCCCCGATGACGTAAAATAATGCTCAAAAAGAACGGGACCCCGACCAGGGAAGTGACGATCCCCACCGGAATAATGGCCCCCGGGATCAGGTTCTTCGAGGCGATGGAGGCCAGGGAGAGCACCAGGGCGCCGATCAGTGCGCTGGCGGGCAGATAAAAGCGATGGTCTTCGCCGAAGAGCATCCGCGCAATATGCGGCGCCACCAGGCCGATAAAGCCGATTGGCCCGACAAAAGCCACCGAAAGCGCCGACAGAATGCTGATCCGCAGCAGCGTGGTCAGGCGCAGACGGCGAACGTTAATGCCAAAGCTGATGGCCCGATCCTCGCCCAGCCGCAGGGCGGTCAGCTTCCACGCGCTGCGCAGCGACAGGGGCATCACCAGCGCCAGGGCGACCAGCAGGATGGCGACTTTGCTCCAGGAGGCGCGGTCGATGCTGCCCATGGTCCAGAACACCAGCCCCTGCAGCGTGTCTTCGTTGGCGATGAACTGCAGCATCGAGACCAGGGCGTTAAAGGTAAAGACCAGCGCGATGCCGAACAGGATGACGCCGGAGGTGGCCACCTGGGTCCAGCGGGTGATGCCGTCCAGCAGCAGGGCCGCCAGCAGGGCGAAGATAAAGGCGTTGGCCGAGATAAACCACTGGCCGGGAATACCGGGCAGGCCAATACCCAGCACAATCGCCAGCGCGGCGCCAAACGCCGCAGCCGAGGAGACGCCCAGGGTAAACGGGCTGGCCAGCGGGTTATTGAGGATGGTCTGCATTTCGGCGCCGGCCAGTCCCAGCGCCAGACCGACGATAATCGCCATCACCGCATAGGGCAGACGGATATCCCAGACGATGGCGCGCGTGCCCGGATCGGCGCTGGCCGGATCGGTTAACGTCTGCCACAGGCTCTGCAGCGGCAGACCGGAGGGGCCGAGCATAAAATCGAGCAGCAGCGACGCGACAATCAACAGCGCCAGCAGGAGCATCAGCAGCAGGCGGCGACGCAGGATACGGCGATAATCATCTATCACGCCAGAGGTCCCGGCGGGCAGCCCGTCGAGCACGGAGTCGGAGGTTAAACGCATGCCGGATTACTCGCTCTGCTGCCAGGAGAAGACGAACGGCTGGTCCGGCAGGTCGGTGAAATGGCGCACGATATAATGGTAAGTCTCATCCGGGTTGAGATCGCCGAAGGCCTGCGGGTAGATGTCTTTCGCCAGGTATTCCATGCCGACAATATTCCACGGGTGGTTATAGAAGTGGTGATAGACGCCATAGGCCCGCTTTTCCTGTACCGCCGGGATCTGGCTGACCCCAGGTCGCGCCAGCAGGATCTGCGCCTGGGCCTTCACTGCCTCCGGCTTAACCTCATAACCCAGGGGCAGCACCTGGCTATTGCCGCGCTTCGAGCCAGTCATGATCCAGGCGTCGGGCTTCATGCTGATGATTTTCTCCAGCGAGACGAACCCGGAGGCGCCCGGCAGCAGCTGCGAACCGATATTGTTCGCCCCGACCGCCTCCACCAGCCCGCCCCAGCCGCTGTGGCCGTGGGTAAAGCAGCAGGCGTCGCTGTTGCCGGCCAGCGCTTCCACGAAGACGTTGGCCTTCGGCGTGATGGCCGCGGTTTTCTGGCGAATCGTCTGCAGCTGCTGACGATAGTAATCGGTAAAGGCTTTGGCCTGGCTCTCGCGGTTAAGGACTTTGCCCAGCAGGTCGATGCTGGGGGCGGTATCTTTCGCCGGGTCGATCTCATAGTCGACAAACAGCACCGGAACGTGCAGGGCGCTGAGCTTGTCGATGACGCCACTCTCCATCAGCGCTGGCCTGGCGCGTAGCTGAGCGATCATCAGATCCGGCTGACGGGCGATGACGCTTTCAAGATCGACATTCCCTTTGTCGCTGAAGCCCATGTCAAGGATCGTGGCCGACTGCGGCCACCTCGTTTTCAGCATCTGCCAGGTGGCAACGTCCTGCTTTTTCGCCAGATTATTCCATGCCACCAGCCGTTTAAACGGATCGTCCCGGTCCAGCAGGGCGAGGGTCATAATGTCGCGGCCATCCTGCAAAATAATACGCTGCGGCTCTTTGGACAGGGTGACCTGGCGGCCGTCAAGGTCGGTGACCGTCAGGGGATATTGGGTCGCATAGCTGAAAAGGGGAGTCGCGATCAGCGCAGTAAGCAACAGCGATCTTACTGATTTTCTTGCCATAAAAGGAGTTCCGTTTGCCAATTTATAAATATAATGATTCTGAGAAGTATTCTCGAATGAACATCAACGGCAAGTATATCAAGGGCAAATTTCATAAAATGTAACAAACATGTTGGAAATTATGCCAACGCCGACAGGGCGCGCGCGGCGGCAGCATTTTCTGCCATGGCTGGAGGTCGAAGACGTTTTTCAGGCTAATTCCTAATGTCATCCCCGGTTCGTTGTGCCATCCTGAATGCGACTCATAACACGACACGTGAGAGAGGATATTATGAAAAAAGCAATGATTGCGTTATCGGCTATTCTGGTTGCAGCTCCGGTTTTTGCTGCGACAACACATGCAACAGATGATACCGTCGCGGCGGCGAATGCCAACGCCAACACCGCCAAAGAGAAGCTGCACCAGGCCCAGCATGAGGGCGAAGAGCAGCAGTTGAAGGCGAAACACGCCGCCGAAGGCAAGCAGGACAGCGTCGGCAGCCAGGTGAGCGAAGGCGCGCAGAAAACCTGGAACAAGACCAAAGAAGGCACCGAGAAGGGGTGGGATAAGACCAAAGAGGCCAGTGAAAAAGGCTGGAACGCCACCAAATCCGGTGCAGAAAAGGGCTGGGATAAAACCAAAACCGGCGCCGAAGAGTTAAAAAATAAAGTGACTGAATAAGTCCTTTTACCCGTCTGAATAGAGGTCGCGAGAGCGGCCTTTTTTATTGCCCCGCCATCAGCACCACCTTTTCCCGATAGCCGACGATACCAGGAATCATCCTGGTTAACCAGATACTCACTCTTTCTTCACATTTTCCCGGTACAAAAGACCTCAATCAGGAGGTGTACTATGAAAAAGATGATTTCTCTGGCAGTAATTTTATCGTGTGTGCTGAGCGTCCCGGCCTTTGCCGATGGCCCGAACGACGGCCATCGCCCGGGGCAGCCAACGGTCTGGCAGAACGGCCAGGACCATGATGGGCATGCGCCGCAGGGCGGACCTGACGCGCATCATCAGGGCGACCATGACCAGCGTGGCCCGGATCGCGACGGTCATGACAATCGCGATCAGGGGCGTCATGAGCAGGATCATTTCGCCTGGCGCGGTAACGATTTCCGTAAAGGCCACCCGGCTCCGGCGTCGTTCCGTGGCGATGAATATCGCGTCCGCGACTGGAGCGACCGCGGCCTGCCGCGCCCGCCGGAAGGCCATCACTGGTCCTATATCGACGGTAACTATGTGCTGATCGCCGCGGCGACCGGGATCATCACCTCGATTCTGGTGAGCGGCGCCCTCGGCCACTAAACGCGCTGCTCGATGCGCTTTTCTGCGACGCCGGGTCAGGGAACACCTGATCCGGTTTTTTTACGCCAGCTGCGCGGTGATGGCATCTGAGCTGAGCTGGACCAGCCCTTGCCAGCCATAGTTATGCCCGGTTTTGTCGTGGTGTAAGGTAATCTCGCGAATATGACGGTTTGGACTGGCGGCCAGCATCTTCTGCGTCAATGGCAAAATCTCGTCGCCATAATCTTCAAAGAGTTCGCCAGTGGCGATAACCAGCCGTATGTTGTGGATCGGCGCAGTGCAGCAGATGGCGAAGTACAGGGCGTTAGCGGTTTTCTGAATGCCGGCCGCCTTATTCGCCGGGTTAACGTTAAACGCCTGCTCCAGACCACCCTCATAAGGCAAGTGGACAATTTCCGGGTAAAACCCGTTCTCGCCCAGTCCCGGTACGCCGTGAGTGCAATAGCCAAAACCGAGACTACCAAAACCCGGCATAAACGCGATCCAGGAGCGGCCCGGCCAGCGTTTAGCCAGCAGATAGGTCGTGCAGTGGGCGATATTATAAATGCGGGTGGGAAGGCCGAGACGCTGCTCAATGTGTGCCATCAGCGTAATATTTTCATCGGGGAAGAGGGGGCAGTAGCGCACTACGCCAGTGGTATGCTCAATCCCGCCCTGCAGCGCAATGCTCACCACGTTAATACGCTCAACTGCCAGAGAGGCCTGCAGACATAGCGCCTGGACACCTTTGGCAATTAACTGGGTCAGTTCGTCGGGCGTCATGATGTCCGGCAGGCTGAACTGCTCGCTGGCCAGCGGGGCGTTCAGCGTCCGATAGTCGTTCAGCGTTGCCTGAAAGCTCCCCCGGCGCAACATAATATTGATGCTCCAGGCACAGCCCTCTTTGACGGCCAGGCACTGCTGTGGGCGACCAAACGACGTATCCTTCACATCCCGCTCTTCGATTAAGCCCTCTTCCAGCAGTCGGGCGGTCAGTTTAGTGATGTACGCTTTGGTGACGCCCAGACGCCGGGTCATCTCCGCCCGCGATTCGTTTTCACTGTGCAAGATATTGAGGATCTGCTGTCGGTAGTCCACGCGATTCCGCCCTTAATGACCATGAGTCGAGGCCTCATCATATCATCCAGCCCGTGTGAGTGCGGGCTGGAAAAGTGGTGGACGCCAGCAGGACTAGTTGACGGTGACGATCACCCGGCGATAGGAGGTCAGTGCGGGCGTGCCGTTATCCGTCACCGCGAGGATGAGGTGTTCGGTGCCCTGGCGTAACGCTTTGACCTCGGTGCGCGATTGCCTTTGTTCACTCAGGGCCAGCACTGCCGGCGCCTGCAGATTATCCTCACCGCGACGGCCCTGAACATCGCTTACCGCCACCGGTTGCGAACTGGCGGAGCCGGCTTCCGGATAGAGGAACCATTGATAATGGAGCATGTTACCATCCGGATCTTTGCTGCCCTCGGCGCTCAGCTTCAGGGTTTCCCCCACGGTGGTCGTCAGCAGTAGTGCTGCCTGCCCGCTGTCGCCGTTAACCACCACCTGCGGATTGTGGTTGGCTGAAGCATAATCTTTGATAGTCCAGTCCATACGGGCAGCAAAATCATGCTGAAAAGCTTCGCGCCAGCGCCAGATTGTTGCCTGATTGGACGTGTACTGCTTTCCGTCGACGCCGGTCACGGTATCGGCAGCATTCGGGTTGCCTGGATAAAAATCGCCGCCGCTGCTCCAGACTGGACGTGTTTCATGCTGGGGCTGGCGGACAATGTAACGCCCGCCCCAGCCTCCCCAGCCGGGATTTCGCTCGCTATTAAGACCGTTGCGGATGAGCCCAAGGAAGGCGGGCGTATCGCCTTCCATAATAAACAAATACTGCAGATAGCCTTTACCCATCGGCCCCTTACTGCGGATATTTTGATCCAGCCAGTGCTGGGAGACGGTGGTGAAATCCGCTCCTGGCGCGTTGCGATAATATTTATCGCCGCTGATGCCGGTCCAGGTGGCGCGAGCGTAGTCTTCACCATTCTGACTGGAGGGATCGACGATATAGGTGATTGCCGGATAGTGCGCACGGATCCAGAAACCTGCGTCATCCTGATCGGAAATCGAATAAACCACCAGATTGCCGGTGAGAGCGGCTACCGTGCTGGCTGGATGTTTTGCGCTCAGATCTTGTAATGCCTGTGCCAGCGTATTGGCACCGCCCCACAGATTGATATAGAGCGGGTGATGGGTATCAGTGCTCTTTTCGATGGCGCGAACCAACAGGTCGGAGCCAGCGGTATTCTTCCCCTTGCCCGTGGCGGCCAGACCGTAACCCGCAAGTCCGGGGGCGACAACCTTTTCCAGTTGACTCTGCGTCGGGAAGCCCGCCGCATGTTTCAGTAAATTAGGCTGTACCTCACCGTAATGGCCGAGCACCAGGTCAATCATATCGGTATGGACTTTCTCCCGCTGCCAGGTTGAGGTGGTTGCCACCAGCCCCTCAATGTTCATTTCATTGGCGTAGAGTAAAAAGCGGGTCAGCGACATCTGATCGTCGGGCTCGTTACCAATATCCGTCAGGACAAAGACACGGGGCGTGGTCTGATAGGGCACCACTTTGGCGGCTATCTCAGAGATGGCATTGTCGGCGGCGTTGACCGCCAGTGGCGCGCAGAGTGCGAGAATGCCTGTCATTGCCAGGCTAATCCCCCTGGCGATCCGGCTGGGACGTGGATTCATGATGTGACCTCGTGGTTACGTTTGCCATAGAAAGTGACAACAACATAGTTAACTGAGGAAACAAAGTAAAAAAGAAAAGAGAGGGAGTGTGACCAGGCTAGCAGTTTGCGCCGTTGGGCCGCGAGCAAATACGGTCCGCACGATGACCGTGCGGACATGAAAGCTACGGGTTCAGCGCATCATCCGGCCAGTATTTATAACCATTGATCATTGCCTGGGCGGCCAGCCCTTTTTCGGTCAGGTCGTAGACGTTGACCTTCGAGGGTAGGGAGGCGGTATCTGACGCCACGCCGCTGGTGGAGGCTGCGATCGGCGCGATGCCTTTGTCATCATATTTTGCAGCGGCGTTCGCATCGGCGCCAACCATGTATCCCTGGCGGATAAAGGTCTCCAGGGCCGCTTTATCATGGAAAACCAGCACTGTGCGCTGCTGCTTAATCCCCATCCCCAGGCCGGCGCCGCCCTGGGCCATTTTCATATAGGTGTCCTTCCCGGTGGCCTTATTCCGCACCACGCCGTAACCGCTGCCAAACCCGAACAGCAGGATCTTGCTGCTGTTATTGGCAAACACCGCATACCCCTTCGCATGCTGAATATCACTGCGGGCCTCAGGCTGCAGGGCGTAAAGCTTGTTGAGGGTTTCGCTGCGCATCTTCTGGATGCTGGCCCGCTGCTGGCTGGCGGTATCGCCCTGCGCGCTGCAGCCCGCTAGCATGACGATGGCGGCGAGGGAAAGCGTCTGTAATTTCATACACGTTTATTTTATTTAAATCTGAATATGGTCGGGAATGGTAGGTTAAATAACGGTAAATCCTCCATAAAATAAACGTTTATTTTTAAATTTCACTATTTTGATTATTTATTACTCTGTGATGTGCGGATTATTAAATAAGATGAGTTCATTCCAGCTATTAGAAATGCTGCTTGCATAAAGTTTCCACCACGATACCGTGTTAAGTTCTTAATTTATTTCCCGGAGAACGGCATGAGTGATTATGTAATTCCAGAAATTAAAGCGACGGAAGCGGAAATGATTTCTATCCGTCATTATTTACATGCCAATCCGGAATTAAGTCTTGAAGAGTTTAATACCAGTGAACTGGTCGCCAGCAAGCTGGCGGAGTGGGGCTATCAGGTCACCCGCGGCCTCGGTAAAACCGGCGTCGTCGGTAGCCTGAGCAAAGGCGATTCGCCGCGTACTATTGGCCTGCGCGCCGATATGGACGCGCTGCCGATCCATGAAACTACTGATTTGCCCTGGGCCAGTACGGTACCCGGAAAAATGCACGCCTGCGGCCATGACGGCCACACCACCATTCTGCTGGCGGCGGCAAAATACATCGCCTCGCCGGCCTGCCAGTTTAACGGCACGGTGCATCTGATCTTCCAGCCGGCGGAAGAGGCTATCGGCGGCGCCGATTTAATGATTAAAGACGGCCTGTTCGAGCAGTTCCCCTGCGAACGCATCTTTGGTCTGCACAACATGCCAGGGCTGCCGGTGGGCAAGCTGGGCTTCTATGCCGGCAACTTTATGGCCTCGGCGGACACCGTCAAAATTACGATTACCGGCTACGGCGGCCACGGCGCCCATCCGGAGCGAACCGTCGACCCGATCGTCGCCGGTGCGGCGCTGGTGATGGCCCTGCAGAGCATCGTGGCGCGCAACGTGCCGCCGGGGGAAACGGCAGTGGTCAGCGTCGGTACTTTCCAGGCTGGTATCGCCTCCAACGTCATTCCGGAGAGCGTGGTGATGGAGCTGAGCGTGCGGGCGATGAAGCCGGACATTCGCGACCTGCTGATCAAGCGTATTCACGAGCTCGCTGAATTTACCGCCAAAAGCTATGGCGCCAGCAGCGCCGTGGAGGTTTACGACTCCTACCCGGTATTGACCAACAGTCCCGAAGAGACCGATTTCGCCCGGGCGCTGGCGCTGGAGGTGTTTGGCCGCGAGGGGGTTCTGGAGTCGGTCTCGCCGATGAACGCCAGCGAGGATTTCGCCTTTATGCTGCGCGAACGCCCGGGCAGCTACTTCCTGCTCGGCAACGGTGAGAAAGGGGAGAAGGGCGGTTGCATGGTGCACAACCCCGGCTACGACTTTAACGATGACATTATCACCACCGGCGCGACGCTGTTCGCCCGCCTGGTGGAAAAGCACTGTCGCTAATCTCAGGAGAAGAACGCGAATGAAAAAATCACTGTTGCTATGGCTGGCATTAATGGCGTCGACGTCGGCGCTGGCCGAAGGGGGAAAGGAGATCCGCTTCGGCGTCGACCCGACTTTCGCGCCGTTTGAATGGAAAGATCCGCAGGGCAAGCTGGCGGGGTTTGATATCGATTTAGGCAACGCCATTTGCCAGCAGTTGCAGGCGAAATGCGTGTGGGTGGAAAGCAATTTCGACGGCATAATCCCGGCGCTGAAGGCGCGTAAATTCGACGCGATCCTTTCCGGGATGTACATGACCGAGAAGCGCAAAGAGCAGATTGCCTTTAGCGACAAGCTATATAACGGGCCGGTGTTCCTCGTGGCGCGTAAAAATACCCTGCAGGGCAATACGCCGGAACAGCTGAAGGGCAAAACCATCGGCGTGGAGCAGGGATCGGCGCAGGAAACTTATGTTAACCAGCACTGGCGGCCGCAGGGGATTAACATTGTGGCCTACCAGGGGGCCGATAGCGTGGTGCGTGACCTGGAGTCCGGGCGCATCGACGGCGCGGTGCTCTCCGGGATGATGGCCGACTACAGCTTCCTGCAGCAGCCGCAGGGTAAGGAATTTGCCTTTGTCGGCGGCCATCTGCAGGACGATACGCTGTTTGGCGCCGGGGCGGCGATCGGCTTGCGTAAAGACGATGAGGCACTGCGTCAGGAAATTAACGGCGCGATTGCGAAGATTCTTGCCGACGGCACCTATAAAAAATTAGCCGGCAAATATTTTAGCTTTGATGTTTATTCCGGGACATAATGTCTGAGTGTACCTGCGGGCGTGGAGCGCCCGCCGTAAGATTCCTTTTCTGATTATCCAATCACCTCCTCTCCTGACCCCTGCGGTTACCTGAGGGAAGCAGAATATAAGCTAAGGAGTACTCGGCATGATGACACGTCCCTTGGGCAAAACCGGATTTTCCATCGCCCCATTAGTCTTTGGCGGCAACGTCTTTGGCTGGACCATCGATGAAAAAACCAGTTTTGCTCTTCTTGATGCTTTTGTTGACCACGGATTTGACGCTATCGATACGGCGGATGTTTATTCCCGCTGGGCGGAAGGCAACCAGGGCGGCGAATCCGAAACCATCATCGGCCGCTGGCTGCAGGCGCGCCCCGGCATGCGTGATAAGGTCAAAATCTTCACCAAAGTCGGCTCCGATTTAGGCCTCCCCGGCCATAAAGGGCTCAGCAAAGCCTGGATCCAACAGGCGGTAGACGACTCCCTGCGCCGCCTGAATACCGACTATATCGACCTCTATTTCTCCCACTGGCCGGATCCGCTAACCCCGGTGGCGGAAACGCTGGAGGCTTTCCACAGCCTGCAGCAGGCCGGGAAAATCCGCGCGATGGGGGCCTCTAACCTGGATGCGATGCAGCTGGCGGGGGCGCTGGAGGTAGCGCGTAAAGGCGGCTTGCCTGCCTGGCAGGTGCTGCAGCCAGAATATAACCTCTACCACCGCTCCGCGTTTGAAGGCGCGCTGTGCGATCTCTGCGTCAGCCGCGATATCGGGGTGGTGACCTACTACAGCCTGGCCTCTGGGTTCTTAACCGGTAAGTACCGCCAGCCGTCGGATCTGGCGCAGAGCCAGCGCGGAAGCGGGATTGGTAAGTATCTGAATCCACGCGGGATGCGGATTATCGATACCCTGGTGGCGGTCGCGGACGAGCAGGGCGTGAAACCGGCAGAGGTGGCGCTGGCGTGGTTGATCGGCCGCGAAGGCGTGACCGCGCCGATCGCCAGCGCCACCAGCGTGGCTCAGGTGGAGAGTTTTGCCCGCGCGGCGGCGCTGAGCCTGAGCGCGGAGCAAGTGGCGCGACTGGACAGCGCCAGCGCCTGAGTCAACCCCTCTCCCCGGCGGGGAGAGGGAGAAGGGCAATAAAGCGGCTCCGTGCCTGATGCCATCGCCCGGTGGCGCTGCGCTTACCGGGCCTACGCGGTGTGCTCCTGTGAGAGGCCCCGGTAGGCCGGGTAAGGCGTAGCCGCCACCCGGCACTAAAGCGGCTCCGTGCCTGATGCCATCGCCCGGTGGCGCTGCGCTTACCGGGCCTACGCGGTGTGCTCCTGTGAGAGGCCCCGGTAGGCCGGGTAAGGCGTA